>JBFLWU010000029.1:0-62339 GCA_040757625.1 Thermodesulfobacteriota bacterium | reverse complement strand
CAGAGCAGAGAAACCGACGAGCCATGAATTGGAAACCCGGATGCTGTCGGTTAAAACCTTGTTAAGGGCCGGCGCTGAAGTCTTGAAGGTTTTTGCATAGCCGCCCAATCCATATACCGTCATGTGTCCCACGCCCGACATGATGCCGCCGAATGCGCCCACGGTTGAAAAAATCCAGCCCACCCAGATGGTCCATAAAAGTGCAACAATTACGTTCACTTTAGGGCCGCCCGGAATCCCCAACCACCCCTTGGGGGTGTCCGGATTGATCTGCCCTTTTTCGGTTCCTGTGGGCGCTTTGGCAATGGCTTCTTCCAGTGTGACGGCCTGTGCCTGAACAGTCAGAAGCAGCGGCACGACAACAAACAGGGAGAGCAGCAACAATGCACAACATACTTTCAGTTTTTGATTCATCTCTTCCTCCATTTGATTTTTGGGGCTGATCTTGTATTCATCGCAGCAAACGCTGTAGCAATGATGCCTCGACGAATCTTCAACCCGGTTTAATGGTTCATAACCCGTTTCATTTACAGCTTAAAAAACTTCTTCAGCATTATTATTAACATCCGTGGAATCCCGATGATTCAAGCACCGGAGCAAGGCGCTCTGGCTAAATTTCTTTAGGTTGTTATTTTAAGCAAGCTGTATGCCACTTTGTCGACAGCCGGCGATTTCCTCCCTGCCGGCGATCCATTATTAATTAATTTAAAGTTATACCAAATAGATATAGTCGCACAGGTCCCCACAATTGAACTTCCGGATGTATTTTCGGTCTGTCACGGGGCAAACGCCGTTGTGCATCTATTTTATTGCTCGTAGAACCTTTAGTTTTATTTTATTGCAAAATATTAGCATGTTAATATGGTGCAAATAAAAAATTGCACCGCAATATCATTATTGCATTTTTATAAAATCACGGCTCGCCCGCGTTCCGGCGCATCCGATTTCGAAAACCTAATAAAGATTTAATATGCCAATATCATTATATTTTCCAATAACGGCCCTTGCCGGCTGCGCCAGGCAAAAGGATTTTATGCTGGTATGAATATTGCTTAGAAATTTTGCTTGATATTTGTTTGCGCTTAGTACATGAGATGGCAAAATCGGGTTTTTGTGCGGTGGTTCAGCTCACCCTTTCGACAACAGAACCACATGAAGGTTGCGGCCCGTGCGCGGCGCAGCCGAATGTTGAGTTTTTTAAATAGATAATGGAGGCATATAATGGAAAAAGAAATCTACAGCTTATGTTTCATGTGTTCAATCCGCTGTCCGATCAAGGTGCTGGTCAAAGACGGCCAGGTCAAATGGATCGAAGGCAATCCGCATGTTGCCGGGATGGAAGGTAGCCTGTGCCCCCGCGGTGCTGCCGGAATTTCGCTGCTTTACGACTCGGAGCGGGTGCAGTCACCTTTGATTCGCGACGGCGAGCGCGGCTCCGGCAAGTGGCGCAAGGCCACCTGGGATGAAGCCCTCGATTATGTGGGCGAAAAACTCAAGGCGGTCATCGATCAGTACGGCGGCCACAGCGTCGCTCTGGGCGAACGCACCCAGCTGGCCACCCACGTCAGCAAAACGTTTTTAAAAAGCATCAAGTCCCCCAACCATTTTACCCATGACGCCCTGTGCAAGGGATCGGTCAATACCGCCTGCCGCAGCCTGTTCGGCTACACCGACGGCCAGATCGGGATGGATTACAAGAACACCAAACATATTGTTCTTTACGGCCGCAACATCTTTGAAGCCATCGCCGTCAAAGAGGTCAACAGCCTGATGGAAGCGCTCGAAAACGGCGCCAAGCTGACCTATATCGACCCCCGGGTAACCGTGACCGCAACCAAAGCGCATCGCTACTGGATGATCCGGCCCGGCACCGATTTGGCGTTAAACTACGCCCTGATTCATGTGATTCTAAAGGAACGGCTCTATGACGCCGCCTATGTCGACCGCTGGGTGCTGGGTCTGGCCGAACTGCAGGATTTTGTCCGCGACTACACCCCGGAATGGGCCGAAGCGGAAACCGGCATTAAAGCCCGGGAAATCGTGGCCCTTGCCCGGGAAATGAGCAAAGACAAGCCCAAGGTCATTTTTCACTTCGGCTACCGCGGCGCCAACCATGCAAACGAAATCTACATGCGCCGCTCCATCATGATCCTGAACACGCTCATGGGGAGCGTTGAAACCCCCGGCGGTTTCTTTTTCAAGAAGGGCCCGGGCGCAGCCGGCGGCAAGCCCACCCGCAAGCTGACCGAACAGAAATTTCCCAAAATCGACCTGCCTCGTTTCGACAAGGTGGGGACGCCGGATTTTCCCCTGCCGGACCCGGCCCACGGTGTCGGCCAGATGCTCCCGTTTGCAATTCTGAATGAAGACCCCTATCCCATCAAGGCTTTGATCGCTTTCCGGTTTGACCCGCTCAAATCCATCCCGGATACCAACCTGATGAAAAAAGCGCTGGACAAGCTGGACTTGATCGTTTCCATCGACATCAACTACAGCGATATCGCCTGGTATTCCGATGTGATCCTGCCGGAATCCACTTACCTGGAGCGTACCGATTGCGTCCAGGCCGCCAACGGGCTCAAGCCGCAAATATTTTTCAGGAAACAGGCCGTCAGCCCCCGTTACGACACCCGGGAAGGCGCCATTATCCTTAAGGGGATCGCCGATCGCATCGGCACCGGTAAATACTTCCCTTATAAAACCATGGAAGACCTGGTCAACTGGGAGCTTGAAGGGACCGGATTTACCATGAAAGACCTTGAAACAAAGGGGTTTGTCGCCTATGGTGATAAACAGATTTTCTGGGACAGAAAAGACGGCCTGCCGTTTAAAACCCCGTCCGCTAAAATCGAATTTAAATCCGCTCTGCTGGAGAACGCCGGGTTTGCGTCTTTTCCGCCCTACGAACCCGTCCCCCCGCCGGATAAAAAACATTTCCGGCTGGTGGTGGGACGCATTGCGCTGCACACCCATGTCTCCACCCAGAACAACCCTTATTTAAGTGAAATCACCCCTGAAAACGTTCTCTGGATCAACACCAAAAGTGCGGCGGCCCTGGGCATTAAAAACGGCGCCCTGGTGGAGGTGGCTTCCAAATGCGGGGCCGGTAAAATCAAGGCGTTTGTCACGGATCTGATTCACCCGGAAGCCGTGTTCATGTTGCACGGATTCGGCCATGAAGCCAAACTGGCCACCCGCACCTATAATAAAGGCGTTTCCGACAGCGTTTTGCAGGAAAACATAACGGACAAGGTCGGCGGCAGTCCGGCGCTGCACGATACTTTCGTGACGGTAAAGCCGGCTTAAGGATTGATTATTGACGATGTTCGATTGACGCTTCAAAGAAAATGCAATCATGAAACAATATTCAATCTTCAATCGTCAATCATAAATTATATTCGGAGGAACATGATGAGTAAATACTACCTGTTTCAGGATACCAAAAAATGTATCGGTTGCCACAGCTGCGAAGTGCAGTGCAAAAGCAATAAAGCATTGCCGGTGGGCCCGAAACTTTGCCAGGTTATCACGGTCGGCCCCCAGTTTGTGGGCGAACTGCCCAAGGCCGCTTATATTTTTATGCCCTGTTTTCATTGCGAAACCCCCTGGTGTGTTGCCGCCTGTCCCACCGGCGCAATGCAGAAAAGAACCCAGGACGGCATCGTCTTTGTCAATCATGAGCTGTGCGTGGGGTGCAAGACCTGCATTTCCGCCTGCCCCTGGGGAGCCCCCCAGTGGAATCCGGAAATCGGCAAAGTCGTCAAGTGCGACTACTGCATGGACCGCGTGGACCGAGGGCTGAAACCGGCCTGCGTCACGGTCTGCACCACCCATTGCCTGAGCTTCGATGTGGCCGATGAGGTTCCGCCTGCCCGGCGAAAGCGTTATGCAAAGGCAATGGCCGCATTCGAATAAAGGACGGTTCCATGGCAGATACGATCTGCAAAGTATTTGAAACCATCAAAACGCTCTCCCGGCTGATCGACTCCGGCCGCCTGTCCCATCCGCGTTTGCGGCACAGGGCCGAAGATCTTCTCAGGCTCCTGAAGGACATATCCCTTGGCAGCGGCGGACCCGATCACCTGCCCGCCCTGTTCAAGAGCCTGGCGGCCATAACCCTCGAACAGGGGGAGGAAGCGGGCGCCGAAGAACTTGTCCGGATCGTCGGAGACACCCTCGACAACCATCAGGAAGTCCTCACGAGCCACATTGAGACGCACAACTGCCCGACCGGAGACTGCTTCAAGCTCACGCCGGCACCCTGTCAGACGGCCTGTCCGGCTGGAATTGACGTTCCGACCTATGTGGCCCTGATCGGCGAGGGAAAATATGCCGAGGCCGTCGAGGTCATTCGCAGGGACAACCCCTTTCCCTGGATTTGCGGCCTGGTTTGTACCCGTCCCTGCGAATTCATGTGTGTCCGGGGACGTATGGACAGTCCGGTCTCGATAAAAACCCTGAAGGCCTTTGCCGCTGAAAAGGCATTGTCGGAAAGGCGCTATCAAAACCCCCGGCCGGAACCGCCCATTGACAGAAAAGTCTGCGTCATCGGGGCCGGACCTTCCGGGCTTACCGCAGCCTATTATCTGGCACTGAAAGGATACACCGTACGGGTGATCGAGGCCCTGCCCGTGGCCGGCGGCATGATGATGGTGGGCATTCCCCGGTACCGGCTGCCCCGGGAGGTCATCGACCGGGAAGTGGCCATGATACAGGACCTGGGAGTGGACTTCCGTTTCAACACAAAGTTTGGAAAGGATGTCACCCTGCCCCAGCTCAAGGCGGAGGGTTTTGAGGCTTTCTTTGTCGCCGTCGGCACCCACGAGTCTTTTAAACTGGGCATTCCCGGCGAGCCTGACTTCCCTCAGGTAATCGATGCCATCGACCTGTTGCAGCAGGTCGCCCTGGGAAATCATCGCCTCCCCGGCCATAAAGCCATCATCATCGGCGGGGGCAATGTCGCCATCGATGCGGCCCGAACCTGCATTCGCCTCGGATGCGATGAGGTCCACCTGGTGTATCGTCGAACGCGCTTTGAAATGCCGGCCGACACCGAAGAGGTCGAACAGGCTGAAGCCGAAGGGGTCCGGATCTCATTTCTGACCATCCCGGTGGAAATTATCGGAACAGACGGTCGCCTGACCGCGCTGCACTGTCTGCGGGCCAGACTCGTCGAACAGGAAGGGAGCGCCCGTAAATATCCGGTCCCCATCAAGGAGAGTGATTTTATTCTGGATGCCGATGTCATCATCCCCGCCATCGGGGAGCGGGTCGATCAGAAAAGCCTGGAATCCTTGCCCGGCCTGGGGTGGACCCGGCGAAATACCATCGATGTCAACATGATCAGCATGGCGACCGGGATTGAGGGAATTTTTGCAGCCGGCGACGCCGTTTCCGGACCGGCCACGGTGGTTGAAGCCATCGGCGGCGGCAAGAAGGCCGCCGATGCCATAGACCGGTACCTAAACGGCCTGCCACAACCGAAGATGCCGCCCGTCCCGGTTCGCCGGGGCAGGATCGACTGCACGGAAATGTCCGCCAGCGCCAAAATGCTCCAGAAGCGTCCGGAAATGCCCCTGCTCAACATAGACCGGCGGCGAACAACGTTTCAGCAGGTCGAACTCGGCTACTCGGAAAAGACCGCCCGGGAAGAGGCCGCTCGCTGTCTACGCTGCGACATCTGTCGCCGCTGCGGCGAATGTGTCCAGATCTGCAGGGACAAAATGAAAATCGACGCCCTGAACCTGGGATATCTGGATGTTGATCATCCCGGCAAAACCGATTTCAGGTTGACGGAAGAACGCTGCATCACCTGCGGCGCCTGTGCCGCCAATTGTCCCAACGAGGCCATGAAGATCGAAGATGCCGGCGGCGAACGCACCCTGTCGCTCTGCGGCACCATATTAAACCGCCAGAAGCTGGAGTATTGCAGCGCCTGCGGCGCCGTCGTCAGCCCGGCTAGGTATCAGGACTATATCAAAAACAGGATTAACACCATCAGTCCGGTCACCGATATCCGCCTGCTTTGCGACGCCTGCGCCAGAAAAGCGGCAGCCAGGTCCCATGTTCCCACATCTACCGTCTGAATAAAGGGTGAATTCATGATTGCATGGTGGCTCATTTGGGGTTATCCTTTACACCGCAATATCGGTCATTTTTTTCATGCAAAGGAGGTTAACCGCAATGTTTCGTAAGGGAACCCGGGTTGAAATATTCCGCAAATCAACGGATGAGGGGTGGGAGCCTTATATGGACGAATATATCGGCCTGCACGGCGTTATTACCGACCCCGACACTTCAAAAAACGATCCCAACGATTTGATTGAAGTCAGCCTGGATGAAAAGGGGACTCATCGGTTTCCCCAGGACTGTCTCCGAAAAATTGAGTAGAAGTCATCTCAAAAAAAATTGTACTCTATGAGTGAGCGGCCGGGGAGTTTTACTACAAATGTCTGTGGAGTGGGCCCTCGTCACTTCACCGTCTCCTGAAATAATTATATTTTTTTAAGATAACTTCTAGAACATTTCAAAAACAAAATTTTTAGACCGACAGAACCACCCGGGTGATTCTGTTTCGGAGGGTAAGCCGTTTGATCCGCAGCTTACGGGTTGAGCAAATGAAAGTGCGTAAAATATAGAAGGTGGACAAATGAATGTAATTATTTCAATCGACGGCCAACCATATGAGGTGGAAAAGGGCAAATCCCTGCTTTCGGTGTTAAAGTCCATGGGTATCAGGATTCCCAGCCTATGTCACCACCCCGCCCTGCATCCCAGCGGCGTATGCAAGCTCTGCGCTGTAGAAGTGTCGGAAAAGGGAAAACCGGCCGGTATCCGCCTCTCCTGCACTACCCTGTCCCGCAACGATCTGTCGGTCATCACCCGCAGCCCGCAAATCACCGCCGCCCGATCAAAGGCCATTCAAACACTGCTGCAAATGGCGCCCCAGTCTGATGTCCTCTTGAAACTGGCGGATGAATACGACCTTGAAACCGGCGCCAAACCCGATGGTTGCATCCGCTGCCGGTTGTGCATTAATGTCTGCAAGGAGATTGTGGGGGCAAATGCCCTTGAAATGGTGAAAAAAAACGGCCGGAATTTCGTGGTTCCCATCGAAGGCCGTTGTATCGGCGGAGCCACCTGCGCCAACATCTGCCCCACCGGTGTCATTAAAGTCGAAGACCGGGACAACGTCCGCACTATCTCCATCCGCGGAGAAATCATCGGCAGACATCCGCTGGAACGCTGTGAAGGCTGCGGCAGGTATTTTGAAACCCCCGGGTTCCTGAAACATATGGACGACCGCATGATCCCGCACCCGGTCTTGAAAACCCACCATCGCTACTGTCCGGCCTGCGCCAAGCTTTATTCAGACCGCATCCTGTCTTTCCGAACGCTTAAATAAAGCAGCGCCACTTTAGAAGTCGTTTCAAAACCTCGGATCAGGCCGGAGAACAAGGCGCAAGCCGATGAAAAAGCGCAGCAACCATCGGAGGTTGTGAGCATTTTGAAGAGGCTTGCAACGCAGCTATCTGGCCTCAGATGGGATTTTGAAATGACTTCTAATCATCATACAGCTTGTATTCGGGGTAATATTTTTTGGCGCATTCCGGGCAGATCCCATGACTGAATTCGGCAGCGGAATGTTTATGAATATATGATTCGATCTGATTCCAGTAGCCTTGATCATCCCGAATCTTTTTACAATGGGAGCAAATAGGGAGCAACCCGCTCAATGTCTTGACCTCGGCCAGGGCACGCTGCAGGTCTAAAATCAACCGGCTTCTCTCCTCTTCCGCCTGCTTGCGTTCGCTGATATCTTCCACTACGGCGACGTGGCGGCTGGATTGTTTTCCTTTTTCCACGATGGGTGATACGGTCAGATGCACCCAGACAATCGAGCCGTCTTTGCGGACATATCGTTTTTCCCGGTAATATACATGGATTTCGCCCTCCCCGATTTTCCTTACATTATTCAGATCCGCCTGCAGGTCGTCGGGGTGTGTAATCTGCATATAAGTGGCTGCCATCATTTCTTCAAGAGAGTAGCCGGCGATGTCGCAATACTTCTGATTAATCCTGAGAAATCGTCCGGTTTTCGTTTCAAGCTCGGCGACCCCGATGGAGGCTTGCTCAAAGAGCGCCCGAAACTTTTCTTCACTCTCCCGCAGGGCTTTTTCAACCTCCTTACGCCGGGTAATATCGATATACATGGCGCGGGTGCCGCACACAGCTCCGGCGGTATTTTTTTCCGGCAAAACGCGCAAAAGGGTTTCGACGATCCTTCCATCGCGCGTGAACAGCTTTCGTTCTTCAGCAACAATCCCCGCGGTCAGTGCCCGTTGATATCCGCCGCCTTCCATCAGTTTGCGAACGGATTCCGGGGCATAGAAGTTTCTCAGCGGCTGCTTAAGCAGCTCTTTGCGGGCATATCCCAGGGTATCTGCAAACAAATTGTTGCAGTCTGTAATAACAGGCTCACCTTCTTGATTGAAAGTCGTCACATCCATTACAGGTGATTCATCGAATAGCGTTCGGTATCTTGCCTCGCTTTGCCTTAATGCCGCTTCGATTTTATTTTTTTCCGCAATCTCCTGAATGAGGATATCACGTGAAACCGTGGTTTTTTCCAAGCCTTCGGCCATTTGGTTGAATTCATCCGCCAGTTGGGCGATTTCATCGTGCGTATTGATCCGGATGCGGTGCTTCAGGTGGCCGCCGCCAATTGTTCGTACGCCTTTGACCAGTTCTCTGATCGGGTTGATAAAAAGCCTCTGCGACATGAAAAGCGCGCCCGCAACGATGAAAACAATGACGAAGATCCCGATTAAAGCGGAACGGGTCAGCGTCTTTTGGAATGTTGTCGTAAAGAGCTCCCGGGGTACAGCCAGTGCGAAATTCAACAGAACATCACCGTGCGAACCCAATTTGGCCGATGATGAAACCGTCAGGTCGCTCTGGATAACGCCGTCTGGCATATATCGCACCGTGTCCGGCGTTGAGTCCTTTTTCGGCGAAAGCCATAGCTTTTTGTCGGGAGTAAAGGCATAGGCGATCGGCACCTGGTTGAATTTGAGTGTGGCCAACCAATTCAAATAAGCGGTTAGATCGCAGTGAAAAATGACGGCTCCGCCGAATCCGCCGATCTCCGGGTCCATTTTCGATATGCCGGCCATAAAGGTGAGCCTGCTATTTTCGTCCTTAAACGGCCCTTCAACCAGGATTGTTCTCACCTGCTCAACTTTCAATCTTTCATACAGCAGATATATTCTGCGATAGAGCTCCCGGTTGGGAAAATGATCCATGCCGGCATATGTTTTAATTCGCCGCCGGCCCTGGGTAATAATTTTTTCTTCCCCCTGGGAATCGATAAATCTTCCTGAGAGGTAGATGCTCTCCGGCGGACTCGTAAAAAACAACAAGAGCTTTTCAACCAGCGGTTTTGTCAGGAGGATTTCATCCTTGCGGGAGGTCAGATAATTATCCAGAAGGGGGGAGGATTCTATAAAGCTTAAATTCCTTTCAATGGAATCCGCGAATAGCTGGTTAAAGTGGTCTTCTGCTATCTGGACGTTCACGGCAAGCTGTGTCCGGATGGTTTGGATGAGGAATTCCTTTCTGGAACGATAGTGCACGATTCCGGAAATGAAAAGAGAGATCAGCGCAATACTAAAAAAGGCCAGCAGCAGCTTCTGAAAAATGGATAATCCCTTATTTTTAATTGCTTTTTCCATAAATTTTTCACAAAACGGGTTGCCCTGTCGGCCCAGGGTGGCCCTGCTGCCGATTAACCGGCACGAGCCTAAGTTCAATCCCCCTCATTGCAAATATTTTTCAAGCGCCAAGGAATGATCAATGAATTCTTCAATAAAGGCTTTACCCGACAGATCAATTCCCAGCATATCCGCCCGTTTACGATTGACGATGACCGGGCCTCTTGCAGGCGCCCGCACCGGGATATCGCCGGGATTTTTACCCTGAACAAGTATCTGATATGCGAGTTTTACGGCCTCATAACCCTGTTTAAAGCCCGAATCATCCACAACCAGCAATAACCCTTCAAGCGCAAACTGTTTTTCATGCCCGCATTCCGGTTTGCGGATGTTACGAAGATACCATGCCCCGATTTTCAATTGATCAACAGGGCGGCCCTGATCATCTTTAAGGGTGTTATGGTTCAGTACAAAGAAGGCATCCACTTCTTTTTGGAGCCGGAGGGCCGCAGACTTCCATTCCGACCACGAATTGGTCATAACCGTTGCCGCAAGTTTTATTGCCAGCTTGCCTTCTGCCGCCAGCCTTTCAAGCTCTTTTGCCTTGGGTCGGCCGGTGGAAGAATCCTCCGACAGTACGGCAAGGGTCCTGACGCCGGGCACCAGCTGTTTGAGAAATTCAACGCTTTCTTTCAGGTAATTGGCCTGGTAGATGCCGGTGATATTGTGACCGGGCTTTTCAATGGAATCAATTAATCCGTATTTTAACGGAATCCCGTTGATGCCCCAGAAAACCACCGGTATCTTTGTATCGATATACAGGTTGCCGATATAATTGGCGGCATCATCGTCGCCCAATAAAATAATGTCCGGACCGAATGCCTTTGCCGCTTCAGAAATACGGGAGGCCGCCGCGGCAATTTCACCCAACGCATTTTTCCGCTTTGTGTTCATCCAGACCTTCCGGACGACAGCTCTGGAACTTTCAACATGATCGTTTTCCGTATATTCTATTACCTGTTTTTGATCATCCAGAAAACCGAACTCGAGCAGGGCGACGCAGACGCCCGCGTGCGTATCCTGCGACCAGAGATATTCGCGGTGATAACTGTCCACCACAAATATTCTGGCCTTCTTTGGTGCGCCAAAGGCGTCCCTTGCTGTCAAAAGCGCCAGGAACAGAACAACTAAAGCCCCCGCCTTCATTATTATTATTTTTCTCATGTGTTTAACCTTGACCCCCAGCTCCTTAATGGAAAATACATTTTTAATTGAATCCGATCTGTCTTATTTCAATCGACAGTCATATATACCGATTAATGTGGATAGAACAAACGCTCGAGTGACTGCAGGCTGGTTGTGATTTCCATCGAAAGAAGCTCTGAAAGCGAATGAAATATCAAAATGGCATTTTTATCCGAATCATTGGAATGGACACCGCTGATTCGCGACAACAGACCGGCATTTAAGATCTTGACTGTTTCATAGTGTTCATGGAGTTTTTTCAGCTCCAGATCTGGAACTTTATGATTCTTAAAAGCAAAATATTCACGCAGAAGATAAAATGAAGTCGCCCGGACGATCGTTTCTTCTATCGTCGAAAAAGGCAGGTGAAAACGTGCCATTGGTTTGAAAAGAGACATCACCGGACAACCGCTGACCGCCATGATGAGTCCAAGGGCGGATGAAAGCGCCTCCATGGTCGAAGCCTTTTTTTGATAAATCCTTTCAGAAATGATGCATCTCGCCACACACTTTTGATAAGAAGGTTTATCTTTAAAAGTTTCGATGATATGGGCGATATTTATCGCTATGGGACAATAGGGCTGCTCTTCTTTACTCAGCGGGCAGCATTGGCATTGTTGATACTCCAACCTTGTCCATGAAGGTTTATTCTCCAATTCCGGTCGCGCCATCACGATGGTTATTGGATCAACCTTAATAATGAAATCCATTTTGTCTTTTTTATCAAACCAGAACTGGTAATGTATCTGATAGTGCCTGTTTTCCATATATTCATAATTCCATCAATTTTTATTATGCGTTGTTATTACGACCGTTATTCTGACAGATCAAATTCTGATTGATCAGGTCCCTTTTCAAAAAGGAAGATAAGCAGATTCAAGATATATTCATCCATGAGCTGGGCTTGCCATCCCAGTCTGCGCAATTTGGTGTTCATATCGGGCGCGCTGACAGGTCCTTCCGCTTCAAAAATCTGTAATGCATCTTTGACCACTCTGACGATTTCATTTGACAGGAGCCCCTTGTCTGAAAGTTTTAAAAACAAATGTTCCCGAATTTCACCCATTACTGATTTTTTATGTGTGTAAAGTGCCATATTTTCCAATTGATCCGCATTAGCGTTTTTCGAGGTTATGATTTTTCGACCAGTTTTGACTCCTGTATTGGTATTCCAAAAATCAATTGCGTTTAATTTTCATCCTTTTCAGGAGATCTGGCGGGTTATGAAGCTTTCAGGACCATGCAGACCGTGTCGATGCCCATCCGGTAATGCACTTTCCCCTCATCATAAATGCTCAGGGTCCACACCACGTTCCCCTCAAGGGTATGGCAACCTTCTAAGTGAAAAGATATCAACACCTCGGTGCCCGGCGAAATTGCTTTTTCTGAAATCACGCCGATCCCGCCGGCTCCCATGTCGATCATGGTGGCTGAAATCTTTTGATTGCTGGCGGTTATCGTGGCTTCGAGTTCCGTCTCATAGCGCGGATATCGCCGCCGGTCCTTATGATCCATCGCGTTTGGTCCCTCCCTTATCGTGAAATCAGCCGAGGAGCCGGGCCACCCTGGCAAGAATTCGCTTGGCATTTAAAGGTTTCGTCAGGTAGTCGTCGGCGCCCGCGTCAATTACGGCCACTTCGGCATCCACTTCATCTTTGGCGGTCAACATGATAATCGGGATAACCCGGGTGGACAGCTGCGATTTTATTTTCTTAATCAGTTCCATGCCGTTCAGCTGCGGCATCAGATAATCGGTGATGATCAGGTCCGGTTTTTCCTGGTGGGCCATTTTCAGGGCATCCAGGCCGTTATCGGTCGAAACCACATGGTAATTTTCCGATTCAAGGATATTGACGAGAAGCTTGATAATAATCTGGTTGTCATCGGCAACCAGGATCTTTTTGGGTTTAACGCTTTTAATTGAAAAAGATGTTTCAACCGGTAACTCCTCCTCGGGCAATTTTCCCTCTTTGGGCCCAGGCGTTGAGATGTATTCCTGGTCAACGGTCTCCACCTCCGGCGGCGCCACCCGAAAGACTTCTTCGAGGGTTGTCAGCCCGTTCAGCGCTTTATGAATTCCGTCCAGGAACATCGGGCGAAACCCTTCTTTTAAGGCCGCAGTTTTTATCTTTAAGGCCGAAACCCCCGCTGCTATGATCCCCTTGACTGCAGGAGTGATTTTTAAAACTTCATAAATGCCCAGCCTCCCGGAATAACCCGTATATTGGCACTTTTCACAACCGGCGCCTTTCCAGAAAGTCGCTTCTTTGGTATTGCGAAGATCGATCGGGAGCTGCTTGACAAACTGAAAACTGAGGGGGTCGGAAATTTTGCAGTGCGGACAGATACCGCGTACCAATCGCTGACCGGCAACCATCAGCAGTGCATCCGATATCAGAAAGGATTCAACCCCCAGATCCATGAGCCGTGTCACCGCTGCAGGCGCGTCGTTGGTATGTAGCGTCGACAATACCAGGTGGCCGGTTTGGGCCGCCTGCAACGCGATGGCGGCTGTTTCGCCGTCTCGGATTTCACCGACCATGACAACATCGGGATCCTGCCGCAGGATCGATCGCAGGCCCGAGGCAAAGGTTACGCCCGCTGCGGGGTTGATCTGGACCTGGTTGATTCCCTTGATGTCAAACTCGATGGGATCCTCAACCGTGACGATATTGACCGACGGCTTATTGATTTTGTTCAGACAGGCATATAAGGTAGACGACTTGCCGCTGCCGGTGGGGCCTGTTACAAGAATGATCCCCTGGGGCGCGCGGATGGCGCTTGTCAAGATTTCAAGCTCTTGGCCGGACAGACCCAACTGTTCAAATCCCATGGCGGCTGTTTTCGGATTTAGAATACGGATGGTCAGCTTTTCTCCATAGGATGTCGGAATGGACGAAACCCGCAGATCATAAACCTCATCTCCGTATCTGATTTGCGACCGACCGTCCTGAGGTTTTCTGCGGATGGAAATGTCCATGTTGGACAATATTTTCACGCGCGACACCAGGGCAGCATGCACATGTTTGTCGGTCTGCATGATTTCCCGCATGATCCCGTCGATGCGATAGCGGATAATGACCGAAGCCTGTTGCGGCTCGACATGCACATCACTGGCTTTGAGTTTAATAGCGTCGGCCAGAATGCTGTTGGCCAGCCTGACTACCGGCGGCAGTTCGGCGATGTTCATGAGCCGCAGGAGGTCTTTCTCGTCGGTCTCAACCGGCCGGATCAATTCAACCGCTTTCGTTTCATCCGGGCCGGCATCAAATCCCTTTTCTATCCCCGGTTTGGGGTAGTGCCGCTCAAGGGCATCTAAAATATCCCGCTCGGGCGCAACCGCCGTTTTAATGTTCATGTGGGTCACAAACCGCAGATCGTCCAGTGCATAGAATTCCAACGGATTGGACATGGCGACCACCAGCTTTTTATCCTGCACCTGAATGGGGATGAGCAGATAATTCTCGGCCAGTTCCGCCGGAACGAGCTTGACAACCTCCTCAGGGATCTTTTTCTTTTCAAGGCGGATAAAAGGAATTTTAAGTTGCTGCGCCAGCGCCTTGGCGATGGTCACTTCATCGGCAACGCCCATTTCAATAAGGACCTGGCCGATTTTTTTCTTTTGAGATTTTTGCAGCTCGAGCGCTTTAGCCAGGGTTTCCTGATCGATAAGCCCGGCTTCAATCAGGCATTCGCCGATACGTTTACGGCCCATGGGCGCCTTCTGGGTTTCTTTTGTTTTCACCGTTTGTCTCCTTTTGGGGATAAAAACCTTAACAGGCAAATTCGGGATTTACGATTTTTTATTGCCCCCTTCAACCCGCAATCGGCATTCCAAATCCAAAATCTCTATGCCGCGAGGCATACCCGATTCCGGCCTTCCTGTTTGGCTTTATAAAGCGCATCATCCGCTCTTTTTATGATTGCGTCGACAGGTTCATCAGCTCCCAATGAATAAGTGGCAACCCCAAAGCTTGCCGTAATCCAGAATGATGTTGAGTCGTCGGCAAGCTTGATCGCTTCGGCCGCGACGTTGCCGCGGATGCGTTCGGCAACCGACCCGGCCTGCAGACCGTTGGTCGCCGGCAGACACAGGACAAATTCCTCGCCGCCGTAGCGAGCGGTCAGATCATAAGGCCGGATCGAAGCGACCAGTATATTTGCAAACTTTTTCAGCACTAGATCGCCAACCTGGTGGCCGTAGGTGTCGTTGGTTTTTTTAAAATGATCGACATCGACCATGATGAGTGAAAAAGGCTCTTTTCTGCGCACGGCCCGGTGAAGCTCTTCTTCCATCCGGTGCATAAACGCCCGCCGGTTCAGCACGCCGGTCAATGCATCTGTATTCGCAAGCTGCAGGATGCGCTCTTCAAGCTTAAGGATCCTCTCGCCGATATGGATCCGGCATTTCAATTCCTCATGACTGAAAGGTTTTACCAGAAAGTCGTCGGCGCCGGCCTCCAAGCCCTTAACGATGTCCTCTTTCCCCCCTTTTGCCGTCAGAATGATAAAATAGATATAGCCGGGCTTTCCCATCGCTCGGATCCGCCGGCAGAGTTCAAGACCATCCATTTCCGGCATCATCCAGTCTGAAACCAGCAAGTTTGGCGCATCGGGATTTTGAAGCATTTCCCAGGCTTCGCTCCCGTTGACGGCAAGCTGAACGTTGTAGCCCCATCCTGATAAAAACGAATCCAGCAGTCGCCTGGTAACCGAATCATCTTCAACAATCAGAATCTTCATTTTCCTTCCCCCGCCAGGACAGGCTTTAATTGATTGATTAGAAGCCCCAGTTCTTCTTCCAGCAGCGTCACCGCCGCCGGGATTTCGTTGAAGTTTGCCTGCTCGCCCAGTTTTTCCAGCTTCAATGCCGCTTCATACGAACGCCTGGCGCCGAAGTTTCCCACCGATCCTTTCAGGCTGTGGGCGGCCCGCTCTACCGCCCGTCCGTCCCCTTTTTGAATGCCGTTTTTGATCTCGGCAAGATACCCGGGAAGGCTATCGATGAACAGTTTTGCGATCTCGCCAAACAATTCCCTGTTGCCGACAACAACCTCCAGGGCTGCCGCCAGGTCAAAAATTTCGGGAGACTGCGGTTTCACCGTTTCCTGAAGTTGCGATAATTCTTGTTCATCTGCACCGGCGGAACGATTCATTATCTTTTCAGTGACATCAAAGAGCTCCCTGGCCTTAATCGGCTTGGAGATATAGCCGTCCATCCCGGCCGCCATACATCTTTCCCGGTCTCCCTTCATCGCATGCGCCGTCATGGCCACGATCGGAATATGTTTGTTGCCCTGCTTTTCTTTCTGTCGAATTTGCTCTGTCGCCTCGAAACCATCCATTTCAGGCATCTGGATATCCATCAATACGAGATCAAAGTTGCCGGCGTCATGAATTTTTACGGCCTCTCTTCCGTTTTTAGCCAGCACGACCTGATGGCCCCGGCTTTGCAGGAGATTCAGCGCCAGTTTCTGATTGACCAGATTGTCTTCCGCCAGCAGAATATTGAACTGACGCTGCGCCTCCTGCACCGTATAACGGGTAACGACGCCTTCGGACGCATGCGCCTCCGTCTTTCCCAAAGCAATTTTAATTGCATCGAGCAGTTCGGCCTTTTTAACCGGTTTTAATAAGTAGCCTGAAATTCCAATCTCGCGACAATAGGCCGTATCGCCCCTCTGTCCCAGGGAGGTCAGCATGATGATTTTAACCCCCTTGCCGCATGCTGAATTTTTGATCGCTTTCGCCACGCTGAAACCGTCCATCCCGGGCATCTGCAGATCCAGCAGGACCAGTTGATACGGCCGTCCGGCTTTAATCGCTTCTTCCATCAATTCCAGCGCTTCCGGTCCGGCGCCGGCCTCGGTCGGAACCAGACCCCACTGGGCCGTCAATTCCCTGAAAATCTGACGATTGGTTGCATTGTCGTCCACGATCAGAACGGACAGCCCGCTGATCTCCTTCAAAGACAACCGGCTAACCCCGACCGGCTTGGGTTTTCCTTTTTTAAAGCGGGCCGTAAAATGAAACGTGCTCCCCTTGCCGACTTCGCTCTCCACCCAGATGTCGCCGCCCATCAGCTTGACCAGCTCTCTGCTGATGGAAAGACCCAGGCCCGTACCACCGTATTTGCGCGTGATGGAGCCGTCCACCTGCGAAAAATTATCAAATATCATTTTAAATTTATCCTGCGGAATGCCGATGCCCGTATCTTTCACGCTGAAATGCAGCATCACCGTGTGCGGATCGTTTTCCAGCAGTTCGGCTTTGATGCCGATTTCGCCCACTTCGGTAAATTTGGTGGCGTTTCCGGCCAGATTGATTAAAACCTGGCGAAGCCTGCCGGGATCTCCGACTAAAGCGGTGGGCACCTCCGGCATGATATGACAGGTCAGCTCCAGGCCCTTTGCATGCGCTCGCACCGCCAGAATATCCGCCGTATTTTCAAGGGAGTTGCCCAGATCAAAATCAATTTCCTCGAGCTCCAGCTTTTTTGATTCGATCTTCGAAAAATCCAGGATGTCATTGATGAGATCCAGCAAAGCATCGGCCGACAGCTTGACCATCTCCAGATATTCACGCTGTTCATTCGTCAGACCCGTGTCCAGCGCCAGCTCGGTCATGCCGATAATCCCGTTCATGGGCGTTCGGATCTCGTGACTCATGTTGGCCAGAAACTCGCTCTTGGCCCGACTGGCGGCTTCCGCCTGCCGCCTGGCCTCCACCAGTGCCGTAACGTCGATGACGCTTAAAAGAACGCCCTCATAATGATTGTCACGATAAATCGGCTGGGCCCGCATAATCACTTCCAGCGCGCCAATTTTTTCTTGAACTTCAACCGCCTTTGAACCGACATTCGACCGAAACGAGGCAATATGGCTGACGGCCTTGTTCAATACATCATCGGAATGAAATGCTTCCATACTTTTGCCGATCAGCTCGCTGCGTTTCTTTGCCACAAAAGAGCAGAAGAATTCATTGACTTCCGTGATGACGTTGCCGCTGTCGGCGAATACCACCCCTTCGTTCATGCTCGAAATCATGGCATTTAATTTGGCGTTTTCCTTCAGGGCTTCATCTCGCGCCTGTTTACGCTCGGTAATATCTTCCACCACGGCAATTTGGCGGCCCGACAGTTCACCCTTTTCCCAAATGGGTGATACGGTCAGTTTCACCCAGACGACGGTGCCATCTTTGCGGATATACCGTTTCTCTCTTGAATACACCCGGATTTCGCCGTCTCCGATTTTCTTCACGCTGTCCAAATCGGCCGCCAGATCATCCGGGTGCGTAACCTGCATATACGTCGTTGCCATCATTTCCGCCAGGGAGTAGCCGACGATATCGCAATACTTCTGATTGATCCTGACAAATTTCCCGGTTGTCGTTTCCACTTCGGCTACTCCGATGGATGCTTGTTCAAAAAGTGCGCGAAACTTCTCTTCATTCTCCCGCAGCGCCTTTTCAGCCTGATTGCGCTCTCTGTTCTCTTCATGAAGGCTCTTATTTAAAGCCCTGAGTTCCCGGGTACGGATGCTGTTGTTTCTGAGAAATGCTGAAAGAACTGTTGTCAGGGACAGCCCCCCCAGCAATATGAACCAGGAATGCCAGTCTTTCATCGCCGAAAGTTTGCCCCCGCTGAATTTTAAATTCATGACCCATTCGCGATCCCCCACCCGCAGCTTTTGTAAAAAGAACCGTGGGTTATTTTGGAACGCTGTATCCGGAGACTCCATCAGCAGGTCGTTCCCGTCCGGGAAAATTCCGTGCTTATAAAGCAACCGCTCGTCCGCCGGCGCCGTATGATCATAAAGCAGATATTGCATATCGTTTAATCTCAAATCCGATAGCACATGCGTGATCATTCGGCTGACATCCATAACAAAAATAATAAAGCCAGCCAGATTGACCCGTCGTTCATCGATCGTGTTGGTGAAAAAATAGTTGCGATATACGGGCGTCAGCAAAATGACATTGGTATTTTTCCCGATTTCCCGGCCAAGCGCAAACCGGCCGGCGATCACCATTTCGCCGGTGTCACGCGCTTTTTCCAAGACCGCCCGCAGTGGCAGCTCGGAGCCGACATCAAAACCCAAAAGCACATCATTTCCTTTATACGGTTCGACATACGTGACGGGGTAATATTCATTTCTTTCCGTGACGCGCTCCGTTTTTCCCTCATTTTTTCTCTCACTGATCTTGAAACCGGCAAATCCATTTGCCTGTATCCCTTTTTCATAGCTTTCAATCTGTTCACGGAAAACAAGGGGAGCCCATCCAACCAGTTGAATGTCTGGATGCCGCCTTAAAAAAGGTTTAATAAATCTGCGGAATTCACTTCGATTGACTTCCTGGGAGCTTTCAAATAAACTTTGCAGTGCAATATTTATATCGAGAGTCGATTCAATTTCTTCAGCCATGCGATGGAATAGCTCACTTGCGTTAGTGGAAAAATCTGAAGCAGCCTTTGCAAGGTTCTGCTGTTGAACAAATCCAAACAACCCAAAAGAAATTACAAACCCTGTGATCAGCACCAATCCGTAAGATTTGGTAAATACGCTTTCCATATTAATTTTCATCTCATTCTATCTCCAAACCGTCCTGGTTTAGGCACTGCTGTTGGCTATCCGCTTTACAGGCCTTCTTCACAATGAAGTTTTAACCACATCTTCGGTCTGATCTGTGTTTAACGCATTTCGCGTTAACAATATCTCACCCACCTTCTAATGGGCACCTCTAATCACATCTTCTTGCGCTTTATCGTCAACGCTTTGATGAGGCCTTGCGGAGTCATCCACACTGTTTCATTGGAACTGCCACCCTGAATGTTATTGTTCAAACGCAAAACCGTTTTCCTTAAATATCGACAAACAGGCGTTCACAACCAGGGGATCAAACAGACGGCCCTTATTCTTTGTGATTTCCGCCAGGGCGGCATCGATCCCGAGGGCGGCCCGGTAGGGCCGGTGGGATGCCATGGCTTCAACCACGTCGGCGACCGACAATATCCGGGCTTCCATTAATATATCTTTGCTCTGCAGCCCACGGGGGTAGCCGGACCCGTCCAGTCGTTCATGGTGCTGATAAACGGCCTGGGCAATCGGCCAAGGGAAATCGATGTTTCTTAAAATGTCATAGCCCACCTGGCTGTGGGTTTTGATCATGTTAAATTCAATCTCGCTCAGCCGGCCGGGTTTGCTCAGAATCTCAGCCGGAACGGAAATTTTACCTAAATCATGAATCACTCCCGCAATATGAATCCCTTCGACTTGGTTTTCCGGAATCTCCATTTTAACTGCAATGGCGCGGGCCAGATTTGCTACTCGGCGTTGATGGCCAGCGGTGTAGGGGTCTCGGGTCTCAACAGTTAAGGCAATGGCAAGAACAACGCCGTCCAGCACTTTTTGCAGTCGGCCCAGGCTGATTTGAAGTTCGGCTTCTATGCGCTTGCGCTCTTTCAAGTTTTCCCGTTCCCTGAGTACGCGCTTGAGACGGACTATCAACTCTTTCCTGTCCATGGGTTTTTGTAAAAAATCGCTGGCCCCTTTTTCGATCACCTTTTCGTAAGTAAAATCCTCGACAAATCCGGTCATCATGATCACATCGCAGTCATAGAGTTGCTTAACGCTCCGGGTCAGCGCGATTCCGTCCATAACCGGCATTTGAATATCGGTTATCAGAACGTCAGCCCGTTGCTCAGCCAGTATATCCAGGGCCTCTTTGCCATTGGCCGCTTCCCGGCAGGAATAACCGGCGTTCAGGAGCGTCTGCAGAACGATGCTGCGCACCGGCTGATCGTCATCGACGATCAGGATCTGAAACTGTTCTTGGTTGGATGGACTCATCATATACCTCCCTGGTATGTTCGTTTGGCAGCCCGCCGGGCCGTTCACTGAAAGCTTGTATTCGATCCAGACGAAAAAATCGCCGGTTAATAGCTTCTGTTAATAAAATGCCGGATTGCATTTCCAGCGTTTCCAATTTCTAGGCCTCATGAGTGGGTAACCGTTTTAATATCTGCTTGACAACGGCAACAACATCCTCGAAACCGTCGTCGGCATAGCTGATATAGCGGGGTCGCAACCGGTGCCCGGCCGCCACGGTTTCTTTGCGCCGGTCCGGAAGAACCAGAAGGACACGCGTATCCGTCAGCAGTTTGCCCAGGGTTATGATCCGTTTCAGCTCGGTGGTGTTTGACGCCAGCAAAATAGCGGCGTTCGGTTTCCACCCGCGTCCCACCAGTCCTTGCTGAAAATCATCGAAACTGCGGTATGCTTGGACCACACTTGCTGAGACCTGATCTTGGATCTTTTGCAGGAGACGGTCTCCGACTTCTGTGTTCCCGTCGGCATAAAAAACTAATTTCATATTGATCAATCCTGTTGGAAAAAATATCAGCCTGTTAGCGTTTCTGAACCTAACTTTTACAAGATTTGTGCCAACTGTCTTTATAATTAATAAACTATAATTATTTCAGTTTGTTTTGATATTTTTAAGACAAGTTTCCGCCGCCATTACGGCAGAATAGTGTTCAGTCGCCACCGGAGAGGAGTTCAGAAAAGTGAACAATAAATGGATTGGATAAGGCAGGAATTTAATGCGCAGGTCAGGTGCTCGGTATGTTGATCCGGTTTATTTTATCCGGATTAAAGCAGTTGATGTTTCTTCAGGAGGGTATACAGCCACGTCCGTCCCAAGCCCGATTGGCGGCTGGCTTCGGATATGTTTCCGGCGGTTCGTTCCATCAGATTTTCCAGATAACGCCTTTCAGCCGCATCCAGCACCTGTGCTTTGAAATCCTGAAAGGTTGGAAGATCACCATGAAAATCCGATGGTTCTGGATCTTTTCCCTCAACAAGGGGCGGCCGTCTCTCCTTGAGCGTGGACTGCGTGAGTTTAATGCGGATATGATCCGGCAGATGTTTGGCGAATAAAATCGGTTCGTGCCGGGCGGCGGTCACTGATCGTTCCATTGCATTGACCAGTTCCCGGACATTTCCGGGCCACTGATAGGCGGAAAGCGCCTCAAGAAAATCAGGGGAAAATCCCTTGGTTTTGATCCCGTAAATATCACACAGGTTTGTCAAATGGTACAGGACCAGTTCCTTGATATCGTCAACTCGATCCCGCAGCGGCGGAAGCTCAATGGAAACCGACCGCAGACGGAACAACAGGTCCTGGCGAAAGCTGCCCTGCTGTGCCATCCTTTCAAGATTCTGATTGGTGGCGGCAACCACTCTGAAATCACTGGTCTTTTCCTCTCTGGCACCGACGGGACGAAAGCGATGTTCCTCTAATACCCTCAAAAACCCTCTCTGGACTGGCAGGGGTAATTCTCCGATCTCATCCAGAAAAAGAGTGCCGCCGTCAGCCTGCTTGACCAACCCCTCCCGGGTTCGGTCGGCCCCTGTAAACGCCCCTTTTTCGTGTCCGAAGAGGGTGCTTTCCAGCAGAGTTTCCGGCAGGGCGGCACAATCGACCACCACCAGGTTTCCATTTGCCCGTCGACTATTGACGTGGATGGCCCGGGCAAAGAGTTCCTTGCCGGTTCCGGTTTCACCGGAAATCAAAACGCTGGCGTCGCTGCCGGCCGCTTGCGCCACCAGGTCCAGAGAGGCCAGGATCTGCGGACTGCTGCCGATAATGCCTTCATGCTTGAGCATCACTGCCGGTTTCTGGGCAGCCTTTAAATTGTCCCGATATTGAAACACGCGTTTGAGGGGAAGCAGAATCTCTTGGGGAGAAATGGGCTTCTGCAGGTAATCCCAGGCTCCGTTTTTAATGGCTATCTCGGCGCCGTCCGCATCGCCATAACCCGTCATGATAATCACTTCCGGCGATAACGGGGTGCTTCTAATTTTTGGAAGGATGTCCAGACCGCTGCCGTCCGGCAGGCGCACATCCAGAAAAACCACATCATACGGTGCGGCTTCTGCACGGGCAAGCCCCTCCCGGATGCTTTGAGCGGTTTCGGACTGATGCCCCATCTGCCGCATCAGTTTCGTCAGGAGCTTGCAGATACCCTCTTCATCATCGATGATCAGTACGTTTGCCATGTTTTCTCATGTTCGGATTATTATGGCGGCCAGGCATCTTACCGGAATTTTCTGGGTAACTATATTCTCATATTTGCTGTTTGCCGGCGCTGACAAGACAAATGGAATGGAAAACCGTTTCGTAACGATTTTAATATCGGACAACGCGGTGCATGTCAATCTTTTCTATTACAATTGTTAATTTATTCCAGACCTTAAAGCAATTTGACATCAAAATCTCAATGGTTATCTTAACATCAAAATATCTATTAAGGCATTTCAAGCCGTCATGGCTTTTGAAGATAGGGAGGCATTGTTATGCGTTTGGACAAATTAACCATCAAATCTCAGGAACTGATTCAACAGGCGCAGTCGCTGGCTGCGCAGCATCACAACCAGCAGATTGAACCCGAGCATTTGCTGACGGCCATGCTCATGGAGCAGGAGGGCATTGCCAGATCGATGCTGCGCAAACTCGGGGTTTCACCCGATGCCGTCTCCCGGGATCTGGCCCCGGCAATCGACAGGCTGCCGAAAGTCAGCGGCGCCGGGGATGTATATATTTCTCCCCGGACCAAGCAGATACTGGATTCCGCTTTTGCGGAATCCTCCAAAATGAAGGATCAATATGTCAGTATCGAACACATCCTGCTGGCCATTGCGGACGAAAAAGCCGGAGAAGCCGCCCGGGTTCTTAGCCGCTACGGCATCACCCGGGAGTCCATCTTAAAGGGGTTGATGAACATTCGCGGCTCTCAGCGCATCACCGATCCGAACCCGGAAGAAAAATATCAGGCCCTTGACAAGTTCAGCCGCGACCTGACGGACCTGGCCCGTCTGGGCAAACTGGACCCGGTGATCGGCCGTGACGACGAGATCCGGCGGATCGTACAGGTTCTGTCCCGCCGCACAAAAAACAACCCGGTCCTCATCGGCGAGCCCGGGGTCGGGAAAACCGCCATCGTTGAAGGTCTGGCCCAGCGCATCATTGCCGGCGATGTTTCCGAAACTCTCAAAAACAGGCGCCTGGTGGCCCTGGACATGGGCGCGCTGATAGCCGGCGCCAAGTATCGCGGCGAATTTGAAGACCGCTTAAAAGCGGTGTTAAAGGAAGTGGAAGAAGCCGAAGGCCAGATCATCATGTTTATCGACGAGCTGCACACCCTGGTGGGTGCAGGCGCCAGCGAGGGCGCCATGGACGCCTCAAACATGCTCAAACCGGCCCTGGCACGCGGAACCCTGCGCTGTGTGGGCGCCACCACCTTAAACGAATACCGCAAATATATTGAAAAAGACGCGGCCCTGGAGCGGCGTTTTCAGCCGGTTGTTGTCTCGGAGCCGAGCGTGGAAGACACCATTTCGATCCTGCGGGGACTCAAGGAAAAATACGAAGTCCACCACGGCGTCCGGATCCAGGATTCGGCCATCGTTGCGGCGGCCACCCTTTCCGAACGTTACATTTCCGATCGGTTTCTGCCGGACAAGGCCATTGATCTCATCGATGAATGCGCATCGAAACTGCGCATCGAGATCGACAGCATGCCCACCGAAATTGACGAAATTCAACGCAAGATAACCCAGATGGAAATCGAGCGGGAAGCGCTTAAAAAAGAAACCGATACCGCTTCAAAGGAACGCCTGCTGAAACTGGAAGCCGAGCTCGCCTCCCTCAAAGACGACATTCACGGCATGAAAGCCCACTGGCAGAATGAAAAGGACCTGATTCAAACCATCCGGAAAGTTAAAGAGCAGCAGGAGCAGTTGGGCATCGAAGAACAACAGGCCGAACGCGACGGCAACCTGGCAAAAGTGGCTGAAATCCGCTATGGCAGGGCCGGCGAACTCAAAAAACAGCTGGAACAGACCAACCGGAAGCTGGCCGACCTTCAGAAGGCGAGAAAAATGCTGAAAGAAGAAGTGGACGCCGAAGACATTGCCGAGGTCATCTCCCGCTGGACCGGTATCCCCGTCAGCAAGATGCTGGAAGGCGAACGCGAAAAACTGGTCTTCATGGAAGAGCGTCTGGCACAGCGGGTCATCGGGCAGGCAGAGGCCATCGCGGCCGTATCCAACTCCGTGCGCCGGGCCCGTTCGGGTCTGCAGGACCCCAACCGGCCCATCGGATCCTTTATATTCATGGGACCCACCGGCGTGGGCAAAACCGAACTGGCCAAAGCCCTGGCTGAATTTATTTTCGATAATGAACAGGCCATGATCCGGATCGACATGTCCGAATACATGGAAAAACACGCCGTATCCCGGCTGATCGGCGCTCCGCCGGGTTATGTCGGGTATGAAGAAGGTGGTTATCTGACCGAAGCGGTCCGCCGGCGGCCTTATTCCGTGGTTTTGTTCGATGAGATTGAGAAAGCCCACCCGGAAGTATTCAATGTGCTGTTGCAGATTCTGGATGACGGCCGCATGACGGACGGCCACGGCCGAACTGTTGATTTTAAAAACACCATCATCATCATGACATCCAACATCGGCAGCCAGTGGATCCAGGAGCTGGGCGGCAGCCGGCGTGAAGAAATGGAAGTCCGCATCATCGAAGCGCTACGGGCGAATTTTAAACCGGAATTTTTAAACCGGATTGACGAAACCATCATCTTCCATAACCTGAATCCGGATCAAATCGGCCGGATTGTGGAAATCCAGCTGGGCCGTCTGCGAAAGCGCCTCGCCGAACTGCATATCGAGCTTGCGCTGTCGGGCAATGCCCGGGATTTCATCGCCCAAAAAGGATTTGACCCGATATACGGCGCCCGCCCCTTAAAGCGCGCCCTTCAGCGCTATATTGAAAATCCGCTCTCCATGGAAATCCTGAAAGGTTCGATTCAGGAGGGCGGCAGCATCGAAGCGGATGTATCCGGTGAAGAGATTGTTTTCAGGCGGAAGGCTGAAGGTAAATAGACTGAAGGCTTCAGGAATACATTATACCGGTTCACGAGTGCCAGGTGCCGGGGATCAGTGTAATTTGGATTAAAATTTGAGCCCGACGACTTTATTGCAATGTTCACTTTTGCGCCGCCATCAGCGGTCTTCAGCCTTCAGCCTATTTTACCTATTTCCGGGCAGCACCGGCAATGTAGCCCTGAATCAGTTTCCGGTCGTCATCGACCGTCACGATTTCGGGAAGTTTCACCAGGGCCAGGTCAACAGCCGCATCCACCAGTTCATCTCTTAATTTTTTCCTGGCGCGATGAATCTGGTTCTCAACCCGATGCTGGGCCCCATCCATCATGACGCGTCCCATCCGCATCGCGTCGTCGATGATTGCCTGCTTTTTTCTTTCGCCCTGCTCAATGATCTTTCGTTTCAAGTCGTCAAATTCGACCTGGCTCTCATCCACCGCCCGCAAAATATTCTGAATCTTCTTGTCGGCCTCGTTTTTTTCTTCTTCCAGTCGACTGATTTTCCGCTCGAGCTCTTGTTGTTTTCCGGCGACGAATTTCTTAAGCGGTATCCGGCAGAATTTAATAATCAAAAAAACAAAGATTCCGAAGTTGATCCACATCAGAATCTGGTCGTAGGTCTTGCGCCAGTTGTCCGGAGAATCGGCCGCTGCGGCTGGTTGCGCCACCATCAGGATGCTCATTATTCCGGCTGCCGCCAAAAAGATAATCGCAGCTTGTTTTTTCGACGGTTTCATCAAGACAACCTCCGATCCAGCACCTGTTCCATTATACACACAGCCAGAGGCTCGGCTTCGGCAAAAATATGTTTACGGGCCTCGGCGATTTGGTCCGCGATCGTTTTTTCGGCTTTTTCCCTTAAGGCATTGATCTCCCTGCCGGTTGAAACAGATACATCATAGGCCTGGGTGCGCCCCTCTTCCTCCAGTTTTTTAACAACCGCGAATGCTTCCGATTTGACCTTATCTCTGCGCTTTTCAATCTGGCGGTTATACTCAAGCAGTTTTTCTTCTGCGGCAAGGGTGTCCTGTCTCATGTTATCCATGTAGCTGTCGCGTTCGCCCATGGTTTTACGCAGCGGGCGCAGCATCAAGCGGTTGATGATAAATAAAAACAGCAGAAAAGAAATCAGCTGGACAAGCAGCGTTTCATTTATCGTAATCAAAGCCGTGGTATTAATGATTTGCATAGGCTGCATTCCAATAACCGGATGTTATGCATCAGACAACAAACAGCAGCAGCAGGGCGATAACCAGCGAATAGATTCCGGTCGATTCCGCCACTGCCTGCCCCACCAGCATGGTACGCGTCAGCAGACCCGCTTCCCTGGGATTTTTCCCGATGGCCTCGCACGCTTTTGCCGCCGTGATCCCTTCACCGACACCGGGACCGATGGCGCCAAGTCCCATTGCGATCCCCGCACCGATGTACGCAGCCGCTTTGACAATATCCGCACCTTCAATTGCCATGTTAACCTCCTTAAATAAATTTATAAAATTTTTCGTATCAATTTAGCTGTTTCTTAAATCATCGAGTCTGATTGGGATTGGACCGCAGCGCATCGCAAAACCATATTACTCAGGATTCTGCAACGGCCGCATAACCCGCTCAGGTCGTTCCGGACAGCCCCAGAGGATCATCTCGCACGACTGTGGGCGCCTTTGCTCTCTGTGAAAATTCTCTTAAAAGTTTGGGGCGTTGGACGAAGGCACGGTTGCATTTGTTGCGGTGCGCTGCGGCCCAATCCCAATCCGGCTTACCGTATTTTTTCAAAAAGCAAAACTATTACAATTTTTCCTATACAACAAATATAAGGACCAGGCTCACCACCATGGCATAAATCGCCGTGGACTGGGAAACCGCCTGTCCCACCAGCATGGTTCGAATTAAGTCGCCGGAATGCTCCAGATTGCGGGCCACCCATTTGACTGCGCCTTCGGCCGCCATGCCGTTGCCGATCCCCGGCCCGATACCTCCAAAACCCATGCTGATCCCCGCTCCCAGCAGCGCCATGGAAGCGCTTAAGGTCGTTGATTCCGGGTAGGTTTTAAACATCAGGATAAAGCTGATCAACAGCCCGAAAATAGATGCGGTCTGGGCCACCGCCTGCCCTACCAGCATGGCCGTGATCACACTCCCCATGGATTGAGGTTGCCGTGCAACCCCCTCGCAGCTGGCACCGGCAGCCAGTCCGCCGCCATATCCCGAACCGATGGCAGCAAGCCCTGTGCTTAATCCTGCTCCTATAAGAGCGGCCCAGGTGGGATTAAGCGGCAAATTTCCGAAATCAATGAATATCAGCATCAAGGCAATGACCATTGCAAAAATAGCCGGTGTCTGGCTGACAGCCGACCCTATGAGCATCGTCGTCATTAATCGACCGGTCATGGCCGGTTGTCTTTCTATTCCCAAACAAGCCTTTCCGGCCGGCACTCCCGATCCCACCCCGGAACCGAATGCCCCGAAACCCATGCTGATCCCTGCGCCCAGCAGCGCTGCCGCTTTCAAAAGGGTGGGTTTGGGAATGTCTAAATAGATCAGCAGAACGGCGATAACCAGCGAAAAAATAGCGGTCGACTCGGTAATTGCCTGCCCTACCAGCATGGACTTAAAAAGGGTGCCCGAAATTTTTGTGTTTCGGGAAGTGGCAATGTTGGCGCATGCCGCTGTGTAACCAATTCCTATGGCCGCCCCGATAGCGCCGAATCCCATCGCAATGCCGGCGCCGACAAATGCAGCCGTTTTGATCCATATTTGAATATCAAAACCCATCATTTATTTAACCTGTACGGAAATATAAACCACGGTAAGCATTGTGAATACAAAGGCCTGAATTGTGCCGACAAACAATCCGAAAAACGCGTTGAGCAGCGGTGGTAAAACCAGATTGAAGGAAAGATAAGATACTACCAGAATAATGATCGATCCCCCCATGATGTTACCGAACAATCGAAAGGAAACGGAGACCACCTTGGCCAGTTCACCGATAACGTTCAGGGGCATCATGAAAAAAATCGGTGAACAGTACTCCTTTAAATAGGTTTTAAGGCCCTTTGATTTTATTCCGGCATGATGTGCAATCACAAAACCCATCAGCCCGAGGCTTAAAGGAGTATTCAGATCCTTTGTCGGCTCATGGAGATGGGGAATGATACCCAGCCAGTTGGAAAGCAGCAAAAACATGAACAGGGCACAAGTCAGTGGGGCATATTTTTTTGCTTGTTCCCTGTCAAGGGCATCTTCCGTAAGCTCATAAAGTGTGGCAACGAGCAGTTCGCCTACCAGTTGTATCGGTCCCGGGAGCATGGCCTTTTTTCTGGCGGCAAAAAACCCGAAAACGATCAGGGCAAAGATGACAATCCATGTCATCGCAATCGCCTCAAGATTGAAGGTCAACTGACGTCCCATGAAGGGGAGGATCAACTGGTGTATTTTACCCAATTCTTCCATGGTGATTCGAACCTATGCCTATTGATTGTGTAATGACGCTACCGTGTTAAACAAATATTCAGCCAGAATAACCAGTTGAACAGCAAAAATCCCGCAAATAACGGCCATCAAATTAAACTGTCTGAACTTGATGGACACGATTAGGGGAACCGCTAGAAATCCATATCTCAATATCAGGGACAGCAGCGACCAGAAAAATGTTTTTAGGGGTGATTTACCCAGTTTGAGGGGAAGCGTTTCGCCCATCAGGACAAAATTAACCACACTGAAAATCGTCCCAAGGACCAGGCCCTTTGCAACGGCATTCTGGCCGGCCAGTATCAAAACAAATCCGGCTGCAATTGCCACTGTCATGGCTTTTGAACAGTACTTTTTCTGGATTTCCCTAATCGACTCCATTGCCCGAATCTTTGTTTTTAGCGCTCCCGGTAACCTTGAGAATCTGCCGATAAACCGTATTGGCTCCGCCCACTACGCCCAGGATCGTAAAGATGACTACAAAAACACCCTTTGTTCCCAGCCATCTGTCCAGGTATCGCCCCACCCAGAAACAAAAAAAAACACAGCCCGCCATGGTAAGGCCGACTTGCATGACAATCGTCAGATTTTCAGCCCATTCGCGATGTTTCTTGAAACTTATCAGTTTTTTGTTATGCGTCGGCATGTAATGCGGATATATCAATCAGTCCGGCGAGTTGCGGGTTTCACCGGAAAAATGCACATTAGAGGAACTCATGGGGTATGTCAAGCCTTGATTATAATGGTTCATATCGTATTTTTCCAAATCAACCATGATATCATCCTGTTATGACATTGCCCATCAATTCCGGGCTTGTCGGCATACAGTGGATTTTTTGATTTTATCCCGGTTCAGCCCTTTTCACGACCTATTTTCCAACAGGTATTATTTAAGAAAGTCCTTGAAAATCTGACAAATATTATTATTATAAACACTTGCTATCCGATTAGAGAGGCTTCGGGCCTATTATTTACTTGGGAATCCATACATGCCGTTTTCCGCACCTGAAAAATTACGCCGTTTTTACGGTCAGTTCAGCACGGATGACAATGTGCTCATTATCATCAACGCCGACCCGGACGCCATCGCCAGCGCCATGGCCGTCAAGCGCCTGCTGTGGCATAAAACCACCAGCGTCACCATAGCGAATATCAATGTCATCAAGCGTCCGGACAATCTTGCCATGGTCAAACTGCTGGGCGTGAACCTGGTTTTTTTTGAAAAGATCGATCTCAAACAGTACAACCGTTTCGTAATGGTCGACTCTCAGCCGAATCACAATGAAGCGTTTGCCAGCTTCAAGCCCCATGTCATCATCGACCATCATCCGGATACCGGCATAAAGGCTCCCTTTCAGGATATTCGCCCGACCTATGGCGCCACCGCCACCATCATGACCGAGTATCTGCAGGCGGCCAAGATTAAACCGTCGGTCAAGCTGGCAACCGGCCTGTTCCATGCCATCAAAACCGATACCAGCAATTTTGAACGAAAGACCCTGCTTGAAGACCTTAAAGCGTTTCAATTCCTTTTCCGGCACTCCAATATTCACCTGGCCCGCAAAATTGAACTGGCCGAAATGCGCCTGGATTTCCTGAAATATTACAAGATCGCCCTGGAGGCCATGCGCAAACGAAAAAACAGAATATTTGCTCATCTGGGACCGGTATCCAATCCGGATGTCTGCGTCATTATCGCTGATTTTTTCATGCGGATCGAATCGATCGACTGGAGCATTATTTCCGGTCTTTATGACAACAAACTGATCGTTATATTCCGAAACGACGGTCTGCGGAAAAATGCCGGAAAAGTGGCCAAGGAGAGTTTCGGCATCATCGGTTCAGCCGGCGGGCACCAGAGTATGGCCCGGGCGGAAATTTCGCTGGATGCGATAAACCCTCTCTGCGATTACAGGGATGAGCAAAAATTATTTCGCTGGATCATTTATCAGATTCAGAAAAAAGCCGGAAAAAAATAATGCCCGGGCAAAAAAATACCGCCCTCACCATCCTGGGTTCGGGCACCTGTGTACCTTCCCTTGAGCGCAGCGCCTGTTCGGCGCTCCTGCAGGTGAATCATTCCAGATTGCTTTTTGATCTGGGGCCCGGAACCATGCGCAGGCTCCTCCGTACAGATACCCGCATCTTCGATATCGGATTTATCTGTATCAGCCATTTTCACCCCGATCATTCCGGCGAACTGGTTCCGTTTTTATTTGCAAGCAAATACCCGGCCGCCAACCGCCGTCAAGCCCCCCTGGCCATTCTGGCCGGCAGCGGCTTTTCGGATTTCTTCAGCGGGTTAAAACAGGTTTACGGTGAGTGGATTGAGCTGCCTCCGGAAATACTCTCCCTCACGGAACTGAGCAGCACCGGCCCTGATTCGCGCCGGTTTGGCGACTTTGTCTTAAAATCCATGCCGGTGATGCACCGCAATGAGAGTATTGCCTTCCGGATCGAAAGCGCGGACGGAATCTCCGTCGTCTATTCCGGCGATACCGATTACAGTGAAAACCTGATTGATCTGGCCGTCGGAGCCGACATTCTCATCTGTGAATCCGCGCTGCCCGATGAGTTGAAAGCGGAGGGACATCTGACCCCTTCGCTGGCCGGTAAAATCGCCGCCGCGGCCGGTGTAAGGAAGCTGGTCTTAACCCACTTTTATCCCGAATGCGATACGGCCGACATCGAGGGGCAATGCCGCAAAACCTATGCGGGCCCCCTGGTTCTGGCGCGGGATTTGTTACAAATCGACTGTTAATAGTCCCGGCAAAGTTTCCGTGACAGCCTGGAGTTACCCGAGTGCCTATGCGATACTACCCGATATATTTAGATATTAAAGACCGTCCCTGCCTGGTGGCAGGTGGAGGGGCCGTTGGCCTTAGAAAGGTAGCCGCCCTGCTGGAATGCGGTGCCAGGGTGACCGTAGTCGACCCGGCCGCCCATGCAAAATTGCTGGACCTGGCTGCCGAAGGAGCGATCGAGCTTAGAAACCGGCCCTATCAATCCGCCGACATGAACGGCATGTTTCTCATCATCGGGGCCACCGATGATGAGGCGCTGAATCTAAAGATCAAAACCGATGCCGATCAAAAAGGGGTGCTCTGCAATATTGCCGATCGCCCCGAGGCCTGCCATTTCATCCTGCCGGCTGTGGTGAGAAGGGGCGATCTGACCATCGCCGTTTCCACTTCCGGCAAGAGCCCTGCGTTTGCAAAAAAAATTCGCAAAGACCTTGAGGCGATGTTCGGGCCTGAGTATGCCGATTTTCTGAAACTCATGGGCGCCATCCGCCGAAAACTGCTAGGCCGCAGAGATGCGCCGGAAGATCACCGGCATCTCTTTGAACAGCTGATCGACAAGGGACTGGTCCATATGATAAAAGAACGTAACCGCACGGCCATCGATACCCTTCTTTACGAAACCTTCGGCAAAGGGTATACGTTTGATGCATTGATGGATGATGAACCCGGAGAACCATGAGAAAAACTATATTTTCTCGCAATGCCGCCACGGACGCCAAGAAAAAACATCTGATATTAATTGGTTGCTTTGGGGCCTCTGCCCTCCGCCCTTCTTCAGGGCGTGAGGCTTTCGACCGGCGCTTGACGGAAGATTTTGACTTTATACGAATTCATCAGGGTTAACCTATGGATATGTTAATGGCCTTAACGACCGTATGCTACCTCTTGAGCACGGTGGGGTATATTGTTTATCTTTTTTATCAGAAAGATCATCTTCAGAAATCCGGCCTCTATCTGCTGCTGGCCGGCTTTTGTCTGCATACCGCGGCCATCGCCGCCGCCTTTTTTCAAAGCGGGCAGATTCCGGTTCGTAATTTGTATGAAACCCTTTCCATTGCCGGCTGGGCAACGGCCGGGGTTTTTCTGGTCTTCCAGTTTAAATTCCAGCTGAAAATCCTGGGCATCTATGCCGCCCCCCTGGTGTCTCTGATCATGGTCATGGCCGCTCGCCTGCCCCGGGAACCGGCCCAGGCAAACACGCTTTTTAACAGTTTCTGGCTGATAACGCACATTGTTGTCATCTTCACCGGCGAAGCCGCCTTTGCTCTGGCCTGCGGGGTCGGCATCTTATACCTTTTTCAGGAACGCGCCCTGAAGACAAAAAACTACGGGTTTTTCTTCAGGCGGCTGCCGGACCTTGAACTGCTGGACACTACCGGTTATGCCTCTATTTTTGTCGGCTTTACCCTGCTGACCATCGGCCTGGTCACCGGATTCGTGTATGCCAAATCTTCCTGGGGCCGTTTCTGGAGCTGGGACCCCAAGGAAGTCTGGTCCGGCATATCCTGGCTGCTGTACGCCGCGCTGCTGCATGGACGCCTGGCCCTGGGATGGCGCGGACGCAAAGCGGCCGTTATGGCGATTATCGGTTTTGGGATTCTTCTTTTCACATTTTTAGGCGTCAATTTTCTGCTGGAAGGGCATCACGGTGAATTTACCCGGTAGCAGCAAGGATAACCTCTGGATTCGGCAGTCGTAACCATTATGTCTGATATCGTTATCGTGGGTTTGAACCATAATACCGCTCCGGTTGAGATCCGGGAGTGTTTGGCCTTTTCAGGCGTTGAAACCGATGCGGCCCTGGAAAGGCTTCAGAAGTACCCTGTCATCGAAGAAGCTTTGCTGGTGTCCACCTGTAACAGGGTGGAAGTCCTGCTGACGACCGCCACACCGTCGGCAGCCATCGACGCCGTTAAATCCTTTTTAAGCGAATTTAAACAGGTGGCTCCTGAAAAATTTGATGCGTCCCTGTATATTCACGTCGGCGATGCGGCCGTGCGCCATCTTTTCAGGGTCGCCGCCAGTCTGGATTCCATGATGGTCGGCGAGCCTCAAATCCTAGGCCAGATCAAGGCGGCCTATCAGGGCGCCGTTCGCAAAAAAACATCCGGGGTCGTTCTCAACCGACTGATGCACCGGACATTCTTTGTAGCCAAGCGGGTTCGAAGTGAAACCGGCATCGGCGACCATGCCGTCTCCATCAGTTATGCGGCCGTCGAACTCGGACGGAAAATATTCGGAACCCTCGAGGGTAAAAAGGTCCTCTTGATCGGTGCCGGCGAAATGGCCGAGCTGGCGGTGGAGCACCTGATTCGCAACAGGGTCGGCGATTTATTTGTCGCCAACCGGACATTTGAACGCGGCGTCGCCCTGGCGCAGCAGTTCCGCGGCCGTCCCATTCGCTTTGAAGAAATTCCGGACCATTTGCAGCAGGTGGATATCATCATCAGTTCAACCGGGTCGCCCGGATTCATCATCGGTCCGGGCCACATTAAAGGCATCATGCGCGGCCGCCGGAACAGGCCCCTTTTTTTCGTCGATATTGCCGTCCCCCGTGATATCGATCCCGACATCAACCGCCTGCCGAATGTTTATGTGTACGATATCGACGATTTAAAAGGGGTTATTGAAGAAAACATCGAAGACCGCAACCGCGAAGCGCTCAAAGCCCAGCGTATCATCGATGAAGCGGTCATACGGTTCCGCCAATGGCTTGAAAGTTTAAGCGTTGTTCCCACTATTGTCGCTCTGCAAAAGAAACTGGACGCCATCGCCGCAACCGAACTCAACAAAACCTGGCATGCTTTGAGTCATTTGTCCGAACATGACCGGGAGGTAATCGGCCGGATGACACAATCCATGATCCATAAAATTCTGCATGACCCGATGCTGTGGCTCAAGCGCGAAGGCAGCGACAACGACCGGGCCGCACTTCTGGACATTACCCGTAAGCTATTTAAGCTGGACGAACCCTGATCAAGGAGGTTTGATTTGAACAAGACCGCTTTTCTTTTTCCCGGACAAGGGTCCCAAGCCGTTGGGATGGGCCTGGACCTCTACCAGGAGTTTGATTTTGTCAGAGAAATTTTTGAAATGACCGATGAAATTGCCCGGACCAATATCTCCCGGCTGTGTTTTAAAGGCCCGCTGGAGGACCTTACCCAGACCGTGAACCTTCAGCCCGCTCTGACGGCCGTTAACCTGGCCTGCCTGGCGGCCATCGGGAACGAAGGGATAACGCCGGACGTGTCAGCCGGCCACAGCCTGGGTGAATACAGCGCCCTGTGTGCCGCCGGGATGACTTCCCGGGAAGATACCATCCGACTGGTCATCAAACGCGGGGAACTGATGCACCGGGAGGCTGTCCGGCACCAGGGCGCCATGCATGCCATAGTGGGCCTTTCCATAGAGGCGGTCCGGCAGCTGGTGTCAAGGGTTCAGGGCGAAGGGCCGGTATCGGTCGCCAATCACAACACCGAACTTCAGATCGTTATCACCGGTGCGCCGGGTCCGGTCGAAAAGGTGTCGGCCCTTGCCAAAGAACAGGGCGCCAAGTCCATTCCCCTGCGGGTCAGCGGAGCCTGGCACAGCGAACTGATGAAAGGTGCCGAAGCTGAATTCAACGACTTTCTCGGCACCATTGCCTTTCATCCCCCCGCCGGCGCCGTTGTGCATAATGTCAGCGCCGATTCGGCCTCCCGGCCGGAGGAAATCAAAGCGATCATGGCCAAACAATTATGCAGTCCGGTCCGCTGGTTCGATTCCATGCGCAAACTGCATGCCGACGGAGTAACGGTGTTTGCTGAAATCGGTCCCGGGAAGGTCCTGACCGGGCTGTTGAAAAAAATACTGCCGCCCGATTTTACCGGCCAAATCCTGAACGTGAACGATTTAAAAACGTTTGAAACTTTTTTAAAGGCCGTGGCCGGATAGAAGCCTCGGGCCGTTTCGGTTAACCGCCTCTGGGCACCGCCCCTCCGCCGCAACAGGGTCTCCTGTAACTGACAAGATGAGGCCGTTATGATCGGAAAACAGACAGTGCTGATGGCGGCACGGCCTGTTGCCTTGAAAACAGCAGGGCATGCGAAGATTTCAATACGCTTAAAACCGTGCACGGCTTGGACATGGGGCCGTGATGGTTTTGAATGATCTGGAAAAAATATCCGGAACGTTATTTTGACAATTGCGATATCGGTTATGGCAAAGAATGATTTTAGGTATCATCGAACCGTCTGTTGAGAATGACACATGTCTGCCAAAGAAAAAATGTCCTGGTATCTAAGAGCATTTTTACAGTCGCCGGCGCGTCTGTCCATCATGGCCTTTGCGGTTCTGATACTGACCGGCACCCTGCTGCTGATATTGCCGGCCGCCTCAAACGGCCAGCATATTGGTTTCATAAACGCCTTTTTCACCGCAACATCGGCGGCCTGCGTCACCGGGCTGGCGGTGGTGGATACCGGAAGCCGTTTTACGCTTTTCGGACAGCTGGTTGTCCTTGCCCTCATCCAGGTCGGCGGCCTTGGTATCATGACCATCTCAACCCTGCTGCTGCTGATGGCAGGCCGTCGTCCCGGCCTGACCGGACGGCTTGTGGTCAGAGACACCTTTACCCATAGCGGTGAGAAAAGCGTTTCTTCGATCCTCAAAGACGTCATCATCTTTACGGCTGTAATCGAAGGGCTGGGCGCCGCTGCTCTGTTCTTGCGGTTTCTTCCCGGCAATGAACCTGGTGCCGCGCTGTATCTGTCGATTTTTCATTCCATCAGCGCATTCTGTAACGCCGGCTTTTCGCTCTTTTCCGACAGCTTTATCCGGTTTCGGGAAGACTGGATCCTGAACCTGACGGTTTGCTTTCTCATTATCTGCGGCGGTATCGGTTTCCTGGTGATCGCTGAATTAAGGGAGAACTTTCCCTATAACCGCAAGCGCTGGGACCGGCTCAGCCTGCACTCGCGCATCGTGCTGTCAACCACGACCCTGTTGCTTGTTTGCGGGAGCCTGTCGGTCCTGCTGATGGAGTGGCACAACGCCTTGGCGCCGCTAAACCCTTTGGGTCGTCTGCTTTCGTCATTTTTTCAGTCGGTCAGCGCCCGGACCGCCGGCTTCAACACCCTGCAATTTGAGACCCTGGCCAACGAGACGCTTTTTCTGATCATTCTGCTGATGTTTATCGGCGCCTGCCCCGGCTCCTGCGGGGGCGGCATCAAGACCACCACTTTTGCGGCCCTGGCGCTCCTGGGGCTTTCGCGCCTGCGGGGTCGAAAGCAGACCCAGATCTTCCACCGCACCATCCCCGAAGAGAGCATCGGCAAGGCCGTCAGCGTCCTGCTGATCAGCATGCTGGTGGTAACCGCCGGCACCATGGCGCTGCTCTTGACGGAGCTGGGCGATACCCCGCACCCACTCAGCCGGGGGCAGTTTTTAGATCTTTTGTTTGAAGTCGTCAGCGCCTTTGGAACGGTCGGTCTTTCCACCGGCGTTACCCCCGGGCTTTCAGCCCTGGGCCGTCTGATCATAACCGCCGTAATGTTTATCGGGCGCTTGGGACCGCTGGTGATTGCCGTGGCCATCAGCAGCCAGCGGATATCCCGCTTTTATTATGCCGAAGAAAATATTATTATCGGATGAGGTGGGTCATGAAACAATTTGCAATTATCGGGCTGGGCAATTTTGGCTTTTATCTGGCAAAGCATCTTTATCGCAAAGGGTACGAAGTTCTGGCCGTGGATATCGACCCCAAACAGGTCCAGTCGGTCAGGGATGATGTCAGCCAGGCGATTGTCGCCGATGCGACCGATCGCGCGGTCATTGAGGCCCTCGGCGTGAAAGATATGGATGTCGCCGTTGTCTGCATCGGTTCCATCTTGAGCAATTCCATTCTGGCGACACTGATCCTGAAAGATATAGGCGTGAAGCGGATCTATGCCAAGGCCATCACCGAACCGCATGGGCGCATCCTGTACAAGGTCGGCGCCGATGAAGTCTTTTTCCCGGAAAAGGACCTGGCCATTTCCATAGCTGAGCGTCTGCACAACCCCAACATGCTCGACTATTTGCCTTTTCTGGAGGGTTACAGCATCATCGAACTGGTGCCGCCGCCGGGATTCATCGGGAAAAGCCTGAAAGACCTAAACCTGATCAACCGTTTCGGTGTGCAGGTCGTCGCCATCAAAGAAGTGGTCCCGGACAAATTGAACCTGATTCCAAAGGCGCAAACCGTTTTAAAAGACAGTGATATCATGATTATTCTAGGACCCAATGAAAGTTTGGATAAATTACAAAAAAACGAATCATAACCGATAGGAGGCGTCATGAAACGAAAAAAACTGATGTTTAGTACCTTAATGTTCGGCATTCTTTTTTCAGCTTTTATGATCGGGGTAAACCCGGCTGCGGGCGCAGACAAGCCCTTTACTTTCGGCCTGCTGCTGGTGGGACCGTCCAACGATCACGGCTGGAGCCAGGCACACTTTGAAGCGGGGCATTATGTTGAAAAAAAGATCCCCGGCACCAAAATGATTTATATCGACAAGGTCAACCCGGCCGACCGGCCCGGCGTGACCATTCCCCAATTGGTTGATGATATGGTGGAAAAAGGGGCCAAGCTGATTATCGCCAATTCCGACGATATGAAAGACGGCGCCCGGGAGGCCGCCGCCAAGCACCCAAACGTCAACTTTATTCACATCTCCGGCGATGATGTTCTCACCAAAAAAGCGACCAAGAACCTCAGCAATTTAATGGGGCGGATGGAATACGGCAAGATGATGGCCGGGTTTGCCGCCGCCATGACCACCCGGACCGGCAAGATCGGATACCTGGGACCGCTGATCAATGAAGAAACCCGCCGGCTGGCGGCATCGTGTTATCTTGGGGCCCGGTATGCCTGGGAAAAGGTTCTGAAAAAAAAGCCGGAAGATTTAAAATTCCAGGTGACCTGGATCGGATTCTGGTTCAATATCCCAGGCGTCACCGCCGATCCCACCCAGGTCGCCCAGAACTTTTTTAATACCGGCTACGATGTGGTCGTGTCCGGCATCGATACCACCGAAGCCGTCGTTGTCGCCCGCCAGAAACAAAAAGAAGGAAGCACCGTCTGGGCCATCCCGTATGACTATGTCGGCGCCTGCGAAGGGGCATCGGAGGTCTGCCTGGGCGTTCCCTATTTTAACTGGGGGCCGGGGTATGTCCGGTTTATCAAGGAAGCCATGGCGGGCAAATGGGCACCCAAATGGGTCTGGCTGGGACCTGACTGGAAGGATATCAACAACCCGGACACTTCCACCGTGGGATTTAAGAGCGGACCGGCCCTTTCCGCCGCGGCCCGGCAGTCCCTGGATGCGTTCATCAAGGACATCGGGTCCAAAAAAATTGAGCTTTTCAAAGGCCCGCTCAATTACCAGGACGGCAGCCAGTTTCTGAAAGACAACCAGATCGCCACCGATCAGCAGGTCTGGTACTTGAAACAGCTCCTGCAGGGTATGACCGGACAAAGCAGCGCAAAATAGAAATCAGGCTGAAGACTGAAGACTGTTAGCCTTTTTGATACGGTCTATTTTCAGCTTCAGTCTTCAGCCTAAACCCCTGCTCTCTACCCCACCCTGCAGATCAGCCCCTTCAGATACTCCCCTTCCGGAAAATTCAAGCTCACCGGGTGGTCTGCAGCCTGGTGCAGTCGTTGGATAATCTGAACATCGCGCCGGGCATCCAGGGCGGCATAAGCGACGGCTTTCTGAAAAAGATCGCTCCCCACATGGTGGGAGCAGGAAAAAGTGATCAGAACCCCCCCGGATTTCAGAAGTTTCAATGCCGCCATGTTGATATCTTTATAGGCCCGCATGGCTTTTTTTACATCGCGAACGGAAAGGGCGAATTTAGGCGGGTCCAGTATAACGGCTTCAAAGCTGCGGCCGATCTCCGCATACCGGCGCAGGCTGGTAAAGACGTCTCCTTCCTCCATAAAGATCGCCGATTCATCCAAATGGTTCAAGGCGATGTTGCGCCCGGCAAGCGCGAGCGCTTTGGCCGAGCTGTCCACAACCGTCACGGCCGCCGCTCCGCCTTTGAGAGCGGCAATGCTGAATCCCCCGGTATAGGCAAAGCAGTCCAGCACGTCGGCATGTTTCAGGTATGCGGCGGCACTGCGGCGGTTTTCGCGCTGGTCGAAATAAAAACCGGTTTTGTGCCCCTGTTTGACGTCCGCCAGAAACCGGCAGGGGCCTTCCGTGATTTCAATCAGGTCAGGGGGCTCAGGCCCCTTCAGGGCGCCGCTGATTTGGGGCAGCCCCTCTTTATCCCGGACGGCTACGTCGGAACGCTCATAAATTCCTTTAACGGGAAAAAGGTCCCAGAGGATATCCCGTAGCGTTTTTTTCCAGTATTCCGCTCCGGCCGACAGAAACTGGCACACCAGGTACTCCCCGTAGCAATCCACAACCAGTCCGGGCAGTCCATCCGATTCGGCATAAACCAAGCGGCCAAAAATTCCGGCCGCTTCCGTAAAGATATGGCGCCTGAAAGCGACGGCCCTCTCAAGGCGGGTTCGGAAAAAAGCCTCGGAAACATCTTCCCCCGGCTGGAAGGACCAGATCCGGACTGCAATTTGTGAACGGGGCGAAAACGCCCCGCAGCCGCATTCATTTCCATCGTGCGTCCGGATGGCAACCGTTTCTCCGCAGGCGGGAGATCCTTCCACCCTTTCGATGGCACCGGAAAAAATCCAGGGGTGCCGGTTGCGAATGGTTTTTTCGCGGCCCGGTTTTAAAATGACTGATTTCGTCTGTCGCGGCAACGCCATATGTGGATAACAGCTTTTGAGGTTTATGGATGCAGCTTGGCCCGAATATGTAAAAGGCGCTGGATGACGGTAATAAATGTCAGGCCGCAAAAGAGAATCAGGCCCAGCCAGAGTATTATCCGGGCGGCAGGATACCGGAAAGAAATACCGATGAAAAAAGCCCACACGATCAGGTAGAGGGTCCGCCAGCCGCGTTCCATCATGCCGACTTCGCAACTGACGCCGACACTTTGGGCCCTTGCCTTGATATAGCTGACCATGACCGAAAAAAGACAGCTTAAAAAAACCAGGACGCTGGCGGTAATCAGACCCTCGTTGTGCCAGAAAAGAACCCAGAATCCGAGGAGGTAAAAAAAGTCGGATATGCGATCAAAACATGAGTCCAGAAAAGCCCCGTAAGCTGTCGCCATGCTGCGGGTCCTGGCGACATAACCGTCTGTGGCATCCGCGATGCCGGATAAGATAATCAATAGCATGCCCAGCAGGGGATGCACGTAAAACCCGAGGGGAACAACAACCGCCGCCATAAGGCCCAGGGTTGTAAGCTGATTGGCCGTTATGGCCAATCGCTCCATCTGGGGCAATAACGACCACTCGAGAATCCGGTAAAACAATTCTGCCAGAAAACTTTTTCGTAGTGACATGACCCTTTGCCCTCAGTATGTCTTTTTTATAATATTTTCTTTTACCGGCAGAACATACCGTTTTAATGATTCTGATGCGTTGAAGCAGATTATTATGGCAGCCATGCGGCTGCCTGGAGTTTATAGACAACCGCATTTTAAATATATATTCTTTTTCTGCGGACTAAAGCTTACCCGTCCCGTAAAAAGTCAAAATTTCGATGGCAAAGTAAAAAGCTCCTGGTTCAAGGCGCGCAAATCTCGTGTGCTGAGGCGTTCTTCCTGTACGCCGCAATCACAACGAGATGAAGCGCAACGCAGAAATTGGACTATTGACGAAGCCATCAAAGCGTCTTTATCGCCTGAACGGCCTTGCTTGAATTCAGTGACGGCGTCAACTCAAAACCGATAATTCCGTCATAATTTAATTGCTTGAGGGTTTTCATAACGTTTACAAAATTAATTTCGCCGGTGCCGGGTTCGTGTCGGCCCGGCACATCGGCCACATGGATGTATCCGATCGTGTCGATATATTCTTCCAGCGTGCGGATAATATTTCCCTCCATAATCTGCATATGGTATATATCATATAAAATCTTTACGGATGCGGAATTGACCAGCCTGATCATTTCGGCAGCCTCCCGCGTGGATGTCAAGAAGTTTCCGGCGTGGTCCACCCGTGTGTTTAAAGATTCCAATGCAAGGGTCACATGCGCTCTCTCAGCTTTCGGCGCCAGCGCCTTGAGCACGTCGAACATGACCGTAACTTTTTTTGAATAGCTGCTCTCCAGGTAATGATTTTTAACCACCCCGTTTTCGCCCAGCGCGTTTGAATGGACCACCAGGTGATCGCAATTTAAAAATTTGGCGGCCGCAATGGATTCATTAATAAAGGCTACATAGTCTTGCCGTTGATTTTCATCGATCATTGAGAAATCCTGATCTCCTGAAAAACTGGCAACCTTCAAGTTGCATGCCCGGCAGCGTTCTTTTATCTTTTGGATGTCCTTATCCTTCCAGGACCAGAACTCAATATAGTCAAATCCGGATTCCCGGGCACATTGAAACCGGTCTTCAAAAGGAACTTCCGTAAAAAGCATTTCAATGCATACTGATTTTTTCATATGAAACGGTCCTTAACAGGCTGTTAAATCTCACTCAGTTTAACCGGCCGTTTATCTTTTAAAGACTTCAGCGCCGCGATGCCTATCAGAACCGGCTGGAGTCCATCGTTGCCGGTAACCGGCGGTTCTTTATCGTTTTTGACGGCTGCCACAAACGCTTTTAATTCCTCAACGTATGACTCCCTGTATCTTTCCAGAAAAAAATAGTGCGGTTTTTCACTGCTGACGCCTTCAGCGGTGCTTAATTCCGCACTGTTCGGAAAATCGTTCTTGACCGCAACACACCCCTTTGAACCGAACACTTCCGCGCGCTGGTCATATCCATAAACGGCCTTCCGGCTGTTGTCAATAACGCCCAATGCGCCATTTTTAAATTTCAATGTGATAACGGCCGTGTCAATATCTCCGAGTTCGCCGATAACCGGGTCCACCAGAACTGCCCCCTGCGCATAGACTTCCTCAACTTCGCTGACGGACAGGTATCTTGCCATATCAAAATCATGAATCGTCATATCAAGGAAGATTCCCCCGGAAACTTTTATATATTCCTTTGGCGGCGGCGCGGGGTCTCTGGAAGTAATTTTGACGATATGCACGTCGCCGATTTTTCCGCCCGCTACGATTTCGCGCACCTTCTTGAAGTTATGGTCGAACCTTCTGTTAAAACCGATCTGCAATTTCACGCCGGCCTTTTTAACGGCATCCAATGCGCGCTGAATTCTCTTGATATCGAAATCAATCGGTTTTTCGCAAAAAATATGTTTGCCCGCCGCAGCGGCCTCGGTAATCAATTGCGCATGCGTATCGGTTGAAGAACAGATGAGCACGGCTCTAATTTCAGCATCATTTAAAATATCCGTGTACCGGGTCGTAAGATTTGTAATTCTTAACTGTCTGGCCCACTCCCTGACATTATCGGCGTCGATTTCAGCAACCGTTTTAATCTCCGCTTCCGGAATGTTGGTGCTAACCAGTTCACCATGTAACCGCCCGATTCTGCCTGCGCCGATCAGTCCAATTTTCATCTCTCCCTCCCAATAGACATGTCTATGTCGCGTTAATTCATTTGTTTTTCTGGTTATCATGACGGCCTGCGGCCTATCCCGGTCTTTCTTGACAACCCCGCGTCTAAATTCTATATAAGCTGCAAGCCGTGCAACCCCAACCTATCACAGGTCCGAAAAAAAAACAGCAAGGAAAATTCATGAGTCTCACGACAAAAAGACAGATAAAGGCCTGCGCGTTCGATTTGGGCAACTCCCTGATTAATGACACACGGCTGTCAAGAGACGCGACGGTCGATATGGGCGATTGGCTGTTGCGCAATTCAATCATTCAATCCAGTGAAACCTTTACCGCTACTTATGAAAGAATCAACCACGGCACCAGGAAACCGTTTATCAGCCATACGTTCGGCGAAATAGATTTTTTTGAAAAGACATTTCAAGAATTGGCAGTAAAAGGCCTTTCGGCGGAAGCAGCCCTTAAGAAATACAGAGAGATCCTGCTGGAAAAGATTCAGCCGGACCCGGACATCGTGAATGCCTTCCACCTGTTGCGGCGGAAAAATATCCAGATTGCCCTTCTGTCCAATGAGCGCGCCTGCCGGGTAGACGCCTATATGGAAAAAACAGGCCTCTCCCCTTTTTTCGACACCATCATTGTCTCCGAACGCATCGGCATTGAAAAACCGGATCTTCGCTTTTTTCAAGAAGCTTTGCGCCGGTTAAACATTTCGGCTGAAGAGTTGGTCATGTTCGGAGATAACGAAATTGCGGACGGTGCCTGCAAGCAGCTGGGAATATTCTTTGTCCTGGTGACGGCCTACAAGAACAAGGGCTGGGTCTGGGAGGACGGAAGCCCCTTCCCTCCCGACCACATCATGAAAAAAATAACTCCTGCCGAGATGGAAGCATTTCTGGATACGTTTCTATTGAAATAAAAAAGATGCTCACGCCTCCGCGTCAGGTAAAATATGCAGGTTCTTTTCATTAAACGTTAACGTTACCTCCTCGCCCACTTTAAAAACCACACTGTCATGGGGGTTGGCGACCTCCACGGTAATGACCTTTTGGGCCACAACAACTTCATATACCATCTGTGAACCCAGGTACACCGCCTCGCGAACCGTTCCGATCAACGTCTCCGGCTCCTTGGGCGACAGGTTGACCGACTCGGGCCGGAGCACCAGCAGGACGCGCTCCCCCTGGGAAAAGGAGCCCCTTGGTGACGCCACCGTAAATTTATTTCCCATGAAGTCGAGTTCCAGCGCATTGCTGGAAGCCGTTCCGACGACACAGCTTTCCAGAAAGTTGGCCTTACCGATAAAGTCGGCAACAAAACGGCTGGCCGGATAAGCATATATCTCCTGGGGCGTGCCTGTTTGCATGATGCGTCCTTTGTGCATGATCACCACCCGGTCTGAAAGCGTCATGGCCTCGTCCTGATCATGGGTCACATAGACCGAGGTGATACCCACCCGCTGCTGGATTCTGCGGATCTGCAGGCGTGTGGACACGCGCAGCTTTGCGTCTAGGTTGGAGAGCGGCTCATCGAGCAGCAGCACCTTGGGTTCCATCACCAGCGAACGGGCCAGGCTGACGCGCTGCTGCTGGCCGCCCGAAAGCTGAGCCGGGGATCGTTCCTCGAATCCTTCCAGCCCGACGAGCCCCATTATCTCCCGTGTTTTTCTGCGAATGTCCTGGGCCGAATTCCTGCGGATTTTGAGTCCATACGCAATGTTTTCAAATACCGTCAGGTGTGGAAAAAGCGCGTAGTTCTGAAATACCATCGTGGTGGGTCTGCGGTTAGGCGGCGTAGCGCCCATGTCCTCGCCATCAATCAGGATCCTGCCGGAGGTGGGGATTTCAAAACCGGCAATCATTCTCAATGCAGTTGTTTTTCCGCAGCCGGACGGCCCCAAGAGGGTGACCAGCTCTCCTTTTTTTACCCGAAGGCTGACATTATTTACCGCCTGAACGGTTTTTTCCCCGGTGCCGAACACCTTGACGAGATTCTCAAGAACAAGATAACCCGCTTCCATAGGTTACACCCTTTCAGATGTGGTGGCCATTACCCTGCTGTTGAAAAAGCCGAGGATGCTCCAGATCCGAGGCGTTCAAGGGTGCAGCCGTAATATTTTACTGCAAACCCTTGGCAACGAAGGAGATGGGGCATCCTCGGCTTTCCCTCCGGGTAAATAACATGACAAATTCTTTTGTTGCGCGAGGTGTCATAAAAATTTTATCTGAGAAACAGTCCCAAATTTTCTCAAACATATTGTTATTATTATTTTTTTATATATCTTGTCATGTTTTTTATACAACTGCAGGGTTTAGCCGACCACCGTGATGCTCCTTGCGCCTTTGCCGATTCGGTTCACCAGCACCTGGATAATGCCAAGAGCGATAAGCACGATTAAAATCAGAAGCAGACTCATGGCCGCCGCCTGGGCATACTGGCTGTTGTCCACAAAACCGAGAACGGCTACGGTTATGAGATTCCATTTTCCGGAAACAACAAATATAATCGCACTGATCGCAGTCATCGCTTTGACAAAGCTGAAAGCCAGTCCTGAAAAAAAGGCCGGCGCGATCATGGGCAGCGTTATCTTTAAAAAGGTCTTATTGCTGTCGGCGCCCAGATCGGTGGAGGCTTCCTCAATGGCCGGGTCGATCTGCTGCAGGGCTGCGATGCCGGAACGGATTCCCACCGGCATGTTTCTGAATATGAGCAGCGTGACAATAATCCAGGCGGTCCCCGTCAGAATAAACGGAAACATCAAAGACCTCTCGTTGAATGCCAGGATGTATCCGATTCCCACGACCGTTCCCGGCACGGCAAAGGTCAGCAGGGACACAAACTCCATGAGTCCGCGCCCCATAAATTTTTTCCGGATGACCAGAAAGGCGATAAACATTCCCAGTATCCCGGTTGCCGGGGTCGCCAGCGTGGAAAGAAGCAGCGAATCGACAATATAATTCTTGCCCACCTTGAACATGTCTACATAGTTTTTGAGGGTCAGGGTCGAATCAACGCCCCAGAGCGTCTGGAAAGATCCGTATACGACCATGCCATAGAAGAGAAAAATAACCCCGGTGAACAGGAAACAGGAGGTGTAAGCCGGCAATTTAATGTACCATTCCACTCCGCGGATGGTTGACCCGGTAGGTTTTCCGGTAATCGTCACATACGATTTTCTTGAGACCCAATATTTCTGGATGAAAAAGGCTGTCAGTGTTGGGGCGAGAAGAAGAATCGCCAGGGTCGACCCCCTGGAGAGGTCGTACATCCCGGTGATCTGTAAAAAGGCCTGAACGGAAAGTACCCGGAAATCTCCGGAAATGACCATCGGGTTCCCGAAATCGGCCATGGATTCTATAAACACCAGGAGCCATGCGCTGGCAATGCCGGGTATCGCCAGCGGCAAGGTTACGGTAAAAAAAACCCGGATTCTGGAGGCGCCCAGGTCCATGGCCGCTTCTTCCAAAGCCGGATCAATGGCCTGAAGCACCCCGTGGAGTACCAGAAATGCGATGGGGCCATAGGCAATGGTTTCCACAAGCACCAGCCCGCCCAGTCCATAAATGGAATATTCACCGATGACTTTTTGTATGAACGGGGTCAGGCTGCCAGCCCTGCCGAGCAGCAGAATGGCGGCAAGCGAAACGATAAACGGCGGCGAGATAATGGGAAACGTTGCCGCGAGCCTGAAGAAGCGTTTAAACGGCAAGGGAGTTCGGGTGATGGCATAGGCGAAAGTAAAACCGAGGAGGGTTCCGGCAAAAGCGGTACAGGCCCCCAAGATGATACTGTTAAAAAAGGGTTGATAAAAGTACCTTTTTGAGAAAATCGCCAGATAGTTTGAAAGATTAAACTGTTTTTCAACGATCAGACTGGTCTTTATCACTAGAAATATGGGGTAGACCACGAAAACCAGCAAAAAATAGAAAATGGCAAGTATGGAAAAAAGGAGCAGCGGCTCTTTCCAGATCATACGCAAATTTGCTAATATCTCCGACGAGTTGCTCCCTTGTTTGGCCATGCCGTACCTCAAGCAATCGGACGTGATAAACCTTCGTATTGCATCGTTAGGGCAAAAAATCCCCGCCCCAGGAGAACCCGCAGGCGGGGATTCTTTCGGTTGGAGGCCCGCTGTCTATTTTCCGATTCGATCCCGCCAGGCTTGGACCAGCTTGTCTTTGCTCTGTCCCGCCCAAATGTGGTTATAATCGATCAGCTTGACCTGATCAAGGGTGACGGAGCCTTTGGCGACGGAGGCCTTGGGATTAACGGGCAGACGGTTATATTTCTGGAAAAGGTTCTGGGCTTTTACGGTAAAGCACCAGTCGATAAACTGTTTTCCCAGTTCCGGTTCAGGACCGTTCTTTATCAATGATAAGCCGCCGATTTCATAACCGGTGCCTTCCTTGGGAAACGTCATAACCACCGGATAGCCCTTGTTCACGCCCTTGGCAAGGATATCGTGCGAAAATGAGATCCCTACGGCGACTTCTTCCAGCCCGACCATGGGGATGCAGCCGGTTCCGGATTTGGTATACTGATGAATGCTCTCCTTATCGAACTTTTCCCACCAGTCCAGCGCTTTTTCAAGTCCGTACATCTGGACCAGCGTGGCGTAGGTCGTGTAGGCAGTGCCTGAAGTATAGGGATAGGCGATGGTAACGTTTTTTGCAAAGACGGGCTTGAGAAGATCGTCCCAGGAGGTCGGCGCCTTGACGTTTTTTTTCTTCAGGAATTTGGTGTTGGATACGAACCCGATGGCTCCGGAATAAAAGCCGGTCCAGGCCCAGTCATCGGCGCGAAGATTTCCCGAAAGTTCAAAATCGGTCTTGGGCTTGTATGGCGCAAGCAAGCCTTTTGAGGCGGCGCTAATATGCGATGTATTGGAACCCGCATGCCAGACACTGGCCTGGGGGTTGGCCGCTTCCGCTTCCACCCTTGCCTGAACCTCGCCGGAGGACATTCTTACGAATACCACATCAATTCCGGTTTCTTTTTCAAAGGCATCGATGTAATATTGAGCCTCCTCCGTATCAAAGGCATCGTAAATGTGGAGAACCTTACCCGCAGCACGGACCGGAGTGAAACCGCTCAGCACGAAAATTCCCGCAAGTAGCAATATGAGTATCGCTTTTTTCATAAAAACCTCCTTTTATTATTGATAATAATTTGTCAGAAGTTCTTACGCTGATCTCTTATTTTTCCTATATATGCGGCCGATTGCCTATGTCAAGGATTTAAAGTCAGGGGGCCTTGGCCCCGGCCGGGCGGGACCGCCACGAAGTGATAACCAGTCCGCTTATGGGTCAGTCGTCTATTTTCAGACCCGCCTCTAGAAATATGGGCCGCAGATAGTCGAGGCTTTCCCGGCCGGCCGCATCGGGTATATCCACGTAGGGGTAAAGCTCCAGGCTGATATCCCCCGCGTATCCCAGGCGCACCATTGTCTGAAAAATTTCCTTGAACCGGATCGCCCCTTTCCCGGCGATCAGATGGTTATGGCTCCGGTCCGGTGCAATATCTTCAATATGCACATGCCCCACCCAGCCGAAAAGTTCTTCAAAAGCAGTCGTCGGGTCCTCGCCCACACAGAAAAAGTGCCCGACATCAAAATTGATTCCCACAATGCCGGATCTCACGTCCTTTATGAGGTCCTTGAACTCTTGGGTTCTTTCGATCAGCAGACGGGGTTCCGGCTCCACCAGAATTTTTACATTTAATTCCTCCGCCAGGGGAATGACCCGTTCCAGGCCCTCGTGGAATAGAGACATGGCCGCCCGCCGTTCCATTCCGTTCAATGGTCCGCCCGGCGGTACCGATATGCTTTTACATCCCAGATAATCCGCCACCGCGAGGCTCTCGAGGGTGTGCCGGATGCGGATCTCCCGTCTGGCCTTGTCCGGTTCGATCCAGGAGGGCAGATAGGTATCCCCTACCGCAAAGAGGGTAAAACTGTTGATGTTGCTTACTTTCAGGCCATGCCCGGCAATGATCGCCTTGAGCTGCGCCAGATCCTTTTCAGGAAAGTCCGGAGGATAAAGATGGGGCCTGTCGCCCATTATTTCCACCGCCCGAAATCCCAGGCGGGCGATTCGTTCGATTGCTTCCGTAAGCGTAAATTTCACATAGGCGTTGGTGCTGTATCCGAATGCCATCTTGCGCTCCTGTTGCCGACAGGCCGTTTGCGGTAACGTTGACTGCCCGGTTTTATCAGTGGGTGCGGCGGGACTTGGCCGGGTGGATTTATTTTTTTTTCAGCAATAGTTATGTAATTCAGGGGTCGGTGAGTTTTTCAAATGTTATCCTGTCTGCCCGGGGATAGCCCGCCGACAAACGGTGAAGCGACAACGGCTCACTCCTTAGGTATTCGCAATGAAATTCCCCGGCCCAGCATGTAATATAAAAAGCAGGGTTTAAAATCTTTTTATTCATATAATACCCTTGTCCGGGAAGCAAGTCTTTTGATATCCGGTTATGTGCGCCGCCCACATTGACTTAATCGGGGCTATCCGGATAACCATGAAACGATAATGCCATTGACTCAATTCCCAAACGGTTATAATGTTCACCCAAACTGATTGATGATCATGCCTCCCGAAATTCGGTTGTTGCCGGTTTAATAATGGTTAATTGCGCCATGTCAAAATCTGATCCTTCGCAAGCGTTTGACCTGATACTGGTCGGAGCTGTTTCCAAGGATGAGAACATTTACCCGGACGGAAGAGAATGTTCCATGGGGGGTGCGGTTACCTACGGCGCTTTTGCGGCAAAACGTTCGGGGGCCCGCGTCGGCATCATCACCAGGCTGGCTCCGGCAGATCGTCATTTGTGCGATCTGTTTGCCGATGAGCAAATTCCTGTCTGGGCGCTGCCCTCAAAAAGAACCACCGCCATCCGCAATGTCTATCATACCATGGATAAGGAGCGGCGCACCTGCACCTGCCTGGCGGCAGCCGATGCCTTTACCCCGGAGTCCCTACCCGCGGTCACCGCCAAGATCCTTCACGCAGCAGCCCTGATCAAAGGGGAAATCCCGCTGCAGACCCTGCAGTCCCTGAGCCGGTTTGGCGAAGTCGGGCTGGACGTCCAGGGATTGCTGCGTGTTTCCCGCGGCGCTGAACTGGTTTTCGAAAAATCGGACGAGGTCGAGCAGGCCCTGGGGTCGGTGACCTATTTGAAGGCGGATGCGGCGGAAGCAGAAATTCTGACCGCAACAACCGATCTTGCCGCCGCCGCACGGGAGCTTTCGGCAATGGGGCCCAAGGAAGTGGTCGTCTCCCATAACCATGAACTGGTTCTTGCCTGTGGAAAAAACATCTACCGGACCCCGTTGACACCGAAAATAATTAACGGCCGCACGGGCCGGGGCGATACCCTCTTCGGCAGTTATCTTGCGCGCAGAACCCTGGGGGATGCGCCCTTTGACGCCCTCAAATTTGCCGCCGCGCTGGTGTCGCTGAAACTGGAAGCACCGGGCCCCTTCCGCGGGACCCTGGCGGATGTACGGTTGAAAATGCAGCAATAAAAAGGGAGTCACGCCTTATGATCAGCAGATCACAAATCAGCCTGAACAGGATCCTTTTTCCCGCCTTAACCCTTGAAGCGTTTTTCAAAACAAGTTCGGAGCTGAATATACATAAGGTTGAATTGCGCAACGATCTGCCGGGAAAAGGTTGCATTGATGCCTTCCGCCCAATGCAAATCGTCGCCCTGTCGCAAAAATACGCTATTAACATCTTAACCATCAACGCCCAGCAGAAGTTTAACCTGCAGGCCGTTTCACAAACCGTCTGGAAAGAATTAAAAGAATTGGTCGGCCTTGCGTCCGCCATCGGCTGCAAAGCCGTCATCCTTGTACCCAACAATGACGTAAAGGATAATAGAACCGCAGATGTATGTTTTAAGGAAACGGTGGCGGCATTAAAACGCTTTGCACCGCTGTTTGAAGACAGCGGGATCAAGGGATATGTAGAACCGCTGGGATTCAGGGAATGCTCGCTCAGGTCAAAGGTTGTTGCCATGCGCGCCATACAGGAATCGGGCGGCCGCAACTATAAAATCGTTTATGACACCTTCCATCACCGGCTGGGACCGGATACCGGCGACACCCTGTTGAATGAGTATGATGTCTCCTATACGGGCCTCGTCCACGTCTCCGGCGTGGAAAGCGCCGTTTCAACCGGTAGCTACAGGGACAAGCACCGGATTTTAATCACCGCCCAGGACCGGATTAACAACCGCGAGCAGCTGAATCAGCTCGTCAAGCAGGGTTACCGGGGAGACATTTCCTTTGAACCTTTTGCCGAAGAGGTTCAGACGATGGAGCTTGAAGCGTTAAAGGCGGCGGTCGATCAAAGCATCAATTTTGTGCTTCAGCCTGTCTGCTGAAGGTGCCCGGACCAAACCTGTGCGAATGAATGACGATGAAGCGACACGGTGGAGGTGAACTTCATGTCCGATCTGCTGATCAATAATCCGGCCGGTTTCAAACGGGGCTATACCGCAATTACCACCATGGGGGAAGCCCGCTGCGACACCGGCATCAATTTCGGCGTTCTAAAGCTCCAGGGCGGTGAAACCAAATCCCTGGCATCCCCCCTAGAAAGCGCCTACCTGCTGATGAACGGCGGCGTCACTTTTCGCTATAACGGCAAATCGGTCGCGGCCGGCCGCCGTTCGCTTTTTGATGAAGCGCCGACGGCCCTTCATCTGGCGGCCGGTGCGAGCGCCGGCCTGACCGCCGACAGCGACTGTGAACTGGCCGTTTTTCAGGTTGAAAACGACCAGGCCTTTGCAACCTGCCTGTTTGACGCCACCAATATGCTTGAAAACGAACACCGCGGCAAGGGTCTGCTTCAGGATACCGCCTATCGCATCGTGCGCACCATTTTTGATTTCCGCAACCGACCGGAGGCCAAACTGGTTTTAGGCGAGGTTGTCAATTTTCCGGGACGCTGGTCCAGTTATCCGCCGCACCATCACCCCCAGCCCGAAATCTATCACTATCGCTTTACCAAACCGCAGGGGTACGGCCACGGCGAAGTCGGTGATCAGGTGTTCATGCTTCATCAAAACGACACCCTGAAAATCCCGAATGGAAAAGACCATTCCCAGGTGTCCGCCCCCGGCTATGGGATGTATTACATCTGGGTCATTCGCCATCTTCCGGAAAACCCCTACACCAGCCCGGAGTTTACCCCGGCGCATGAATGGACGCTGGCAAAGGATGCCGACGTCTGGCAACCCAAATTTAAACCCTAGCAGGGGAGGCTGAAAAAAATGCATACCATCCGCCTGACCATGGCCCAGGCCTTACTGAAATTTCTCGACAATCAGTTTGTTGAGATGGACGGCACTGAGAATAAATTTGTACGAGGCGTCATGGGCATTTTCGGCCACGGCAATGTCACCGGGCTGGGTGAAGCCCTGGAGTTTATGGAAACCGGCTTGACCTACATTTGCGGCCATAACGAGCAGGGGCTGGTTCATGCCGCCACCGCCTTTGCCAAGCAGAAAAACCGGCTGGCGATTTTTGCCTGCACCTCTTCCATCGGGCCTGGCGCCCTGAACATGGTAAACGGCGCCGCCACCGCTACGGTGAACCGGATTCCGGTGTTGCTTCTGCCGGGAGATATTTTTGCCTGCCGGCAGCCCGACCCCGTTCTGCAGCAGATTGAGGTCCCCGGTGATTATACCGTGACGGCCAATGACTGCTTTAAGCCGGTGAGCCGCTACTGGGACCGGATCGACCGGCCCGAAAAACTGATGACTGCCCTGATAAACGCTTTTCGCGTCTTGACCGATCCCCGCGACACCGGCGCCGTTACCCTCTCTCTGCCCCAGGATGTCCAGGCCGAAGCCTTTGACTATCCGGCCGTTTTTTTCAACAAACGCATCTGGCATATTGATCGGCTCGAACCTTCCCGGCGGGTTCTGCTCGCGGCGGCGGCGGCCATCCAAGCGTCGCGGCGACCGCTGATCATCGCCGGCGGCGGCGTCCATTATTCCCTGGCCGCCGAGACCTTGGCCGCTTTCGCCCGCAGGTTCAAAATACCGGTTGCGGAAACCCAGGCCGGTAAAAGCGCCATAAGCTGGAAAGACGACATGAGTGTCGGCGGCATCGGGGTCACCGGCACGGCCGCCGCCAATATGCTGGCGCGGGAAGCGGACCTGATCCTTGCCGTCGGAACGCGCCTCACCGATTTCACGACCGCCTCCAAGAGCGCTTTTCAGAACCCGGAAGCGCACATCCTGCATCTGAATATCCATCCCTTTGACGGCTACAAGATGGACGGCCTTTTTATGAGCGCCGACGCCCGGCAGGGTCTTGAGGCGCTCCAGGCGGCGCTGGCAGCGGCCGGCTATGCTACCGAAAAGAACTACCAGAAGAAGATCGCCGTCCTGCGCCGTAAATGGGATGAAGAGGTCGATCGGCTCTATCACCCTGACAGCAAAAACGGAAACAGCCAGACCGCCGTCGTCGGGGCGCTCAATGAATTCTTGGGGCCGGAGGACATCGTGGTCTGCGCTGCCGGCAGTCTTCCCGGTGACCTGCACCGTCTCTGGCGGGCCGAAAGACCGAAAACCTATCACATGGAATACGGCTTTTCCTGTATGGGATACGAGGTCGCCGGGGGCCTGGGTGTAAAAATAGCGTCGCCCGCAGCCGAAGTCTACGTAATCGTGGGCGACGGCAGCTATCTGATGCTGCATAGCGAAATCCTGACCAGCATCCGCGAAGGCCATAAAATCACTGTCGTTCTGCTGAATAACGGCGGCTATCAGTGCATCAAAAACCTTCAGGAATCCTGCGGCAGCAACGGTTTCGGAAATGAATTCAGGCGCCGCGACAAGGAAAGCGACCGCCTGAGCGGGCCGGTGGCCGACGTGGATTTTGCCGGCTACGCAGGCAGCCTGGGCGTGAAGTCTTTTTTTGCCGATACGATTGCCGACCTTAAAAGCAAGCTGGCGGCCGCCCAAAATGAGGCGGGCTCAACCCTGATTGAAATCAAAGTGGCGCCGCAAACCATGAGCAGCGGCTACGAGTCCTGGTGGCGAGTGGGCGTGGCTGAAGTTTCCAGGTCCGCGAAGGTCATGGAGGCCAATCGCAGGATGACGGAAAAAACCGCTAAAGCGCGCCCCTACTAGTGTCGTGTCCCGGAAATACTATTTAGCGGTCATAAAGGGAAGCGGTCGTGTTTTGGAGAAGGCGGCAGGCGTTTCAGTTAGCAGGGTCTTGGCCGGTGTCCAGGATTCGAATCCGGACCCTGGGCACAATAAGGTTCATGCCGGCCGAACCCAAAATATGACCGCGACTTTTATAAGTTGTTTCCAGGACGCAACACTAGAAGCTGTCTCAAAAAAAATTATTTTAAATGCGTGAGGGGTCGGGGGAGTTATGTACAACTGTCTATGGAGCGAGCCGTCGTGACTTCACCGTTTGCCCGCGGCCCGGATCATGAAATAATTAGATTTTATTGAGATAACTTCTAATACCCGTCACCAAGGACAACAACCGTATGTTTTCAAAAAATTCCGTCAAACTCGGAATCGCCCCCATCGGCTGGACCAACGATGACCTGCCGGAACTGGGCGGTCACATCCCCTTTGAAACCTGCATCCGCGAAATGGCCCAGGCCGGCTTTGAAGGCTGTGAGGTCGGCAACAAATTCCCCCGCGACCCGGAAACGCTGAAAAAGGCGCTGCAGCCCCTGGGGTTGAGGGTCGCCAGCGCGTGGTTCAGCACGTATTTCACCGAAGACGGCCGGCGGGAAGAAACCCTAGGCGGGTTCGAGCGACACCTGCGTTTTCTAAAGGCCATGGAAGCGAACGTCATCGTGGTTTGCGAATGCGGCCACAGCGTCCAGGGAAGCCGAACCTGTGTCTTTGACAAACCGGTTTTTAACGACCGCCAGTGGGAAGAGCTGGCATCCGGACTGCATGCGGCCGGCCAAACGGCTCGCGCCCACGGCATGAAAATCGTGTATCATCACCACATGGGCACCGGTGTCCAGAGCCTGGCGGAAATAGACCGCCTGATGAACACCGTCGATCCCGAACTGGTTTTCCTTTTGCTGGATACCGGCCATATTACTTACGCCGGCGACAGCCCGGTGGAGCTGGCCCGCAGGTATCTGGACCGCATCGCGCATGTGCATTTAAAAGATATCCGCCGGGAGGTGCTGGAAACGGTCCGGCGGGAGCGGATGAGTTTTCTGGAATCGGTCAAGGCCGGCGTGTTCACCGTTCCCGGGGACGGTATGGTCGCTTTTCCGCCGGTATTCGACCTGTTGGCCCGGGCCCGTTACAGCGGCTGGTTCGTGGTTGAGGCCGAGCAGGATCCGCAAAAAGCCAATCCGCTCGAATATGCCCGCAAGGCGCGCAAATTTATCCGGGAGACAGCCGGCCTTTAATTTCAAAGGTCTTTCTTGGTGTCCGGATTCGGCAGCATCATATCCCGGATGGTGGCCACCAGACTTTCGTACCCGCCGATAAACTGTCGCAGCGTTTTTACGGTCGGCCCGAACGTGTCGAAATCATCCGCAGCCATACCGTCGATTTCGTAGGCCCGGCGAAAGTCGCTGAACTTGTCGCGCAGTTCGTTTACCATTTCCGGATCGACGGGTCTGTCCATGCGGGGCTCAACCGCCACGTCGCAGCCGTTAAAACGCCGCTGCCATTGATGCGTGAGCGTGATGACCACATCCCCGCCGATGAACTCCGACCAGTGCATGTGGTTGCGCGTGGCGGCGGAAAGGAGGCGCAACCGGTATCCGCGGGCTTTATAGATTTCGTAGGCTTTCTTCATCACGGCAACTCCGGCCCACTCAAGACAAGGCGGCGTCGTAATAATATCGTCGCGATTGGCAAGCCCTTTCAGCCAGTCGTCCAACCGCCCGACCATGATCGTGCAGACCGGCCCCATGCGGGAGATGTCCTTTCCTTCTTTCTGGCGCCGGGTCAACCCTTTTTCCACCGCCTCGGCTACGGCCACCGCCTGGGGAACAGAAAAACAGATCGTGGCATTGATGCTCACGCCTCGATAGGTTGCCTCGGCAATAGCTTCAACACCGGCCCGGGTGACGGGAATTTTGACTATGATGTTGGGCGCCAGGCGGTCAAAATGAACCGCCTGCCGGACCATGCGCTCCGGGTCCCGGTAACACTTGGGATCGATCTGGATGGACAGGCGGCCCTTTCTTCCCCCCTCGCGTTCAAATATGGGAATCAGAAGCGCGGCCCCCTTGGCCGATATCTCCCCAATCAATTGCCAGGTGATTTCATCGTCGGTCGCCGTCGGATTTTCCTGGACAAGCTGGCGGATGCGGTCTTTCCAAAGATGCATCTCCTTTCCTAAAACCTCCCCAACGATCACCGGATTGGAAGTGGCCCCCACGGCGCCGTGCGCGATAGCATACTTCAGTTCCTCCACCGAGCAGGAATCGTTCCACAGATCGGTAATACTCGTACAGACCATTTTGTGCAGCGGGCTTTTAAATTCGTGTGTGTTCATAATCACCCTCCTGATGAACGTTGATCCGGGTATTTCATCCCCTTTCCGGGGGCAACCCACCCGTGCTTCAACTGCCTCTTTGGAATGGATGCTATTGTTATCAATTAATTATCAGCTGATCAATCAATATGTTGTCCGGGTAAGGTTTTTATATTATACATACATGGATAACATAAATATGAAACATAAATCCCGAAACCTTTATCCTGTTAAAAGGTGCTATTGAAAATGTGGATTGAATTTCAAAACATCCACAAGCATTACGGTCCTGTCAGGGCCAACAACGGCATATCGCTGAAAGTCGCGCCGGGAACGATTCACGGCATCCTGGGTGAAAACGGCGCCGGCAAAAGCACCCTGATGAAAATTCTGGCGGGGTATATCCGAAAAACCGACGGCAACATTTTAATCAACGGCGCGCCGGCCGCTTATGCGACCCCGGCCCAGGCATCCCGCCTGGGAATCGGCATGTTGTATCAGGACCCCCTGGACTTTCCGCGCCTCTCGGCGCTGGACAACTTCATGCTGGGGCAGTCCCGCGGATTCATCCATCGCCGTTTTCATTTTAAAGACCAGTTCATCCGGTTGTGCGAACGCTTGAACTTTTCGCTATCGCCTGAAGCGACCGTCAGCAGCCTGACCGTGGGCGAGCGCCAGCAGCTTGAAATCATCCGGCTCCTCTCTTTGGGCTGCCGGGTGTTGATCCTGGATGAGCCCACCTCCGGGATATCCGGTGTCCAGAGGGAAATTCTTTTCGAGGCCCTGCGGAAATTAACGGCGGAAGGAAAAAGCATTATCCTGGTGTCCCACAAACTGGAAGATGTGGAAGCGCTGTGTGACCGCGTAAGCGTCCTGCGCCAGGGAGTCGTCACCGGAGAAATGGACGCGCCTCTGGATATTACCGCCCTGCTGGAGATGATGTTCGACGTCCCGCCGGTCTCGCCGGCCTGCCGGAGCGCTTCATCCGACCGGGAGCTGCTGGCCCTGCGCGGCGTTTCCGCCGCCGGCGGACGCACCGGCCTGGAGCCTTGCGATGTGGTCATCAACCGGGGCGAAGTCGTGGGCCTTGCCGGTCTGGAAGGAAGTGGTCAGGGTGTCTTCCTGAGGGTCCTCTGTGGACTTCAGGCGCCCCAATCCGGATCGGTCTATCTGGAAGGAGAAAATGTCAGCCGCAAAGGCTACCATTTTTTTAAAGCCGCCGGAGTAAGGTACATGCCTGCTTCCCGTTTGGAGGAGGGTTTGATAACCGATATGAACCTCACGGAACATTTTGCCCTGCAGCAGCACGCCGGCTCGTTTTGGATTTCCTGGCAGGAAGCCCGGCAAACCGCTGAAAAACAAATCGACCGGTTTCACATCAAGGGAAAACCGGAAACACCCGTTCAATCTCTGTCGGGCGGCAATCAGCAGCGTCTGCTACTTTCATTTCTGCCTGAAAATCCGCAGCTGCTCCTGCTTGACAATCCCACCCGGGGCCTTGATATGGAATCCACCCAGTGGGTCTGGCAATATCTTCAAACCTATTGTATCCACAATACCGGCATTATCTTTTCATCCCCGGAACTGGAAGAGATCCTGACGGTTGCCGAGCGGGTGCTGGTTTTCTTTAACGGCCGCATCGTCAAAGACGTTAAAACCGATGATATTGATATCCATGCCCTGGGCCGCGCGGTTGCGGGCAAGGTTTGATCTGGCATGTTTTCTTAAGTACATTAACGTCCTAAAATCCTTCCCGGCCTCCCTTTGTTAAAGGGGGTAAGGGGGATTGTTAAAAAGGCGCCTTTAAATCCAGATTGCAGCATACGTAAATGAATTTGCGAAAAAGTGTACTCGGTTTTCATTGCGACACAACCTAAAAGGGAAAGCCCGGAGGAATTTTGCAGCACCGTGGACCTTATAATAATCCGAAAAAATTGATCCAATTCCTGCGGGATCTGGCCTTTGCGCTGATTATCGTATTTGTTTTCACAACGGTGATTCTTCTGCTGGCCAAAGCCCCGCCTCTTTCGGCTTACTTTCATATTCTCAAAGGGTCGCTGGGGTCCTGGAGTAAATTCTCCCACGTCGTTAAAGCCTGGATACCCCTGACGCTTTGCGCCTATGGCTTGCTGTTTACCTTCAGAATCGGCCTTTGGAATATCGGTGTCGAAGGCCAGGTGATGATGGGCGCCGTGTTTACGACCGCTGCCCTGCGCTGGGGGCTCACCGCCGGCATGCCGCCGCTGGTTTTGGGGTTCTCTTTTGCTGCCGGCGCTGCCGGCGGCGCGCTGTGGGCGCTGCTGGCCGGATATTTAAAAACCAGGGGGGGCGTCAATGAGATCTTTGCCGGTCTCGGTTTAAATTTCGTCGCCCAGGGAATCATCCTTTGGTTGATTTTCGGCCCCTGGAAGCGGCCTGGGGTTGCATCCATGAGCGGTACCGAACTGTTCCCCCAGGAGCTGTGGCTGTCGCACACCCCGGCGCTGAATCTCTCCCCCGCGGGTCTGTTTTTCGTCCTGCTGGCAGTGATTCTGACGGCCCTGCTGCTTCGCTATGCCCGCATCGGTCTAAACTTAAAAGCCATCGGAAACAATTCCGCCGCCGCCTATCTTTTCGGGCTCAGGCCGGATCACTATATGCTGATTGCCATGCTGTTTGCCGGCGGCTTTGCCGGGCTGGCCGGAAACCTGCAGGTGACCGGGGTATATCATCGCCTGCTGCCTGCCATTTCCAGCAATTACGGCTATCTGGCCCTGCTGGTGGTCATGCTTGCCAACTACAACATCTGGGCGGCTCCGGCGGTCGCCTTCTTTTTTGCCTGTCTGAATACCGGCAGCATCCAGCTGCCGATGATGCTTCAACTGGATTCATCTTTAAGCGGCGTGATACAGGGCTCACTGGTACTGGCGGCCCTGGCGGTGCAGGCCTGGCGCATGCGGCGCAGGGAACGAAAGGAATCATCGCCCCATGAATGAACTGAATTTAACCGTCCTGTTTGCCGGTGTTGTCGCCGGTGCCGCCCCGATTATTCTGGCAACCATGGGGGAAACCATTACCGAACGGGCGGGCTTGATCAACCTGTCACTTGACGGCTCCATCCTGCTAAGTGCCATGACGGCCTTTGCCGTCGCCTATGAAACCAACAGCCTCTTGCTGGGATTTCTTGCGGCCGCCCTTGTGGGCGCCCTGACGGCGGCGACCGTTGCCGTCTTCAGCATCTATCTGAACCAGTCTCAGGTGGCGGTCGGTTTTGTCCTGACCCTGATGACCCGGGACCTGGCATATTTTCTAGGCAATCCCTATGCCCGCATCCACGGCCCCCAGGTGGCCTCGCTGCCCATTCCGCTTCTCAGCCGGGTACCGGTGCTCGGCCCTGTTTTATTCACCCACAATCTTTCGGTCTATCTGAGCCTGATGCTTATCGGCCTGTCCTGGTGGTATCTGTATCGCACCCCGCTGGGACTGCAGTTGCGTTCCGTGGGGGAACACCCCCAGGCCGCCTTTGCCAGGGGGATCGCGCCGCAGCGCCTGCAGCTCTTTTATGCCGTGTGCGGGGGGATGCTGGTGGGGCTTGCCGGTGCCACGTTTTCGCTCTCCACCAAGCAGGGATGGGGGCGGCCCCAGGGCGCCGAGGGAACCGGCTGGATCGCCCTGGCGCTGGTTATCTTCGGGGGGTGGGACCCGGTCAAGGCGGCCCTGGGGGCCTATCTTTTCTCTTTCCTGCAGGTTCTGGGCATCTACTTCCAGGGCTGGCTCCCCTCCATTCCGGCTCAGGTTTTCCAGGTAGCGCCCTTTCCGCTCATGATATTTACCCTGGTCCTGATGCACCTTGCCCAGAAAGAATCCATCCTCAGGTGGGCCGGAGACAGCGGTTTTAAGAAATCGCTCTTGCGCCTCTTTTCCGGCGTTGCCCCGGCGGCCCTGGGCAAATCTCACCGGACGGATTAGAAGTTATTAAACAATCGGCCAGGCTATCCCGCAAACAGATGCCCGACCGTGCGGTTCAGCATGGCGGCGCCTTTGATTTCGGTCTCGAAAAGCGGAACGATGGCCCGCACCCGGTCGCCGAAAATTTTCCAGATCTCGCTCATATGCTCATCCTGCATCCGGATGCGATTCAGGACAAATTCGGCGGCGTCCGCGCCCACCTGCTCCTTTTGGATCAGCCCGTTGACCACAACCCCGCCCACCGGAATCCCGAACTCATGAAACCAATTGATGAACCGCGTGATTACCGCTATCGGCAGGCTCTCCGGCAGCGTGACAAAAAAGAAGGCGGTCAGGGCTTCATCGGTCAGAAGGCTTTTGGCCTTGTTCATACGCTCCTTAAAACCCAGCAGGTATTCCAGCAGAGGGTCCGCCTCCTGCTTTTTGGAAAATGAAAGCAGTTCCCGCAGAGACTTTGCCTCCTCCCGGCTTTTGAGCATCTTGTCCACCCAGAGCGAGTAGACCTTGGACATCCCCAGCAGCCGCCGGGCATTTGCCGTGGGCGCCGTGTCAAAGACATAAAAATCATACTCGTCCTTGAACATCAGATCGGTCATGTTCTCAAACATGGCCGATTCTTCAAAGGCCGGATTCATGGTGGCCGATTCGATGAATTCGTCAGCCTTTGTGGTCAGGTCGGCAAACTTTAAAAACCAGTTGATCTTCTCGCGGATTTCCTGCTTTGAACGTTCGATGGTCTGCTTGGTGTCGATTTCAAAGGCGTAGCAGTTTTCCTCTTCGCAGACAACGGCCGGTTTGCCGAAAACATCCTGCTCCATCAGGTTGGACAGGCTGTGAACCGGATTGGTCGAAGCCAGCAGGGTCCGCCGCCCCTTTTTGGCGGCCCAGAGCGCCGCTGCGCCGGCCATTACGGTTTTGCCCACACCACCTTTTCCGCCGAAAAATATGTACTTCAGTTCCGGATGTTCCGCCAGGTACCGGGTCATGCTTATCGTAATCTGATTCATCACAAGACTCCTTATTAGACATAATGTTTGCAGTTTGAAAAAAGTTGACCTGCCCCTTGCAAACGTGGGTTATGGTGAAAGAGAAACCTTACACCACAGAGCCATAACCAAGGAGGCAGGCCATGACAAATTTTACATT
>JBFLWU010000028.1:0-62828 GCA_040757625.1 Thermodesulfobacteriota bacterium | reverse complement strand
AAACGTTTGAATTCTCCCCATGGGGCAATAGGGGAAGCATCGTTTGCATGCGATGCATTTATCTTGATCTACCTTCATAAAACCTCCCTTCTTTCGGTTTTAGTTATTGCGATATTCAACTAACGCCCCCGTCTTTTATTTTACCAAACAGGGAAAATAGAGCATCTTCGCGGGCTTCATGGATATGCTCCCGCATGATCCGTTCACACAGGTCCGGATCGCCCAGACGCAGGGCCATCATGATTTTAAGGTGGCCGTCGATACTGCGCCGGGCGCCGTGGATATGTTGAAGGGTGTCCTTGCGATACCGCAGGATGTATTGGCGCAAGTCCACGATCAACCCCAGCAGGCGCGGTTTATGGGAGATCAGCCCGTGCAGGGTGTCATGAAACTGGGTATTATACTTGAAGACCGCATCGATTTTCTGGACCTGATAGGCCTTTTCGGATTTTTCGATAATGGCGTCCAGTTTTTTAAGGGTGTCCTTGCCGATGTTTTTGCAGACGTACCGCAGGGCATACCCTTCCAGGATCGTGCGGATTTCAAATATCTCATCGATTTCCTCCCTGGAATCCTGGGACACGCAAAATCCCCGGGTTTCCAGCGGCCGGACCAGCCCTTCCAGTTCCAGCTTGTGAAGGGCCTCACGGATGGGGGTGCGACTGACGCCCAGCTCGGCGGCCAGAGATTCTTCCGTCAGTCTTTCGCCGGGCCTGAACTGCCCGGAAAGCATTTGCGCTTTTAGGAATTCGTAAGTTTTTTCCCTTACGGAAACCGAATTGTTTTTGGATTTTTTTGAGGCAAGGGGTTTCTTCATTTTTGTATCCAATACAGGAAATGGTTGCCCGCTTTCGAAAGATTTTTAAAAAAACTTGCTTGAAATGTCAATAAAAAATTATATTTTTTATTATGCTGAAATTACAGATAGATATATTTTATTTAGGTTCTTTTTTTGAAATAAATTTTAAAACATTCACTTTTCGATCAATTAAAAATATCTTGATTTATGATTGACTTTGGATACAATTAATCCCGATATAAGGTGTTGACGATTCACTCGATTCCGGAATTACAAGCGACACCGTTCGGGGCGGCTTAACGGCCAGAGACTGCCTTCCGTCTAGGCGCGCAGCCGGACGCCGCCCATTGGAAATGCACAACCGGAAACAACTTTTTATCATGGAGGACACTTAATGAAAATCGATCAGGAACGTTGTATCGGCTGTGGTCAATGCATCCCCTACTGCCCCGTCAAAGCGATTTCGATGGATGCGGACCAGGCCCAAATCGACTTTGAAGAATGCGCCGAATGCGGGAGCTGTCTCCGCATGGCGGAATGCCCGGGCGACGCCATCCGGCAGCAGGAGATGCAATGGCCGCGAATCATTCGCAGCATTCTCAGCAATCCGCTGACGGTTGCCGCTGAATCCGGTATTCCCGGGCGAGGGACTGAGGAAATGAAAACCAACGAAGTCACCGGCAGGTTCAAGCTGGGCCAGGTCGGCATCGCCATCGAGGTCGGCCGCCCGGTTACCGGCGCCCGCCTGTATGACGTCGAAAAGGTGGCCCGGGCCGTCGCCGGACTCGGGGTTGTGTTTGAGAAAATCAATCCCACCACCAGCCTGATGTCGGATCCGAAAACCGGCAAGTTTAAAGAAGACATATTAAACGAGAAGGTCCTGTCGGCCATTCTGGAATTTTCACTGAAAATCGACAGGCTGCCCGAACTTTTCCCGGTCCTGGAAACAGTCGCTGGCCAGATCGATAGTGTTTTCAGCCTCGATGTCGCCACCCGCATTCCGCCGGACGGCTCGGTACCCACCGCGCCGTATATCGCCGCCACCGGTCTCTGGATGGCACCCAACGGTAAAACCAACGTCGGTTTAGGCCGGCCGTTGATCAAGGAGGATTAACATGACCCACACCCTGCATCGCGTCGGTGAAAAACTGGAAGAAGATTATGTCATCCTGATGATGCCTTCAAAAGACATCAATCACAGGGGCGCCGCACCCAAATTGCGCCGCTATCTTGAAATGGCCCTTGAAGCCGGCGCCGTCAAAATCGGCGACTGCCGCAACGGCAACGAATACCATCAGGGCGGCGTCGCCCGCATCCTGGAAAACCTGCAGGACCAGTCCGTTGTTCACGCGGTTTTTACGACCCGGGAAGCGGTGGTGAAAGCGCTGCGGCTGTTTAAAGCAGCCGATTTGGGGCTGTGCGTGGTCGTGTCCGGTCTTTTTGACCGGGTCGAAAAGTGCTGCCAGGAAGCCGGCCTGAAGAAACACACCATCAACCAGTCCATGGGCCGCTGGGGCCGGACCGATAAATTGCCGCCTCCGGAAATTCTGCAGCTAAATACCATGTGCGGTCACGGCATGGTATCGGTGGGGTTGATTGAAGACGTCCTTGCCGACATCAAATCCGGCAACTGCTCCGCCGAAGAAGGGGCCGAGCGCCTGTTTGGACCCTGCGTGTGCGGCATATTCAACCCGCACCGGGCGACGCTGCTGCTGAAAGAGTTGGCCGGAAGATAGTAGAAGCCATCTCAAAAATGCATCTAACGCTCACTGGCTGCGTTGCAAATCTCCTTAACATGCTCACATACGCAATGGATGCTGCGCTTTTTCGTCGGTTTGCGCCTTGCCCTTGAACGTGATCGACTATTTTTGAGATAGCTTCCATTGTCGTGTCCCGGAAATAGATTCGATTTCTATTTGCCGTTCATAAAGGGAAGCGGACATGTTTTGGAGAAGGCCGGCATGCGTTTCAGCCAGCAAGATCTAAGCCGGTGTCCAAGATTCGAATCGGATAATGGCAAACAATCATTCAACAAGTTTATTGTCGTGCCGATTCGGATCCGGACACCTGGGTACCATAGGGTTCATGCCGGCCGCATCCAAAATGTGTCCGCGACTTTTATAGGTTAGTTCCGGGACGCAACAGCAGAAGTCGTTTCGAAACCTCGGATCAGGCCTGAGAGCAAGGCGCAAGCCGATGAAAAAGCGCAGCAACCATCGGGAGGTTTGAACATTTTGAAGAGGCTTGCAACGCAGCTATCAGGCCTCAGATGGGGTTTTGCGATGACTTCTAAAAAACGATACGCTAAATGCGTGAGCGGTCGGGGAATTTTAATGCATATGCCGGTGGAGCTTGCCGTCGCCTCTACACCGGTTGCCGGACCGGAAAAAAACACCGATACCCGAAATAATTACTGTCTTATGTTATAGCTTCTAATGAATCCGGCGAAATATTTATAAAGGGTCCGATGGGATTGCGGGGATAAAGCTTTCGCCTGAAACATTTTTTATCCGATAGGCTGCAGCCATGCAAACAGCAGCGGAATCAAGGCGATGCTCAGCAGCGTCGTCAGCGACACCAGGGCGTTGCTGAAAGGAGGATCACCCTCGTACTTTATGGAGAATATGGTGACCAGGACCCCGGTGGGCATGGCCGACTGCAGCACACAGATTCCGATCTGGTCCGTGGGAAATTTCAGCAACAAACCGGCGGCATACGCAATCAGCGGAGAAATGATCAGCCGGATGCATCCGGCGGCCGCCACCGGGAGGAGGGTCGCCGCTTTTTTAAACAAATTGGGCTGCAATCCCCCTGCCACCACGACCATCGACAGGGGAAAGGTTGCCTGGTTCATCAGCGCCATGCTTTTTAAAATCAGCGGCGGCGGCTTCGTTTCCAGCGACACGCACAGCAATGCCGCCGCCAGGGAGAGTACCAGCGGGTTCCGAACAAAGCCCGAAACGGTGATTTTGCCGGACATGATATAAAAACCGACGCTATACAGATAGACGTATGTGCCGATCAGGTAGAACAACGCCAGGAGCAATCCGTTTTCTCCTGAAAAAGCGTAGGCTGCCGGAAAACCGATAAAGGCATGGTTGCCGTATGATGCCCCGAGCTGAAAGGTTTTCCGCAACCCTCCGGCTGCCCCTATCCGATTCATAAAAACAGCGGCAATCAGCGCCGACAGCAGCAGGACGCTGAAACCGGTTCCGGCGATTTTTATAAAGATCAGCCACTGAAGCCGGGGGGCGTTTACGATCGAATAAAAAACGGTAACCGGCAGAAAGAAATAGAACAGCAGATCATTGAGCGTCTCGACCGGATAGGGCTTTTGGGTCCGCAGCAGATACGCTCCGATCATGATAAAATACATGCTGAATATATTCTGGAAGGCACTATTCATAAAGATTTTAAATAAGATGATTACGGCTCCCACGGGGCCTATCCCCGAACGGACAAGGCAACATATGAAAAACTCACCGATCCGGGGTTAAATACTGAAAATTGATTCTTGATTTTTATCCGTTTTGTCTTACCATAATTATCTGAAAATGAAACCGAAAAGAAAGGGTTCTGAAAAACAATATGGCTTTTAAAACCACCGTGGACATCAGAAAATGCAACGGCTGTGAAGAATGCCTCGAAGTCTGCAGCGCCGGAGTCCTGGAAATTCGCGACGGCAAGGTAATCGCCGCCAACCCGGATGATTGTATAGGCTGCGAAAGCTGCATGGACATTTGCAAGGAGGGGGCCATCCGCGTGGAAGACACGCGCGTCCAGTTATCCAGCACCTGTCTGGACCTTTTAAAAGATATTTTATAAGAAAAGGGGGCAGATGCGCTTTCCAGCCCCTCTGCCCCCTTTTCTTTCGGTCGTTAATAACATTCAGCTTTTGTATTTTCAGCTTTCCGCCTACTCCCGTCACCCTTTTACCATGCAGCCTTCTGCCATCAGCCCTATTTATTCAATCTCCTCCATCGAGGCCTTGCCCTTCCTGATGAATACGGCATAGAGGTTCCAAAGGACCGAGAGAAGGGCAAAGAGCAGAATCGTCCCGGCGATCGGCCGCAGCAAAAAGGGCCCCAGGGCATAGTCCGTCATGAACATTCCCTTCCGAAGCGAGACCTCCGTCAGGGGCCCCAGGACGAGGCCGATGATCATGGGCGCAATCGGATACTTGAATTTCTTGAAGAAGTACCCCAGTACCCCGCAGGTGAACATGATCCAGAGGTCCGTCATGTCGTTGCGGATCCCGAAGGAGCCGATCGCCGCGAAAACAAAGATGATCGGGCCCAGGATCGAGTAGCGCACCTTGCGGAAATTGGCAAAGAGCTTGGCCACCCCCAACCCGGCAAAGAGCATGAAGATGTTGGCCACGTACATGGCGATGAAGATGCTGTACATGAGCTTGGGCTGGTTGAAGAAGAGCATCGGACCGGGCTGCAGCCCGTGGACGAGAAAGCCGCCGATCATGACCGCCGTCGTCGCGCTGCCGGGAATCCCCAATGTCAAGAGCGGCACCATGGCCCCGCCGGTGGCGGCGTTGTTGGCCGTCTCCGGACCGGCGATCCCCTCGGGAACGCCGGTGCCGAACTTTTCCGGGTGCTTGGACCAGCGCACGGCCTCGGAATAGCCGATGAAGGCCGCCGTCGTCGCGCCGACGCCGGGGAGGATCCCGATCGCCGTTCCGATCAAGGCGGAACGGACCACCGTCCACCTCAATGCCATCAGATTCTTGAAACTGGGAAGTTTGGTGGAAACTTTGATATTCAGATGTTCACCGCCCAACACCAGTCCCTCTTCGGCCTTGGCAAGGATCTCGCCGACGGCAAAGGCACCGATGATCGCAGGGATGAAGTTGATACCGCCCATGAGGGCCTTGGTCCCGAAGGTGAACCGCTGATCGGCGGTCAGCTCGTCGATTCCGATGGTGGCCAGAAGCAGGCCGATGAGTCCTGTGATGAAGGCCTTGGCCATTCCCGCGCCGCCCAGGGAGGCGATCAGCGTGAGGGCCGCCACCGCCAGCGCAAAGTACTCCGGCTGTGAAAAGGTCAGCCCCACATTCGCCAGTTGGGGGGAAACTAGATTCAGGACTAAAACGCTGAAAAGCCCCCCGAGCACGGAACACATGATGGCATATCCGAGCGCTTCACCCGCCTGCCCCTTCTGGGCCATGGGATAGCCGTCAAAACCGGTGGCGGCTGCTTCCGGCGCCCCGGGGACGTTAAACAAAATCGCCGAAATCGATCCCCCGAAGGTCCCGCCGCAGTAAACCGCAGCCAGAAGAGCAATGCCGTTTTCCGGCGACATGGCGAACGTAAAGGGGATCAGGAGGGCTGTCCCCATGGTGGAATTGAGCCCCGGTATGGCCCCCAGGACCGTTCCCAAAAGCACACCAAAAGCGATAAAAAAAAGAGTTGCCGGTGCAAAGACCGTTTGCAGCGCCCCCAACCAGATATCCATACCACACCTCGTCTCATTAAAAATAATGGATGACTTCACGGTGCAGCTCGGCGCCCCGGAGAAGGGAAACATGCTTGGCCCATGAAAACAGACTGACGATACTAGCCGCCATCCCGACGGCGACATCGATCATCCACTCTTTGATCGTATCCCCGAGCAGGGCCTTATTAAAAAAATGTTTTCTGTAAATCAGCCGTATATAACCGGCTGGAATATCAATTGCTTCCTTTAGCCCCTTGTTCCGATGATTAGGAAGCGACAGCCTCGTTTAAGGGGCGGAAAATCATGAACCTCTTTATTCTTCAGCCTTCAGCCTCATGGTTATTCGGCCTCCTCCAGCGAAGCCTTGCCCTTCCTGATAAAAACGCTGTAAAAGTTCCACAGAACCGAGCAGACGGCCACAAGGAGTATCGGTGCGGCGATCGGCCGCAGTAAAAAGGGCCCCAGGGTATAGTCCGTCATGAACATTCCCTTCCGAAGCGAGACCTCCGTCAGGGGTCCCAGGACGAGGCCGATGATCATGGGCGCAATCGGGTACTTGAATTTCTTGAAGAAGTACCCCAGCACCCCGCAGGCGAACATGATCCAGAGGTCCGTCATGTCGTTGCGGATCCCGAAGGAGCCGACCGCCGCGAAAACAAAGATGATCGGGCCCAGGATCGAATAGCGCACCCTGCGGAAATTGGCAAAAAGCTTGGCCACCCCCAGCCCGGCAAAGAGCATCAGGATGTTGGCCACGTACATGGCGATGAAAATGCAGTACATCAGTTTGGGCTGGTTGAAGAAGAGCATCGGGCCGGGCTGCAGCCCGTGTACCAGGAAGCCGCCGATAATGACGGCGGTCGTGGCGCTGCCGGGAATTCCCAAAGTCAATAGCGGCACCATGGCCCCGCCGGTCGCGGCGTTGTTGGCCGTCTCCGGGCCCGCGATCCCCTCGGGAACGCCGGTGCCGAACTTTTCCGGATGCTTGGACCAGCGCACCGCCTCGGAATAGCCGATGAAGGCCGCCGTGGTTGCACCGACGCCGGGAAGGATTCCGATGGCGGTCCCGATCACGGCGGAACGGACGATGGTCCATTTCAACGCCAGCATCTTTTTTAAACTCGGCAGCTTGGTGGAAACTTTGATGTTCAGATGTTCCCCGCTCAACCCCTTGCCTTCCTGGGCTTTTGCCAGGATCTCGCCGACTGCAAAGGCCCCGATGATCGCGGGGATGAAGTTGATTCCGCCCATGAGAGCCTTGCCGCCGAAGGTAAAGCGGGCGTCGGCGGTCATTTCGTCAATCCCGACCGTTGCCATGATCAACCCGATCAGGCCGGCAATGAAGGCCTTTGCCATGCCCGAGCCGCCCAGCGAAGCGATCAGGGTCAGGGCCGCCACCGCCAGCGCAAAATATTCCGGCTGGGAAAAGGTGAGCCCCACCTTGGCCAGTTGCGGCGAAACCATGTTCATGACAAATACGCTGAAAAGCCCGCCGAGTACCGAGGATATGATGGCGTAGCCGAGCGCCTCGCCGGCCTGTCCCTTCTGGGCCATGGGATAGCCGTCAAAACCGGTGGCGGCCGCCTCCGGCGCCCCGGGAACGTTAAATAAGATCGCCGAAATCGATCCGCCGAAGGTCCCGCCGCAGTAGACAGCGGCCAGAAGCGCCAGACCGTTTTCCGATGACATCGCAAAGGTAAAGGGGATCAGAAGGGCCGTCCCCATGGTTGAATTGAGCCCCGGTATGGCTCCCAGGACCGTTCCCAAAAATACGCCGAAGACGATAAAAAAAAGAGTCGCCGGCGTAAACACCGTCTGTATCGCGCTTATCCAGATATCCATTCCACACAACGTCCCATCAATAAAAAAGTAGACTGAACTCACGGAACAGCCATACGCCCCTGGGGAGAGGGACATACATGGCCTTCGTGAACATAACGACGATGACCGCCGTCATCGCAACCGATACGCCGATGATCCACCCCTTGCTCTTCTCCCCGAGCAGCAGCATGAAGGCGATCATGAAAAACGGGGTAATCGCGATAAAACCCACAATCGGCAAAAGCGTCAGATACGCGACGCCCAGGCCGACGGCGGCGAAAAACCGGAGTTTCCCCGCGTCCATCGTCATGAGCGATTCGCCCCAGGCTTTATCCTTTATAATCTTTCTGATCGTCCCCACGGAAACAATCCCGCTCAGGAGGATGAGGGCCCCCAGGATAAACCGGGGCCAGAATGCAGGGCCCATCTGGGCGCCCTGCAGGACGGTTCTCCCTCCAAAGCTCCCCGTCACCCAGTAAAGCACCAGGGACGCCAGGAAGATCAAGATGCTGAATATCAATTCACCTTTCAACACGACTTTGCTCCTTTGGCTTCACCTCTATCGCAACCAGCGGCATGTTTGCAACAAAGGGATAAAATTCGGGACGGGGACGGCGAAAGGCCGTCCACATCCCGTTTCGGTTGATCAGCAATTTCCGAAATTATTACTTTTTCGTGTAACCCAGATCGTCCAGGATTTCCTTGTAAGTCTTGAACTCGGACTCCCAGAACTTGCCGTAGGCTTCAGGACCTTTCCAGCCCGGGCGCAGATCCAGAAGCGACTTCTTGGCGATCTCGCTATAAGCCGGATCTTTCGTGGCCTTCTCCAGGATGGAAGCCAGCCAGTTGACGATTTCCGGCGGGGTGCCCTTTTTCACGGCAAGACCGCGCCAGCGGCCCATGGTGATGTCGTAACCGAGTTCTTTCGCGGTCGGGACATCCGGCCAGTTGGGCAGACGATTCTCCGTGAAGACGATCAGGGGACGGAGTTTCTTGGCCTCGATAAGGGACATGATGACGCCCGGCTCTTCGTGCAGGACTTCGATATGACCGCCCAGGACCGCGGCATGGGACTCAGGCGCTTTGTCAAACGGGACATACTTGACCTTGATTCCCGCCATCTTGGCGAAAAGCATGATGATGATCTCGTCGGGGCTCTGGGGCGTCGTTCCCGTGATCTGGAGTTTGCCGGGATTTGCCTTGGCATAGGCGATCACGTCCTGGATCGTCTTGAACGGGCTCTCACCGCGGACGTAGAAGATGCTTTCATCCTGCTGCACGTTGACCAGAGGAGTAAACAGCCTGAAATCCTCGCGCCCCATGATCGTGTTGATCAACTGTTCGGGACTGAAATTGTAAATCGTGTATCCGTCTGCAGGCTGGGAAAGTACGTAGTTGGAAGCCTTGACGCCAGCGGCGCCGGTCATGTTCGTTACGTTGACGGCCACACCGATGTCCTTGCGGGCTGCGTTGAAAAGGCTTCTGACGAAAATGTCGCTGCCGCCGCCGGCACCGTACTGCACCACCACTTCAATCGGGCGGGTGGGATAATCTTTGGGTTTATCGACTGCCTGGCTTTGCACTGCGATGGCCAGGGTCATCACAAACGCCATCACAAGAACGACAAATGATTTTTTCTTTAACATAGCCTACCTTCCTTCCTTTTATTGTTATGTATGTTTAACAAGCGCGCTGCCAACCGGCGGCAACACGCCATACCCCAAAAAGGTTAACCGCAACCGCAACTATTTTTTGATTTTAGCAGAATTCTCCAGGTAATCAAGGGCGGCGGCCACTCCGCCTTTTGTAAACGGCACGCCGGCCAGGGAAAGTCCCATTTCGACACCTGCCAGGGTGCCGGCCAGCATCAGATCGTTAAAATCTCCCAGATGCCCGATGCGGAAAACCTTGTCCGCCACTTTCCCCAAACCGTTTCCCAGCGACATGTTGAACTTCTCCAGGATCACCCGGCGCAAAGCGTCCGCACTGTGACCGGCCGGCATCAACACCGCCGTCAGGGAGCTGCTGTATTCCCCGGGTTCGGCGCATAGCACGTCAAGCCCCCAGGCCCGGACCGCCCGTCGGGTTGCTTCGGCATGGCGGTCGTGGCGTTTAAAAACGTTCGCGAGCCCCTCTTCTTCCAGCATCGTAATCGCTTCGCGCAGCCCGTAAAGCAGGTTGGTCGCCGGAGTGGAAGGAAAAAACCCCTTCTTGTTGGGCTCAAACATGCCGTCCCAACTCCAGTATGACCGCGGCATTCTTGCCGATTTCGAGGCTGCAATTGCTTTGGCGCTAACCGCGTTGAATCCCAGACCCGGCGGCAGCATCAATCCCTTCTGGGAACAGCCCACCGTGACATCCACCCCCCAGGCCTCATGGCGGTAGTCGATGGATGCCAGCGAAGAGATGGTATCGACCATGAACAGGGCCGGATGTTTGGCCTTATCAATCGCCTTGCGGATTTCGGCAATCCGGCTGGCAACTCCGGTGGAGGTTTCATTATGGACCGCCATCACGGATTTGATTTGATGGTCTTTGTCGGCCGACAATTTTTCTTCCACCAGCGCCGGATCCACGCCACGGCGCCAGTCGCCCGGCACAAAATCCACCTCAAGGCCCAGCCGCAGCGCTTTCTGATACCATAAGGTCGCGAAATGGCCGGTCTCAAACATCAACACCTTGTCGCCGGGGGACAGCGTGTTGACCAGTGCCGCCTCCCAGGCCCCGGTTCCGGATGAGGGATAGATGATTACCGGGCCGGAAGTCTGAAATATGCGTTTAACGCCTTCCAAAACGGCTAAAGATAGTTCGGCGAATTCGGGTCCGCGATGATCGATCGTCGGCCGACTCATGGCCCGTAGCACACGCTCGGGAACATTGGTTGGACCCGGTATCTGTAAAAAATGCCTTCCAGTCACTACAGTCACGATATAAACACCTCCTGAAAATCATTCCGCAACCTGACCGGTTGCAACCGCATTATCATCCGTACATTGTATCCAATAACAAAAATACCCGCAAATTTAATTTTCTTTTAAGGCAACTTCATCAGAAAGTCAATATTTTTTTAAAATTTATAATTACTGTTATTTCACAATGTTATAAAATTTATCTCCTTCAAATAGAAACATGGTGCGGTCGCCGTAAATCGTATTGCTTTCGCACGGATGCCTTCATTTTGGATACAAAGTTAGCGGAATATCAGATTTCAGATTTCAGATTTCAGGCAGTATGAAAGGAGGGTTCCCAGGCCCCATAAAAAACCGGATTCCCTCGGCGGGAACCCGGCATAGGAGACGCTTCTATTTGCGGCAACCGATGAAATCGCAAATCAAACGCTTGACAGTGACTGGTGTATCGACCGAATGCACGGATACGATATCAGGTCTTATCCGTAAAAAAGCCTTACCAGAGACAAAGGAATTGCCGGCAGGTAGGTGACGGTCATCAGAATCACAAAAATAATGCCGATATAAAATACATTGACTTTGCTCACTGCCCAGATATCGGCCTTGGCAACGGAACAGGCCGTGATCAGAACGCTCGCCACAGGCGGTGTCTGCTGGCCGATACCCAGGTTCAGGGTGACCACCAGACCGAAATGGACCGGGTCGATTCCGACGGCATGTATCAGCGGCATCACAATGGGCACCACCAGGATGATGGCGGCGGCTGAATGCAGGAAACACCCGATAATCAGAAAAAATATGTTCAACAGCGCCAGAACCGCATATGGGTTGGTGGTGTAAGTCATAATTTTCTCAGCCAGCTGCTGCGGAACCTGCAGTTCGGTCAGATAGGTGCCGACCAGTGCGGAAGCCGCCACCAGCAGCATGACCACCGCCGTCGACACGCCCCCTTCAATCACGGCTTTCCGGAGGTGTTTCCAGTTGAGTTCCCGGTAGACGACGCCGCCCAGAAAGAGAGCGACCACCACCGCCAGCCCGGCGCCTTCGGTTGCGGTGACAAAACCGCCGAAAATACCTCCCAGAATGATGATCGGCAGCAAAAACGACCAGGATGCCGCCTTGAAAGTCATCCATAATTTCTTCACATTGAAATTTTCTTCCACCGGATAATTGCGGCGAACGGCAAACAGGTAGGAAAGAATCATCATGGCAAGCCCGCATAACACCCCCGGAATGATGCCGGCGACAAACAGCTGAACGACCGAGCTGTCCGCCATCACCGCGTAAAGAATCATGGGGATTGAAGGGGGAATAATGACCGCAATCGTCGCAGCGGAAGACATCACCGCGGCCGCAAACGGACCGGGATACCCTTTCTTTTTCATGGCCGGAATTAGGATGGAGCCAAGAGCCGCCACGTCTGCAACCGCAGATCCCGACATTTCCGCAAAAAACATGGACGTCACTATCGCCACCATGGCAAGACCGCCCCTTACAAATCCGATCAACGCAGAAGCAAATGCGATCAGGCGCTTTGATACGCCGCCGGTATTCATGATGGCGCCGGCAAAAATAAACAACGGAATCGCCAGTAGTGAAAACTTGGTCGCACCATCATACATCACCAATGCCACATTCGGCAGTATATCCACGCCCTGGGTCGCCAGCATGGCCACAACCGCCACCACCGCAAGGGATATGGCGATGGGTACATTAATTAATATCAGAGCAAACAGTCCGATAAACATCAAAAATATCGTCACGTATTCAAATCCCCCTTTATCAATCAGGTATCCAAATCTGCAGGCAGCTCCACGTCATCATGTCCCGCAAGGCCATTGGCCGATCTGATCTGCCGCCACACGTCGGGAAGTCGCAATGATTCGGCAATGATAAACAGAAGCGCGCCGATCGGCATCACCGATTGCGTCAGTCGCGTCGGCACCCAGGTCAGACTTGTCAGATAATCTCCTTCAAGGATCTGCAGGACATTGATTCCCACCAGCGCCAGAAGGATGAAAAATCCGAAAATAAAGGCCTCGCCCACAATTACAAAAAGAATGCGCAAGCTCGGCTTCATGGCATTCAGCAGACCATTGAAACCGATGTGGCCGCCTGAAAGAGCCGCCAGTGCCGCACCGTAGTAAGTCAGCCAGGCTAGCAGAATGGAAGCCACTTCATCATACCAGCTCAAAGATGCACCCGCTTTACGGTAGATAACCGCAACAACAACGATAATGGTCAGCACCATCATTAAAAATATGACGATGGACTCTAACATCGCATTAAACATTTTTCGAAATCGCTGATACAAAATGATTCCTCCGTCCGCCGTGAAAGATAAAATCTGCCGCATCTCCGAAGGGAGCTCGATGATGCGGCAGATTGTCGTTGCTGTTCGGTTTCCGTTTAGTCGGCGAAACTTTGCGCCGCTTTGACGAGATCGGCGCCGCCGGGAACCTGTTTTCCGAATTCCTCATAGATACTGCCGCTGGCGGCAATAAAGGCTTTCTTGTCGGCGGTGTTGACCTGCATTCTGGCCTTTAATTTTTTCAGAAGGTCATCTTCCATTTTTTCCGCTGTGGCATAAACAAATTCCTGCATCTCCACGGCGACATCCTTGAGGACTTGCTGTACATCGGCCGGCAACTTAGCAAAAGCACTTTTGCCGGTGGTGACATAGGCAGGTGTATAGACATGGCCGGTGATGGACAGGTATTTCTGGACTTCATAGAACTTGGCTGGATAAATCTGGGCATACGGGTTTTCCTGGCCGTCGATAACGCCGGTCTGCAGCGCGACAAAAACCTCGGAAAAAGCCATGGGAGTTGGGTTGGCGCCATACGTTTTAAACATCTTCACCCGCCAGGCGCCTTTGGGGGTTCGCAATTTAAGATCTTTCAGATCTTCAGGAACATTGATGGGACGTTTGCTGTTGGTGATATGGCGGAAACCATTTTCCCAAACCGCTAAAATCTGATACCCCTGCTTTTCAACTGCCGGCATCATTTTCGGCACCATCACCTGATCTCTGATTTTACGCATATGATCGCGATCTTTCACCAGAAAGGGCATTTCAAACAGGCCGAACACATCAACGACGGAAGACATCACCGTTGACGGCAGTGCGAAGGTGATGGTACCCAGTTTCAGTTTTCTCAACATTTCCCGGTCATTTCCCAGCTGGCTGGAACCGAAAGCCTGAACCGTCGCTTTTGCACCGAGCTTGGCGTTGGCTCTTTTTGCAAATTCCTTCGCGCACACGTCAAACAAGGAACCGGGTGCGCCCACGTGACCGAATTTAATTTCCAATGCCTGCGCCTGACCATGAACACCCGGAATACCGACCACAACAAACAGGCTTAACAAGACGACGGTAACGAAACGGTAAAAACTTTTCATGACATCTTCTCCTTCTCTTAACGTAAAAATCATCGATTTAGGATCCGCCGAATTTCAACCTGAAACGACTGGCTGGACCCCCCTTCCCGACAACGATCGAAAAAAGAACGGCGACTCAACGGAAAGGCTTCGGTTTCCGAAAAGATCTTCAGTTATTGATATTTGAACAGATTATTTTGTTATTTATTAAAACTGCGATGCAAGTGATACAGTATGTCTGTCTTATGAAATAGACTTAATGGTGAACGTATCGGTTCTGAATAAGCTCAATAAGTTTCCTGCAGGTAAAGATGTTTTAAGCAGTAAGCCATTCGAAATTAATTGTCAACCCTTAAAGAAATATTTACTTCTCTATTTTACGTTGTGGTACGTTGAGGATGGAAGAAAATCTGTCAGACGTTTGCGTGCCGTGAAGAGGTTGAGGGGATTGCATGAGTCGCACGCGGAATCAAATAAAGAAGCCCGCTGTCATCAAACGGCGGGCTTCTTTATTTCGTGATTGAAGAAACGTTTAAAATATTATCCCAGCAGCGCCAGAAAGACCCCGGCGGCGACGGCCGAGCCGATGACGCCGGCAACGTTAGGCCCCATGGCCTGCATCAGCGGATTGACCTCTCCATCGGTGTTGTCGGAAACGAATTTCTGCACCACCCTGGCAGCCATGGGAACGGCGGAAACACCGGCCGCCCCGATGCAGGGGTTGATCTTCTTTCCAGCAGGCAGAAACAGGTTGATGATCTTCCCGAAAACGACGCCTCCGGCGGTGCTGAAGGCAAACGCCACCAGACCCATCAACAGAATCTCTATGGTCTGCAGCGTCAGAAAGTGCTCGCTGTCCATGGTGGCACCCACCGCCAGACCCAGGAAAATGGTGACGATATCGATCAGCGCACTGCCGGCGGTTTTTTTCAAGCGCTCGGTCACACCGCATTCCCGCAGCAGGTTTCCGAACATCAGCATGCCGATCAGGGGCGCGCAGGAGGGAATCGCCAGCGACGCCAGGATCCCGGTGGCAATCGGAAATATGATAACTGCCGTTTTGGAGACCGGTTTGGTCTGGGGCATATCGATGGCCCGCTCTTTTTTGGTCGTAAGCCATTTCATGATGGGCGGCTGAATAATGGGAACCAGCGACATGTAGCTGTATGCCGCCACCGCGATGGGCCCCAACAGATGCGGCGCCAGAAGGGTCGCCAGATAAATCGATGTGGGTCCGTCGGCCCCTCCGATAATGCCGATGGATGCGGCTTCCTTAAAATTAAAACCGAAGATATAGGCCGCTCCAAGGGCAGCTGTAAATATGCCCAGCTGGGCGGCGGCGCCCAGCAGAAACGTCAACGGTCTTCCCAGAAGCGGCCTGAAATCCGTCAAAACTCCTACTCCCATGAAAATAACGGGCGGCAGGAGCTGGGTTTTGATTCCGCTGCGGTATATAAAATTCATGACTCCCTGACCGTAGGAGCCCATGTCCCCCAGCGGGAGGTTTGCCAGAATCGTCCCGAAGCCGATCGGAATCAGCAGGAGCGGCTCATACCCTTTGGAAATTGCAAGATAGATAAGGGTTCCGGCCACAAAAAACATGACAAAGTTTCCCCAGGTCAGGCTGGCGAAACCCGATTTTAATACTAATTCAGCAATGGTTTCCATCTATCAACCTTTTTTGGCAATCGTTAGAATCGGTTTTGAAGCATCCACTTCCTCTCCAATGCGCGCCTGAACGGAAGCAACCACACCGTCAACCGGTGATTTAATGTCATGGGTGGCTTTCATGGCTTCAACCGCCGCAACCACCTGGCCCTTGGTCACCGTGTCGCCGGCCTTGACCTTGATATCCACCAGTTCAACCGATCCGGCGAACTTCGAATAAACCGGAATTTGCTGGCCGGCCGCAGGTGCCGCAGCAGCTGCGGGTGCCGGTGCCGCCGGAGCAACAGCCGCAGGAGCGACTGCCGGAGCGGCCGCAGGAGCAGCCGCCGGCGGAGCGTCAGCGGCTGTGGCCGGCTCCACCGTCACCAAAAAGCAGCGGGAATTCCCGCCCTCTACAACGGTGCAGCGGGTGGTCATGGGCATCATGTCGGAAGGCGCCACCGCCAGTCTCATGGCGGGCGCTTTTTCTTCAGCCGCTTTGGGTTCTTCCTTCTTTTTCAGAGGCACATCGATCTTGCCTTTTCCCAGAAGCAGGCGCATGCCCTCATTGGTTTCCATTTTCTTTCCGGGAACCATTGAGGATATCACCAGGAAGATATTTTTCTCGTCGACCGGCAGTTTGTTTTCCTCTAAGGCTTTCTTGGCTTCCGGGATGTTGTTTGGCGCCGCCTCCAGCGGATCGCCTTTGAACGGCTGCAGCTTGAGCTGTTCGGCGGCGATCTTCACCACGGCCGGATCAGGCGGCAGCGGGGTTTTGCCGAAATAACCGAGAACCGCCCGGCCGTAACCGCCCTCGATGGTTTTCCAGCGTCCATAGAGAACATTGTTGAATGCCTGCAGCCAGTACTGCTGGCTTCCGGGGGTCACGCTGGTCCAGGCGCCGCCGGCCTCGACCACCACCGGGAATTCCGCCAGGATTTCGCCGTATTTATCCAGCAGCCCGGCCTTAACCATCATGTGCACGTTGGGACCGATGGCGCCGCCCGGCATCGGGAAGGCGATGACCCGGGCATCGGCCATGGTGGTGACCGGGTTGAAATCATAATCCGCCATGCCTTCGTTCAGCAGGTTTTCAACCATCTGGACTTTGGAAACATCCAGGTCGAGATCGAAGCCGGTCCCCTTAAGTGCGTGCGCCATGGAGCGTACATCCGGCTGCACCGTTCCGCTGGCCATGGGCCGGACGGACAGGTCGATTCCGTCGGCGCCGCCGGCAATGGCGGCCATATACTGCGACACCGCCATGCTGGCGGTATCGTGGGTATGGGCCCACAGGGGCATTTCCGGCGGCATGATTTTCCGCAACCCCACCGCCGTATCATAAAATGTTTTGGGATCGGTCGTGCCGCTGGCATCTTTCAGGCAGATACTGTCCACCTGGATGTCGCTGGCGAGAATCTTTTTGCCGATACTGATGTAGAATTCGGCCGTATGGACCTTGTCCGATTTAAAGGGAAGCCCCATCAGGGCGATGCAGGCCTGATGGTGCATGCCGGATTCAACGATGGGTCGGCCGGTTTCAATCAGCAGGTCGACATCGTTCATATAATCGAAATTCCGGTCCCAGGTCGTACCATACTTCTTCATCAAGCGGGCCTGCATTTTAAGGGCTTCCAGATTCTGGGCCTGCAGGGTAACCCCGGAAATGGACCGCGTCAGGATCTGCAGATCCACATCCGGGCCGACGGCATCCCGCATTTTCTGCATGGTTTCAAAGGGATCTTCACCCAGGTAAAAGAACGGCGCCTGATAGCGCGCGCCGCCGCCGAACTCCATATGTCGGACGCCCATTTCTTTGGCGGCATATTCCATCGCAGGTAAATAATTTTCGAGTTTGACCTTTCCGCCGAAAGAACTTTGAAGTCCGTCCCGAAAGGGCGTTAGCATCACGCGTATTTTCTTTGGTTTCTGTGTATAAATCATCTTGCCTCCTCTGTTTATTTGATCTCTTCAATATTTGAAACCTTCGTTCCCGGATACAGACGCGCATAGGTCGAGGTGATGGCCGCGTAAACGACCGCGTCGTCCGATCCGGCAGCTTTGGCTGTTAGTTTCCTTACCGGAAAAATCAACGTAATCACATGCATCGTTACTGCCAGAAAGGTTAAAACGGCAAAGACCCCTGTAAACGATGAAACGCAAATCCATAATAATTTGGTGTCCATAATAATCCCTCTTGCTAAAATCGGCGGTTAGAAATCGTCATGCAATTGTCCCGGGAGGTTCTCCCGCTTATATCCGTAAAATCAAATACTCGCTTCCGCAGATATGTCTGACTGGGAATTGACCAGTTCCTTGATCCGGCTTTCCACATATTCAAGGTGTTCAAGGATTTTTTCCCTGGCTGCTTCCGGTTTTTTTTGCTTGATCGCCTGGACGATGTCCTGATGTTGGCGAAAGACATCATCATAATTGACGCTCTGGAAATATTTCCCGATGGATTCCCGGATCGTATCATATATCGTAAACATGATATGCGTCTGGATTTTGTTGTGAGTCGCTTCGGAAATGGCCATGTGAAAATCGGCATCGACTTTTTCGATGGCAAAATCATGATCCCCGATCTTCGCCTTCATCGATGCAACGTTTTTTTCCAGGCGCTCGATGTCCGCCGGCGTCGCCCGTTTGGCGGCATAATACGCATTCCAAGCTTCGATGGCCTTGCGCACCTCGATCAGTTCAAAAACGACCGTGATATCGTCCTTTAAAAGCTGATTGAGCGGATCCAGCATCCGTCCGGACACCAGCGATTTTACGATGGTGCGGTTTCCCTTGGAGGCTTCCAGGAATCCCATCCCGACCAACGCCTTGAGCGCTTCACGAATAGACGGCCGGCTGACATTCAACAAACGCATCAGCTCTCTTTCCGGGGGAAGCGGGTCGCCGGGTTTTAATTCCCCTTCGATGATCAGCGTTTTGATCTGAGTGGAAATTTTGACGGAAAGTTTCTCCTGTTTGATCGGCCTGAATATTTGTCTGTCCATGTCCCCCCTCTTGTTGGACTGACCATTATACCAAATTCGTTTTATACATTCTGGTTCTGTATCAATGTTCCAATGAATTTGTCAATCAAAAAATCATTTTTAAATAATGACATGAATGACACGCTGCAGGATAATCCGGTACCGATTTCTTTTATCAACAGTGATAAATACTTGTTGAACTTATGGAATTTTCAGATTATTACCCCGTTGTTTTTTTTAAAAAAATCCGCATAAAAAAACATCATTTCAGGTTTCACCGAACTGCGCTCAGCATATGATACAGGACCGGAGCGCTTGGACTGACCACATTTTTCGAAAAATTACTTGACAGTTAAAATTTTTTGATGCAAAGGTTTAGGGACAATGGTCTTACCAAGTAATACGAAAAAAATCAAAATTAAATTCCAAATGGAGGCATTATGGCAAAGTTTTTTGAATATCAGGGAAAAGCCTTCTTTAAGCAAGCAGGTATTCCGATCCCTGTCGGTGAAGCGGTAAAAACCCCTGAGGCAGCCAAAAAAGCAGCTGAAAAAATCGGCAAGCCGGTCGTAATAAAGGCCCAGGTATGGGCGGGCGGCCGCGGTAAATCCGGCGCCGTCAAGTTTGCCGATACCCCGGACGAAGCCCAGAAGGCGGCCGGTCAAATCCTGGGGATGAAAGTCAAGGGGCTCGAAGTCAAAGAAGTTCTGGTTGAAGAGAAACTCGATATCGCCAAGGAATTCTATGCCGGCGTCATCATCAATTCGGCCAAGGATGTCAGGGGGCCGGTTTTGATGTTCAGCCCCGAGGGCGGTATGGAAATCGAATCCGTTCCTGCCGACAAGATCGCCATGCTGAACGTGGATGTCATCAAGGGGCTCATGCCGTATGACACCTTGAATATGGCGCTTTCTATGGGCGTTAAAGGTGCGGCCCTGCGTCAGGTCGCCGATGTCATCTATAAGCTCTTTAAGACATTTCAGAAATATGACTGCCGCGCCCTTGAAATCAACCCGCTGGTGATGACCAAACAGGGCAAGCTGATTGCAGCCGACTGCCGCATGGCGGTGGATGACCAGGCCCTTTTCCGCCATCCGGAATTGGGCATCAAGATCGGACGCGAATTCTTAAAAGAAGCCACCCAGTTTGACCTGATGGGCTGGTCCTTTGAAGAGTCCGATTTTCGCGGCACCAGCTATGTGGCTGAAATGGCCTCGCCCGAAGAAGTCGCCAAGGGCGGCTACGTCGGCTATCACGGCATCGGCGGTGGTGCGGCCATGATCGGGATGGACGCTCTGAATCAGGTGGGACTGAAGGTGGCCGATTATGCGGATACCAGCGGCAACCCCACCGCTTCCAAAGTATACCGGGTCGTCAAGCTCATCATGTCCCAGCCGGGGATCGAAGGGTATTTCCTGGCAGGCTTCATGATGGCCAACCAGGAACAGTGGCACCATGCCCACGGCATCGTAAAGGCGCTGCGGGAAGAGCTGCCCAAGCGGCCGGGCTTTCCCGTGGTGCTCCTGCTCTGCGGCAACAAGGAAAAGGAATCCCAGGAAATCCTGAAAGAAGGATTAAAAGGGCTGAACGCCAGAATCGAAATTTACGACCGCAAACATGTCTATGACGCCAAATTTATCGGCGGACGGGTCAAGGCGCTGGTCGATGAATACAGAAAAGAAAAAGCTGCCTAATAAAGGGGGTCTCTATGGAGTTCAAGGAAAGAACGATAAAAATCAATATCGATGAAGATAAGTGCAAAGGCTGCAAGACCCACGCATGCGTGGAGGCTTGCAAAACATTCAGCCGGGGAATTCTGGTGCTTAAAGACGGAAAGCCGGCGGTGGAAGGAAGCCCTGAAGAACTGGAACGTACCGGCACGGAGTGTCTGGCCTGTGAGTACGAATGCTGGTTCAGAGGCAATTCGGCCATCACCATCGAAGTCCCCATTGAGGGACTGAACCAATACAGGAAAATGCACGGAACAGCTTAACGGGGGATACTATGTCGATACTTTTAGATAAAAATACGAGAGTCATTGTTCAGGGAATCACCGGCAGGGAAGGATCGCTGCGGACCGAATTCATGAAGGGGTACGGCACCCAGGTGGTTGCCGGCGTCACGCCCGGACGGGGCGGACAGGAAGTTCACGGCATCCCGGTATTCGATACGGTCCAGGCTGCCATCAATGCGGTCGGCAAGGCGGACGCCGCGGTTACGTTCATTCCGGGCCCCGCCCTGAAAGATGCCGTTTATGAGGCCATCGATGCCGGAATCAAATTCATTGCTTCACCCGTGGAACGCATCCCGGTGCACGATGTGATTGCCATGGTAAACTATGCCATTAAAAACAAGGTCAAGCTGCTCGGACCCGGAAGCCTGGGGCTGATCAGCCCGGGCAAGGCCGCTATGGGCTGGCTGGGCGGCAGCGCCGACTGGGCCCAGATGCTGTTTCAGCCCGGCCCCATCGGCGTCATTTCCCGCAGCGGCGGCCAATCCGGCACCGTTCCCTGGGCACTGAAAGTCGCCGGCCTGGGGATCAGCACCGCCCTGCATATCGGCACCGAACCGGTCTTGGGCCTTTCCATGGCCGAAGTTCTGGAAATGTTCGAAGCCGACGAGCAGACAAAAGCCGTGGCTATTTTCGGCGAAATCGGCGGCACTCTGGAAGAAGAAGCGGCCGAGGCGGTGGCGACGAAAAAATTCACCAAACCGCTGGTGGTCTTTATTGCCGGCGCCTGGGCGCCGGAAGGCATGCGTTTTTCACATGCCAGCAGCATTGTGGAACGCGGCAAAGGATCGGCCAAAAGCAAAATCGAAGCACTGACCAAAGCCGGCGCCCACGTGGTGGACAGCCCTGAAGAAATGGCGCCGACCATCAAAAAATTAATCAAATTATAAGGAGGAACTATTATGCCAGTCATGCGATCCGTGTTTTACGTACCCAGCAATAATGAAAAGATGGTGGCCAAAGCCCCCACCATCACAGCCGACATTCTCACCCTCGACCTGGAAGATTCGGTCCCCCCGGCTGAAAAGCCCAAAGGACGCAAAATGATCCAGGAATACCTGAAAACCAGCCGGGCCGCCCAGGCTTCTCCCAATCTGTATGTCCGCATCAACAACTGGGAGACCCTGATGACCAACGACGACCTTGAAGCCATTGTCCATCCCGGACTGAACGGCGTCTGCCTGGCCAAATGCGGCAGCGCCGACAATGTCAGGCGCCTGGACTGGAAGCTGGAAGAACTGGAACAGCGCCGGGGAATGAAAGTCGGTACCGTCGGCATCCAGCTGCTGATCGAAACCGCCAAGGGCGTCATCAATGCCTATCCGGCAGCCACCGCCAGCCCGCGGGTGAACTCCCTGATTTTCGGCGCCGTGGACTATACCAAGGATATGCGCGTAACGCTGACTTCGGAAGGAATGGAGCAGCTCTATGCCAGATACTATACCGCGGTCGCCGCCCGCGCCGCCGGGTGTATCGCCATCGACTGCCCCTTTGTCGCTTTCCAGGATATGGCCGCTTTTGAAAAGAGCACCCGGGAAGGCCGCCAGATGGGATATGAAGGCCGCATGCTGATTCATCCCAGCCAGATCGAACCGTCGCACACCATCTATACGCCCTCGGCTGCGGATGTCGAATGGGCCGAAGGCGTCAAAAAGGTTTTCGAAGAAGAAGGCATCGCCAAGGGAGCTGCCGCCGTAACCTTTAAGGGCAAAATGGTCGACACGCCGGTTTATGAAAACGCCCTGACGATCCTGCGCACAATGGAAGAGATTAAGGCGGCTGACGCCAAAAGAAAAGCGTAACGGATTCAGGATCTGAAAGGAGCAGTTGATCGACAGGTAGGCATTCGTTTTTTCACAGATCGAAAAAACGAACAATGAGATGAGTGGTTGTTTTAAATGGTGCCGACATAGGAGACAGGAAGACAAAATCTATCCTGTCTCCTATCCGCTCGTTTAGATTATTGTGAATACAAAACCGTCGTTCGGTTCTTTTCCTGTTCATGCTGTCGCGGCCGTGTGCGATGCGGCTGAAGCGTTCTTTCGGCCGGAAAACACCGGCGTTGCACCATGATTTCATCTCATTTGTTTTAGCGCCCGCCCGAAATCGACTTTACCCCATTTTTGGCTGACCCCCTGATTCTTATCCCCGGTCAGCACCATTATTATCACATAAGGAAGCAACCATGACTGCTTTAACGGAACAAGCGGCAAGCCTGTTGAAAACCTTCAAAGGAAATAGGTATGCGTTCGGCAGCGGCGTTTTGGGCGAGGCCCCGGGAAAGTTTGCGTCTGAATTCGGAAAAAAAGCCATGTTTATCGGGCCGCTGAATTTCGGGTGGTTCCAGCCTGTCAGGGAGCGGATTCAGAATTCGCTGGCCGCGAGGGACGTCACGGTTGTGGACACGGTCCGTTCCGCCGCCCCCAACGCGCCGTTTGTCGACGTGTATCGCATCCACAGCCACATCATGCATAAAAAACCCGACGTGCTGGTGGTAGCCGACGGCGGTTCCGGCATCGACGCGGTCAAGGCCGCCGCCATGCTGGCCAGCCTGGGCGACATTCAGCCTGAAATCGATCCGTTCTTCGGCGTCGGCCAGGTCAGCAAAGTCTGCCAGGCCTCCGACCGCAGGATTCTGCCGGTCATCGCCATCATGATGGCGGCCAGTTCCGGCGCACACCTGACAAAATATTCCAATATTACCGACCCGGTGGCCGGCCAGAAAAAACTGATTGTCGACGAAGCCATCATTCCGCCGCGGGCGGTATTTGACTACGATGTCACCACGACCCAGCCCATGAATCTGACCCTGGACGGCGGTCTTGACGGCATCGCCCATTGTCTGGAAGTTTATTTCGGCGCCCCCCCAGACGCCAGAACCAAGGCTCGGCAGATTGCCGAGCTGGGCATTGAACTCATTATCAAGGGGCTCACGGAAGTTAAAACCGATCCAGGCAGCGTTGCAGCCAGGACGCTGCTGGGACTGGGAACCGATCTGGGCGGATATGCCATCATGGTCGGCGGGACCTCCGGGGCGCATTTAAACAGCTTTTCACTGATCGACGTCCTTTCCCACGGCCGCGCCTGCGCTCTGATGAATCCCTACTACACCGTCTTTTTTGCACCCGCCATTGAAGAGCAGCTGCGCGTGATCGGCCGTATTTATCAAACATACGGATACACCCGGGAAAACATCGACGCCCTGTCCGGTAGGCAACTGGGGCTGGCGGTTGCCGGCGCCATGATCAATTTCAGCACGTTCCTGGGCTTTCCGACGCGCCTGCAGCAGGTTGAGGGGATCGGTCCCGGGCATATCGATCGCTGTCTTGCCGCCGCCAAGGATCCCCAGCTCGACATGAAGCTGAGAAACATGCCCGTCCCGCTCAATGCCGGTCTGGTGGATGAATATATGCGCCCGATCCTGGAAGCGGCCTGGGACGGCAATCTGGAAACCGTAAAGAACATGCAGTAATCGCATTTAAACATATTCATTTTTTTTAAGTAGCAACATCAATCTTGACCGGGAGGGTTTTATGGATAAACAAAAACTGATTGAGCGCCTGAAAGAAATCGTCGATCCGGAATACGTCCTGACAACCGAGATGGATCTGGCGCTGTACAGCTATGACGCATCGCTGGACAAGGCAAAACCGGATGTCGTCGTGCTGCCCGATTCCACAGAGCAGGTCTCTAAAATAATGGCGCTGGCGTACAAGGAAAAAATTCCGATTCTGGGACGGGGCTCCGGCACCAATCTGACCGGCGGCACCATACCGGTCAAAGGCGGCATTGTCGTTCATTTCTCGCGGATGAACCGGATTCTCAAGCTCGATTACGAAAACCTGACGGCAACCGCAGAACCCGGCGTGATCACCCTTGATCTGCAGACCCGGGTCCTAAAGGACGGGTTCATTTATCAGCCCGATCCCGCCAGCCAGAAAGTCTCCACCCTGGGCGGCAATGTCGGCGAAAACTCCGGGGGCCCGCACTGCCTGAAGTACGGCGTCACCTCCAACCATGTCCAGGGTTTAGAAGTGGTCCTGGCCGACGGCACCGTGATCCAAACCGGCGGGGAATCGCGCGACAACCCCGGTTTTGACCTGACCGGACTGTTTGTGGGAAGCGAAGGCACCATCGGTATGGTGACCAAGGTTATTCTGAAACTGGAAAAAGCACCGGAGGCCGTTAAAACCATGCTGGCGATATTCGAGACCATCGAAGACGGCGCCAACACGGTTTCGGCGATCATCGCCGAAGGCATCATTCCTGCCACGCTCGAAATGATGGACAACACGGTCATGCGCGCGGTGGAGGAAACCATCAAGGTCGGATACCCCCTGGATGCCGCCGCCGTCCTGATTATCGAACTCGACGGCATGCCCGAAGGCATGGAAGAAAAAGCTCTTAAAATCATGGAAATCTGCAAGAAAAACAACGTCCGCGAAGTCAAGCTGGCCAAAAATGAAAATGAACGCACGATCCTGTGGGCCGGCCGCAAGGGGGCGTTCGGCTCCGTCGGCCAGGTCCGACCCAGCTATCTGTGCTGCGACGGCACCGTGCCCCGCACCAAGCTCCCGGAAGTCTTGAGCAAGGTCATTGAAATCGGTAAAAAGTACCGGCTGCCCATCGGCAATGTTTTTCACGCCGGCGACGGCAACCTGCATCCTTTGATCATGTTCGACGAACGTGATGAAGACGAAAAGCAACGGGTGCTCAAGGCGTCGACCGAAATCCTGAAGCTGTGCGCCGATGCAGGCGGGACCATCAGCGGCGAGCATGGCGTCGGTCTTGAAAAACTCAAGGAAACTCATTTTATATTCAATGAGGGCGATCTGCAGCTGGAGCGCGATATCAAATCCGCCTTCGATGCCGACAATATTTTAAACCCGGGCAAAATGATCCCGGCAGCTGAAAGCGCCGTCTAATATTAACCATCGACTCAACCAAGGAGCTATCACGTGGCAGATTTAACAGAAAAATTGAAAAATATATCGGAAAAAATCGGCCGGGATTTCGTCAAAACCGATCTACAAACGGTTGCCCAGTATGCGATTGACGGGCTCACGCCGGCTGCGGTTATTTTTCCTAAAAATACGGCCGAGGTGTCCGACGTGGTAAAATTTGCGAATCAGCTGCGCCTGGCCATCGTTCCCTGGGGCAGCGGCTCCCAGATCCGGATGGGCAATCCGCCCCGGAAGCTGGACCTGGTGGTCTGCACCCGGCGCCTGAATCATATGCTGGACGTCGATACCCAGAACCTGACCATCACGGTGGAAGCAGGCGTTAAGCTCAGAGACATCCAGGCCCGCCTGGCAACTGAAGAAGATCGCTGCTATCTGCCGCTGGAAGACCTGAATATCGCCGCGGATGAAATCATCTGCTCGGACCGTTCCCACAGCGGCTGCTTTATTCCACTGGATCCGCCCAGCAGTGAAAAAACCACCATCGGCGGCGTGGTGGCAGGCAGTGCCAGCGGCCCCCGGCGCCTTTTGTACAACCTGCCGCGGGACATCATCCTGGGCGTCCGGTTCGTGACGCCCCAGGGCGACGTGCCGGGCTCCGGCGGCAAAACGGTTAAAAATGTTTCCGGTTATGATATTTCCAAGCTCATGGTCGGCTCCATGGGAAGCCTGGGGATTATTACCGAAATGACGTTTCGCCTGATGCCGCTGCCCGAAAAGATGAAAACGCTGCTTCTGGGGTTTGATTCGCTTGACGCCGCCCATCGCTGCGTCAACAGCATCCTGAAAACCAAACTCCTGCCCGCAGCCGTTGAGACCATGACGGCCGCCGCCTATGAGCACCTCGGCTTTAAGGGGGCGCCCGAATTTTCGCCGGGCCGTGTTGCCGTGGCGATTTCGCTGGAAGCATTTGCCCCGGCCGTTGATCGCATGCAGCGGGAAATGCTGAAAACGGCCAAAGACCACGGGGTCCTCTCCAGCGCGGTTTTCGACGAACACAAACACCTGCAGTTCTGGCTGGCCGTCAGCGCTCAGGACGCCGGCTTTGACGCTGCATACGCCAACCTGATCCGGGCCAAAGTGAATTTTCACATTTCACAATGGAAGGAAATCTTTGAATTCGCGGACCGCTCACTGACCGCGCTCAAAATCGGACATGCCATCCGCGCACATTCCGGCAGCGGCATCTGTCTGATCAATCTCCTGATGGATAGAGGTGCCGAAGGCCAGAAGCAGAAGGCGCTCGCCTTCATGGAAGAGCTGTTGCAGCTGAGCCGCAAGGCCGGCGGCAATACAGTCATCCAGAATGCACCGGCCGATTTGAAGCCGAAGCTGAAAATCTGGGGGGAAGCCGGCTCGGATCTTGTTGCCATGAAGCTGCTCAAACAACAACTGGATCCCAATGACGTCATGTCACCCGGACGCTTTGTGGGAGGGCTATAGAAAGAAGGGGCCAAGGATTCAAGGGTTTAAGGAAAATCAAACCCAATACGTGAACCCTGAACCCTGGAATCCTTGAACCCTTTTGTTGAAAACTTCTTGGGAGTCCTGGGAAAAGGAATTTACGATTTAAAAAAACCATAGCGAGGTCAAGCCTTATGAACATCGTCCAGTTAAAAAAACTTTCGTATGACAAGGTTGCTAAATGCAACAAGTGCGGGTTTTGCCTGCCGAACTGCCCGACCTATCTGGTAAAAAAAAGGGAGCCTTTTTCAGCCAGAGGCCGCAACGCCATTACCCGCTTCGCCATTGAAAACAAGCTGCAGTTGAACGAAGATACCGAAAAAGCGATTTTTACCTGCCTGGGCTGCGGCGCCTGTGAAGCGGTTTGCCTGTCCAGCGTAAAAACCAAGGAACTGATCTTCCGCGATCGCGAATGCCAGGTGGGTGAAGGTTTTTACCCCAAAATCACCGACCGCCTGGTCAAAACCCTTGAAGGGGCTAAAAATATTTCCGATGACGACCAGGACGACCGCGCCGAATGGCAGGAACTGATCAAAAACCTGCCGGAAGAAAACTTTGAGAAAGATAAGGCCGAAGTTCTTTTCTTTGTCGGCTGCGTCGCTTCATTTTTTCCCATGGTGCAGAAAATCCCGGCCAATATGGCCACTATCATGAAAAAAGCGGGAGTTGACTTCACCATTTTAGGCGGCGATGAATGGTGCTGCGGGTTTCCGCTCATCGGCGCCGGCATGCCGGAAAAACTGGAGCAGATGAAAGCACACAACCTGAAAAAAGTCGCCGACGTCGGCGCCAAAAAAGTCGTCTTCACCTGCCCTTCCTGTTTTCATACCTGGAAGCATCAGTACGACGTCAAGGTCGAACTGGTCCATGCCAGCCAGTTCATCAATCAACTGATCAAGTCCGATCGCATCAAGCTAAATAAGGAAATCAAGATCCGTACGACCTATCACGACCCCTGCGATCTTGGCCGCAACACCGGCGTTTACGAAGAACCGCGCGAAATTATCAAGGCGGTTCCCGGGATTGATTTTGTCGAGCTGCCGATGAACCGCAAATTTTCGGTCTGCTGCGGGGGCGGCGGCAACGTGGAAATGACCGATGCGGACCTTTCCGCCCAGGTTGCCCAGATGAAGCTGGATACGATCCGGAGCGTGGGCGCCGAAATGGTGGTTACCGCCTGCCAGCAGTGTGTACGCACCATGGCTACGCGCGCAAAACGGACCAAAACCGAACTGGCTGTTAAGGATTTGACGGAGCTGGTGGTTGAAGCCATGGCGTAATTATCATTAACCGCGTTAAAATCTGGAAGGTACTTATGGAAAAGCAAATTGCCGATCAGATCCGCAAAGCGGATGTGTCAAACTGGAAAACAATCAAGGTCGAATACGGCAGGGATTTTCTGGATATCGCCGTACCCCCCAACTGTGTCACCCTCAAGATGAAGCGGATGCCCTGTCTGACCAGTTCCAAGGATGAAATCTCAAATGCCCTGAACCATCCCATCGGATCGCCGACCCTGCCGGAAATCATTCGCGCAAAAGGCAAGCCGGCCGACAAGCTGACGGTCTGCATCACCGTTTCCGATATCACCCGGCCGGTTCCTTACAAAGGCGAAAACGGCGTCCTGATGCCGCTGGTGGAGATAATCGAAAAGGCGGGCGTCAAAAAAAGCAACATTGTGTTTGTCATCGGCAACGGCATGCACCGCCCCAGCACTCCGGAAGAGCGGCTTTTCATGTACGGCCGCGAAATCGTGGACAACTACCGGATTGTGGATCACAATTGCGAGGATCTATCCTCGCAGGTGCTGGCGGCCCACACCAGCCGCGGGACCGATGTGTATCTGAACAAGATCTTCTTCGAGTCCGACATCAAAATCGTCACCGGACTGGTGGAAAGCCATTTCATGACCGGCGTATCCGGCGGCCGCAAAGCGGTCTGCCCTGCCCTGACCAATACCAAAACCATTCAGAAATTTCACGGGGTCGAATTTCTGGAACATCCCAATGCGACCAACCTGGTACTGGAAGGAAACCCGTGCCATGAAGAAGCCATTGAAGTCGCCCAAACCGTCGGGGTCGACTTTATGATCAGCACCACTCTCGACAACACCCTTTGTATCACCGGTGTTTTCGGGGGCGATCTGATTAAAGCCCACCTGGCGGCGGTTAAGGCCATGAAGGAATACGTCCAGATCCCCATCAGGGAACCCTACGACATCGTGCTGACCCATGCCGGCTATGTCGGCCGGGATCATTATCAGAGCGTTAAAAGCGCGGTGGGGGCCATCCCGGCCGTAAAGAACAACGGTTTTATCGTCATGGTCGCCAACAATGTGGACAAGGAGCCCATCGGTTCCAGGGAGTATCAGACCCTGCTGCATCTGTTCAAAATCCTCGGGCCGGACGGCTATATCTCCATCCTGCAACATCCGAGCTGGGTGTTTACCAAGGACCAGTGGGAGCCCGAAATGTGGGGAAAACCCATCCGCAAGGTGGGGGCTGACGGCCTGATCTACTGCGCCACCCAGATCCCCGAGAAGGACTACAAGATCATCCCGGGGATGAACGGATATCAGTTTATCAACGCTGAGGCCGAATTTGCCGGCGACCGGGAAAAGGTCGCCGCCATGTTCCAGAACGCTGTTATTTATGCCGCCACCCATCCCAAGTTCAAGGGCCGCACGCCGACTATGGCGTTTATCGACGAAGGACCGTATGCGATCCCGATGGCGGTGAAATGAAAACCTACCGTTTTTATTGAGTGATGACAGGGTCATGAAAAAAATATTATTACTGCTGTTCATGTGCTGGCTGATGTTGCCGGTCCCGGCCACCCAGGCCTCCTGGCTGATCGATTTTGAAAAATTCTCAACCTCGGTCCACCAGGAGACTTCCTGCCAGGACTGCCATGGCAGTATCGCCGAAGAAAAACTTCATCCGGATCCGCACAAGGTGAGCAAACAGCTGAAGGATTTTTTCAGCGCCGACCAGTGTTTTAAGTGTCATGACACCGTTCAGGACGATTTGAGCGCAGGCCTGCACGCCTCTCAGAAAGTCGCCGATCCTCAACAATATGAAAACTGCATTCAGTGTCATGACCCGCACACCCAGCAGCGCAGCAGCCAGGAAACGGCTGAAAAAGCCGCTTCCGACATGGCTTCCCTGTCGGACGAGGACCGGGCCTGCATGGATTGTCACGGTCTGAGACCGGCGGACGAGCCCCGGAAAATAGCCACCTTCTGTTTTCAGTGTCACGCCCAGACCGGAACCCGGACCCAGGAAATGACCGCTCAAATCATCCCGTTGATAAACCCCGAGTCCTATTCAACCGTACCCCATGCCGAGGTCGCCTGCCTGGACTGTCATCCCCGGGCCGCGGCCTTCAATCATGCCGATCAAACACCGGGCGACTGCCTGCAGTGCCACCGGCGCCATGATGAAAAGGTGGCGCATGACGCGCATGCCCTGGTGAGCTGCCAGGCCTGTCACCTGAACAACGTTGAAGCCTCCCGCGACCCCCTGTCCCGAAAGGTGCTCTGGCAGAAACAGCGCCTGCTGGGAACGCCGCTGAATATTCATGCCATCGTGCGCAATGACAACAATGCCATGTGCCAGCGCTGCCATACCCGCGGCAACGAAGTCGGCGCGGCGGCAATGGTGCTGCCGCCCAAAAGCCTGTTGTGCATGCCCTGCCATGCGGCCACTTTCTCTGCCGGTGACGCCGTCAGCATCCCGGCCCTGCTGATATTTGCGGGCGGCATGCTCCTGATGTTTTCGGTGGTCTTGACCGGAACCCCCCCCGGGCGGCCCGGGGCCGGCGTGATTCAAAAAATACTTTACGCGATCACCGCCGCCGCCAAAGCCGTCTTCTCCGGTAAAATCGGGACGATTTTAAAATCTCTCATTCTGGATGTGTTGCTGCAAAGCCGCCTTTATCAGAAATCCGCCTGGCGCTGGTTGATCCACAGCTTCATCTTTCTGTCTTTTGTATTCCGCTTCGGCTGGGGGATGGCGGCCCTGCTGCTGTCATTGCTGAAACCGGAGGGGGCCTTAGCCTGGTTCATGCTGGACAAGAATAATCCCGGCACCGCCTTTCTCTTTGATCTCAGCGGCATTCTGATTCTGCTGGGAGTGATTCTGGCATTCATCCGGGGCGCCCGGCGAAGAAGCGACCTGCCCCCGAATATGCCCGCTCAGGATCGCGTTGCGTTGAGCCTGATCGCCGGCACCGTCGTTGTCGGTTTTATCCTGGAAGGCATGCGCATTGCCATGACGGGCTGGCCGGAAGGTTCCGTCTACGCGTTTGCAGGCTACGGCATCAGCCAGCTGTTTCAGGGCGCCGCCGGCATAACGAATAGCTACGGATATATCTGGTATCTGCACGCCATCATAACCGGCGCGTTTGTCGCCTATCTGCCGTTCAGCCGCCTGATACATATGGTCATCGCACCGGTTACCCTGGCGATGCGCGCGCTATCGGAATCTGAACATGCTGAAAAGGCCTGACGGCTTTACGGAGAAGGATGAAAAGGCCTCATGCGTGACGATACGGTTCATATTCGATTGGTTGACGGACAGGCCGAGGTTCAAATGAGCGGCCGTTCGCTCCGGGTCTCCCGGCGGGACATTCCGGATGAACCATACCATTGTCCGGTGGAGCTGGTTGCAGGCGCGCTGGGGAGCTGAATGGTGCTGACCATGGCTGCGGTCGCAGACAACAAAAAAATCCGCCTGGATGATGTCGGTGTCCGCATCAGCTATGAAATCCGGACCGGCAGATCCTGGTCGACCCGTTTCCACGTCCGGATCGATCTGGGGGACCAATTGACCCCCCGGGAACGAACGATTCTGTTTAATTCCGCCAGGGGCTGCGAAGTCGCCAAGCTGCTGAGCGGGGAAAATACATTTACATACGAACTGGCAGAGAGTGCATCTGACGGTCTTTGAAACGAAAAATAAATAGTGAAGGCCCAAATAGCAAATCCCAAATTCCAAAAGAATCCGAATGACCAAAATTCAAAAACCTCAGCAACGTCACCCTAAAGGTTTGATCATTGAAAATTGGCATTTGGGATTTGTTTGTGATTTGCTGCTTGAATTTTGAATTTTTTTAACACAAGAATACAAGAGCTCCAGACTTTCGGGGCAGGTTTTTTCAGTTAAAATCATAACTGGCTGACAAGGACATTTATATGGACTCAAAAATAAAACAGGCGCTAATCGACATTGTGGGGGAAGCCAACTTCACCGACAGCCTGATCGACATGGTGTCTTACTCCTACGACGCCTCCGAACATCACCACCGGCCGTTCTGCGGGGTATGGGCCACAACCGCCGAGCAGGTATCGGAAATTCTGAAACTGGCCAACCGCGAACGCATTCCGGTCATCCCCCGGGGCGGCGGCACCGGCTTGACCGGCATGGCGGTCCCGGCAAAGGGCGGCATCGTGCTGGACTTGAATCACATGAACAAAATCGTCAAGATCAGCATTGAAGACCGCCTGGCCATCGTTCAGCCAGGTGTGGTTTACGCCGATCTTGAAAAGGCCCTCGCCGTACACGGCTTCTTCTTTCCGCCTGATCCGGCCAGCGGCAAGGTGTCCACCCTTGGCGGCAACGTCGGAACCAACGCCGGCGGGGTGAAAGGCGCCAAATACGGAACCACCCGGGATTACGTCCTGGGCCTGCAGATCGTGCTGCCGGACGGCCGCATCATGCGAACCGGCTCGAAAACCATGAAGAGCGTCTCCGGCTATGATCTCACCAAGATTTTCGTGGGTTCCGAGGGAACCCTGGGCGTCATTACCGAAATCACGCTGAAAATCAATCCCAAGACCACCGCCGCCAGCACCGCCATGGCCACCTTCGACGATTTGGGCGATGCCGGCCGCGCCGTCAGCGAGATCATGTACAGCGGGATCATCCCCAGCGTATTGGAAATCATGGGCCGCGACCTGATCATGGCCATCAATCAGAATACCGACCTGAACCTGCCGGAGGTTGACGCCATTCTTCTGGCGGAGACGGACGGCTACACCCAGGCCGAAACCGAATACCAGATCAAAAAAGTGATTGATGTGTTCAAGAAGAACCATGCCGGTCAGATCAAAGAGGCCAAAACCGCCCTGGAAGCCGCCAAGCTGTGGGCCGCCCGGAAATCGGCCTACGGCGTTCTGGCACGCATGAAGACCCATTTTGTTCTGGAAGACGTTACCGTTCCCATGAGCAAAATAGCCGACCTGCTGAAGGGGATCAAGGCAATCTCGGTCAAGCATGACATCACGATCGCCGCATACGGCCATGCCGGGGACGGCAACCTCCATCCCCAGATCCTTTTTGACGGTTACAATCCGGATGAAGTCAAGCGGCAGGAGGCGGCCAGCGCCGAAATTTTCGAGCTGGCCATCGCGCTCAACGGCACCCTCTCGGGTGAACACGGCATCGGGATGCAAAAAGCTCCTTTTATGACCATGGAACACGATGCGGCTGCAATGGACGTCATGCGTTCGATTAAAAAGATGTTGGATCCGAATAATATACTCAACCCGGGGAAGATGGCGCTGGAGGCATAACATGGAAGCGAAATACGATTTTACACGAAAATATCGCGAACAGGTATTGAAATGTTCACGCTGCGGATTTTGTCAGGCGGTCTGCCCGGTCTTTGGGGCCACCTTGCGGCCCGCTTATAACGCGCGCGGCAAGATGCTGATTTTAAAAGAGGTCATGGACAATAAAATCGATCTGAACGATGAACTGATCGAAACCCTGTTCCAGTGCACGACCTGTGCGAACTGCTATAAAAATTGCCCGTCGGGGGTCAATGTCCCGGAAATCATCAAGCAGGTTCGCAAAGACATGGTCAACATCGGATCCTGCCATCCCGCCTTTACCGGAATGAACGACGTTCTGAAAAAGCACACCAATATCTACGCCGAAGAAGACGGTCCGGACTTTAACAGAAAAAAAAATCAAAAAGCCGCCTTTCTGTATTTTATCGGATGTGTGGGGGCCTACCGCGAGGACGACGCAACCGAATCCACCCTTTCGCTGCTGGACCATTTGAAGGTTGATTACACCCTGATCGATGAAGTCTGTTGCAGCGGCGTGCTGGAGGATGTCGGCTTCAGCATCAATGCCGATCTCGTTAAAACCAATATCGATCGTATCCTGGCGACCGGCGCCGGCACCATCCTCACCGGATGCCCCTATTGCTACCGGACATTCATCAACCGGCCGCAGTACAAACCCCTGCTGGATAAAGGCATTAAAATTCTGCACCTCTCTCAGTTTCTGAAAGATTTTGATTTCGGCGTCGTCACCGACAAACGGGTCACCTACCATGATCCCTGCGACCTGGGCAGACACTGTGAGATTTACGATGAGCCGCGCCAGACCATCAAAAAGATCGCCCACCGGTTTGTTGAAATGCCCCGAAACCGCGTGGATGCGCTCTGCTGCGGCGCCGGTGGCGGCGTGCGCGGGGCCTTTGCCAAGAACTCCATTGCCATGGCAAGGCGCCGTCTGGGGGAAGTGGAAGAAACCGGTGCGGAAGTGGTCCTGACCGAATGCAATTCGTGTGTGCACAATCTTTCCAATGCAAAATTACGCAAGCAGCCTTTCGAGATTTATACCACCACCCAGTTTATCCTTGAGCTGCTGGAAGAAAAGGGAGCGCTCAATAAATGAAACACCCCGGCCGGCCTTTCCGGCATTGAAAAGGCCGGCGACAAAACCTGTTTAAAGCTTTTAGTCGAATGGTTAATTCATCATTATTTTAAAGGAGGAATCGCATGGAAATTAAAGGTTACAATCTGCCGGATGAGCTGTATTACGAACAGAATCATTTCTGGGTAAAGCAGGAAGGCGACCTGGTCGTCATGGGTATGGATGATTTTGCCCAGAAAATGGCCGGGGAGATCGTCTATGTCCAGCTGCCCGGCGAGGGCAAATCGATCAAGCAGGGCGCAAAATTCGCCAAGATGGAATCCGGCAAGTGGCTCGGCAAAGTTTATGCGCCGGTCAGCGGTGAAATCGCGGCGGTAAACGAAGCCCTTGAAACCAATCCCGAACTGATCAACGAGGACTGCTACGGGAAAGGCTGGCTGTTTAAAATTAAACCGGAAGACCTGTCGGAACTCAATAACCTGATCCACGGAAAAGACGCCGTTGAAAAATGGGTCCTGGCAGATATTGAAAAGTACGCCCAGGAGAAGTAGCATGGCCAATCAGGATTACAGCGTAAGGCAGCTCTTTGAAATGGAGGCCTGCACCAACTGTCAGGCGTGCGCCGACATCTGCCCGGCGGTGACCGCCTCCAAGGAAGGTAAACTGTCGGCGGTATACCGCATGAAAGGGTTGCGCCAGATTTTAAAAAGCAGGACTGGCCTGTTTCGTCGATTTCTGCGTTCGGCCGAACTCTCGCCGGAAGAATGGAAAGACTTCAGCGAAACGGTCTTTCGCTGTACCCTCTGCGGCAACTGCCAGGAAATCTGTCCGGTGGGGATTCGTTTGAAAGACCTCTGGATTTCACTGCGCCAGGACCTGGTGCATTCCGATCATTTCCCCAAAAAAATTGAAATGATCCGCGACAACCTGGCCGAAAGCCATAATGTCTTTGCCGAAGACAACGAAGAACGCGCCGATTGGGTGGAAGACATGGACGATGCGCCTGAAGACGGCTTCATTCGCCCCAAAGCCGACGTGATTTACTTTGCGGGCTGTGTGGCCTCCTATTTCCCCCTGGCCCAGAACATCCCCGTGGCCCTGGCGGAAATCCTGGAAGCCGGCGGCGTCAATTTCACCCTGCTGGGTCAAGACGAATGGTGCTGCGGATTCCCCCTGCTGGGGGCCGGCCTGAAGGAACTGCACCGGGAGTTTGTCGATCACAACCTGGCGGTCGTGCGCGATAGGGGCGCGAAAACAGTGATTTTCGCCTGCCCTTCCTGTTACCAGATGTGGCGCGAATTCTACCCTCATGAAGTCGAAATCGCCCATGCCTCGCAGTTCCTGATGAAACTGGTAAAAAGCGGCGCCGTCCCGCTCAAGGCGCTTTCCATGACGGTCACGTACCATGATCCCTGCGACCTGGGGCGCGGGGCCCGCGTATTCGACGAGCCCCGCGAGGTTATCCGCAGTATCCCCGGCGTTACATTCGTCGAACTGGAGCGCAACCGCGAAAACTGCCAGTGCTGCGGCGGCGGCGGCAATCTTGAAATGATGGATGCGACTCTTTCCGGAGATATCGCCCGGAATAAAATTGAAGAGGCATTGAAAACCGGCGCCCAGGCAATCGTTACATCTTGCCAGCAATGTGTGCGCACCATGACGACCTATGTCAGAAGAAACAAGGTTCCGCTGCAGGTCATGGACATCACGCAGCTGATACATAAGGCGTTGAAAAAATGAAGGCTGAAGGCTTGATGAGGCTGAAGGCTGAAGGTGTTTTAAGAACGAAAACAAATTATAATCACATCGAACATATGTAATCGTGTTGACGGGGAGCAGAAAGGTTCCGACGACAGATTGAGTTTAAGCAATGTTCAACAGCCTTCGGTCTTCCGCCTTCAGCCTAAACCCTTTAGGACTTGTTAAACTATCGGATCATCCAATCATCACATCAACGGAGATTGATCTTGACAACATGGCGTTTACTCGATACCCCGCCCATGACGGCCGCCGAGAACATGGCCCTGGATGACACCCTGGTGGAATTGAAAGGTCTGGGCAAGACGCCCAACACCCTTCATTTTCTGCAGTTTTCACCCCGGGCGGTCCTGACAGGGTTCCATCAATCCGTTGAAGAGGAAATTCGCGAGGATTTTTGCCGGCGCGAAGGCATCCATATCAACCGGCGCATTACCGGCGGCGGCGCGATTTTCTTCGATGAAAACCAGCTCGGCTGGGAAGTCATTTGCGACAAGTCTTTTTTCAACCTCAGCATTCCCAACGGCAGGCTTTTCCGGACCCTGTGCAATCCGGTTGTTAGCGCCCTGAGACGGCTGGGGGTTGAATCCAGTTTCCGGCCCCGCAACGATATCGAGATCAACGGACGTAAAATCTCAGGGACCGGGGGCACAGAGTCTGACGGCGCGTTCCTGTTCCAGGGGACCATGCTGGTGGATTTTGATGTGGACACCATGCTGAGAAGCCTCAAAATTCCCGTTGAAAAGCTGAAGGCCAAGGAAATCGATTCGGTCAAGGAGCGGGTTACCTGCCTCAACTGGGAACTCGGATATACGCCCGCCCTGGAAGATATTAAATCCGCTATTCAGGCAGGCTTCGCAGCGGAGCTGGGCGTCGATTTCGAGCCGGGCGGCTTAACCGCCGAAGAAGAAGATCTTTTCAACACCAAACTTAACTTCTACCGATCGCCGGAATGGATCGATCAGGTAAAACCGGTATTTAAGCGCAGTGAAGTCATTCAGACAGCCTACAAGGCCGAGGCGGGCATGGTCCGGTATACCATCGTCGTCGGCCTTCCCCGGAAAAAAATCAAAAACATTTTCATCACCGGGGATTTCCTGTCCTTTCCGTCCCGCGCCCTGTTCGACCTGGAATCCCGCCTGAGAGGGCTGCGGATGGACCCCGCGATTCTTCATGCTGCCGTTAAACAGTTCTTTGATGAGGGCCGCATCGTCATTCCCGGAATGGGATACCGGGACTTTATCAAACCGCTGAATCAGGCGATTGCAAAGGTTGAAATCAGCAAGTTCGATATTCCCCTGGAATACTGCAACCAGATATCGGTCTGCAACGCCTCCTTTGAAGAAATCGTGGCGAAAAAACCGTCGGTTCTGCTCCTGCCTTACTGCGCCAAGAACAGGGAATGCGACCTGCGCAATCAAAAAGGCTGCCGCGCCTGCGGAGACTGCTCCACCGGTACGGCGTCCACCATGGGGCGTGAGAAGAAAATGAAGGTCGTCGGCATCACCAGCTTCGAGGACCTGATGCAGGAGCTGCGCAAAATGAAAACCGCCGGCGTACCTGCCTTTATCGGCTGCTGTTGCCGCCCCTTTTTCAACAAGCATGTGGATGATTTTGAACGCGCGGGGGTTCCGGGCATATTGCTCGAAATCGACAGCACGACCTGCTACGAACTGGACCAGGCCAGACAGGCCTATGCCGGAACGTTCGAAAGCCAGACCCATTTAAATATAGATCTGCTCAATACCGTTCTCAAGGTTGCCGGATGAAACAGTCGGAATACGACATCCTTGTAGTGGGGGCCGGTCCGGCCGGCGCTTGCGCCGCTGCGGCGGCCGCCCGCCGGCGCCTGCGGGTGCTGATGATCGAACGCCGCAATGTGGTCGGCGTGCCGGTGCAGTGCGCCGAATACATCCCCGCCCCGCTGGTGGGTGAGTTGAACCTGGGACGCAGCTTTGTGGTTCAACCGGTTCAGGGAATGAAAACATTCCTTGCCGGCCGTGAAGTCAAAACATCGCTGTCTCCCGGATTTATCATCCACCGCGACCGCTTCGATCAGACCCTTGTTCAGGCGGCATGCGACAGCGGCGCTCAACTCATGCCGGCGACAAAAGCCGTATCCCGGAACGGAAATGACGTCATCATCAGAACCAAAGGCGCTCCCCCCGCCAAAATCACTGCGAAAATCATTATCGGCGCCGACGGCCCCCTGTCGACCGTCGCCAAATGGATCGGCGCCGTTAACCCTGACCGGCTTTGCGCCGTGCAGGTCCGGGTTCCCTTGAAACGCCGGCTCCAATTTGCCGAGGTCTACTTTGACAAGGATTTCTTCGGCGGCTACGCCTGGCTGTTTCCCAAAGGCGACCAGGCCAACCTGGGTCTGGGCATCAGGAAAAAGGGAGACGCGCCCCCGCCGCTGGGCCGGCTGCTTGACGCTTTTACCTCCCGGTGCCTTGAAGCCGAAAAGATAACCGCTGCAGCGACCGGGCTTGTCAGCGGCTGGATACCGGCCGGACCGGCACCCAAAATCGTCAGCGGCAATGTCCTGCTGGCCGGCGATGCCGCCGGCCATGCCCACCCGATTACGGGCGCCGGCATATTCCCGGCCGTAACCGCCGGACGGATGGCCGGCACCTGGGCGGCCCGGGCGCTTGAGGCAAACGATCTGAAGGTATTGTCACAATACGAAACCGAATACCGGGATCTTTTCGGCGATTCGATGGAGCGGGCCGTTAAGCGGCGGCGTCTCTTGGAAACCCGCTGGGATAATCTCGATACCATCCTGAAAAACTGCTGGGTCGCATTCAAGGAATACTATGCAGGGGCTTGACGATATATTGAGAAAATCGCGGGAGCTGTCCTGGAAGCATCTGGGCCGCGAAATTACCTTTTATCTGCCCGGGATGTTCATCTGCGACAAGCAGACCGGCAGGTATCCGGCCATCTCCATTACCGGAAGCCGCTGCGCCCTTGACTGCGATCATTGCCGTGCTAAAATACTAGAGCCCATGATCCCGGCGGTTACCCCGGACCAGCTGATTGACCGCTGCCTTCAACTTGAAAAAAACGCTGCGGTCGGCGTCCTGATCAGCGGCGGTTGCGATGCGGACGGCCGCCTGCCCTGGCAGCCGTTTATTTCCGCAATCAAACAGATTAAATCCCGGACAGGACTTTTTATTTCGATCCACAGCGGCCTAATCGATTTTCAAACCGCCCGGGCATTGAGAGAAGCCGGCGTCGATCAGGCCCTGATCGATGTGATCGGCGACGATCAGACCTTTAAGGATATCTACCATGTGAACTTCGGCGTTTCACGCATTTACGACTCGCTGCAAGCGCTCCACCGCGCCGGTCTGGCGATCGTGCCGCACATTGTCTGCGGGCTCCACTACGGAAAGATCAAAGGAGAAAAAACCGCCATTCAGGCCATATCCCGGGTCGCTGTCGAGCAGGTTGTCATCGTTTCCCTGATGCGGATTCCGGGAACCCCGCTCTGGGAATCCAAACCCCTGAAAGCTGAAGCCGTTGCCGAAATCATTGCGGAAGCCCGTTTTAACTTGCCGCACGTCCGGATCAGCCTGGGCTGCGCCCGGCAGAGGGGCAACACGGACCTGGAAGTCCTGGCCATCGATGCCGGCGTCAATCGCATGGCCCTGCCGTCCGAAGAAGCCATTGCCCGCGCCCGGCAGTACGACCTGCAGATCCATTATCAACCCACCTGTTGTTCGGTGACAAAACCCATATACGAAACGGAGTTATTCAAAGAATGAATTCAATCCAAACAACACCGATGGAAAGCCCCGACTTCATGCGCATGAGTCTGGCCGCAGCCATGACGCTGGGATTCAAACAGGGTCTTTTCTATCGCGAGGCCCGGCTTTACTGCATCAATCTGCTGCTGACCTACGATGAGGGCTGCCGGGCGCGCTGCGCATATTGCGGCCTTTCCCGGAAGCGGCCCGGTTCCTATGAGGGCAAAAGCTTTATCCGCGTCACCTGGCCGACCTATGCGCTGGAAGAAATCATTGAGCGCATTTCCGACAGATCCGACCGCGTCAAACGGATCTGCATCTCCATGATCACCAACAAACGCGCCGTCAGGGACACCAAAATCGTTTGCAGCCGCCTGCGATCCCGCCTGGATGTTCCGGTTTCCCTGCTGGTCTCCCCCACCCTGCTGAAACCGGGAGATCTTGCGGATTTCAAGGCCGCCGGGGTCGATAAAATCGGCGTCGCCGTCGATCTGGCGACACCGGCGCTTTTTGAGCGTTTCCGGGGCACCGGCGTGGGTGGTCCTCACAAGTGGGACGTCTACTGGCAGTGCCTGTCGGATGCGATCCGGATTTTCGGCAAGGGCAACGCCGGCCCCCACCTGATGGTGGGTATGGGTGAAACCGAAAAAGAAATGTGTGAAGTGATTCAGCGCGCAAAAGACATGGGCGGCGACACGCATCTGTTCTCTTTCTTTCCGGAAGAATCGTCAGCCCTGGCTATGGAAGGTCATGAACCGCCGCCCATGGACCAGTACCGCCGCATTCAGCTGGCACGATTTATCATCGACTCCGGGCTGCAGCATGCCGGTCATTTCACTTTTACCGAAGGGGGGCAACTTGCGTCTTTCGGGCTGCCGGACAGCGACCTGGACGCCGTCATCGATTCCGGCCGCCCCTTTGAAACCAGCGGCTGCACCGGAGACGACGGCCGGGTTGCCTGCAATCGCCCCTACGGCAATTCCAGGCCCGGGCCCGATATCCGCAATTTTCCGTTTAAACCGAATCGGACGGACATCCGAAGGATCCGAAACCAGATGAATCCTAAAAACAATGGCAAACAGGTCGCAAACAGCGGCAAACGCCGAACGCGGCCAAAGGAAAACTCGATAACGGTCTCTGAACCTTAGATGGACTGACCATATTACCTTTAGATCAACTTTGTGCCGGACAATATGCACTGCATTCAAACAAAATACCGTGCGACACGACGCGCTGTTTCGTTTCTAACCTCAATTGAATACCGACAATTATGGCACGAAACCAGTCGAAGACTTTCGACACGCACCCGTGATCATACATTGTGGCATGCGAGGTTCTCTCGATGCGCAATCAGCATAATATACAATGATATCAATTAGATTTAAATTATTATGTTCATCTAAAAATTTCTTGACATTCATGAAAATTTACTGCTATGTGTCTTTGAAAATGGTCTTACCAGAACATGTTGGACGAACAGGAAAATGCTGAATCCACATTACAGCAGTCGTCGATATAAACTCATTCAGCATCCTGCCGTGACCCCGGAGTCACGTTTTGGCGAGACGATTCATATGCCGGTTTTTTCTTGCAGGTTTTTTTTTTATCTGGTACGTCTAACCTGTTATCGGCGCAATGAATTCTCGATTGTGTTAGGATAATAAGCGTTGGGCTTATTGCAGGGGCAAATTGTTAAACCGTTTGAGTAGACAACATCATTCTTGCCCGTTGAACCTAATTAACCATTTGCGCAAAGAAGGAGGATTGTATGAGCAAAAAGGTCAGTGAGGAGAAAAGAACATCTCGACGTGGATTTCTGAAAACCGCTGCGGTAGCCGGCGCTGCCGCCGGGGCCCTCGGCTTTCCGGCAGTCATGAAGGTACAGGCCGCCGCCCCCATCAAGCTCAAGATGCAGACCGCGTGGGATGCCGGCACCCTGGGTTATGTCAAATTCCAGGAATTCTGCAAGGAAGTCGGGGAAGCTTCCGAAGGCAAGCTGGTAATTGAAGGATTCCCGGCCGGCGCCATCGTGGGCACCTTTGAAATGTTCGACGCCGTCAAAGCCGGCGTGTTTGATGCCATGCACTGCTTCGACGTATACTGGCCCGGCAAGATCCCGGTGGCCACTTTCCTGTCATCCTATCCCTTCGGCATGGACCGTCCCGACCAGTGGGAAACCTGGCATCATGAACTGGGCGGCAGGGAATTCGCCCGTGAAGCCTACGGCGAACACAACATGTATTATCTCGGCCCCATCCAGCACGACGACAACCTGATCCATTCCAAGGTGCCGATCCGCTCTTTTGAAGACTTCAAGGGCAAAAAGATCCGTTACCCGGGCGGCATCATCGCCGATATTTACCGGGCGGCCGGTGTGTCCACTGTCCTCCTTCCCGGCGGCGAAGTTTATCCCGCCCTGGAAAAAGGCGTGATCGACGCCTCCGACTATGTGGGCGCCGCCATCAACTACAACCTGGGTTTCGGCGAAATCGCCAAGTACATCATCATGGGACCGCCGTCCACCCCGTGCCTGCATCAACCCGTGGACATCATGAGCATCGAAATCAACATGAACTCATGGAAGAAGATCCCCAAGGTCTGGCAACAGTACTTAGAAGCCATGGTGGCCAAGCATTCCTATGATCACTACACCGCCATCCAGAAGGCCGACCTCATCGCCTTTGAAAAACTGCAGAAGGAACAGAAAGTGGAAGTCATCCGGCTGAAAGACAGCGACATTGAAAAATTCAAACGCTTTGCACCGGAGCTGTGGGTCAAGTGGGCCAAGAAACACCCGCTGGCCATGAAGGCCTTCAAGTCCCAGTTGGAATACATGAAGTCCATCAAGATAGGCTACGTCTCCGATAAGGACATGGTTGATGTAAACGGCAAGAAGCTCGATTTTTAAGTTGATCCTGCGGGGGAAGGCAGGGTGTCCTTCCCCCGTTTTTTATGGGCATCCATTCCTGGAGACCCCATAACGAAAGGTAACACAATGGCTATCCTTAGAACTTTTATCATGGCCGTTGAGAAGACGAACCTGTTCATCGCCAAGCTGATGGCCTATATCTCTATCATTTGCGTGCTCGTGATCTCCTTTGAAGTCATCATGCGCTATGCCTTCGGCATGCCGACGAACTGGGGACATGAACTGATGTATTCCCTCTTTGGCATGTACTATGTCATGGTGGTAGGCGTCGTCCATTTCTGGAGAGCTCATGTGCGGGTCGACGTGATCTACGCATCCCGCTCACGGAGGACCCAGGCGATCATGGATCTGTTCAACGGCGTACTTTTTTATCTTTTCGTCCTGGTTTACCTCTATACCACCTGGAAATTCTACTGGAGTTCCCAGATGATGAGCTACGGCAATACCTTCCTGGGGATTGAAATCCTCGGTGAAGCGTCCTTTACGGACTGGGGCCCGCCCCTTTATCCTGTAAAGATAATGATGCCTCTCGGAGGGGTGCTGCTCCTCCTGCAGGGGATCTGCTGGACGATCCGGGACGCCCACATGGCCTTTACAGGGAGGGAATTCAAATGAGTATTGAATGGATCACCATATGCATCTTCGGTTCCATGGTTCTGGTCATGTTCATGGGCCTGCCGGTGGCCTTCTCCACCGGCGTCGTCGGCATCATCTTCACGGCTGTCTTCATGGGTCCCGAGGCCGTCAACGTTGTCCCGACCCGGATCTTCGGCCTCATGACCAACTACCTTCTGGACGCCATACCGCTGTTCATCCTGATGGCGAACATCCTTGAGCGAAGCGGCATCATCGAGGACATTTACAACATGGTCTACCACTGGCTGGGCTGGCTCAAGGGCGGCGTGGCCACGGCGACGATCGTCGCCTGCACCATGATGGCGGCCATGGCCGGCGTGGTTGGCGCCACGGAAGTTACCATGGGAATGATCGCCCTGCCCCAGATGCTCAACCGCAACTACGACAAGCAGATGTCTCTGGGAGCGATCCTGGCCGGCGGCACCCTGGGGATCCTCATCCCCCCGAGCATCATGCTGATCATCTACGGAATGGTGGACAATTCATCCATCGGCCAGCTTTACGCCGGGGCCTTTCTGCCTGGATTCCTTCTGTCGGGCCTGTTTATCATCTACATCACGATCCGCTGCTACATTGAACCCACCATGGGGCCTCCCGTCCCCAAGGAGGAGCGGCTCGACTGGAAAGGCCTCTTTAAGGTGCTCTTCCCGATCATCCCCGGCACCATCCTGATCTTTCTGGTCCTCGGAACGATCGTTGTCGGCGTCGCCGCCCCGACCGAAGCCGCAGGCGTCGGATGCCTCGGCGCCTATATCATCGGCCTGCTCAAAGGGCGCATGAACTGGAAAAGCCTTACCCAGGCTGCGATCGGAACGATCAAAGCCACGGGGATGGTCATGTGGACCATATTCGGTGCGAACGTCTTTATCGCCCTGTACATCATGGTGGGCGGCGGAGAATTCGTCAACAACATGCTTTTAGGCTCCGGCTTGGGGCCCTGGACGATCATCTGGATCATGATGGGCCTCGTGATCCTACTGGGCTGTTTTGTTGACTGGGTCGGGATCCTGATGTTGACCATTCCTCTTTTTGGGCCGATCATCCGCAAGCTTGGCTTCGACCCGATCTGGTTCGGCGTTTTAATGTCCGTCAACCTCCAGATGTCCTTTCTAACGCCTCCCTTCGGCATGTCGCTCTTTTACCTTAAAAGCGTGGCGCCGCCCGAATGCAGCACGGTGGACGTCTGGAAGTCGGCCTTGCCGTTCCTGGGTCTGCAGTTCATCGGCCTGGTGCTCTGCATGATCTTCCCGGAGATCATTCTTTGGGCGCCCAAGTTGCTTTTCAGGGGCTGACGGCAGTGCCGCGGTTACACCTTGTGCAGTAAAACCGGGGAGAGGGCGGTCTGAACCGTCCTCTCCCCTCTTTGGAAAAAGGTCGGGTATGCCGGGGATAGCAGGAAAAGAGAAGGAAGTAATCTACCAGGCCCCGGCACTCTTCATAAAGGTTTTTTTCGGGATGCTGGCCGTTTGGACCGTCGCCACTGCGCCCCTGTTAATCCGAAGGTTCCAGCAGGGGGTGTTCCGGGAGGACTGGCTGTACTGGTTTATGATCGGCTTTTTCTATGTGTTCACCTGGTTCTGGTCCCTTGGCCTTTTTTACCGGATTGCCTTGGATGCCGACGGCCGCATCCGGATGAAAAGCCTCCGGCGGACACTGGAGTTAACTGCGCAGCAGGTGCATGCCATTGAGGGCTCGCGCTTCTCGGGCGGTTTCGGTTTTATTCGTTTTAAGCTGTCCCGGGAAAGCGCTTATCTATTCTGCCACCGCAGAGGCGAGGAGATTGACGACATCCTCCGGGAGATCCGGCGGATAAACCCCCTGGTGAAAACCTTGCGGATATAACCTTCGTGGCCGGACACAGCTCCGGTCTCGAAATCGAGTGAGAGGAGATCTTGAAATGACTGCGATGTTTACCATTCCCGGTAATACCCTGCTGGTATTCGCCGCTGTGATCGTTCTGGCGATCATCGGCTTTATCATTTATGGATTTATCAAAGGCTGGAAGAATGTTATGCCGGAATATGATGAAATCAAAAAACAGCTGGCGATTGAAGATTAGTAGGATTACCGCAACGATTTTATCTCGCCATGGATCCCGTAAATCAAGTTAAAGGTATCCCCGTAACCCATGCCGCTCTGCTTTTTGCACGGACTTGACAGCAGCCCCCAGGGAACCAAAGCCCGGCTACTCAAAACGCATTATCCCGACTGTCTGATCCCTTTGCTGCCGCCGGATCTTGATGAAAGGGTCCGGATTGTTGAAGGGCAGCTTCAAGAACCGACGACCATCATCGGTTCTTCCCTTGGCGGGCTGACGGCCCTGATGTTCGCGATCCTGCATCCCGAAAGGGTTGCCGCCCTGCTGCTCCTGGCGCCTGCCGTGGGCTGCCGCGATGAAAGTATGTTTACGAATGAGCAAAAACGAATGCTTGAAGCACTCTATGTGCCGGCATCAATTCCAGCCGTTATTATCGCGGGGATACGGGACGAAGTCATCCCGCTTGCCTCAATCCGGGCGCTGGTTCAGCGCTCCCCGACCCCCCGCCGGATTCGGCTGCTGGAAGTCGACGACGATCACAATCTGCATCAATCCCTGGGCCTGATGCTCGAATCCATCAAGCAGTTCCAAGCCCGACAGAATAAAACAGGTTGAATTAAGATTCCCTTTCGGCTAAAAGAAGATCAATCGTATACCTGAAAGGAGGCCGGCATGCGTACCATCATCATCTCCGCAGGCGATATCGCCGCAACGGCAACACTGAAAGACAACCCCACCGCCGACGCCGTATGGAAGGCGCTGCCCCTGAAGGCCCGTGCAAACACCTGGGGCGACGAAATCTACTTCAGCATCCCGGTAGAAGTCAAAAAAGCGGACGATGCCGGCGATATCGTCCCCATGGGGGCCCTGGCCTACTGGCCGCCCGGAAAGGCGTTTTGCATATTTTTCGGCCGCACCCCCGCCAGCCGCAACGGCGAAATTCGCGCCGCCAGCGCGGTGAACGTGTTCGGTGCGGTGGAAGGCGATGCGACCGTTTTCAGGAAGGTGTCCGACGGCGAGACAATCAAAGTTGACAAGGCTGAAGGTAAATAGACTGAAGGCTGAAAGTTTGAAGGCTTTTGTCGTAAAAACCCTCCCGGGGTTGTTGGCAGTCCGCCCGGGGTTGGCCCCCAAGGGGGCCGTAACCAAAGGTTACCGTGCTTTGTACGCGCCCCCTGATTGTTACGCTATCCGAAACAGGCAGAGACGATCATCGTCGCCGTGGAAATCGCCTTTTGGGGCTGGCTCAATTGAACCTGAGCGGGATCGCTGCCGGACGGTTATAATTCAATAAGATAGAATTCCCTTGGGGGCCACCCCCGGGCGGACCGGACAACATTTGAAAAGCGCCCCGGCCCCTTATTAATCTTATGCTTATCCCTTAAACTTTCAGCCTATTAATCCGGCAGCAGATCATAAAAGTAACGCATGGCATCGGAGCGGGTGATAATCCCGATGATGCGTCCGTTTTCCACCACCGGAAGCCGTCCGATATCGTGTTTGACCATCAGGCGGGCAGCCTCCATCGGGCTCCTGTCAGGCTCCGTTGTAACGACCTGCTGGCTCATGAACGCCTTCGCCGGCGCCGTCAGTTGATCGTCTCTTTTTATTTTTCGAAAATCACGCCGGGAAATTATTCCCACCAGCCGGCCTTCATCGACCACCGGAAGGCCGGTACAACCCTTTTCGCGCAGGATGTACGCCACCTCCCGCATACGGGTTTCAGGCGAAACCGACTGTACCGGAAACGACATTAAATCACTTATTTTAATGCCGGCCTGCTGGTGCCCCTGGATGGACTCCCTGATCATGCGCTCAACGGCCTCCGGTTCAATTGCTTTCAGTATGGCGGAGCCGGCGCCGGGATGGCCGCCGCCGCCTAATTCTCGCATGATTGCGCCCATATCAAGGCCGTCGATATTGCTTCTTCCGATGACAATGCTGCGATGCCGCTCCTTGTCGGAAAAAATTCCGAAAGCGGCATCCACATTGACAATCTCACGGTACATATTGACGACAACCGACAGGCTGCCGACATGGCCGTCGATATCCAGCTTATTAATGCTGATGGAAAAACCGTTAAGCTTGATACGTTCAGCCGTCTGCAGCATCTGGAACAATATGTTCTTCTGCTTCTGGCCGTAAACGGGCCGCAGCAAGGATCCCAGCACATGCAGGTCCGCCCTGGATTCCAGCAGGTAAGCGGCCGCATAGGCATCTTCTGCGGTTACGGAAGGAAAGGAGAGGTTGCCGGTATCTTCATACAGTCCCGCCAGAAAAAGCGTGGCCTGCATCGGCGTCAGCTCTTTTTTTTCTTTTTTCAGAAGCCGGAGCATCAGCGTGATGTTGGCCCCCACGGCTTCGCGGCATTCCCAGCCGGCGCGGATATCACCCTCTCCGGCATGGTGATCCCAAAGGATGATTTCAAGATCATCCCGCCCGCGGAGATTTTGCACGCCGTCCAGGCGCCCCCAGCTGTTGGCATCGACAACCACCAGGCTGTCGACGCTTTCGATATCGCAATCAGCGATGCTGTCGATAGGGAACAGATCTTTATGAATCGAAAGAAACGCCTTGATATTCGGATTGATGATCTTGGGAAGTACGGCAACAGCGCCCGGATACAGAAGGGTTGCCGCCACCAGGGAGGCCAGACCGTCAAAATCCGTGTTCTTGTGGGTAGTGACGATTCTATTCATAAGGGCAGTTGGGGAAAGCGGTTAACTGAATAATATAGCGCTGAGAGTGTAATAAGTTAACACGAATGCATCTTAAAATGCAAGGGTCAAAAGGTTGCAGGAAGTTGAATCGCTTTGTAATACACTCGCCAACCCGGTCCGTCCTGGCGGGACAGGCAATGCGTTCGCTATTGCGGGCCATTAGCTGCTGCCCGCCGGCGGTCGGATAAACCATTGTGCCGAGTATTTTTGCTTGACATTTCTCCTTGGCAATTGTACCAGTTATAATGTAGCTATAAAAACGAATGCCCTTCCCTATCGTCTTCGTTTTAAAACGAACGTATTAACTTACCCTCCTGTGTAGGCAGGATTTTGATAAACGCACTACCTGTTTTTTTTGACTATAACATGATTTCGCATCGACAGGCGAATGTGACGCGAAATCCAGTACCATATCTGTTTGACATTAACATTGTATCTGCCGTACCAGCCGTAACTTTATTATTATACTGCACACCACGTACCGGGGATATTATAAATGAGCTCGCTCAAACGAATCGTAAATAAAATTGAAACGTGCGATGTTTTGGTAGCCGGCGGCGGAACCGCCGGATGTTTTGCAGCCATTAAAGCTGCGGAAAAAAAACAGGCCGTTATACTAGTCGATAAAGGCCATATCGGCCGTAGCGGCTGCAGCCCCTTTGCCGCCGGCGCCATCAACATCTGCTATCCGGATGACAACCAGGATCTCTGGTTTGAGGAAATCGTCACCCGGGGCGAATATTTGAACGACCAGGACTGGGTAAAAATTCAGCTGGCGGAAGCTTACGACCGCAGCATGGAGCTTCATAACTGGGGCAAACAATACGGAATGAGGGTCCTTGAAGAGGATGAGAGCGGAAATTTCATCCGCCGCACAGGGCGCGGTAATATTCACACCCGCACCAATGTCATCAACGCCCTTCCCATGATGGATACCCTCCGCCGCAAAAGCCTGGATGCCGGCGTCAAGCTGGTTGAACGGGTCATGCTGACCCATCTGGTGGTCCAACAGGAACGCGTTGTCGGTGCGATGGGGCTTCATTGCCGGACTGGCGAAAGCCATCTCTTTCTTGCGAAAGCGGTCGTGTTATCCGCCGGAGGCTGCGGGTTCAAAAGTTTTTTTATCGGTCATCGCAACCTGACCGGCGAAGCCCAATATATGGCCATGCGCATCGGCGCCCATCTGCGCAATCTTGACCAGGCCATGTCGAATACGACCTCGCGGGAAATCGACATTCACGGACTCAGTCTGATGGTCGGACTGGGCGGTCGGTTTTTAAATGCTATGGACGAAGAGTTCATGCTGCGCTATGACCCGGAAGTCGGCAGCCGCGCCAGACTCACCCGGGTGGTAGTCGGCATGGCCAAAGAAGTGGATGCCGGCCGGGGTCCGATCTATTTTGACCTGACCCGGGTCCAGCCTGACGATCAAAAACTGCTGCGCCGCATTCTTCCGGAAGGTTTCCGGGCGTTTGAACGCCTCGGCACCGATCCGTTCAAACAAAAAATTGAATGGATTCCAGCCTTTGAAGGAACGCTGGCGCACGGCGGCGGCATACATATGGATACAACCTGTGCCAGCAACATCCCGGGTCTCTATTCGGCAGGAGACACCAGTTGCGCCCCGGAGCACGGAACCTGGTCCATCACCGGCCTGAACCTGTCGTTCTGCTTTGTATCGGGCGCCCGGGCCGGAAATCACGCGGCTGGCTGGGCCCAAAAGCAGGCCGAAGTTAAATTGTCCAAGGCAAACGAACAGTCCATTCGCGCCAACATAGCGGAGCTGACCGCACCTGCCAAAAGAAATTCAGAAATCACCCCAGATGCGTTAAGCTATAAATTGCTTGAGGCTCTGATCCCTTATCGGGTGGCCTATTTAAGAGACGAAGCCTCTTTACAGCAAGCCCTTGATACAATCAAAAACCTGACGGATGAAAAACTGCCTCGCGTATATGCCAAGTCGGTCCACGAATTGGTAAAAGCCTTTGAAATACGGAGCATGCTGGCGATTGCCGAGGCCGTAGTGGCCAGTGTTCGCTATCGCAGGGAAAGCCGGGGCTTTGTTTACCGCCGGGATTATCCCCTGACCGACAATGTGGACTGGCTCAAGTGGGTGATGGTAACCATGGAAGATGAAAAGCTTAGGGTTTGGGCCCAGGATTTTCCCACCCCCTATTTGTCGCCGCCAAGGAAAAAGTATCCGATATTCTAATTTTCGTTTGGGAGAATACATATGCCGGTTAACAATATCGACTATACTCGCTGCAGCAGTTGTCTGCGCTGCTACAATATTTGTCCGATGGATGTTTTCGGGGTGGTTTCCCGTCAGGTCTATATTGCCTGGCAGCAAGACTGCATGTGTTGCTATTTATGCGAGATCGAGTGCCCGGAAGGGGCCATATATGTTGACCCCCAACGGAGCCAACCCAAGCCATTTCCGTGGTAATTTTTTTTGATTAACGAAAGAAAGGAGAGGAAAATGAAGCGATTAGGAATGTACTTAGTCTGTATCATCATGACCGCTGGAATTATTTTTGGCAGCCAGCTCCCGGCACTATCGCAAGATGCCGCCGCTTTTTACAAGGGAAAGACCGTCACGTTCATCGTCCCTTACAGTCCCGGAGGGGGATATGATTTTTACGCCCGCTTCATGGCCCCGCATCTCGAAAAATACACGGGGTGCACCATCGTCATAAAAAACAAGCCTGGGGGAGGCGGCGTGGTCGGCGCCAATGTTGTCTACCGGGCCAAACCGGACGGACGCACCATCGGCATTCTGAACATGACCGGCGCCATCCCGGCGCAGATCGCCGATGCCAAGGGGATCGATTTCGACCTTAAAAAATTCAACTGGCTGGCCCGCCTCAACGATGAGCCCCAGGTTTTTGTCGTCGGCGCCAAATCAAAATTCAACAGCTGGAATGAGATCCTCAACGCCAAAGAGACCATCAAATTGTCCTCCACCGGAACGGTCGGCTCAACCTATCTGGACTTGCTGGTTCTGAAACTGGTGTTCGATCTGAAACATTTCGACATTGTCACCGGTTTCAGCGGCACCTCGGATGCCGACCTGTCGGTTATCCGGGGAGAATTGGAAGGAACCGCCTCTTCCGTCAGCAGCAAAATCAAAAAAATCGAGGAAGGCAACTTTAAACCCCTCCTGGTTATCGCCGATGAAAAAGTCAAGGGGCTGGAGAATGTTCCGATCATTTATGATTTTCCCATGTCCACAGAAGGAAAAAAGATTGCCGATACCTATATCGGCATGATGAACGTTGCCCGCGCCATGATGATGACGCCGGGGGCCCCGGCCGACCGGGTTGCCTTTATGCGCGAAGCCTTCAAAAAAACCCTCACCGATCCCGATCTGGTGCAAAAAGCTGAAAAAATGGATCGCCCCGTCGCCTGGATGGATGGGGAAAAAGTCCTTAAATTCATTGAGCGCAGTTTCACCGAAGCCCCGCCCCTGTTTGTAAATGAACTGAAACAGATCATGAAGTAATTCGAATAAGAGAGGATTTTTCCATGTTGGAAGCACTGTGGGACGGACTGGTTCTGGTATTTTCATGGCCCGCCATCGGTTATATGACCGTGGGGGTTTTTTTCGGACTGTTCATGGGGTTTACCCCGGGGATCGGCGGCCCGGTCACCCTGGCGCTGGTTCTTCCTTTTTCCTTCAGCCTGGACGAGGTCAGCGCTGTCGCCTTTCTGCTGGGCACCCATTCGGTTGTGGTTACCGGCGGGTCGGTTTCGGCGATTCTGTTCGGGGTGCCCGGCGCAGGCCCTAATGCCGCCACCATCATCGACGGATTTCCCCTCGCCCAAAAAGGCGAAGCCGGGCGCGCCATCGGCGCCGCGCTGGCGGCGTCGGCTTTGGGGGGTGTGTTCGGGACCGTGGTTCTGGCCTGCATCATTCCGGTACTGCGCCCCATCGTCCTCGTTTTCGGACCGCCGGAATTTTTCATGCTGGCGATATTAGGCGTGGTCTTTCTGGCGACCTTGAGCGGTGATGAACCCCTGAAAGGGGTTATCGCCGGCCTTCTGGGCCTGATGATTTCGCTTATCGGCGAAGAGCTCATCGTCGGTACCAAGCGCTATACCTTTGATACCGTTTACCTGTGGGACGGCATTAAACTGGTTCCTTCGGTCATCGGCCTTTTTGCCGTCGCTGAAATGGTGGATCTGCTGGTACGGGGCGGTTCTATTGCCAAACCTGAAAAAAAAGCCGTTCTGACCGGCCCCTGGACCGGTGTTATGGACGTATTCAAACACTGGGGCCTGTTTGTCCGATCCTGCATCCTGGGTGTCATCATCGGCATCATCCCCGGTCTGGGGGGTGATGTGGCCTGTTTTCTGGCTTACGGCCAGGCCGCCCAAACCGTAAAAAAAGGAGAAACCGAATACGGCAAGGGCAATATCGGCGGCGTCATCGCCCCGGAAGCGGCCAACAACGCCAAGGAAGGCGGCGCCCTGGTCCCCACCATCGCCTTCGGTATTCCCGGCAGCGGCTCCATGGCGATCCTCTTAGGTGCACTGCTGATCGTCGGTATCACGCCGGGCGCAGCGCTCCTTGATGAAAAACTGGATATCACCTTTGCCATGGTGTGGACCCTGGCCATCGCCAATATCGGCGGCGCCGCCATCATGATGCTGCTGGCCAAGCGCCTGTCAAAAATCACCCTTCTGGAAGGGTCGATTCTGGCGCCGATCATCCTATCAGTTTGCTTTATCGGCGCCTATATGACCACCAACAGCATGGGAGACATTATTGTCGCCATCGTATTGGGCGTTATCGGTTTTATGATGAAACGCTTGAATTTTTCCCGTGCCGCTCTCCTGCTGGGACTGGTCCTGGGTCGGATTGTCGAACAGAACCTGTTTCTATCGATCCGGATCTTTGGTGCGGGTTTCATTTACCGACCGATTGCCATGGGCCTGGTCGTTATCGCGGTTATGGTAATCGCCTGGTCGTTTCTGAAACCCATGCTGCAGCGCAGAAATGAAAAGGCCGCTTAACAAAAATCTGACAAACGGAGTTCCTTATGAAAAAAGCTGAAGAAATCGGCTTTGCTGCTTTTCTGGTCATTGTATTTGCCCTATTTGTTATTCTGGGCTGGGGGTATGCCAAAAGACCCCGCATCGTTCCCTTGACCCTGTCCATCCCCGGCCTGGCGCTGTCGGTGCTTAATTTCGGCAACTCTATCGTTAAAGCCAAACGGGCCGGGACAGATCAAAAGACAAAAAGGGCTGAAACGTCTCCCGGCGGTCCACAGGCTGCCCTGTCAACCGAAAACCGAAAAATTCTTGTGATATGGACCTGGATCATCGCCCTGGCAGTGGGCATCAACTTCCTGGGGTTTATGATCGCGTTGCCGATCTTTCTGCTTGCATTTATCAAATTTTTTGCAAAACGCACCTGGAAATTGAGCACCCTGATTGCCGCTTCGTTTACGCTGGCGGTGTATCTGGTATTTTATGTCGGACTTAAGACAACGCTATAACACTCTAACATGATATGAAAACCTGAAGGAAAAATAATATGGTATTAATGCTGTCGAATTCGGATGTGGATCAGGTCCTGACCATGAAGGATACCATCGCAGCGCTGGATGTCCTTTACGGTGAACTGGGCCGCGGTGAAGCAGTAACCTTTCCACGCCAGGATCTGCATGCACCCCTTGCAAAGGAACAGGAGGCCCTGGCGGCCCACTATCTTAAAACCATGGGAGGAGCCTCGCCGTCATTTAAAGTGGCGGCGCTGCGCTTCAGCTCCGATGTCTGCACCTGGCCGCTTTTCGGTAATCTGCGACGCCGCGTCAAGCTGCCGGTTAAAAACGGCAAATGGCTGGGACTAATTTTGCTTTTCAGCTCCATCAGCGGCGAACTCCTGGCCATTATTCAGGACGGTTATCTCTCGCGCATGCGGGTCGGCGGCACCAACGGACTTGCCGCAAGGCACCTTGCCAGGAAAGACGCCTCCCGGGTCGGTATTTTCGGTTCCGGCTGGCAGGCGGCCACCCAGCTCACCGCCCTGGCGGAAGTAAGAGATATCAGACATATCAAGGTGTTCAGCCCGACCCGTGAAAACCGCGAAAGGTTCGCCAACGACATGGCGGCCCTTCTCAACATACCGGTCCGGCCGGTCGACACCCCGGAGGATGCCGCCGGGGGCGTGGATATTATCGTTACTGCCACCAACTCCCGCCAGCCTTTTTTCCCGGCGCGGCTGCTGTCCCAAGGCGTGCACGTGAGTTGCCTGCAGCGCTCGGAGATCGAACTGGAGGCCTACCGGCGCTGCGATGTTCTTTTCATCAATCTTAACAGCCCTGAATCCAATCACACTTCCACGCTGTTTTCAAAGCGGGAAAAAGAACTCAACATGGAGGTACGCGATCATCCCTGGACCCATGACAAATTTGACTGGAGCATCTACCCGACCCTCGGTCAACTCGTCAACGGCAGTGCGCCCGGCCGGGTCAGCGATACCCAGATCACCGCCTTTATCAACAATATCGGAGTGGCGGCCCAATTCGCCGCCGTTGGTGCAACCGTCTATGAGTTGGCAAAAGCCAGAGGCCTCGGGCTGAAGCTGGACAGTGACATGTTTCTGGAGGATGTTCATCCATAACTTTTGTTATTGCCATTAACCATTTAATATTTTAATAAATACCCGGTTGCTGACAAACCCCAAGTCGGCTCAATTGCGGCCGCCGCTGCAGGTTCAAATCCGGTTCCGTGTTTTGCACCCTTATGCAAGGATTTCACACGCACGGAATCGGATTATTGCGGCCAAGAACCTTCCTGGGGTTTTCTGAAGAAATCATAAACATGCATGAATTTAAAATACTGGCGGCAACCTGCTGCCGGCTGCTTGAGGCAAATGCCCTGATCGATTTCAGCGGCCATGTCAGTTGCCGCGTCAGTGAAGATCTTTTTCTGATCAACTCGCACGGAAAAAGCCGCCTGGAAGTCGAACCTGAAGATATCGTTCCAGCCAAAATGGATGCCACACCCCTTGAAGCAGGAACCAGACTGCCGTCCGAGGCCCACATTCATTCGTCCATTTACAGGGTTAGAAGAGACGTCCTTGCCGTCGCCCACCTGCATTCGCCGGCCGTTGTCAGCCTCAGCATTGCCCGGCAACCGATTTTCCCGGCGATTTTTCAAGGCACCCTTTTTGCCGACGGCATTCCCATTTATGAAGATGCCCGGCATGTCAACACCGCCGACCGCGGCAACCGCCTGGCAATGGCACTGGGTAATGCCAAGGTGATCGTCATCCGCGGGCATGGGTCCGTGGTGGTTGCCAAAAGCGTAAAGGAGCTTTTCTTCCTGAGTATTTATTTTGAAAAAAACGCCCAGCGGCTCCTGGAAGCCTATCGGGCCGGAAGTCCCGAACCCCTCTCAGCCGAAGTACAGGAAGAGGGTCGAACGATATTAATGAAGGAAAGCATCATGAACAAGGTCTGGGACTATTATGTGAGTAAATTGCCCAAATAAACCAACTGCTTCATGAAGAAAGCCACCCATGCCTAATCCCACAATCCCCGCCAGCAATCTGCTCATCATTGATTTGACAACCGGGAAATTCAACATCCAGACCATTCCTGAAAAAATTATAACGGATTTTCTCGGGGGCCGGGGCCTTGGGGCCTATTTACTTTATCAGCATACCGCAGCCGGTATGGATCCCTTGTCACCGGACAATCCCTTAATATTTACTGTGGGCCTATGCCAGGGTCTGCCGACCCCCTTCAGCCCCAAAGTCGTATTGACCACCAAATCACCGCTGACCGATATTTACCTTTACTCCGTCAGCAGCGGTAAGCTGGGACATGCGATTCGCAAGGCCGGGTATATGGCGATTATCATTAAAGGGCAATCAAAAGCGCCTGTTTATCTCCATATTGCTGAAGATCGGGTTGAGTTCAGGAGCGCAAAGCACCTGTGGGGGGAAAAGACACTACCGGCGCAAAATCTTATGCTCAAAGAAACCGGAATCCGCACGGCAGGTTCCGCCGCCATCGGCCCCGGAGGTGAAAAACTCATCAAGTATGCGGCGATTATGAACGATGGCCATACCTATCGGGCGTTCGGCCGCGGCGGAGCCGGATGTATCATGGGCGCTAAGAAACTGAAGGGCATTGTTATTTCAGGAGACAAAAAAGCCCGACCCTTCGATCCCGAAAAATTCAAGGCCGTACAACGACAAATCATAAAAGGTCTTGATGAGAACAGCGAATGGGCCCGGCGCCGCCATAACTTCGGCACCGGCGAGGATATGCCCTGGATGAATCGCTTCGGCATGCTTCCCACGCGAAACTGGCAAAGCGGGTCCTTTGATGAAAATAAACTCGCCGGCATCGCCCCTACGCTCAATAAAGACCGATGGCCTCGTAAAAACATAGCCTGCGGGCCTTTTTGCCCCAATCCGTGCTCGCATTTTATCCGGATCGTCGACGGCCCTTATAAAGGCGCCCATGCCGATGGACCGGAATACGAAACCATGTATGCCTTTGGCTCCAACTGCAGCATCGACAAATTCGATGCGGTCGTGGCGGCGGGGCAGATCTGCGATGAAAACGGAATCGACACCATCTCCGCGGGCCTTACGGTCAGTTTTTTAATGGAATGTTTTGAAAAAGGGCTCATCGACGCCTCGCATACTGACGGAATCGCGCTCAAGTTCGGCGATGACGCGGCCGCCCTGCAATGCCTGAAGAAAATTGCCGAACGGGACGGTGCCGGCCACCTATGGGGCGAAGGCACCCGCCGGTTGGCCGAGCACATTGCCGGATCCGATGCCTTTGCCATGCATTGCAAGGGGCTTGAAATGGGCGGCTATGAATCCCGGGGATTTTACGGTCAGGCGCTGCAGTTCGCCATCAATCCGAAAGGTGGAGACCATCATGCCTTCGGGCTGCCAGCGCGGGCGGAAGCGATTGCCGGCACCAATCGAAACATCCGCGGCAAAGGGGAAGAGATTAAAAAAACCGCCATTGATCGGATCATCGGAGATTCGCTGGTGCTCTGCTGTTTCCCGCGCAAGATCACCGTGCCGCTGTACACGGATCTGATCACCGCCCTGACGGGCATCTCCCTCGGAGCCGATGAATTAGGCCGAGTCGGGTGGCGAATCCTGACGATGGAGCGCCTTTTCAACACCCGGGAGGGATTAAGACGTAAAGACGATCTCCTACCCAAGCGACTACTGAGCGAACCCCTACCGGAAGGCCCCTCCAAGGGGAGCACGGTTCCCCTGGAAAAGCTTAAAGATGATGCATATGCGGCCTTGGGGTGGGATATTGATACCGGCGTTCCCAACTCCTCCCTTCTAACAGAATTGGGAATCAAAAATTGACAGACTCAGCTAGGCATGATAGGTGAATATCAGTATTTTCAATATGATAAACGAATTGTCATCAAATCAATACAAACCTACAACCTTCAATATTTCTGTTGAACCGGTGCAACTTGCTATCCGTTGCTCTTCTTCTCTATTCAATCATTGCATATGTTCATATCCAAAAGCTAAGAGGCGACATGAAAATGTGAATTTTGGCATCATCAAAAAGAACGGACGATTTGACTGAACAAATATATGATCCTGACTGATACTCCATACAAAATGAGATTCGACCTCTAATCCACAGCCTGATAAGGAGAAAGCAATGAATAAAAATCTGAAACGCAATGATGAAGAATGTGTTTTACTGACCCTAAAAGAACGCGATCGGCGTTATCGACTCATCAGATCCATGATGAGACAAAACAATATTGATGTACTGATTGTATCGTCAAATGCCTGCTACCCCGGCCATGTTCGCTATTTTTCGAACTATCGGCCTCATTCCGGATATGCTTATGTCGTTTTTCCCCGCACGGGCAAACCCACCATTTTTGTGCGAAGTGCAATTCAGCAGCAGGTGGCGGCAGAACGATGGATTCAGGATTCAATCTATTCGCCAAATCCTGCCGATGCTATTGAAAAGAGGATAAAAAGGCTGTCACTGCAAAATAAAAAAATCGGCGTGGTTGGCTCAGAAAATCTCTCATTTAAAATCTACAATCATTTGGTCAAGGTGTTTAATGCCAACGAATTTATCGATGCTACCAAGAAAATTATCGACATCAGAATGATTAAAAGCCAAGAAGAATTGGCCATCGCCCGCCGCTGTGCCGTATTAACAGACCGACTCTTTGATCATGTGAAAACCATAACGCAGGCCGGTATGAAAGAAATAGATGTTTATGCAGAAATTGAATTTTTCATGCGAAAAAACAGCATCGAAAATTCATTCAATCTCATCACGTCGGGTCTATTCCCGATTGCCCCATACGTGGTCCCAACCGGTCGCATGTTGCATAAGAAAGACACGCTTCTGCTTGAGCTAACGCCGCAATATCAGGGCTTCTATACACAGTTGACCCTACCGCATCCGATAACCAAATTTTCCAGGAAGATGAAAAAGTTTATAGAAATTGCCCTGGCTGCTCAAGCGGCCGGTCTTGAAAAATTAAAACCGGGAAATACCGCAAGCAGCGTTGAAGCTGAAATGAAAAAAGTCATAAAAAAAGCGGGATATCATATGCCGTATCGCGGCGGGCACTCCCTGGGGCATGAACACGCCGAGCCCCCCGTATTGACCATGGGAGACGAGACCGTTTTAGAACCGGGGATGACGCTGGTAGTTCATCCCAGCGTAACCAACAAGGATAACGAGGGGGTTTTTCTCGGTGACACCTATATCGTTACGGAAACGGGCTGGGAACGAATCCACAACAGTCTGGACGTGTACAAACGTTAAAAATGTCCTTTGATCCGATTATCATTTAATAAAGAATCGTAACAACTGATAAGCGCGGCCTGCAGCCGGGACAGCTGCTATCCATATGTTCCGGCCGCAGCCGATGCGATCTTTCTGAAGCTGCAATAGTGATTTCGGCGGAATTGCTTTGTGCAAACAGCTTAACGGTTTAAACTGCAACTACAAGGGTATTTCCTCTTGCGCCACGCCGGGACCGGGACTCCAGCTTGTCGGATCGAATCGGAGATCCTGTATTTAAGGGTCGCTGCGCATTAACGAACCGATAGGCGGTTGGGACTCGAATCACCTCCGGCATTTGCCTTTTCAAAATAATAGTTCCAGACCTTTTCATAAATACGCTGTCCCCAGAACCGCGTATACTCCGCCCTTTCATCTTCAGTCAGGGCCCGGGGCTCTACCCCCATCCGGTAGGCACCGATCTGGTAGCTGGCATTCAGTTCGCAAAAATGAGCCCCGAACAGTACGGCTTTGACATTTTCCCCGACCACAACCGATCCATGTCCTCGAATGATAACGGCACGGTGCCGACCAAGCGTTATTGCGAGGTTGCTCCCACGCTCCGCGGTCTTAATGTTGTGACAATGATCATATACCGGAATCCCGTCTGCAAAATATGAACCCCGGTTATTCACCGGCACATAAGCCTTATTTGCTATGCTCAATTCAATCATTGCCCGTGAATGCAGATGCGCCACAGAAAATACATCGGTTCGGCGCTTATAAATCTCCGAATGAATGTATATTTCCGAAGGGGGGTTTTTGCCGGGCTCCAGCGATTTTCCATTAAAGTCGACCTCAACGATGTCGTTCAAACCGATCGAAGACCGCACGGAATCCCTTGCGTTAATCAGAAAGGTATCCGTGCCGTTAATCCTGGCACTCACGTGCCCGCTGAAATCAAAAAGGTCCAGATATTCCGCGATGCGGCAACATGCCGCGACTTCATTCCGCAAACCAGCTTCAGTCTCTTTTTGCATGATAAACTCCCTTTCCGATAAGCCGTTTCGATCGCATCAGTCTGTAATCATATTCCGGAATTCCACGGACAGAATCTTGTCTGCTGCTTCAATATCGATAGTTACTGAAATTTTCAACAGAAACATTTTTTCTTTTTAAATTCGCATTTATATTTTTAATGATTTGAGGGGTCGGGGAGTTTCATTACGAGTGCCTATAGGGTGAACCGTTATCACTTCACCGTTTGTCGGCGGTCCGCCCGGGGATAGCCCCCCGTGGGAGCCGCCGCCAAAGGTTACGGTATTCGGTTCACGCCCCCTGAGCGTTGCGCCAAGCCGCAACAGGCAGAGACGATCAGCGTTGCCGTCGAAATCAGCCTGTTGAGGCTGTTTCAATGGAACTTAAACGGGATCGCTGCCGGCAGTCATGCGTCGATAAGATGGTTACGGCTCATACGGGGGCTATCCCCGGGCGGACCGGACAACATTGACAAATTCCCCGACTCCTGTATTATTTGTCTTGACAATTGCTTACATTAAAGTAATATTTGCGAGTATAAATTTTCTCTCTTTTCCGAAAAAAAATCATAACTGATCACTTTAAAGTTGTGTCCGTCCTTTATTTTTGCGTTGCCTTATTTTTGTTTATTTCGAAAATTATTTAATCGCCAAAGAAAACGAAATAGATAAAACTCATTGATCTGTTTTTCACTTGCTGCGTTATAGAAAAGTTGGATTCCACACTGATTCTGACCTCGGATACGGGTTTTATAGCTCAATGAAGCGGACACATTTGTTTTTAGGCTGCCTTCCGGCCTTTCATTGCAAATCTTTTTTATTATTTTCCCACTCGCAAAAAATACTTATCCGGATGTTCCGCAGCAATTATCGGCCGCCAGTTCAGATTCCATTAATCCTCGCACTACCGTTTTTAAATTATGGATTCTCTTGTCAATGTGTGCTTCCATTGGGCATGTGGAAGGGTGCGTCTACTAAGCTTTTGTTTTAATATGAATATCATTAGTAACCGTTCGATTAAAATGAAAGGAGACGATATGATAACCAGGTTGAAAAAAAATTTTGTGTCGATTTGTTTTTTTGTTTTTATTCTAAGTCTCGGTGTCGGCAGTCCGCTTTTTGCCGAAGACGCTGCAAGTTTTTATAAGGGCAAGATACTGAATTTTATTGTAGGGTATTCGCCTGGGGGCGGTTATGACACCTGGTCGCGATTTCTGGCTCCCGTTTTGGAAAAGGAGCTTAAATGCAGAGTAATTGTTCGCAACATGCCGGGTGCCGCCGGTCTGGTGGCGTTGAATTACATGACGCTTTCAGCCAAGAAAGACGGCACGTTCCTCATGATATCACCTGTGGCCGGCGCCCAGCTCTCCCAGATGCTCGAATCAGAGGGGGTTAAATACGACTGTCGTAAATTCAACTGGCTGATTCGGCTTGACTATGAACCGCAAGTCATCATGGTCGCAAAAAACTCACCATTTAAAACCGTCGATGACTTAAGAAAAATCAACAAGCTTATTGCCACAGGACCGGAACCCACTGCAAGAGCAGCTCTTTCAACCATTCTCGCCGGGAATGCTTTGGGGCTTGATAACTTAAAAATGGTTTATGGCTATCCAGGCAGCGCCGAGCAGATCGTCGCCATCATGCGCGGACAGTCCCACTTATACTCTCCAAGTGTCGGAACCGCTTTGCGAAACATGGATGAATTGAACCCCATTCTGATTGTATCAAAAAAGAGGGACCCGTTACTGCCGGATACGCCATCGGTTTATGAATCCAAACTCACTCCCGACGGCAAGAAAATGATGGATAAGCTCCTACCGCTATACGAAGTGGGCCGCTCCATTATCACGACTCCCGGCGTCCCCCCGGAACGGGTCGCCCTTTTGAGAAAAGTTTTATTAAAATCAATGCAGGACAAAGAGCTGCTCGAAAAGGGGAAAAAATTGCAACTTTTCGCGGATATTTTGCCGGGCGATGAAGTGGAAAAACTGGTAAACGACATGATGGATTTGAGCCCGGAAGAATTAAAAAACATTAAATACGTCGTATTTGAAAAATTCCAATCATAATGAAAGAACCGCAACGGTGAGGCAT
>JBFLWU010000027.1:0-63087 GCA_040757625.1 Thermodesulfobacteriota bacterium | reverse complement strand
GTTTCGATAAGGTGGTTACGGTTCCGACGGGGACTATCCCCGGGCGGGCCGAAGAACATGTCAAATACTCCCCGACTCCTGAAATAAACAACCGGTGTAATTTTTTTTTTAATAATTCTTGACAATCCATATAAGTTCTACTAATAGCCCGACTATAAAATAAGTTTCAATGAATCACCTGACAACGGCGTTTGGTGATTAACGAAACCTCCGAGACGAAGACGTCATTTCCCTTGCGAACGGGAAGACGTCTTTTTGTTTTTTTAACGGGCCAAATATACATTAAAAAGGAGAGTATCTATGAACTTGCATCGACCCAACGCCAACGAAGCCTTACAGACCAAAAACCGGTCCCGCGATGTCGCTCCGCAGTCGGGAATTTGCAGCCGCTGCATCGACGGCTGCAAGGGAAACTGCGATATGTTCGTTTCCACATTCCGGGGCAGAGAACTGCTGTATCCGACCCCCTTTGGTGATATCAGCGCCGGGACAAACAAAGACTATCCGGTTGATTACTCCCACCTGAACATCATGGGGTATGCCATCGGTGCTGAGGGCATCGAAGCCGATCCGGACCATGCCGTATTCCCCAGAGTCAATACCGAAACGTGGTATGGGGCCACTGAAAAGGTCAAGATGAAAATTCCCATGTTCACCGGCGCGCTCGGCAGCACGGAGATCGCCCGCAAAAACTGGGAGCATTTTGCGGTAGGCGCCGCCATCAGCGGCATCAGCCTGGTGTGCGGTGAGAATGTTTGCGGCATCGATCCGAAACTGAAGGTCGACAAGAACGGCAAGGTCACGGACGCTCCGGACATGCGGCGCCGGGTCGAAACCTACCGCCGCTATCATCAGGGATACGGGGATGTGATGGTCCAGATGAACGTGGAAGACACCCGTCTGGGGGTGGCCGAGTACGTTATCGAAAAACTGGGAGTTGAAACCATCGAACTCAAATGGGGCCAGGGCGCCAAATGCATCGGCGGCGAAATTAAGGTGGACTCCCTCGAACGCGCCCAGGAACTGAGCAAGCGCGGGTACATCGTCACCCCGGATCCCAATGAAAAGTCGAACATCGAGTCCTTCAAGGACGGGTCGATCAAGGAATTCGAGCGGCACTCCCGGGTGGGCTTTTTAAATCAGGACGATTTTATGAAAGAGGTCGACCGCGTCCGCAAGCTGGGCGCCAAACGCGTTACCCTCAAAACCGGCGCCTATCCCATGAGAGAGCTGGCCATGGCGATCCGTTGGTCCAGCGACGCCAAGATCGACCTGCTGACCATTGACGGCGCACCCGGCGGAACCGGCATGAGCCCCTGGCGGATGATGTCCGAGTGGGGTATTCCCTCCATCTATCTCCATTCCATGGCCTACGAGCTTTGCCTGCGCCTGGCCCGCAAGGGCGCCTGGGTGCCGGATATCGCCTTTGCAGGCGGATTTTCCTCCGAAGACCACATCTTCAAGGCGCTGGCCCTGGGGGCTCCTTTCTGCAAGGCCGTGTGCATGGGAAGGGCCCTGATGATTCCCGGGATGGTCGGCAAAAACATCGAACGCTGGCTCAAGGGCGAAGACGGCGGCCTTCCCAGCACCGTATCCAAATACGGCACCAAGAAAGAAGAAATCTTCGTCAACTATCAGGTGCTCAAGCATATTTACGGCAAAGAGGCCGACAAGTTCCCGCTGGGCGCTATCGGGCTTTTCAGCGCATCGGAAAAGCTGCGGGTCGGTTTGCAGCAGTTGATGGCCGGCGCGCGCAAATGGCGCACCCACCTGATCACCCGCAAGGACCTGGCGGCCCTGACCGAAGAAGCCTCCAAGGTGACGGGTATCCCCTATATCATGGAAGCCTACAAGGAAGAAGCCCTGGCGGTTATCGACGCCTGATAAACATTAGCTTCTGAATCTTCAAGCTTGAACCGGCGAGCCGAATTTTTCGGCCCGCCGGTTTTTTTTTGCATCCGCCGGGGAATCGTGTAATAATCGGGACCGTTGAATTCGTCTGATGGTCCTGACAGGATCCAGGAGCGAAGGATTCCGTGGTTCGAATAGAATGAAAATATGCTAGCGGCCGGGAAGCTGGAAAGCCGGGACGCACACCAAACGCATGAGGAAACTTCCTGGCATCACAGCCTTCTATCATCCAGGCAAAATGCGGAGCGTTTTCGAACTTTGAACCTTCTAAGCCTGAAATCCTTTTCTCCAGATTCATTGAGGGCAGCGCTTGAAAATTATAGATCCGGCTGCAAGTAAAAGGATAAGCCGATTTCCGGTCTGACGAGGCGCCATGAATACCCCGGCCAATCGATTGAACAGTGAACCTTCCGCTGATTTCAAAGTGTTTCATGAGTTGATGGCCATCAAGGTGCGCGAAATCCTGCTGGTATCCAGCCCTTATGATGCCTTTGTCATCGAAGAAGACGGCAGCCTGGCTTCCCGGATCATCAATGAATACCGTGGGTTGAACCTGAGCATGCCGCCGCGGGTCCGGCGTACGGGCTCGGCCCGCGAAGCGCTGGAAATCATCAGGGCCGAAAAAATCGATATCGTCCTGGCCATGCCGCACCTGGACGATATGGATGCTGTTTCGCTGAGTCTTGAAATCAAGAAGCTTCGACCGGATTTGCCGGTCATCCTGCTGGCCCACAGTTTCAAGGGGATCGCTCCTTTTTATGAGAGCAGGCAGCCAAGCGGCATCGACAAGGTTTTTATATGGTCCGGCAACTCCGACCTGCTCCTGGCCCTGGTAAAAAATGTCGAAGACCGCCTGAATGTGGATCGCGACACCCGCAAGGCATTGGTGCGGGTGCTGATCCTGGTCGAAGATTCGCCCGTGTATCATTCCACATTCCTGCCGCTGATTTACAAGGAGATCGTCAGACAGACCCAGGCGCTGTTGCTGGACGGACTCAACGAGGATCACCGCCTGCTGAAAATGCGGGCGAGGCCCAAAATCCTGCTGGCGGAAAATTTCGAGGAAGCCCTAACCCTCTTTCAGAAATACCGGCCCTATCTGTTCGGCGTGATCTCCGACACCCGCATGCCCAGGGAGGGCAAGCTGGCCGATGACGGCGGGTTTATGCTTCTTTCCCGGATCCGGCAGGAAATCCCGGACCTTCCCCTGTTGATGCTCAGTTCCGATCCATTGAACCGAAGAAAGGCCGAAGAGATTCCTGCCGTCTTTATCGACAAGAATTCGCCCAATCTGCCGGCGGAGCTTCACGAGTTTTTCCTGTCGCACCTGGGATTCGGTGATTTTGTTTTTCGGATGCCCGACGGCCGGGAAATCGGCCGGGCTTCAGACCTGCACTCCCTTGAGGTTCAAGTGACGCGGATACCGGAAGAATCCCTCTGGTACCATGCCGGCCGCAACCACTTTTCAAACTGGATCATGGCGCGTTCGGAGATCGCCCTGGCCTCGCAGTTCCGGGCGGTCCAGGCTTCGGAATTCGACAGCCCCGATGAATTGCGCCGGTACCTTGTTTCCAATATCCGCAGGCTGCGCCAGTGGCGTCAGAAGGGGGTCGTGTCGCAATTCAGAGGGGATCGCTTCGATGCGGACATCATGGAGTTCGTTAAAATCGGCCAGGGATCCATGGGCGGCAAGGGACGCAGCCTGGCCTTTATGTCGGGTCTGCTGCAGCATCAATCCGCGATAATTCAAAAATACAACAGGATCCGGATTCATATTCCCAAGACGCTTGTCATCAGCACGGACGGTTTCGAATCTTTTATCGCTCAGAACGATCTCAGGCGCTTTGCGGGGGAGGATCACGCCGATGCGGAAGTGGCGGCAAACTTTTTAAAGGCGGATATGCCCGCATGGATCCTGAAGGAACTTGAAATTTTCCTTTCGCAGGTCAACTATCCGCTTTCGGTGCGGTCGTCCAGCCTTCTGGAAGACACCCATTTTCAGCCCTATGCCGGCCTGTATCAGACCTATATGATACCCAACAACCATCCGGACCCGGCTGTTCGGCTGCGGCAGCTCGTGACCGCCGTCAAGCTGGTGTATGCATCGGCCTATTATGAAGAGCCCAGGGCGTTTGCCCGCAGGACCGCAACCCAGGCCCAGGAGGAAGCCATGGCGGTCCTGGTTCAGCAGCTGGCGGGCGGGGCCCATGGCCCCTATTTTTACCCGACCCTTTCGGGGGTGGCCCAGTCCTATAATTTCTACCCCTTTTCAAAAATGAAGCCCGAGGAGGGAATTGCCGTTATTGCGCTGGGACTGGGAAAAACGGTGGTGGACGGCGAGCGGGCGGTCCGCTTCTCTCCCAGGTATCCGGATGTTTTGCCGCAATTTTCAACGGTGGACGACATCCTGGCAAATACGCAGCGGCACTTTTACGCCCTGAGAATTCACGACTATCCTGAAACGCTGAATTTTCAAAAGGATTGCAACCTGGAAAAAAGGGAAGTGGCGGACGCAGAAGAGGAGTTTCCGGTTCAGGCGGTTGCCGGCACCTATATTGCCGAAGAACACCGGGTCAGGGATTCCGGCCATATTCCGGGACCGAAGGTGATCACCTTCGCACCGATCCTCAAATACGGCGGTTTTCCCCTGCCGGAGCTCCTTCTGGATTTATTGGAGATCAGTCGCAGGAGCATGGGCTGCCCGGTGGAACTTGAATTTTCGGTGAACCTGAATTCCAGAAAGGGGCAAAAAAACGAATTCTATTTTCTGCAGATGCGGCCGATGGTCGCCGGTGAAGACCACCTGGAGGTCCAGATCGGCCCCGATGACATCCGGCAGGCTTTCTGCCGCTCCGAGCAGGCAATGGGAAACGGCAGGCGCAAAGACATCCGCGACATGGTTTATGTCAAGCCCGATGCGTTCGACCCAAACGCCACGGTCCGGATTGCGGAAGAGATCGATCGGATCAACGCCGGGTTGCAGGCTGAAAACCGTCCGTATCTACTGGTGGGGCCGGGTCGATGGGGATCGGCCGACCGCTGGCTCGGAATTCCGGTGCGCTGGCGCAGCGTATCGGCCGTGGCGGCCATTGTGGAACTGCAGAATGAGCACCTGAAGGCGGACCCTTCCCAGGGGACCCATTTTTTTCAAAACATAACCGCCCTGGGGATTCACTACCTCACCATTTCCGAAACAGGCGACGGCTTTTTTGATTGGGACTGGGTCAGAAACCTCCCGGTCGCGCAGGAGACGGCATACGTGCGGCATGCCAGGCTGGCGCAGCCGATGGTTCTGAAGCTGGACGGCAGAACCTCGCGGGGCGTGATTCTTAAACCTGATCTTTAAAAAAATATGGGGGTATTTTAAATGCTCTCCGGTCCGTTCGGGGATTGCCTTCGTGGGAAGGCGTGACCATTTTATCAACGCATGATCGCACAACAGCGACCCCGTTCAAGTTTCATTGAGCCGGCCCCAAAGGCTGATTGTTACGGCGACGATGATCATCTCTGCCTGTTCCGGATCAGGGCAACGGTCAGGGGACGCATGCAGGGCTCAGCACCTTTGGTTACGCTTCCCACGGGGGCGATCCCCGAACGGACCGCCGGCAAACCGTGCAGCGGCGACGGCTCACTCCATAGCCATAGTCGCGATACACGATGCCCGACCCATAGTAATGCACATGACAACACAGGAGGCGTTTATGTCGGAAATCTTGCAACTGATTAAGAGTAGGGATCCGGGGGAACGCGAATTTCATCAGGCCGTCGCGGAGGTGATGGAAACGGTCCGGCCGGTGCTGGATCGAAATCCCCACTATCGTCAACACGCGGTCTTGGAAAGAATTACCGAACCCGAGCGCGTCATCATGTTTCGGGTCCCCTGGACGGATGACCAGGGGCAGGTGCATGTCAACCGCGGTTATCGCATCCAGATGAACAGCGCCATCGGTCCCTACAAGGGCGGGCTGCGGTTCCACCCGTCGGTGAACCTGAGCATCCTGAAATTTCTGGCGTTTGAACAGGTTTTCAAAAACGCCCTGACCACCCTTTCCATGGGAGGAGGCAAGGGGGGGTCGGATTTCGATCCCAAAGGAAAATCCGAAAATGAAGTCATGCGGTTCTGCCAGAGCTTCATGGTCGAACTTTTCCGTCATATCGGACCGGATACCGATGTGCCGGCCGGCGATATCGGCGTCGGCGCCCGGGAGATCGGCTATCTTTTCGGCATGTATAAGAAGCTGCGCAACGAATTCAGCGGGGTTTTAACCGGAAAGAGCCTGGGCTGGGGCGGCAGCCTCATCCGGCCGGAGGCAACCGGTTACGGCAATGTCTACTTTGCATCGGAAATGCTGGCAACCCGCCGCGAGACGCTCAAGGGCAAAACCTGCCTGGTGTCCGGTTCCGGCAATGTCGCCCAGTTTACGGTGAAAAAAATCAACGAACTGGGCGGCAGGGTAGTAACGCTTTCGGATTCGTCCGGTTATATCTTCGATGAGGCGGGGATCGATGCGGAAAAGATCGACTTTGTCATGCGGCTGAAAAACGTCAGGCGCGGCCGCATCCGGGAGTACCGTGATCAATATCCCCAGGCGGTCTATACCCCCGCTGATCCTGCTGCCGCCCATAACCCCTTGTGGGACCACCGGGCGGATTGTGCTTTTCCCAGCGCGACCCAGAATGAAATTAACGCTGCGGATGCCGCCAACCTGATGAAGAACGGCGTATTCGTGGTGAGCGAAGGCGCCAACATGCCCTGCAACCCTGAAGCCATCAATATATTTTTAGATCATAAAATCCTGTACGCGCCGGGCAAGGCTTCCAATGCCGGCGGTGTGGCGGTATCGGGGCTGGAAATGGCCCAGAACAGCATGCGGCTGAGCTGGCCCCGGGAAGAAGTTGACAATCGCCTCAAGATGATCATGAAAAGCATTCACCGGACCTGCCTGGATGCTGCCGCCGAATACGGCGAGTCCGGAAATTATCTGGCCGGGGCCAACATCGCCGGGTTTGTGAAGGTCGTCAACGCCATGCTGGATCAGGGACTAGTTTAGGTTTCCGATCCGAAAAAAAAGAGTCAAGCCGAATCTTTTATCTTGACACGACAGTAGAGAATTTAATAAGAAGCCATTAATAGGATTCAACCTGCGCGGCATCTTTTATGGCGGGTTTGAATGGATGGTCCGGATAAAAGGAACAGGGAGTAAACTGAATTGATGATCATACAACTGTGGTGGTGGTGGCGACGATCCTGAAGATTGCCCCTACCACCTGATAAAAACAAAACAAACAGAGAGCTGTGGGCAGCTTCAGCAGAAGGTGTTGAAGAGGTTCACAGCTCTCTTTTTTTATACAGGCAGGGGATCAAAGGCCGGCTTTTTATCAGCGTTGAATTTTTCAATAAATTGATTGGGCTGTCTTGAGCATTCAACAGCAGAAAGACGATGGGCAGAAGGTTGCATAACAAACGATTGATGCTGGGCAATGAGGCCATCGCCCGCGGACTCATGGAAAACGGCTGCGCCGTGGCCACTTCATACCCGGGCACGCCGGCTTCTGAAATTCTGGCGGCCCTGTTCGGGTTTCAGGATGAAACGCCTGTCCTCAGGCACATCCAGTGGGCGGTGAACGAAAAGGTCGCTTTTGAAATCGCTTACACCGGCAGCATGACCGGGTTGCGCAGCGCCGTCAGCATGAAACAGGTGGGACTGAATGTGGCATCGGATCCCTTGATGAGTGCGGCTTACCTGGGGACCGAGGGCGGCTTTATCGTCGTCAGCGCGGATGATCCCGGTCCGCATTCTTCGCAGACCGAGCAGGACAGCCGCCTGATGGCCATGATGGCCAAGATTCCGGTACTGGACCCGAAATCGCCTGAGCAGGCCCGGCAGATGGTTAAGACGGCTTTTGAACTGTCGGAACAATTTAAAATTCCGGTTATGCTGCGGCCCACGACCCGCGTCTGCCATGCCCGTCAGGACATAGAAATCGGCCCTGTCGAAAAGCCGGTTATAAAGGCGGAGTTTAAAAGAAATCCCGCCCGCTGGGCGGCGACCCCTAAATTCCGTTTCCAGCTTCATCTGGAACTGGAAGAGAAGCTCAAACAACTGTCGGTCTATCCGGGTACGTACCCCGTTCTGCTGAATCCCGGTGTCGACACGCGCCGGGCGATCGTGGTTTCCGGTGTGGCGGCGGCCCATGCCGAGGAAATCCTGAAGGACTTGAACCTGTTCCAGACCTTTTCTCTTTTTCAGGTGCTGCAGCCTTATCCCCTCCATGCCGAATTTATCGATATGTTGATCAACGGATACGACGAAATCCTTGTCATAGAAGAAACCGCGGCCGTTATCGAAATGCAGCTTGCCGACCGGCACCGGGTTAAAGGAAGACTGACCGGAGCCGTTCCGAAGGCGGGGGAGCTTCTACCGGAAACCGTTCAGGATGTGATCGGTGAGTTTGCCGGGGTGCCGAAGGAACCAGTAGAGCGGCCGGTGGTCGCGGGAAGGCGGCCGACGCTCTGTGCCGGGTGCCCCCACAGGGCCAGTTTTTTTGCCATCAAAAGGGCGGCACCCAAAGGCATCTATACCAGCGATATCGGATGCTATACCCTCGGCCTGAACCTGGGTGCGGTTGATACGGTTCTGTGCATGGGGGCCGCCATCAGCCAGGCTGCCGGATTTTATCATGCCTATAAAGGCGAAATCAATCCGCCGGACATTATCGCCACCATCGGCGATTCCACATTTTTTCATGCCGGAACGGCCGCATTGATCGATGCGGTTGCCCAGCGGGTCCGTTTCGTCCTGGTGATCCTGGACAACCAGACGACGGCCATGACCGGCAATCAGCCGACCCCGGCGATCATGCGGCGCATCGACGGCGAACAGTGTGTCGATGTCGAACTGGAAGCCCTCGTGAAAGGGTGCGGGGTGGGCTTCTGCCGGGTGGGCGACCCCTACCGGCTGGACGAGTTTGTCGGGCTGATAAAAGCCGCCATCCGGTATTCGCGCATGCAAGGGCCGGCGGTGGTGATTGCACGGCACCCCTGCCTGATCGATAAATCCCTCGGAAAAGCCGTCCAACCGGGAACCGTACGGGTCGAGGTTTCCGAAAATTGCGACGGGTGCGGGTACTGCATCCGCCATTTCGAGTGCCCGGCGCTTGTGATGAATCCGGATGAAACGGTTGCCGTTGATTCCTTATTGTGCAGCGGCTGCGGGGTATGCCTGTCGGTCTGCCCCAAAAAATCCATCGTTGAATTAAAATGAGAAGGCAAATGGCGAAAGATCAATCTTTTAAGCAGCAGATCATCATCAGCGGCGTGGGCGGGCAGGGCGTCCTTTTCATTACAGGACTTCTGTCCCAGGCGGCCATCGACAAAGGCCTCGCGGTTTTTACATCCGAAACCCACGGGATGGCCCAGCGCGGGGGAAGCGTGGTGTCCCACCTTAAAGTCGGGGGATTCCCCAGTCCGCTGATTCGTCCCGGCCGGGCGGACGGACTGCTGGCCTTGAAAACTGAGAACATCGACCAGTATCGAATGTATTTAAAACCGGGAGCCTGGATCGTCGGAAACGGCACCGAAGAGACCCGGCCGGCGGGCGGCCTCTCCGTTTTTAAAGTCGATGCCGACCTTATTGCCCGAAACATCAGGAGTCCCAAGTCGACAAACCTGATCCTGCTCGGTTTCGCCCTGGCCTGCATGCCGCTGCTGGCTGCGGAGCAGAATAAAATGTTCTGTACGTACGAGGAGATTCAAGCTGTCTTGGCCCAAACGGAGTCGATCGGCACGGCCCGGCGGGAGAACTCGTTGAAAGCGCTTGAGGCGGGCTTTTCTCATGAGACGGCCTGAGGAACGATAATGCTGCATTTCAAATCAGATAAAGGAGTCGTGAAATGAGTTTTATTCCCCGCGATTTATCCCGGGACCGGCTTTTCAAGATCCAGCTTGACGGCCTGAAATGGACGGTTCTCCACGCGTATAACCATTCGCCCTTTTACCGGCAGAAACTGGATCAGGCCGGCATCGGCCCGGATGATATCCGTACCCTGGCGGATATCCGGCACCTTCCCCTGATCGACAAGGAAGACCTGCAGCAGGGATACCCGTTCCCGTTGCAAGCGGTTCCGTTTGAGAAGATCGTTCGCGTGCATGCCTCTTCCGGAACCACCGGCAAGCGCAAGGTCCTGGGATATACCCAGAAAGATATCGATACCTGGGCGGATATATTTGCGCGCTGTTATGAACTTGCCGGCTTGACCCGCGAGGATCGGGTTCAGATAGCGGTGGGCTACGGATTATGGACCGCGGGTGTCGGTTTTCAGGCGGGCTGCGAACGCTTCGGCGCCATGGCGATTCCCCTGGGGCCGGCCAATGCGGACATGCACTGCGAAATGTTGGTGGACATGGAAACCACCGTTTTCTGCGCTACCGCCTCGATGGCCCTGCTCATGGCGGAGGAGATTCAAAAACGGAATCTGTTGTCCAAAATAAAAGTCAAGAAGGTTATCCTGGGCGCTGAACGCCACAGCCAAGCCATGCGGTCCCGCATCAAGGAACTGATGAACGTGGATCATGTATTTGACATTTACGGTTTGACCGAGCTGTACGGCCCGGGAACCGGCCTGGATTGCGCTTATCACAACGGCATTCATTACTGGGCGGATCATTTTATTTTTGAAATTCTGGACCCCCAGACCTTAAAACCGGTCGACCCCGGCCGGGAAGGCGAACTGGTGGTTACCACCTTATGCAAAGAGGCCAGCCCCCTGATCCGCTATCGCACCCATGACATCACCCGGATCATGGATAATGACTGCCCGTGCGGTGTTCCGTTCCCCCGGCATGACCGCATCAAGGGGCGCACGGACGACATGTTCATCTACCGGGCGGTCAACATCTACCCGAGCCAGATCGACAGGGTGCTGAGCGGGATAAACGGCCTCGGAAGCGAATATCAGATTCATCTGCGGCACCGGGAAGACGGGCGCGATGTCATGCAGATTAAGATCGAACGGAAAGAAGGCGCTTCAGGGGCGGAGGATGCGGTTTTGGCCGAGAAGGTCGCCACCGAGATCCGCCGCAAGATCCTGGTTCGCAGCGAGGTTGAGATTGTCGACTACGCTGCGTTTCCCCGGACCGAACGAAAAAGCAAACGGGTCTATGACCAGCGGAATCATCAGTGCTGAGAAGCTATCTCAAACGAATATGATTATTTCAAGAGACGGTGAGTATTTTATATGTTTTCCGGTCCGCCCGGGATTAGCCCCCTTGGCACCATGGGGCCGCAGACAACAGGTTCCTTAATGAGAAAAGCGATAAACAGACAGCCATAAAACCCATTTTGACATGATGAAACGAAAGGAGATGCCATGAGAATCAAAGGACGGGTACACTATTGCGTATTGTTTTTCGTTGCGGTAGCGCTCACATGCAGCGGTTTTGTGCTATCGGTCGATGCCAAGGATCAGCCGCTCAAGCTCAGCTATGCGTTCTTTGCGCCTGCGGGAACGTTCCCCGGCAAGCAGATGGCGCATTGGGCCAAAGAACTCGAAAAGCGCACGGACGGACTGGTGCAGGTCCAGACGTTTCCGGGCGGCACGCTGCTGGGCGCCGGGGAAATGTATGACGGCGTATTGCGCGGGGTGGCCGACATCGGTCTGGGCTCTCCCTCATATGATCCGGGGCGCTTCCCGCTCACCTCGGGCCTTTGCCTTCCGGTTAAGTTCCCAAATGCCACGGTCGCCAGCCTCACCCTGCTGGACATTATGAACGAATTTAAACCGGCCGAGTTCAAACAGTTTAAAATCATCACCATGTTCACGAATGAACCCGGGTATATCATGTCCAGGAAATCGATCGAGAGCCTGGCTGATTTAAAAGGCGTTAAACTGCGCGCGGCGGGTACGGGGGTTCCTGTTTTAAAAATGCTGGGCGCTGCCCCTGTGGGGATGCCCATGCCCCAGGTCCCGGAGTCGGTCCAAACCGGCGTTATCGACGGCGCCATGACCTCCCGGGAAGTGTTGAAGGATTTCAAACTTGCCGAGCAGCTGCGTCACGTCTTGGATTACCCCACGGTGGTGGTGGCATTTGCGGCGGTGATGGATCAGAAGAAATGGGATGCGCTTCCGGAAAAGGTAAAGAAGGTTATCGACGAACTTGCGCGTGAAATGGCCGTCTGGACCGGGCAATACCATGACAAGCAAAACGTGGAAGATGCGCTGATTTGGGCAAAAAAGGAATACAACCTTCAAACTCATGCACTTTCGGAAAGCGAAACCGGCAAGTGGGACGCGCAGCTGGCGCCGATGGTGGAGGATTGGGTGAAAGAGATGGAAGCCAAGGGGCTGCCCGCTAAAAAATTCATCGACCGTCTGCACCAGATCAAGGGCAAGTATGCAAAGGAATATCGATAGAAGCCATTTCAAGACTCCATAAAGGCCTGATAGCCGCGTTGTTTTGCTCAAAAGCGGGACGACCCTTGCTTTCAGGCCTGATCTGAAGGTTTGAAACAACTTCTAATAGGGGTGCGGGGAGTTATTCAAGCGTTGCCCTGTACGCCTGGGGGCAGGGGCTGTCCCCGGGCAGAATACCGACAAACGGCGAAGTGACAGCGACTCACCCCAAAGGCATTCGGAATGAAACTCTCCGAACCCAATGGCTGTTTTCACCGAAACGGCTTGGGATAGAATATTGAAACTTGGAAGGTGCAACGTGGAGTTATTGAATCGGATCAGTGCGATGTTTAACCGGGGGCTTGCCTTTGTGGCAGGGCTTTCCCTGGTCGCGATGATGCTGGTCACCGTGGGAGAGATGGTGTCCAGGATGTTCGGCAAACCCATGGCGGGCACCATCGAGGTCATCGCCTGGCTGGCCGCCTTAACCACGGCCTTTGCGCTGGGCTACACCCAGATGCACCAGGGGCATGTGTCGATCGATCTTTTTACCAGCCGGCTCTCTTCCCGGACCCGCGCCATGGTGAATATCGCGGTTTACTCCGTTTCAGCGGCACTTTTTATGATCATCACCTGGCATGTATTCAAGCACGCGGGGGTGTTGAAGCGGACGGGATCGCTTTCTGAAACCATGCGGGTCATTGTCTATCCATGGGTCTATCTGGTCTCCCTGGGGTGTGCGGGGCTGGCCCTGGCCCTGTTTCTGGACTTTCTGAAGTCCTGCCGGCAGGCGTTCACGTTGGAAGGCGGCAAAGGCAGCCGCGCGTGTTCCGGTGATCAGAAGGAGGGCAGATGAGCCCGAATACCGCAGCCATCCTGGGACTGGTTTTTCTCTTTCTGTTGATGGCGTTTGGAATCCCCGTGTCTTTTGCAATGATCCTGGCCGGCTTTTTGGGCAGCGCCTATCTGATCTCGATCGATGCGGCCATTTATGTACTGGCCACGAATGTGTGGGACCAGTTTTCTTCCTACGGTTTGAGCGTCATCCCCCTTTTTGTCTTGATGGGTCAGATCGCCTACCACTCCGGCATCACCGAAAGACTTTACAATGCCGCCTATACATGGGTGGGCAGGCTACCGGGCGGACTGGCGAGCACGACGATACTTGCCAGCGCCGGGTTTGCGTCAATCTGCGGTTCGAATTCCGCGACCACGGCTACAATGGGCACCATCGCCCTGCCGGAGATGAAACGTTATAAGTACAACCAGGCCTTAAGTACAGGCAGCGTGGCCATCGGCGGGACCCTGGGAGTCGTTATTCCTCCGAGCGTGGTGCTGATCATCATTGCGGTCCAGACCAAACAGTCGATCATCCAGCTGTTTATCGCCAACATCGTGCCGGGTGTCATTCTCACCGGGCTTTTTCTCGCGACCGTCTTCTGGCTGTGTATCCGGAATCCGGGTCTGGGGCCTCCGGGCCCGAGGACCGGCATGAGAGAGAAACTTCTCTCTTTGTCGGGGGTCGTGGAGACAATGATCCTGTTTCTGCTGGTCATCGGCGGGCTCTATGCCGGCTGGTTTACTCCCACCGAAGCCGGGGCGGCCGGCTCGTTCGGGGCACTGGTGATCGGGGTGGCCAGGGGCAAACTTTCGTTTAAGCAGTTTGTCAGGGCGATCGCTGAGACGATCCGGATTTCGTCCATGGTGGTCCTACTGATTGCAGGCGCGGTCATTTTCGGAAGATTCCTGACCGTTTCGCGGCTGCCGTTTGAACTGGCCGACTGGGTGGTATCGCTGAATGTTCCGCGTGCAGCGGTCCTGCTCGTCGTCCTGATGATTTACCTTATCGGCGGGTGCTTTGTCGATGCGATGGGATTTCTGGTGGTCACCATTCCGATTTTTTTCCCGCTGGCAGAGGCCCTGGGGTATGACCCGGTCTGGTACACGGTGATGATTACGCTGGTGACCACCATGGGCGCAGTGACCCCGCCGGTGGGGGTAAACGTCTATATCGTGAGCGCGCTTACCCCGGACGTCAACATTGGAACCATCTTCAGGGGGATTTCCCTTTTCCTGGTCGCTTATGCCGTCTGTCTGGTGCTGCTTATTATTTTTCCGGAGCTGGCCCTTTACCTGCCCAGAACCATGCTGTGACCGGGCTTCGTTTTCAACCCTTTCAAGACTGAATTTTGCATGAGTTGGAGGTTTCCATCTGCGAGGCATTTAAGGGTGAAGCCATCGTGAACTATTGCGAACCCTTGATAACGCGGCAGATGGAAATCTCCGGATCGCCCGTAGGGTGAAAAATTATGAGAATAAATGACTTCCCCCTTTTTTACTGATGGGGTGTTGTTTGGGTGTTGTTAAATTTATCCTAAAACCCCTTATATTCGTCAATGAAACAGGTTCTCATAAGTTTTCATGCATGATTCAGGTCATAGTTTCTTAAGTCCACATCCATGAAACTGACGCGCCTGAACTTTGCGCTTTCCGGCTCGGGAGCCGTTGCATCCATCCCCATTTTGGTAACGGTGCCGCCTTTGCCGTCCGGATTGATCTGCACCATGGGATTCAGGATGTGGCCGACCTGGTGCGGCAATAAGAGCAGGTCCCGGTCGGGATTAAAGCGGGTGGTGATGGCCCAATTGACATCGTTGGGATCATACAAATTGACATCCGTGTCGACCGCTACCACCCGCTGCAGCGGTTCGAAAGCCTTGAATGTTTCTTTGATCACTTCTTTTCCGACGCCGGCCTGATCGTTGTCGACCTGCACCACCGCACCATAAAATCCGCAGCCGCCGTGGTCCAGATATACGGCTCTGAGCTGGGGGATTTTCTTTTTAACGATATTGAATATCTTGGCCTCGGCCGTAAATCCTACTGCATTCCATACTTCCTGTCCGGACAAGAGGCTGTGGAATACGGGGTTTTTCCGGCGGGTAACGGCCAAGACCCGCATCACCCATCGCCGGTCGGCGGAAGCATAATAACCGGTGACTTCGGCAAAGGGGCCTTCCGGTTCCCGGATGTTTGGAAGAATTTCGGCCTCGATGACAAACTGGGCGTCGGCATAGGCGGGGGCGTCGACGGTCTGGGCCTTGATAAACGGTATGGATCCGCCGGCCATCTGGTTGGCGATGCCGTTTTTCCCGTCACCCTGGCCCGGGATGGCGGAAGCCAGCCAGGGCGCCAGCCCCACCCCGTTGTTAATGGTCACGGGAAGGGGTTCGTTTCTTTTCTCCATTATGTCCAGATAAGCGCCCAGGTGACGACCGGGATCAATCAGAAACGTCAGGCGGTCCCTTCGCGACACCATCATCCGGTGGATCGATATATTGGGTATGCCGGTTTCCGGGTTCCTGACGACGACCACCGATGAATCAAGGTATCTTCCCCCGTCCATCAGCGCATGCACCGGAATCGGGAGCTTGGAGAGGTCCACCCGCTCTTCGACGATCTCATTGGCCGGTCCCTTTGCTATCACGGGAGAGGGCAGGGCGTTTTTGTTCTTCTGCCAACGCCCGAGAGCTTCCGCAATCCGAAAGGGGACTTCTTCCTTGGGCAGTCCGAAAAGCTCACCGACAATCTGACGGTTCCACAGCAGGCCCAAAAAAACCGGATACCTGCTGCTCCGGACGCGTTCAAACAGCAGGCATTTTTTCCCTTCGAACTTCCTGGCAATGCCTCCCAGTTCGTATTTTGAAGAAACCGGTGTCTTGATTCGGACCAGATGACCGTTCTGCTCCAAAAACTCAATGCAGCTGTTAAGCTCGGCGAGCCTGGCCGATATTTTTTGAGAATCCAGCCGCCGTTCAACTCCGGAAGAACTCTTTTTCATGATTCGCCCCCACTTTCTTTTTGTGCGGCAATCCGCAGGATGCGTCCGCCGGCTGTTTGGAATATTACTATAAGCTATCTCAAAATAAAATAATTTTTCAGGAGTCGGGGAGTATTTACATGCCGGCGTTCCGGTCCGGGATGGCCCCTGCGGGGGGCCGTAGCCACCTTATCGAATCATAACCGCCCGGCAGCGACCCCGCTCAAGTTCCATTGAGCCAGCCCCAAAGGCTGATTTCCCCGGCGACGATGATCGTCTCTGCCTGTTCCGAATCAGCGCAAAGGTCAGGGGGCGTGTCCAAGGATCGGAACCTTTGGTTACGGCACCCGCAGAGGCCATCCCGGACCGGAATGCCGGTAACGGTGAAGTGACGCCAGCTCGCTTCATGGGCATTATAAAACTCCCCGACCCCTAAATCATGTGGTGCATAATTTTTTTTGAGATGACTTCTACTTAATTTTGAACCACAAGAGACGGGCAGGACCGGGGCCCGGGTTTTTCCAGCCGCTCGGGATGTCGGCGGTCAGGTAGATCAGGTCGCCCGGGTCGATGCTGTAAACCGACTTGTTCAGCTCCATCTGCAGTTTTCCGGACAGGAGATAGCCGGCTTCTTCTCCTTTATGGATGAAAAAATGAGCGTGCAGGCTCCCGTTGGCGGGTATTTCAATGAGAAAGGGTTCGGCCTTGGGGTCAAGGTCCACCGGCGTTAGCAGCTTGACAGTCAAAATATCCCTGGGCAGGTCCGGGATTTTAATCTCCTGCGCATCCGCCGCCTTAAAGACCGCCTGGCCGGGCTGCGCCGAAGTCTCTTGGAAAAAGGAACCCGCCTCCACGGAGAGGATTTCGGCGATTTTAAACAGGGCCGGCAGGGAAGGGTAGATCTGGTTGCTTTCAACCTGTGAGATGGTGCTGGGGGTGACGCCCACCAGCCTGGCCAGCTCGGTCTGAGACAGGCCGCGCTTGGTCCGCAGCTTTTTCAGCCGGCTCCCCAGCGCGATCCGGCTGGAGGTCCGGGTTTCCGAATCGAAAACAACGGTTAAATCCCTGCTCCAGTAAGGATGCGGAGTGTTGAGATGCTGGGGATCACGTTTTTCCGCCTTTAAGATGGTCAGGGATGTCTTGCCCCGTCTGACCGAGAGGTCGACGGCGACCTGGGCGATCTGATTGATCCGGGCCTTGAGGCGGGCGGAATGCGCTTCTTTTTCGATGATCCAATACGCGATGGTGTTGAGTTCATACAGGCGCGGGCAGGAATGCGAATAAAAGGCCAGCAGATGTTCTTCGCCCTCCCACAGCTCCTGCATGCCGGTCAGGCTTTCAAAGACAAAGCGTACATCTCCTTTCAAGGACTTGTGAATGCCGTAAAAAGCGTCCGTAACCCGGTCGATCTTGCGGGGTTCTTCGACCCGGACAATCCGACAGGGCCAGTCGCCGGTTTGGTGCTTATAAAAATCGAGAAACACGTCCGCGCCGGCACCCTTGCCGTGGGTGAAACAGTCCAGCAGGATCAGGTTTTTATAGGCGGCCAGGGGACCCAATTTGTCCAGAAGATTACGGGGGGAACGGTCAAAACTGACATAAATCATCGGTTTGCGTTGCTGCTGCGACGCCTGCATGAAATTCAGGCAAAACACCGAAGCCAGGCTGCCGGCATCATCATACCAGACGACATTATCGCCGATAAAGAGACCGTTCAGGAGGCGGTCCAACTGGCCGACACCGGACGATACGCTCCGCTTGTTTGCGCTCATATAAGCTCCTTATTTCAATAAGGACCCTAGCGGGTCTTTCTGCATTGTCTGCCAGACGGTTCTGGCGCGAACGAGCTCCTGCCCGTCGGCCTCCCTGACGACACTGTGTAAAAACATGCCGCTCCGGTCCTCAAGAGGGTGGGATTTGGAAATAACGATATCTCCATGAAACGCTTCAGCCAGAAAATTGATTTCCAGACCGGACAGCATGGAGCGGTGCATGACATTGGTCGGCAGGCTTTCAACCACCCATTCAATGAAGCTGACATTGTTGACGTGACGGTTGATGTCAAGATCCCGGTAGCGAATCCGAAATCGCAATTCATTCTCATAGGTGCTGGATTCAGGGATTTTTTCAAAAAGATTCAATTCCGGATCTGACTGATCACCCTGGGCGCCCGGGTTCATATGTTTGACAAACGGGTCGACCCGCAAGGGGCGACGGGTCGGCATATCGATAATCAGCCAGGCGGTGGCGGCAGATCCCAGCGGGCGGTTCCGGTCGTCGCGGAAGAGAAAGTCCCTGAGCGCGAACAGGCGCCGGATTCCCGAGGGCCAGGTCGTGACATGCAGCCGATCCTGCCGGCCCGGGTACGCATTCATCTGCAAGACCAGGCGAGAGAGCATCCAGGTTTTATTTTGTTTCTGCAGTTGGGCGACGGAGACGCCGAGTTCTTCGGCGTGCATTCCGGCGGCATCCTGCATGAAATTACACAGGGCGGATATGCTGAGCCGTCCGCAGGCATCCACCTCATAGGATCGGACGGGATATGCCTCCCGGAGTGTCGGGGTGTTTTTCCATAAAGAAACCCGCGATGAATCGGCATCGGGCGCATCGCAGGCGCCGGCAGAATCGTCACAGTTATCCGGATCCGTTGACGATGGTTCTCTATTCATTTGGTTCTATAACAGTCAATATCATAGTGGTATCTTGTTGACGATGACCCTGTCCGCCATGCGTTCCGCCCGTAGAACAAAACGATAGATATCGCGCTGCAGACAAAGGATCGGATCCGAAGGCGGATAATAAATCTTGTCCCCCCGCAGAAACTTCTGGGTGGTTTCGTGAAAGATGATGTCGCGCAGGGCCTGATTGTGGTTGTAATCGCCATCTCCGAGCAGGTGGGCGATATAGCGGGCGCAGTGTTCGTCTTCGGGCGCTTTCACTTGCAGGTTCCATCCCATGGCGACGATGCTGACGGAATCGATATGGTTTTTCTGTATGTAGCGAGTGGTCGCTTTTGCCAGTGCGTAGCTTCCCAGCAGAACCTCTTCGGCGGATCCCAGGGCGGCGAGAGCCCCCTGAACGCCGGAAGAGGTTCGCTGTACCACCGTGCGGTCCTTGAAGAAAGACGAGTCCTGCTTCAGGATCTGGGTGGGTGAATTGCCCAGGTCGAACCCCTCGATGGGAATCCCCCCGACCTCGCCGACCAGGATGAAGTCCGGGTTTTCAGTTTTTAAGGCGAATCCCTCCGCCGGGGTTGAAACCAGGATGATTTTTTCGATGCCCAGGGAAAACATCAGCGGCGCGCAGGTAAAGGCCCTGAACACGTCGATGATAACCGCCAGCCCTCTAGCCGCCCGGGCCCCCGGCAGCAGGCTGTCGCAACTTATGTGCATGAGTGTCCCTTTCCGGTCGATACGATATTTGCAGTTGATCGCTTGTCGTTGAAAAAAATACCACTCTACGGGAAGTCTGTCAACGCCGGGAGAAATGATTTTCGCAGCTTTCTCCGATGTTGAAAACGCTTAATCCGCCTGCAGGAAACGGCCGGAATACGATCCGGACGCGGGTTTCTTTGACTTGACATCGCTGATAGAGTCTACTATAAAGGGCGCGATTGTTACAATGATTCCGCCCGTGATTCAAACCAACCTTTATCAATAAGTGCCAAACTGCGAATACTGACGCAATAGAAACCTCAAGGAGGTGATGAAAAAGTTAGCAAGCCGTGAAAAACCTTCAAACAAAATATTTTTAACAAGGGAGGACCAGATGAAAAAGTTTTTTGTTTTGATTGCAGTTTTCTTGTTTTGCTGTACTTTTGTTTCCGGCAGCGCCCTTGCGGCCAATCCCAACAAGATCAAGGTCGGCATCCTGCTGCCCCTGACGGGACCGTTTGCAGCGGTTGCTGAAACCCAGAAAGAAGGCGCGCTGCTGGCGGCCGATGTCGTCAATAAAAAAGGCGGCCTCAAGATGCCCTGGGGCAATGTAACCGTCGAAGGCATTGTCGCCGATGACGAGGCCAAACAGGATGTGGGCGTACGCCGTTACCGTTACATGGTGGAAGAGGGCGTCAAAGGCCTGGGCGGGCAGACCTGGGCGCCGCTGGCATACGCCATCAATGCCATGGTTTCAAAAGAACCGCTTCCCTATTTTCCGGTTTGCGTCATGGCCAAAGATGCTTTTTTGAAAGGCAAGCTGGCTGATTCCACCTTTGCCACGGCGTTCAGCCCCTGGACGGTCGGATACATGGCCGGATCTGCCGCCATTAAGGAGCTTGGCAAAAAGCGCATTTTCTTTTTAGCGCGTGCCGACAGCTGGGGCTGGGATATCCGTGACGGCGTGTATGCGGCTGCCAAGGAATTCGGCGCTGAAATCGTCGGATACGATGAGGTTTCGCTGGGAACCAGCGATTTTACGACCATCCTGCAGAAAGTCAAGGCCGCCAAACCGGATGTTTTCATTTCCGCCCAGTTCGCCGCCGATGCCGTGGCCCTTTTAAAGCAGTGCCACCAGATGGGCCTCAACAAGGAAATGACCATTTTCAATTCCTTCATCACCAACGTGGTTGCCAAGGGGATCCCCCCGGAAGCCCTGCAGGGCATCTACTCGATGCACTACTTTTATTATGACTTGAGCGAATTTGAGGACAAGGAAGTTGCCAAAAGTGCAAAGGAGTTTACCGAGCTGTATCGGGCAAAGTACAACAAACCGCCCGATGCCTATGCAACCATCGCCTATGTCGCCTACATGGAGATGTTCAGGGGATTTGAAGTGGCCGGAACGTTTGACCCGAAAAAAGTTTCGGAAGCTCTGATGGCCAACAACGGCAAGTTCGTATCGGTTAAAGGGGCGGCCCAATGGCGCCAGGACCATGCCGCCGTTTACAAGTATGCCGCCTTCCTGGTAAAAGGGAAAGGACCGGGCGAGCAGAAAAACGAGTGGGATCTGTTCAAGGTCATTGGATATCAAGGCGGCGAAGCGGTCATGCCGCCGCTGAAAGCTCTCGGTTATTAACATGTTTTTGCCCCGGCGGGATGAGACCCGCCGGGGCAAAAACCGGAAAAGGGGCTGAGCGTGATTTCAGGTGCAGAGATTATCAGAACCGAAAATGTGACCAAGCGGTTCGGCGAATTAATTGCCGTTAACCGGGCAAACTACGTATTGCGTGAAAATGAAGTCGCCGGCATCATCGGCTCCAACGGCGCCGGCAAGACCACCTTTTTCAACCTCCTGACCGGCTATTATCCCCCCGATGAAGGCATCGTCAGGTATAAAGGGGAGGACATCACCTCCCTGCCGCCGGAAAGGCGGGTCGACATGGGGATGATGCGGACATTTCAGCTCACGTCCACATTCGACAACCTCAAAGTGGTCGACAACCTGGTCTTGTCCTTCTTCAGGGCGCATAAAAAACCGACCTTGTCTCATCTTTTTCTGAAAACCTGCAAACGCTACCGCAGGGAAGAAAAAGTGGCAGAATCGCTGGAAACCTTTGAACTCCAAGATGCTGCCGACAGACTTGTCAGGCACCTCAGCCTGGGAGAAAAACGGCGGCTTGAGATTGCCATGGCCATTCTGGCAGAGCCCAAGGTGCTGCTCCTGGACGAACCGCTGGCGGGGTTGGGGGAATCGGAAATCAAGAGCGTGCTGGGTGTCTTGCGAAAGCATATCGGCAGGCAGACGATCCTGATCGTGGAACACAAAATTTCCCAGGTGGAAGATTTTCTGGAGAGACTCACGGTCATGCATGAAGGCAGAATCATTGCGGACGGGGGATATCAGGAATGCCTACGGCATCCGGATGTGCGCCGAAGCTACTGGCAGATCGAAGACGCCGCCGATGAAATCGATTCGGCCGCCGCTAAAGGAGGTCCCGGCCATGAACAATGACCTTATACTGGCGGTCAACGATCTGAATGTTTCTTACGGCGAGTCGAAGGTGCTGTTCGACATCAACCTGAAAGTCAAGCCGAACCAGGTGGTGGCCTGCGTGGGCCGTAACGGCGCCGGCAAAACTACTCTGCTCAGGAGCATTGCCGGTTTTTTGAAGCCGACTGCCGGAACGATCGACTTCAACGGCATCGACCTGGTCGGCCGGATGTCCTACGATATCGCCAAAATGGGGCTCAAATACATACCCCAGGACAAGAAAGTGTTTTCGGACCTGACGGTCAGGGAAAACCTTGAACTGGGCAGCTATGCCACCAAGGATTACAACTGGGACCCGGTCACCGAGTATTTCCCCAAACTGAAAGAACTCATGGAACGAAAGGCCGGATACCTGAGCGGCGGCGAGCGGCAGATGCTGATGATCGGCCGGGCCTTGCTGGGAAAACCGAAGGTATTGCTGATCGACGAACCGACCGAGGGATTGGCCCCCAGCATTGTCGATCACCTTAAAAACGTCTTCAAAGAATTGAGCAGGAATTCGGCTCTGGTGATTGTCGAACAGAACCTCCCGCTGGTGTGTGCGATTGCCCAAAAGGTGTATGCCGTTAAAGAAGGGCGCATCGTATCTGAAATCAGCGAAGCGGATAAGATTAAGGCCGATGTCTGTGAACAGTATCTTTAACACGCTGTTGAAAAACTGCGGCTGAGGCCGCCATGCGGCGTTGCGCAGCCCTCGCCAATGCTCACATATCCTTGAATATGCTGCGCTTGTCGAATCGCTGCACTTTGCCTTACGATCTGATCCTCGTTTTTCAACATCCTGTTAAGGTGGATATAACCCGATAAGGCTGCGAGAGGAAAATAGCCATGATGCGCATGTTCAGGTGGTGGTGGGGTATCCTGCTGATGTTTCTGCTGTTGGGGTTACTCAGGGCATTTTTACCGCTGCCGTTTGTCAACGAGATTCTGATTTTTTCGATTTACACAATAGGCTGTAACTTCCTGCTGGGCCGGGTCGGGTTCATTTCTTTCGGTCAGCCGGCCTATCTGGCGGTGGGGGCGTACGGCACCGCATTTTATCTATATTATTTCGGCACCAATCCGTATATCGGCATCCTGATTGGGATTCTGGCGGGATTGGTCGTGTCGGTCATCGTGGGGCCTTTCTTTGTACGCCTGCGCAGCGATTATTTTGCGCTGGTAAACCTGGCCCTGGCGGTCATTGTGTTTTACCTGATGGAAAAAGTTCTGGCACGCATCACTTTCGGAGACAACGGCCTGTGGTATTTGACCAATATCGCTTCCACCCCGGTGCTTGATCTCGGCAAGCCGAAGGATTTTTTCATATTCGCCTTTCTGGTCGCGCTGGCCGTCTGGGTGTTTTATAAATACCTGGACGACACGATTTACGGCGCCTGCTGCCTGGCGACCAAGATCAACGAAGACAAATTACAATTTCTGGGCTACAACAATTTCACGGTCCGGCTGCTGGCATTTATCATCGCCAATACGACAACGGCGCTGGCCGGCACGCTTTACGCCGTCTATTTCGGCTTTGTGAGCCCTGAGATTACGAGCCATGCACGCTGCGCCGATCCGGTAGTGGTGACGATCCTGGGGGGGGTCGGCACCCTTTATGGTCCCATCATCGGAGCGATTGCCTACACCGGCATGAAAGATCTGATCAGCGGCATGATCGGCAACTGGGAGCTTTTCATCGGCTTTCTGCTGGTATTCATTATGCTGGCAGGAGAGAAGGGTATCTGGGGCACGCTGGAGCCGGTTCTGAGCAGGGCCGTTTTTCGGAAACGCATTGCGCCGGATATGCAAAATAGCGGAAGCGAGAGCAGATCATGAATATCCAATTACTGATTTCCGGGGTTATTTTCGGTTTGAGCATCGGCAGCATCTTCTTCCTGATGGCCGTCGGCCTGTCCCTCTGTTTCGGCCTGATGCGCATCATCAGCCTCGATCAACTGCTCTATTATTCCATCGGGGCTTACCTGACGTATACCATCAGCCTCGTCACCGGCAGCATGTGGCTGGGGGCGCTGGGAGGGCTTGTTGTCGCCGGCATTATCAGTTTTGCCATTGAGCGGTTTATTTTCCTGCGCATCTACGAGCGCGACATCACCTTTACCATGATCACATCCTTCGGCGTTCTGATCGGCGGCGTGGGCGTCATCAAATCCATCTGGGGGCTGGTTCCCCGGCCGGTTCCGATTCCGATGGTCACGCAGTTCAACATTCTTGGAACGGAAGTACCGGTTTACCGGTTGATCGTCATTGCGATCTCTCTGCTGGTATATGCCGGCATCTGGCTTTTTTTGAACCGGACCATCACCGGCAAGGCCATCCGGGCCGGAATCGAGGACGTCGATCATGTCGAGGGTTTGGGCATCAATGTCTACCGGCTCTTCACCATTACCTTCATCATTGCCGGAACATTATCCGGACTGGCAGGGGGACTGCACGCACCCCTGATCATGGTGGATCCCCAGATGGGACTCCATGTCTTGGCGTTTGTTTTCATGGTCGTCATCATCGGCGGTCTGGGCAGCATCAAAGGGACCCTGGTTTCAGCTTTTCTGGTAGGGCAGGTCGTATCTATCGGATCCCTTATCTACGCGCCGCTGGCACAGATGGCGCCATTCGCCATCATGCTGCTGATACTCCTGATCAAGCCCACGGGGCTTTACGGCAGCAAGATGTTGAAACGGTAACAGGCGCGTCCTGCCGTTAAGGGAAGTATGATTCTGACGGGATAGGCCGAGGCAAGACTCTGCTTTTTGGAAAAACGCAAACCAAATTTCAAATAAATCTCAAAATCCAAAAAGGATCAGGTCGTCAGGCAAGGCGCGCGGCGATTCGTCATGCGCAGCGTATTCAAGCATATGTGCGCATTGGCGAGAGCCGCGCAACGCGGCCTGGCGGCCTCAGACGCAGTTTTTCAACAACCTGTTAATTAGATTCCCCCCGAGATGTCCCTGGCTCCGAACTTTTATACAACGAGACAATCGGCCACTACTTCCCAGAGATATTTTACTTCCAGCTGCGGCAGTCCGTATTCTTCCTTTAGAGAATTGATTTGACTGTGGCAGCTGTGACAGGGGACGACAATCATGTTCGCGCCCGAAGCACGGATCTGTTCTATTTTTCTCCTGCCGTAAAAGATGCGTTCCTGGTTGTAGCCGGTTGTTAAGGCCCCGCCACCCCCGCCGCAGCAGAACTGATGTCGCCTGTTGGGGTACAGGTCCACCCATTTCTCGACACACTGATCAAGGATCCAGCGCGGTTCTTCATAGTAGCCGCGGCCGAATTTTTTCTCGGCGTTACGGGTGTAGTTGCAGGGATCGTGATACGTGACCAGACCCTGGAAACGGGACCGATCGAGTTTGATTCTGCCCTCCGTTATATATTTGATCAGCAGATCAAAAACCGTATAGGCGCCAAATTGCTGAAGCGACTGCGGATACCATTTTTCGAGACCGGACCTGGTCGCGAGATAGGCGTGGCCTCACTCGCACCACAAGAGATTTTTTGCCTCCAAACGGTGCATATGCCCGCAAATGCGGCCGGCCATGATTTTCAGGGCCTCGTCATCACCGGTAAAGTATCCCCAGCTGCAGCCTTCCCAGTTTTCAGAGGGGACCGTCCAGCTTTCACCGGCGGCGTGAAAAATCTTCCACCAGTGCTTCAGGTCTTCCGTATGGGTATTGACCAGTTTGTTGTGGATGGTCGTTAATATGTTGCTGCCGCTTTGATCGATCGAGACGGTAAAGTCTTCAAAACCGGGTTCGGCCGCAATTTCTTCAGCGACGTCTTCCAGAATAAAAACAAAGTCCTCGGCGGGGATGCCGAGATTGTTGCCGGTTTTCAGCGCAGTGGTCAGGCCCTTGTGAAGAATGCCCGGGACCTCGTCACGCGCCCGCAGCGACCGGATCGATCGAACCAAATCGGCGATATTGATATCCCGTGGGCAAACGTGTCCGCACTTTGCGCACATGGTACAGATCCACGGCCAGCGGGCTTCGACGAGCTCATCCATCAGGCCAAGGCTTGCCATGCGAACCAGTTTGCGCGGATCGAATCCGTCAACGCCCGCCACCGGGCAGGAACCGGCGCACAGGCCGCAGGCCATGCAGGTGTCCTGTGAAAACATCCGGGATTTTAAACGACCGGGGGACAATCGGTTAAGATCGATGGGCGGGGGTGATTCAGCCATGCGGGCACCTTTATTTTTCAAATGAATTCGAAATTCGGATTTCGGGTTAACGGGTTCTCAGCCGGCTCGGACCCAGTTTGCGAATCGTAGCGGCGAAACGGGCGATTTTCTCTGAAAATCCGGCGCTCATGTTCGCCGCAATCGTGTCAAAAAAGAGCCGTTCGGTTTCAAAACCGGTTTGCTCAAAAAAATCTCTGACTCGGGCAGCTTCCCGCGAGGCGTGCCGACACCCCTGTTCGGAATGACAGTTTCCCTGGTGGCAGGTCAAGATCATGACGCCGTCGGCTCCCTGAAGAAACGCCCGATAAATCATGTCCATTGACACGCCGGCGCCACAGGGCACGGTGACAACCGATAACTGCCGGGGCTGCCGATGACTTTCCATCACGGACTGTTGCCACGCCGGGACAGCGGAGCGTCCGCAGCACAACGCCGTTACCTTCGGTTCGAAGATATCATCGGCAACATCTACCGGGCCAGGCGCTTCGGCCCGATTCAGCATCTCTGATCCGGTTGCGGCAATGGCGCGCCGCGGACACTCCGAAACACACAGCCCGCAGTTTTCGCAGCTTTCCGAAACGACTGCGGGCCGGGGGCTGTTAAATATAACGGCCCCATGGGGGCATAGACGGTAGCAGGTCAGGCAGCGGATGCATTTTTCCGGATCAATGACCGCATGGCCGGCCGCAGCCACGGCGAATGCGGATGTCAGCTGCCTTACGGCCAGGGCGGCGGCTTCAGCGTCCGCGAAGGAATCTTTTTCCGAGCAGATTCTTCTGGCCGGCCCCGCAGCCAGGATCCCTTTCCGGTTTGTCAGCAGGCCGGTGCGGCGGACATTGTCGGTTTGAAGGTATCCCTCCGGCCCCGCATCGATTTTCAGCACTTCGGCAAGATGGGCCAGCCGGGCGGAAGGCAAAATCATTTCGTCGACAACCGTGAGGTCCGGCGTCAGTCTGAAGCGTTGACCGCTGATTTCATCCTCAAAATCAACCGTGACGCTGCCGTTTGACTGACGGATACGGGGGCCGCCGTTTGTGAATTTAACATAGACGGCGCCGGCTTTTTGGCTTTGACGATGGAGGTTCTCAAGACCGTTGGCCGCCACTTTCAGATTCCCCGTCAGCACAACCGTCTGGATGCCGTAATCGTTTTGCAGCCGCAGACAGAGGCGCATGACGGTTTCCGATGAAACCGGGTGGCTTTCCAGAAGCAAACCCGACAAGAAAACGATTTGTTTTGCCTTGTTTAGTTTGCCGTCTCCGGGAGGGTCTGACGAGAGCAGTTGTTTGAATTTTGTCAGCGACAGAACGGACCGGGCCGGTGTGATCCCGTATAGGGAATAATTCGGCTGATACCTGTGTTCTTCGGCCACGACAATGGCGGATACGGTCCGGTCAATCAGCCCTTGATTGTTTTGGAGCCGGATCTTGAAGCTGCCCGCTGTTCCGGAACATCCGCGCACCGTTGTGTCGCCAAGAATTTCCAGGTTTGGGCCGGGTCGGAGTTTCATCGCCTTGTCCGGATCGGCGGCAGCGTAAACAAGGATGACGCCGGCGCCTGCCTGCAGGAGCGTTCCGGCGAGGGTCGCGGCGCAGGTTCCGTTTCCAATGATCAGAACCGGTTCAGGCATTGTCGTCACCGTTTAAAAATCGGACCGTGTTCCAGGCGGTTCGGGCGGCATGAGCGGCCGTTTCCTGAATATTCATAGGGCCGCAGGCGGTTCCGGCGACAAAGATGCCGCTGCCGGCATTAGGCTGCTTCTGCTCCTGCCGGGGGAAAAAACCGGTTTCGGCCAGATCCAGATGAAACCATTCGGCCAGAGCAGCGGCGTCCCTGCCGGGCTGAATCCCGACTGACAACACCACTAGGTCATAGGTTTCTTCCAACTGCCGGCGGGAGCGGGTGTCGAAAAAAATCAGCCGGAGACGGTTGTCTTCCGATGCCGTAATATCGCCGGGGATGGCCCGAACCAGATCGATCTGCCGGGGCAATTCCCGATAGGTTGACTGAAAATTGCTGCCGAATGTCTGGATGTCGATATAAAAAAAAGAGATCTGCGTCCCGGGTTGTTTTTTGTTTATCAGCAGCGCCGTGCGCAGCGCCGAAGCGCAGCATACCTGGGAACACCACGGATGGCCGCATTTCACATCCCGGCTGCCCACGCACTGGACGAACGCAATCTTTCGCGGAAACGCGCCGTCTGAGGGCCGCCTGACGGCGCCCTGCCGCTTTAGCATGCGTTCCAAATCCAAACTGGTGACCACATCGCTGAAACGTCCATAACCGTAAGGTTTGTCGATCGGGTTGAACGGATCGAATCCGGTGGCAATCACAATTGCGTCAGTTTCTAGTTGTTGCCGCTCGCTCCGGTGCTGCAGATTGATCGCCGCAGAGGGGCATATGTCCTGACAGCGGGTGCAGGATTGATTGGTCACGTATAAACACGCTTCCGATATAAAAGGGGGGTCGCTGCCGGAAAACCCGGGGCTGATAGCGCCCGGCTGCGGGCATTCCTGAATGCACAAACCGCAGCGGGTGCACTTTTCAGCTGCGATATATTGCGGTCCATATTGAATGGCGGCAACCAGGCGGGAAGAGCGGGAAATTCCGGCTAAACGGCTGTTGGAGGTCATTCGTATCAGGGGGTGCGAGCGCGCGGCTTTCAGCGTGTCTTCAGCGATGCAGGCACCGCAGGACACGCATGCGTCGTCGGCCTTGCAGCTGAACTGGACGGCATGTCCGCCTGTAAAAGGCTTTTTTTCAATGACTTCAACCCGAATGCCGCAACGGGCAATTTCTAAGGCTGTTGTCAGTCCGGCTACACCGGCGCCCAGAACGAGAACCTTCCTGCTTTCAGAATTCAAAATTCACCTTTTACGATGTCAGCCCGCTAACATAACAAACCATTGCTGTCCCTTAAGTTCCGGTTGGCCTCCGGCCGTTGGGTATTGATCCCCGGCTTGTGTAAACACCCTGTGCTTTGTGGACAGATCTGAAAAACTACAATGCCGCCCATATGTCAAGGGGGAACGTGGAATTTTCAGCCAATCTGATGATAAAAATTTGCTCAACCTGGATAATGACCGGATTGATTTTACGATAAAGGCCGGCCGATTTTTCCTGGATACCTTGACTTATCGGGCAAATTTGGTTTAGAATAAACCGATTTGAAAACTGGAAAAAACTTTTTCCCGGTGAAACAAAACGGGATGCAACGGATAAATAAGTATTGAACAAATTTGGGGGATTATATAATAAGGGGTGGAGAATTAACTCCAACCCCTTAATTTGTTTGACACGCCTGAAGGGATTCGACCCCCTGACCCATGGTTGACAAGAGGTCATAAATAGAATTTGAAAAAGGACACCAATAGGACACCAAACCAAAATAAAATCAAAAAAAAGGGATTGCGAAAATCTCACAACCCCTTGATTTAACTTGGTACGCCTGGCCCGATTCGAACGGGCGACCTACGGATTAGAAGTCCGTTGCTCTATCCAGCTGAGCTACAGGCGCATCATAAATACGGTCGCTTCTTAGCATATGTGGGCCGGGTTGTCCATAAGAAACGAGGTCGATGCAAAACGCCCCCTTTTGCACAATTTCGGCGGCGGAGTCAAAGGGTAATCATCAAAATACGTCATGTATTTCAGTAGCTTAAAGAATGAATGCAAAAACAGAAAAAACAAATATAAAGAACGGCAAGTTGAATAGGTCTGATTTTTTGGTTTCCCCTAAAGACGGCCGGAAATCCGGGAGCCCGCCTTCCGACAAATCACTGATCAAATACGATCCGCTTCAACGGTATTTAATGGAAATTTCAAGATACAAGCTCCTGACCCGTGAAGAGGAAACCGAACTTGCCAAAAGGGTTCGCGAGGAAAACGATCTGGATGCCGCCTATATTTTGGTCACTTCGAACCTGAGGCTGGTTGTAAAAATCGCTCTGGAATTCCAGCGGGTTTGGATGCAGAATCTTTTGGACTTGATCCAGGAGGGTAATATCGGCCTGATGCAGGCGGTCAAGAAGTTTGATCCCTATAAAAATGTAAAATTTTCCTACTATGCATCTTTCTGGATAAAGGCGTACATCCTTAAATTTATTATGGATAATTGGCGTCTTGTAAAAATCGGAACGACCCAGGGGCAGCGGAAGCTGTTTTTCAAACTGAAAAAGGAAAAGCAGAGTTTAATCGACCAGGGATTCGACCCGAAACCGAAACTTCTTTCAGAACGACTGGGTGTTTCGGAACGGGAGATCGTGGATATGGACCAGCGTCTGGACGGCTGGGATGTATCCCTGGACGCGCCCTTGAAGGAAGATTCGGATACTGAGAGAATCGAATTTCTGAGTACGGAATCCGATTCGGCCGAAGACAAGGTCGCCAAGAAAGAAATGCAGGTGCTCCTGCACAATAAGATTGACGAATTTAAGAAACTGTTGTCCAAAAGAGAGCTGGAGATATTTAATCTGCGAATTTTTTCAGATAGTTCGGTGACCTTGCAGGATATCGGCGACCGCTACGGCATATCCCGCGAACGTGTCCGCCAGGTCGAAAAGAGCGTCATCAAGAAAATGAGAGAGTTTTTTAAGGAAGAGCTGCCGGATTTTCATTCATATACCGAAGATAATGAGAACGAGACGGCGGATTTGTAACACCGGATGATTTTTTAGAATATAATTATGAAAAGCCTTATGAGACAATTGACCATGTGGGGAATGGTCATTTATTTTGTAACCGGATGCGCCTTTATAAGGCAGGCACAGCAGGCAGAAACGGTTCAGCCGCCGGAAATATTCCAGTCCGACGGCCGCTATTATTTTTACGTCGAATCGCTGCTGCAACAGAAAAAGGGCAATCTCGATCAGGCGATTGAATTTCTGGACAAGGCTATTGAAGTTGATCCCAAGTCGGATTTCCTGAAAAAAGAACTGGTCGTTCTGTATCTACAGAAGAAAGAAAATCAGAAAGCCCTGGAAATCATTGAAGGGCTCCTGCATGTCGACCCTGACAACGTGGACGCCCTTGTCATTTACGGGCGTATCCAGCAGACCGAAAAACAGACAGATGCCGCCAAGAAGACCTACCAGAAAGTACTCGCCATCAATCCCAAGCTGCAGAACATCTATTTGCTGCTGGGCGGCATCTACATGGATGAAAACAATTTGCCCGCCGCCCGCGAGACCTATCAGCAACTGCTCCAGCAGGCCCCCGATTCATATGTCGGGCATTTTTTTCTGGGCCAAATCTTTGCGCGTCAGGGGGATCCCGCAGCCGCAGAAATAGAATTCCAGAAAACATTGGAATTAAGACCCGACCTTGAAGGACCGAAATTCGAACTGATCGACCTGTATAAAACATCCGGAAAAACAGACGATGTCATTCAGCTTTATAACGATATTCTGGCGCAAAATCCCGACCAGGTCCGTGCGGCGATGGAACTGGGATATTTCTTGCACCAAACCGGAAACGTTGAAGAAGCGGATGCCCTTTTCAGAAACCTGGGAATCCGCAGCAAGACGGACACGGAAGTCATCAGGACATTTGCCCAGCTCTATCTGGACACCAAAAAATATGATGCCGCCGTCGTCGTGATCAAAGGGCTGCTGAGGGAATCCGAAAGCAGTTCGGATCTTCAATATGCCGCAGGTGTCGCCTATGATGGAAAGGAAGACAACGAGACCGCCCTCAAACATTTTTTGCGCGTAAAATCAGATTCGCGTTTCTATCAGAGCGCTGCGGTGCATATTGCGTTCCTGTATCAGGATATGAAAAAGTTTGATGAAGGAATCGCTCATTTAAAAGAAGCCATCAGCAAACACCCCGATAATCCGGACTTTTGGATGTACCTGGGTTCATTTTATGAGGAACTCCAAGATTTCGCCCAGGCCGAGCAGGCTCTTCGGCAGGCGCTGAAAATAGATCCCGATAGTGCTAAAATGTATTTTCGCTTGGGGGTTGTCTATGACAAATGGGACCGCAAAGACGCTTGCATCGACGCGATGAAACAGGCCATCCGGCTGGATCCCCAGAATGCAAATGCGCTGAACTATCTGGGCTATACTTATGCGGATCTCGGGCGGAATTTGGACGAGGCCGAGCACCTCATCAAAGAAGCGCTGAAATACAAGCCCGACGACGGTTACATCACGGACAGTCTGGGATGGGTTTATTTCAAAAAAGGGATGATCAAAGAGGCCCTGCTGTTTCTTGAAAAGGCCGCCAGCCTGGTGCCGGACGATCCGGTTATACTGGAGCACCTGGGCGATGTGTATGTGAAAGCAAACCAGAAGGACAAAGCGCTGGAGTATTACCGGCGTTCACTGTCGCTCAGAAAAAAAGACACGGCCGAAATAGAAAAAAAGATCCAGCAGCTGACCGGTAAAGGGCCGTAAGTCAGATGAAAACCATTGTGCGGGCGGGCTTGTTGCTGGCGGCTGCGTGTTTAACGGCCTGTGCGGGCATCACGGAATGGGGGTTTCAAAAACCGGTTGATGCAAAAAGGGCTGCCGAACTGGCGGAAGCCCGTGAAACGGCTGCGGTGCTTGGCGCCAGAAACCGCAACCTGTCAAGCTTCAAGGGGATCGGCCGGTTTAAATTGTGGCAGGAGAAGGGGCGTGTCCTGTCCAGCCGGGCGGCATGGGCCGGCGCCTATCCGGACAAGCTGCGCATCGCCGTGATGAATACGGCCGGACAGCCGATGGCGAGCCTGTCAACCGATGGGCAGTACCTTTACATGGTTTCCCATTCGGACGGTGAATTTTATAAAAAATCGTCCGCCAATCCGACGCTTCAGCGGCTCATTTCAATTCCGATTTCCGCCCAAGACATCATTTCAATCCTAACGTTCCGTCTGCCAGTCCGGGAGTATGATACGGCTGAATTAACAGGGGATGCCGCCGGCGGGGGGTATATTTTGACCCTGGCTAAAAACTGGCGGGGAGTTACCGAAAAAATTCATCTGGGCACGGACAAGCGGACTGTCCAAAAAGTGGAACTATTCGATTTTTCTGACAATTTATTGTATCAAACAATTTTCCGGGGAAAACAAAATCTTAACGGGTTTGAGCTGCCGGAAACCATATTGATTTCCGACACCGAGGGAAACGGTTTTGAGCTTGATATCGAAAAATACTGGACGGACGTTTCCCTGGCGCCGTCGATATTTGTTTTGACCCCGCCCTGAACAGGTTCAAATGACCGACTGCAGTACAACCGGTTTTTCTTTAGAATGGAAACCCTGATTTTCATAGATGCCGGATAAATATCCGAATTCCGAATATCGAATTTCGAAACGGCCCCGTCGGCGCGTCGCTTTGAGCCGAATAGAGGGATAAATTCAAATGGAGCTGTGTTTTGCAGCCGATAAAACCCTGGGCAGGCTTGCCAAGTGGTTGCGCCTTCTTGGGTTTGACACGCTATATGAACCGGGCTTCCAGGCAGAAGATAGCAGCGGTTTAGAACCCAACCGGATCTTATTGACGCGCGGGGCGCCCGACAGACGCAACCGCAGGGACAATCCCTGCATCGTGATACGCTCCGACCATTATCGGGATCAGCTTGCTGAAGTGGTGCGGGCACTCGGCCTGACATCAGCATCCATTCGACCTTTTTCCAGGTGCATTCGCTGCAATTCGGCCATCATGCCGGCCGGGAAAGAGGGCCTTCAGGGGAAAGTGCCGGATTATATCTGGGAAACCCACGACGCGTTTAAAATCTGCCAGGGGTGTCAACGCATATACTGGCCGGGGAGCCATATCGAGCGCAGCCTGGAAAGGATCGGATGCTTGTTTAACGGTTAATTTCGCTGATAATAAGGTTCTTCTCCCAACTGGTTGGGAGAAAGGGTTCCAGGATTCAAGGGGCCAAGCGTTTGTTTTCAATCAGTTATCAAACTCCAAACGCATTTTATTATCATTGATGCAACCAAAACAACTCAAGGATTTGAAATACTATAGCATTTCGCTTGAACCCCTGAATCCCCGACCCCTTGCACCCTCGGGATTCATGCCCAGCATTCTATGAGATACCCTTGCTCTTTTGGCAGAATGAACTACAACTAATCTGGAGATGGTCCAATAATAGAAACATCCCGCCCGAATCTTATGAATGCCAAACCCAAAGCGATTGCTCTTGAAGCGCGTCTCAAGGGGTGTCGAAATGTGTTGACTTTGGGGGTAAAACCCAATTTTTCGGATTACAGTCCGGAAGAGGCGGCCCTGATCCGCGCCGCCGCCAAAATTTACTATCCGACCACTTTTTATGCCGATCTTTTCAATTCCGCCGGAAAAGCGACGTTTCCCAGCTATCACACGTACAAGTGTGTTCAGGACAAAATCAAGCAGACGGCTCTTTTTGAACTGATGCAAATTCCCCATCCCCGGACACGGGTGTTTTACGGCAGGCGCCAGAAATCAACGATCATGGATTATTTTAAATTTCCGTTTATCGCCAAGATTGCGCGGGGGTCGGCACTGGGAAGGGGGGTCTTTCTGATTCAGGACGCGCAGGAACTTCTGGCGTACAACCGTGAAGTCCGCATCGCCTACATACAGGAATATCTTCCCATCGACAGGGACATCCGGGTTGTGGTCATCGGGAATCGGGTTGTCCATGCCTACTGGCGCATTGCCCGGCCCGGTGAATTCCGAAGCAATGTGGCTGCCGGCGCCACCATCAGCCTGGAGAAGGTTCCCCCGGAAGCCCTTGACCTCGCACGAATTTGCGCTGTAAAGTGCGGCTGGGATGATGTGGGCATCGATGTCTGTTGCCTTGACGGCCGCTGTTATGTTCTGGAAGCCAATATGAAATACGGCAAGGAAGGGTTTCGCAAGGCCGGTATCGATTATCGCAAACTGATGGAGGAATTGATTGAAAATGGAGAGATTTGAAAATGAGAGTCGATCTTGAAAAGATTCATGAAAGTTTGAACCAGCGGGAAATCAGGATCTTGTCCCCGCATGCCGCCCGTAGTTCTATGGCCGTCCGGCGCAGTCCCGAAGATCTTCAGGGAAGCGGATACCGGCAGGCCTTTTCGATAGATGCGGACCGCATTCTGCATTCGCTGGCCTATACCCGCTATATCGACAAGACCCAGGTTTTTTATCTGATTCAGAATGATCATATCACTCACCGGGTGCTTCATGTCCAGCTGGTATCAAAGATCGCCCGAACCATCGGCCGGTTTTTGGGATTGAACGAAGACCTGATCGAAGCCATCGCCCTGGCCCACGATATCGGTCATACCCCTTTTGGGCATGACGGCGAGCGGATTCTAACGGACTTATGCCGCCGCCATGGCATCGGGTATTTTCATCACAACCTGCAGAGCGTTCAATTCCTGGATAAAGTCGAGCGCAAGGGGAGGGGGTGGAATTTATGTCTCCAGACCCTGGACGGCATCATCGGACATGATGGTGAAATACATGATCAAAAACTTGAACCAGTAAGCCATAAGACATTTGAAATACTTGAAAAAGAAATTATGTCCAAAAAGGAGAATCCCGATGCCAAACTGGCCCCCATGACCCTGGAAGGGTGCGTGGTACGCATGGCGGATACCATCAGCTATATCGGCCGCGATCTGGAAGATGCCATACGACTGGGGATGATTCAGCGTTCCGACATTCCCCCGGGATGCGCGTCGCGCCTGGGAAATACCAATGGGACCATCGTATACAACCTGGTCACGGATGTCATCACAAACAGTTTTGAAAAACCCTACACGGCCTTCAGCCATGACGTATCCATGGCCTTGCAGGAGTTAAAGGCATTTAATTTAGAGCGCATCTACCTGAATCCCGCAATTAAGAATCATCTGGATCTTATCCGGGATCTGTTCGAAATACTTTTTGACCGATACCTCGGCGATCTGGAAAAAGAAAACCTTTCGTCGGTTATCTTTACTCAGTTTCTGGAAGATATTTCCCAGGAGTACCTGTCGAATCACAGCCATGCGGAGATTGTCAGGGATTTTATCGCCGGTATGACCGACCAGTACTTTCTGAGATTGTGCCCGGAACACATGCGCCCGGCATATCGGATATTATGAGATATCGGGCATGTTGATGACGGGCGGGTAAATTTATGCAGCAGAACCGTACGTACCGAAACCTGATCAGCAAAAAAGGGCTGACCTCCTTTCGGGTGGCCGTGAAGGAAACCGATCTTCAGGTCCAGGCCGAAACCAATCTGACGGATTTGGCAACCGAGCTGGTTCTGCGCCATCGCGGCGTGATTGAGACGTACATCCGGCAGTATCCGGAGTTTATGAAAACACTGGCGCCCTGGCGGATCCCAGGGCCGGCCCCTCTCATTATCCGGGATATGGCGGCTGCCGGGGAGGCGGCAGGAGTCGGGCCCATGGCAGCGGTTGCCGGGGTCATCGCCGCCCATGTCGGCGCGGATCTGTTAACCTGTTCAAACGAAGTGATTATCGAGAACGGCGGCGATATTTTTTTAAAAATCAAAGACCCGGTGACCATTGCCATTTATGCGGGCGCGTCGCCCTTGAGCTTGAAGGTCGGTATAAAAGTATACCCGGACGGCAGCCCCAAGGGGGTGTGCACATCATCCGGAACCGTGGGGCATTCTCTGAGTTTCGGCAGGGCCGATGCGGTATGCGTCATATCTCCCGACTGCGCCCTGGCGGATGCCGCCGCCACAGCGGTTTGCAATCAGGTAAAATCCGGAAAGGACATTCAAAAAGCCATTGCTTTTGGAAAACGTATACGCAATGTCACGGGACTGATCGTCATCATCGGAGATCAGCTCGGTATCTGGGGGGAAGCGGAGATCGTACCGCTGGGCTAAAAAAGGGTTGAGTTTTGCAGGTGAAAAGTTTAGGATATTCTGAAAAAAAATTACGATCATATCAACAACTGATTGATATTTTTTTAATTTATAGATTTTCGGGTTCACTCCGCCGGCGCTTCAGAAGCCTTGTTTAGAAAAAGGCGTTGTCTGTTTTTTTGGGGGGAGCGGCGGGTCATTTCGAATACAATTGCGATAACATCGGAAATCAAGGCAGACCGTTATGAAAACCATGTGGGCTCCCTGGCGGATGGAATATATTCAAGGCCGCAAGGATGAGGGGTGCATATTTTGCAATGCCATGTCCGAACAGGACGAGCTGGCCCTTTACAAGGGCACCACCACCCTGGTGGTGATGAATAAGTACCCCTATATCAACGGGCACCTGCTGGTGGCTCCGGTCCGGCACCTTTCCGGTCTTGAGCAACTCGGCGGGAGCGAAAAGGGGGATCTGCTTGAAACCGTGGATCAATCCATCACCGTGTTGAAAGCCGTCATGCATCCGGATGGGTTCAACGTGGGGCTGAATCTTGGAAAAGTGGCCGGGGCCGGTGTGGAAGCGCACCTGCATTTTCATATTGTTCCCCGATGGTTTGGAGACACCAACGCCTTGACCGTCTTTGCAGATGTTCGCGTCATCCCGGAACATTTGCAGGCCACCTACAATAACTTAAAGCCATACTTTAATAAATTAAATATAGCTATTCAAAATAAGGAGAAAAAATGAATAGAATAAAATCGTTTTTATGGCTCGTCCTTGCTGCTTTTGTCCTGATTGTATTCTTTTCAAACCTTGATTTCTTTCTGCAGTCTCAGCAGATCAAGTTAAACTTTCTCATAAAAAACTATTCTTTGCCGGAACTCCCCAGCGCCATCCTGTTCCTGTTTTTTTTCGCTGCCGGTATCCTGGTCGCCTATTTTTCCAACCTGCCGGAACGGTTCCGCCTTCGAAAAACCATCAAAAACCTGAAAGCCACCATCGATTCACAGGAAAAAGAGATCGCAGCCATCAGAACCTACCCGAAAGCGGCTGCGGGGAATTCAACGTCCGATGCTTCTTAAGCCTGTGAAAGCTTGCGGTGGGTTATGGGTTCGATATTACGTTTTCCAGCCGTACGGCCGGTTTTTCAGACCTGAAAACTCAGGAGTTTATGAACTTGAACCGTAGAATGAATTCGTGCGTCCACCTTTAAAACGCCGTTGCTTGTCGATATGCATGATCATCCATGAATCCTTCTAAAATCACACCCATGCTTCAGCAATATCTGTCCGTAAAGGAGACTTACCCTGACACGCTCCTGTTTTACCGGATGGGTGATTTTTACGAGATGTTTTTTGAGGACGCCGAAATCGCTGCCAAGGCCCTGGAGATCACCCTGACCTCCCGGAACAAAAAAGACAAGGATCCGATCCCCATGTGCGGCGTGCCGGTCCGGTCCGTCCAGGGTTATATTGCCAGATTGCTGGACAGCGGCTTCAAGGTCGCCATATGCGATCAGGTGGAAGATCCGGCGGTTTCCAAGGGGCTGGTAAAGCGTGAAGTGGTCAGGGTCGTCACCCCCGGGATGATCGTTGAAAATGAACTTTTGGATGAAAAAACAAATAATTATGTTCTTTCGATTTTCCGGGATGATCAAACGGTCGGGATTGCATCTATTGATATTTCCACCGGTGTATTCCGGGTAACCGAGGCGGGCGACGCCTCGGCCATGCTGGATGAGACCCTGCGGATATCCCCCCGGGAGGTATTGCTGCCGGAGTCCTCTCAAGCCGATCCTTTTTTCAAGACCCTGCTGAAGACGCTGGCGGAAAAATCCGTAACATTTTTAAACAGCTCGATTTTTGAATACGGCCGGTGCCGCCAGCGGCTGTTGGATCAGTTCCGAACCCTGTCCCTGGAAGGGTTCGGCTGCGAGACCTTAAAGTCCGGGGTTCGGGCCGCCGGCGCGATTGTGTATTATATCGGCGAAACCCAGAAAAAACAGATTGAACATGTTTCCAGAATTGAAACCTATTCATTAAACAGCTATCTGGCGGTTGATGAATTAAGCTGTCAAAACCTGGAACTGATAAGAAATATCCGATCCGGAACCCGAAAGGGGACGCTGATCGCGGTAATCGACCGGACATTGACGGCCATGGGGGGGCGCCTGCTGAAAAACTGGCTGCGGTATCCCCTGATGGATCTGGAAATGATTCAGAAACGGCTTGATGCCGTTCAGGAGATCAAGGAAAACGCGAGGGTGCGCCGCTCCCTGCAGGAACACCTCGGGTCGGTTTTTGACCTTGAGCGCCTTTCAAGCAAAATCACCCTGGGACATTGTAATGCAAGGGACCTGCTGGCGCTGCAGCGGTCGCTTCAGCTGCTGCCGCCCCTGACCCTGGATTTAAAGGAGTTATCCTCCGAACTGTTTCAATTAAACGTCAAGCCGGACGACCTTTATCGCCTGGCGGATCTCATCGAAAAGGCGATCCGTGAGGATGCACCGCCGGTCGTCAATGAAGGCGGCATCATCAAAAAGGGATTCGACAGCGAACTGGACGAATTGATGGCCATCAGCCGGGACGGGAAGAGTTTTCTGGCCAAACTTGAGGCCCAGGAAAGGGCGTCCACCGCCATCAATACCTTAAAAGTCAGATACAACAAGGTGTTCGGTTATTATATCGAGGTGTCGAAAGCCCAGGCCAAATCGGTTCCGCCGCATTATGTCCGCAAGCAGACCCTTGTCAATGCGGAACGATACATTACCGATGAATTGAAAACATTTGAGGCCAAGGTCTTGGGCGCCGAAGAGCGCAGGGCTTCTTTGGAATATGAGATCTTTAACCGGATCAGAACCGAAGTTATAAAAAACAACAAAGAGATACAGCTGGTTGCACAATTTTTAGCACGGGTTGACTGCCTGGCAAGCCTGGCGGAAGTGGCGGATCAAAATCATTACACCCGCCCCCTGTTTAATCCCGACGGCATCATCGCCATCGAAGACGGGCGTCATCCGGTGGTGGAAAAAATGATCAGCGCCGAAAGGTTCGTCCCCAATTCGATCCGGCTGGATACCCGCGAAAATCAGATCCTGATTATCACCGGTCCCAATATGGCCGGCAAATCGACGGTGCTCAGACAGGTCGCCTTAATCGTCATCATGTCCCAGATGGGATCTTTTGTCCCGGCCGCTGCCGCTTCCGTGAGTATGGTGGACAGAATATTTACGCGGGTGGGTGCGCTGGATAATCTTTCCCAGGGCCAGAGCACCTTTATGGTTGAGATGCAGGAAACCGCCAATATCCTGAACAACGCTTCGGACCGGAGCCTGGTCATTATGGATGAAATCGGGCGGGGCACCAGCACGTTTGACGGATTAAGCATCGCCTGGGCGGTTGCCGAATTCCTGCATGACCTTCATGGCGCCGGGGTCAAAACCCTGTTTGCCACCCACTATCACGAATTAACGGACTTGGCTCAGGTGAAGCCGAGGGTCAAAAACTTCAACATCGCCGTCAAGGAATGGAACGACGAGATTATTTTCCTGCGAAAGCTGGTAGAAGGGGGGACCAATCGCAGCTACGGCATCCAGGTGGCAAGACTCGCGGGGATACCGGCGCAGGTTATCGCGCGCGCCAAAAAAATTCTTGCGAACATTGAAAAGGGGGAACACAATCTGAACGGCTCTCCCATTTTTGCCGAAGGAGAAAAATCGGAGGCCCCTAAAACAAGTCGACAACTCGATTTGTTTCGCAAACCGGAACATGTTATTGTGGATAAATTGCAAAAGCTGGACCTGTCGAAAATGACGCCGCTTGAAGCCATGATTTCCCTTAACGAACTTCAGGAAAAGGCCAAGACGGTCATCTGACAGCTTGCCAGGCCGGACGACATTTGAGAAACTCCCCGACTCATGAATTATTGATAATTCGGATAATGCCAAAACGAAACCCTGCAATCGTCTGTTGTCTTCTCGTCTGCCTGTGGGTATTCCTAACACCCGGGGCCGCTGCTTCGCAGACGGCCAGGGAACTGTTTTTCAAAGCTGAAACCTGTTATAAGAAGCTTCGGCACGACCACGTTAAAATAAAGTACCGGGAGAACTGGCTGCGGTGCATTGAGGCCTTCGACGCCGCTTACCGCCAGGAGCCCGATGGGCCCTGGGCGGCGGCCGCCCTTTACAAGGGTGGAGAGATTTATCAGGAGCTGTATCGGTATTCAGTTAAAGATTCGGATATCAAGGAAGCCCTGGACATTTTTGAGCGGGTCGGCAAACGCTTCCCCAAAAGCAGCTACAAGCCGAAAGCCGAAGCGAAAATTTCTGAAATTACACGGGCGGAACCAAAGCCGGCCCAGTCAGCGCCGAAAGCCGAAGCGAAAAATTCTGAAATCGCACGGACGGAACCAAAACCGGCCCAGTCGGCGCCGAAAGCTGAAGCCGGAAAACTGGCTGCCGAAGCCGACGCCTGCTATGAAAACCTGCAGCGCAACCCTGTTAAAATGAAATACCGGCAGAACTGGCTGCGGTGCATCGATGCGTATGAAGCCGCTTACAAGGAAAACCCGAACAGTCCCCAGGCGGCGGCCGCCCTGTATAAATCCGGAGAACTCTATCAAGAGCTCTACAGGCGTTCGTTTCGCTCCTCTGACAAGACAGAGGCGGCGGACATCTTTCAGCGTGTCATCAAGCAGTTTCCCGACAGTGAATATAAGATCCTGGCCGAGCGTAATCTCGGCGGTCCCCCTGCGGCGACGGACGCGCCGGCCCCCGCCCAGAAAGCCTCGCCGGCTGACGATATCGCCGCGGTCATTGAAAGTTCGAAACAGACCGCTGCTGCCGGGACAGACCCCGGCGTCCCTTCCGGGGACGGCAAAGCCACGGTCACGGACCTGCGTTTCTGGTCCAATCCCAATTATACCCGAATCGTCATCGATGCCGACAGCGAAGCGACCTATACCCACCGGCTTCTCAATGAAGATCCCAGTATTCAAAAACCCCAGCGGTTGTATATCGATCTGGAAAACAGCAGGCTGGGGAAAGATACTTCAAAAGTTATCCCCATCAACGACAACCTGCTAAGCAACGCCAGGGCCGGACAGTACACCCTGGATACGGTCCGGGTTGTCGTCGACATCAAATCCTTCAAGACCTATAAGATATTCTCCCTTAAAAACCCTTTCCGGATCGTCATCGACATATGGGGGGAGGGCCGCCAAACCGCCGATGTTCCGGAAAAGCAACCCCTTCAGACGGCCGTTAAGAACCAGAAGCTTCCCGCCAGCGCACTGGCCAAACAGCTGGCCCTGGGTGTGCGCCGGATCGTAATCGATCCGGGCCATGGCGGCCGGGACTACGGCGCCCCCGGATACCTGCAGGGGGTTCATGAAAAGTATGTGGTGCTGGATATCGCTAAGAAACTGGCCGAAAAAATCAAGCAGGAGCTGGGATGCGAGGTGGTGATGACCCGCACTGAAGACCGGGAGCTTACCCTTGAAGAGCGCACCGCCATTGCCAATACCGAAAATGCGGACCTGTTTGTATCCATTCATACCAATTCCGCAAGGGACCGAAGGGCCTATGGCATCGAGACGTATTTTTTAAACCTGGCAACGGACGACGAGTCCATTCGCGTAGCCGCGCTGGAAAATGCCACCTCGACAAAAAACATCAGTGATCTGCAGACCATCCTGAACGACCTGATGCAAAATGCCAAGGTCAATGAATCCAGCCGGCTGGCCGCCCACGTCCAGGAAGCGCTATACAGCCATATGAAAACGACCTACAGCAGCATCAAAAATAAAGGGGTGAAACAGGCGCCGTTTTACGTGCTGCTGGGGGCCCAGATGCCCTCCATTCTGATCGAAACATCGTTTATCAGCAACTCCCGGGAATGCAAGCGCCTAACCGACCCGGCCTACCAGGACCACCTGACCGATGCGATTATAAAGGGGATCCGCACCTACATCAAGGAAACAAATCCCACCGCTTTCAGCGATCCTTCAGGCTCCCGCAACGCCAAAGGATAGGACAATCGGTTTCCTTAGTACAATTATTCTTAACTACCGTAACGTATTATATTAAATTTCACCACCCATTCGCTGCGCTCATTCGAGACACGGAGATCACGGAGGAACCTTTCTTGTTGCTTATCGGGAGACGGCGATGGGCAGAAAAGCCGTCCTCTATATCTTTTAAATCTTGCTGAAAAATTTTCATGAAATAATCGGGCCAAGCCTGCAGTCGGTCGCTGACCGCTTTCGCTCAAACCGGGCGTTGCTTCCGGTTGACGATGTAAATTCCGAACCCCACCAGGATACAGGCGACAACCAGGCCCGGTTCAATGGCTTCGTTGAGCAGCAAGGCCCCGAGGAACATCCCGAACAACGGCGTGGCAAAGAAGAATACCGACAGGCTGGAAGAATTATGCCGGACAATCAGGTATTGCCAGGACATGAAACTGAATACGCTGATGACCAGAGATTGAAACGCCAGCGCAAGCCAGGCGTCCGGCCGGACCGCATGGATATTGAAATCTTCAAACATCAGGGCCCCGCAAAAGAAAAAAAGAATCATGACCCCATAGGTCCACAGCAGCAGTTTCCACTTGTTGATGGATACGGCCAGGCGTTTGTTGTAAACGATTTGTACGGCAATCAGCAGGCAGCTGATGAATTCTATGACATCACCCTTAAGGGTTGAAACGGACTGCAGCCCGAGACTGTCGCGAAACGCAATCGAAAGCCCCGCAAAGGCGACCAGACAGCCCAGCAGGTTTCTCTTTTCGAAACGCTCCGCCTGAATGAAGAGGGGCGCCAGCAGCGGCACCAACAAGGGATAGCTGAAAATAAACAGGGTGATCCTGCCGCCGGTGGTATACGCGGCCCCCAGATTAAACGTAAACAGCTGCAGCGCCATCAACAGACCCAGCAGAAACACCGGAAAAAATTCATGGCGGCGGAGCGAAAAGCCGCTGCCGTTCCACCGCATGAACAACATGACGCACGGCAGGGCCGGGGCAAACCGCAGAAAAGCGGCCCACAACGGGGGAATGTCCCGGATGGTGACCTTAACGACCACCGCGTTCGCGGCCCACAGAATGATCAGCAGCAGCACCCAGAGCAGGGTGCCGGCATGAATGGGAGCCTGCCCCGCATCGGGTTCCGGCAGGGCATCGGCTTCGGGTTTGTTATTTCTTAACAAGTATTATCCTAAGATATTGGATCATTACAAGTGATCCATTGACATCTTTAAGCAATTTATATATTTCAGCAGCTGGTTTTTTACAATACTGATATTTGGACGTACCATAAGAATGATTCCAGAAAACGCAAGCCCCGAACCGCGAGTCCGGCCCTATTTCGCTCTCGTCAGCGGCGTCATCGCGGTTTCCACCGGTGCGATTTTTGCGCGCCTGGCTGAGGCGCCGGCGCTTGTGATTGCCGCCTACCGGGTCGGGCTGGCTGCCGCAATCCTGGCCCCCCTGGCCATTTGGAAGGTCAGAATGGAGATCGCCCGGCTGACCCGAAGCGATCTCGCCCTGACTGTCGTTTCAGGAATTTTTCTGGCGCTTCATTTTGCAACGTGGATTTCATCCCTAAGCCACACTTCGGTGGCCAGCAGTGTCGTTCTGGTGAATACCAATCCCATCTGGGTGGCGCTGATGACACCCCTGATCACCGGAGAGCGGCTTAACCGGGCCTCCTTTATCAGCATCGTAATCAGCGTGGCGGGGGCGGGCATCATGGGGGCCGGTGATTTTGTCGCCGGCGATACCGCCTTATGGGGAGACTTTCTGGCGCTCGTCGGCGGTGTCTGCGCCGCGATATATTTATTGCTGGGGAGAAGACTTCGCCGCAAGCTGTCCCTGCTCGCCTATATATTCGTCTGTTATGCCAGCGCCGCCGCCGTTTTATGGCTCATGGTCCTGCTGCTGCAGCTGCCGGTCAGGGGGTTCGGCACTTCAACCTGGGCGGCCTTTGTGGCCATGGCGCTGTTTACGCAGCTGGTGGGCCACACCAGTTACAACTGGGCCCTGAAATGGGTCAGCGCCGGACTGATTGCCGTCAGCCTGCTGGGTGAACCCATCGGGAGTTCCATCCTGGCGTATTTCATATTTGATGAGGGCCTGACTTGGTTGAATGCGGCCGGCGGCGCCCTGATTCTGGCTGCCATCTACCTGGCCGCCGTAAATGAAAAAGCTATTGTTAAGAAGACAGCCTCTAGAGCCGGCGGCGGCTGTTAATGCCGGTGTCGGGATGGTGCCGGCTTTCGTACTATCTGCTAAATAAAGGATATGCGGTTAAACACCCTGCACGAGTTGAACAAAACGCGGCCGCAAAGCCGAATCCCGCTGCTGCGGGACCCGCCAAGGCGTTTCATATCCTTTCCGGGAATCACTCACTGATTTTAGAAGCCGCATGATTTATTCGGCATCTTTTGGAATTGACAAAAAAATCCTGATGTTATATCCCTCGACTATCCTTTGCTTCCTTCCGGCGGCGGTTGTTATAAAACGATCTTCCACCGTTGCCGCAATAACTAATATATAGCCGTTACATAATTAAACAGCCAGATTGATAATAAACCGGTATTTTCAGGGGAGGGATGACAAAATGACTTATCAACATATTCTGTTTGAGACCCGGGAAGCAGTCGCCACCATTACCTTCAACCGGCCCAAGGCCATGAATGCGTTGAACAACGCGCTGCTGGACGAATTGTCCCGCGCGCTGGATGAAATTGCGCAAAACGAGTCCATAAAGGTTCTGATCCTGACTGGGGCCGGGGACAAAGCGTTTGTCGCCGGAGCGGACATAACCGAACTTGCGACCTTTAATCCGCTGGAAGCCAAACTCTTTTCCCAAAAAGGGCACGATACGTTTAACCGGCTGCAGGCGCTGTCGATTCCCGTGATTGCGGCCGTCAACGGGTATGCCCTGGGCGGCGGCAGTGAAGTGGCGCTGGCCTGCGATTTTATTTATGCTTCTGAAAACGCGATGTTCGGTCTACCTGAAATCAACCTCGGCCTGATGCCCGGCTTCGGCGGGACCCAGCGGCTGCCCCGTCAGGTCGGAAAAAATATGGCCAAGGAAATGATATTTACCGGTAAAATGATCCCTGCGGCTGAGGCCAGACAGATCGGCCTGGTGAATAAAGTCTTTACGCCTGAAACCTTGATGGCGGAAGTACTGAAAACAGCAAACGCCATTGCCCAAAAGGGGAAGGTCTCTCTGCGGGCGGCCAAGCAGGCGATTAATCACGGCATGAACGTCGATCTTGCTTCCGGCTGCGCCATGGAAATGGATGGCTTCGCGCTCTGCATGGCCAGCGACGATTCCAAAGAAGGAACCGGGGCGTTTCTTGAAAAACGAAAGGCTGATTTCAAAGGCGGGCTGAGAAAGTAATGTTTACCCTTGACAGGTCTTTAAGATTCATTATAATCATTTTAAATACTTAAGACCTGAACCGGTATTCGCAAAGATAACGATTCGGGAAGCGTCGATTTTATTAAATTCCCTTATCTGCAACGATTTTTGTCCGACAACCTGGGACGCATCATTTCTGTTAATTGTTTGACACAGGCGCCGTAGGAAGCTATATACAACTGTCATCAACCGCTAAAAGTATAATTATTTTTCAGGATGCCCCGGTGCAGAAAACCAGAAATGTTGTTCAGCTCGTGTGGGGCATTGCATTGGTTCTTGCCGGAATCGGGGTCTTTTTCAGGATTCCATATGTAATGCCCAAGGTTGAAAAGATCGAACAATTTGCAGGCGTTTTATTTTACATCCGGGTGAGTTTCTATCTCCTGGGCATCCTTCTGATCAGCGGCGGCGCCCAGAAAATTATTAGCCACTTCAGAACAATTAAAGATGGAAATGCCCATACCGAAACCAATCAATACTAACTGAGGTAAATAAAATGGCCATTACCATGTTGCATGATGCAAAAGCGTCGGGCGATCAACAACTTAAATCCGAGGTTGAGTATCGCAAAAAACTGCAGCAGATCTGCAACGATATTTATGCAGCCAAAAATCTGGACGAAATTTTAATCGACCTGAAAGATGAAATTACCTCTCTCTTTGAGTGTGAAAGATTAACGGTCTATGTCGTCGACGGAATTAAACGGGAACTGGTATCACGGTTCAAGTCCGGAGATGAAATCGGTGAAATCCGGATTCCGATTGCGACCAGCAGTATTGCGGGAAACTCGGCTTATAAGCAGAAGCTGGTCAACATCAAAAACGTTTATGACAACACGGAGCTGGCATCCATCGACCCCGAGCTGAAATTTGACAGCAGCTGGGATAAAAAAACAGGATTCAGAACCAAGCAGGTGCTGGCATTTCCGATTATTTTCAAGAAATATCTGCTGGGGGTCATCCAGCTTATCAACCGGTCGGACGGCGGCTCTTTTACCAAACTGGACGAAGAAGCCGTTCAGGAACTGGCCAAGATCCTCGGAATCGCGCTCTACAACCAGAAGCGCATGGCAAAGGCCAAGGCCACCAAGTTTGATTACCTGCTTGAAAACCATATTCTGACGCAGAAAGAGCTGGATACGGCCATCGGTGACGCCAGAATGGCAAAAGAACCGGTCGAATCTCTTTTGATCAAGGAATATAAGATCGCCAAGCAGGATATCGGCAAATCTCTGAGCAAGTTTTTCAATGTGCCCTTTGTGGAGTACAACAAGACCGTGCCGATTCCCGGAGAACTGCTGGCCAATCTGAAGATTCCTTTCCTGCGCAAGAATGTCTGGGTGCCGCTGCGGACCGAGGACGGAAAGATTGTTGTCGCCGTCGACAATCCCCACGACCTTCAGAAAATCGATGTGATCAAGTCTCTCTTTCCCGGAAAGGGATTGTCTTTCTGCGTGGCGCTGCGTGCCGACATTCACGAATTTATCAAGCTTTTTACCCACGACGAAAAAGAAATCGCAGCCATCGACGACATCCTGTCCCAGCTCCAGTCGGAAGCCGAGGAAATCGAAGAAGCGGAATCCTCCCTGGACGATCAGGACAGCGCCGTTGTTCAGCTGGTCAACAAGATCATACTGGATGCCCACGCGCGCAATGCTTCGGATATTCATATCGAACCCTACCCGGGCAAGGCCAATACCCAGGTCCGCATCCGGATCGACGGCGCCTGTACGTTGTATCAGACCATCCCGTTCAATTATAAGAACGCGGTGGTATCCCGTATAAAAATCATGTCCGACCTGGATATTGCCGAACGCCGCAAACCCCAGGACGGCAAGATCAAATTCAAGAAATACGGGGGCAAGGACATCGAACTGCGGGTGGCTACGATACCGACTCAGGGCGGCATGGAGGATGTCGTCATGCGTATCCTTGCGGCCGGCGAACCGATCCCGCTGGAAAAAATGGGCTTTTCCCAGAAGAACTTCGACAACTTTATCAGCGTCATCACCCAGCCCTATGGAATCGTATTTGTCTGCGGGCCCACCGGGTCCGGAAAAACCACAACGCTTCATTCCGCACTGGGTTATATCAACAAGACCGAGACCAAGATCTGGACCGCCGAAGACCCGGTGGAAATCACCCAGGCGGGATTGCGGCAGGTACAGGTGCGGCCGAAAATCGGCTTTGATTTTGCCGCAGCCATGCGGGCCTTTCTGCGGGCCGACCCCGATGTCATCATGGTCGGCGAAATGCGCGATAAGGAAACCACCCATATCGGCATCGAGGCTTCTCTGACCGGCCATCTCGTTTTTTCGACCCTGCACACCAACAGCGCTCCGGAAAGCATTACCCGGCTATTGGACATGGGCATGGACCCGTTTAATTTCGCCGACGCGATTTTGTGCATTCTGGCCCAGCGCCTGGTGCGGACCCTCTGCAAAAAGTGCAAGAAGGCTTATCACCCCTCCAAGGAAGAATACGATGAACTGGTGCGGGAGTACGGCAAGGAGGATTTCGAAAAGAACCTGAAAATCCCCTACACCGATGATCTGACCATCAACCGTCCGGATGGATGCGAGACGTGCCACAATACCGGGTATGCCGGCCGTATGGGACTGCATGAGCTTCTGATGGGCACCGATCCCATGAAGAAAATGATCCAGGAAAAGGCCAAGATGGAAGATCTGCGCGGTCAGGCCATCAAGGACGGCATGCGGACCCTGAAACAGGACGGGATTGAAAAAATATTCAGCGGTTTCTGCGACCTGCTGCAGGTGCGCAAGGTCTGTATCAAATAATCAATCAGGCTGAAGACCGAAGGCTGAAGGTCAATCCCGCCTCAGGCGAGATTAATCTGAATGTAGCTTCAACCATTCACCCGGAGCAATTGCCGTTCCAAACTTAACTGCGGAAAATTTGTCAAATTCTTCCCTAAAAGCCTTCAGCCTTCAGCCTTTAGTCTTCAGCCTATTTACCTTCTTCAACTATAGACTATCCCCTCTTGACTTCCGTTCGGACGTGAGAAATCTTTTGAGCTGCTCTTCAAAATAGGACCGGTTGGACCGGGCGAGTTTCAGCGCCGTTCGGGCCGCCAGGACCGCCTCGGCGTATTTTCCATTGACAAAATAACTTTCCGCCAGCGTGTCCATGATATGGGCCGCAGGAGGAGACAGGGCGACGGCCTTCTGCGCCAGCATCAGCGCCTGTTGCGGGTCCCGGTAGTCCGGGTTTTCACAGGTGGCATACAGCCAGGCGAGATTGTTCAACACCTCCGGATTGTCGGGCTGGAGCCTGAGTGCGTGTTCATAGGCCTGGATGGTCGTTTCATAGTTTTTGCGGTTGTAGTTTAAATCTCCCAGCATGCGGTAAAGGTTCGGGTTGTTCGGGGTTTTCTGGAGCTCGCGCTGAACGATTTTTTCAAAAAAATGACTGTTCAGCTTGCGCCCGGCACTTCCAAAATTCAAATGATATCCCAGTCCGCCCATGATCAGAATCGCCGAAAGGTAGACGGCGATGCTTTGTCTGACTTTGCGGTTGTGCCGCCGAATCCAGGTTCGATCAGCTTCACATTTTTTCAGATAGCCGATCCGCTCGGTGATGCTGAAGTGGTGCCAGTTGGGCCGGTCCGGCGGCTGGCCGCTGGTAAGCGCGATTTTTTCGAGGGTGCGGATCAGCGCCTGGGCATTTCCGATAACCGTAAACACATAGGTGTCGGCCTGGCGCTCAAAATTTCGCATGAAGTATCCGAAAACGTACCGGAAGTAGATCACGAAATTCAGAATGACAAAGAGGCCGAACAGCGTTGCGGTAACCGACGCCTGGCTGAAGCCGTAATCATGGATGAAGCGGTAGACCGGCTCGGCGTAGATTATCGCGAACACCAGCAGGTCGAATGTGGCATAGGATATCAGCATGTAGCCCACGAAAAAGACCAGGTAAAACACCAGGTGCTTCTTCTTGACGTGGCCGATTTCATGGGCGATGACCGCATCGATTTCTTCGGGCTCCAGCAGCCGCAGCAGGGCATGGGTTACCAGAATATAACGGAATCTTTTGACCAGCCCCATCACGCCGGCGGTGATCATCTTGCCGCCGAAAATCGGCCAGTAAAGAATATCGTTGAATTCGAGGCCGGTCTTCCGGCATAAATTTTCAATCCGATGCCGGATGATGCTTGTTTCCATCGGGGTGCAGCCCCAGAATTTCTGGATCATGACCGGGCCGAGCAAGGCGGTTGCAACCAGAAAAAAAAGAAAGTAGGTTGCCTCGCCGGTCGGGGTCGCAAGAAACTGTTTGGGCAGATCGAACGGAAGCAGATTGATCAGGTCGACGACCCCGGAGAGAAGCAGCCACGGCAGCAGCACGGGAATGCAAAAAGATATGTTCGAGACGACATAGGATTTCCGGGTCACGGTGTTGAGATACAGCTTCTGGTAGGTCCCGTGGGCACAGGCCCAGACAACGGACAGATACATCACAAAGAGTCCGACGAAAAGGAGGGCCTGAAGGGTCGGAACGGCTGCGAAAACGGGGATCTCGGCGGTAAACGACGATACATTCAATCCATAGATGTCGACGGCAAAAAGAACGATCGCCATGATGGACTGGCGGGTCAGGAGCGTGTTGAAGCGATGATCCAGCCTGGAGAAGGTTTCAAACAGCAGCTGCTTTTCAAGCTTTTGAAACTGCAGGCGCGTCAGGAAAAGGAAAATCCCGAATAATCCGACAGCAAGAAAAACGGTTTCAGCCAAAGCAAGGGCCGCGGTTTCCGGCGGCTGGTGGGTGGTATAGATGAGGAGCACAACGATAAAGTAGATAAAATTGCTGAACATTCAGTCCGAACCTTTTTCCTTAGCCCGGTTATTTCACGAAATGCATTCGTTCATTTGCAAGGCACTCCGGGGTGTAGCTGTACTTTTCGTACCGCAAGCCCCGGATAACGCAGCAAATAGGCGAATGCATTTCGCCCCCAGGGTAAAAATTTCTCAAGCATTTGTCTTTTTCAATAGAAGTAACAAAGCGTATTTCTGGTTTTTACGTCAAGCTTCCATCTAACCGACTATTATCAGAACCATTTTAAAACTTGCTGAAAAATTTTCATGAAATATCCGGGTTAGTGTGCTGTTTTGTAATCATTCGAATGATTCACCACGGAGGCGCAGAGAGCCCAGAGAGGTGAAAGCAATGTATCTGAACCGGGAGATGCCGGTTCGGATAAACCATATGTCTCATGGCCGCTGTCAGCCTGTGCGGCCCCCATGCGGCATACAGCATTTTTTTGCCCATCGCCGTCTCCCGATGGGTAAAAAGAGAGGTTTCTCCGTGACCTCTGTGACTCGAATGAGCGCAGCGAATGGGCGGTGAATTCGTTACGGTATTTAAGAATATTTGTACTTAGCGTGAATCCTGCTTGTTTGCAGGCGATTCTGTTTTTTCTCTGTAAAATCTTTCCTTCTCGCTATAGATGCAGCCGCAATACTGCTGGCGGTACATGTTCAGCCGCTTGGATTCGGCCACGCCTTCTTTCCAGCCCCGGCGGAAATCGCTGTAATGGAAAGGAATGCCGACCTCCCCGGCAACAGCTTCTCCCACGGCCCGGACGAGGTCGTGCTGTTGAAATCTGCTGTACAGGAGGGTGCTGCTGAAGCAGTCGAAGCGGCCCTTTTTGGCGATCCGGGCCGCAGCGCCGAGGCGCTCGTGATAACACAGGCGGCAGCGCTCGGTTTCCCGGAAGGCCATCGTGCGGATAAATCCCTCCAGGTCGTAGCCTTCCTGGTAGATCACCGACAGTTCAACCTGCCGGGCGTAGCCCCGCAGGGTTTCCTCCCTTTTCAGGCACTCCTGAAAGGGATGGATGTTGTGCCGGTAAAAAAAACCCATAACGGCAAACCCCTCCGCGCGCAGGACGCCCAGGGGATAGATGCTGCAGGGGCCGCAGCAGGTGTGCAGCAGCAGCTTCACTTGCGCTCTCCGAAAATGGCGGTGCCGACGCGCACCAGGGTCGCCCCGGCGGCAATGGCCACTTCATAATCGCCGGACATTCCCATGGAGAGTTCCTCCATCGACAGGTTCGGGGCCGCCTTTGCCTGAATCTGTTTGCTTAACGCGCGCAGTTCGTCGAAATAGGGACGGGCCTTTTCCGGGTTGTTGAAGTAGGGCGGCATCGTCATCAACCCTTTGACCCTGAGGTTGCTCAGCGCGCTGATTTGAGAGGCGAGCGTCCGGATTTCACGGGTTGTGGCGCCGGATTTGGTTTTTTCAGCGGCAATGTTCACCTGGATCAGGATGGATTGAACTTTTCCGATTTTGCCGGCTTCCTTGTTCAGCTCCTGCGCTAGTTTCAGGGAGTCCACCGAGTGAATGAGATCGAACAGCTGTACCGCATACCGGGCCTTGTTGGTCTGCAGGTGGCCGATAAAATGCCAGGATACCGGAGCGGGGACGGTTGAAACGGCGCTGATTTTGGAACGGGCTTCCTGGACATAGCTTTCCCCCAGAATCGTCACGCCGGCTTCAATCGCCTGGCGAACGATTTCCGCGGGCACGGTTTTAGTGACCGCCACCAGGCGGACGGTTTCAGGGTCCCGGTTGCTTTTTTCAGCGGCCTGGCGGATACGCGCGTTAATTTCCTGCAGGTTCTGTTTGATGTCGTTCAATTTTATACTTCTAATGAATGGATTCTGTTGCCGTTTTCAAAGCCGAGCACGCCTTCCTGAATCAGAAAGGCAATCACCTCGCAGACCGGCAGCCCCACCACGTTGGTATAGGAACCGTTGATGCTTTTTACCAGAAACGTTCCCAGCCCCTGGATTGCATATGCCCCGGCCTTGTCGAAAGGCTCTTCGGTATGAATGTACCATTCAATCTCCTGATCGGTCAATTCCTTGAAACAGACGTCGGTTTGAATGGTTTCCGAGAAGAAGCGGTCTCTGGCGATGCAGCAGATCGCATAGCCGGTCAGCACCTGGTGGGTCATGCCGCTGAGGCGTTTGAGCATGGCCCGGGCTTCTTCCATGGATGCGGGCTTGCCCAGGATCGTGCGGCCGATCAGTACGATCGTGTCTGCGCCGATCACCCAGCTTCGGGGATAGCGGACGGCGATGGTGCGGGCTTTTGCCTCCGCAAGTTGCCGGACATAAACGGGCGGTTCTGTCGCCGCTATGCTGCTTTCATCAAAATCGCCGGGCATGACGCTGAAAGACAGCCCGGCCTGTTTGAGCAGGTAACGGCGCCGCGGCGACTTGGAGGCCAGAATCAGCTGGGGTTCCTGGGGGTTCGGTGTCTGCATGGCGCCAAGTTAGCAGATGCAATAGGCTTTGGCAATGAGACCTTTGAAAAATTGCGTCATTTCTTTTGCCCGGCCGCCGTCTGTCTTCTGGCCTGCCAGTAAGCCCATGCAACCGAAAGCAGGGTGCATACGAGAAATAAGCCCGATATCGGCTTCGTCAGAAAAAGCCACAGGTTGCTGTCGGTTCCGACCGCGATGCGGTAATTCGTTTCAGCGATCGGCGCGAGGATGAGCCCGAGGATCAGCGGGGCGAGCGGGATGCCGCCCTTGACCATGCCGTAGGCAATCAGGCCGGTGATGGCAACCAGATACATCTCGAACAGGATGGAGTTTACCGAATAAGAGCCCATGACGCAGAAGACGAAAATCGTCGGGATCGTGATGGCATTGGACACATTGAGCAGTTTCGTGGCGAACTTTATGAAGAAGACCTGGATAATGATGACGGAAAGGTTCGCGAAAAGAAGCGTCGTAAAGAGGCCGTACGCGAGATCCTGCTGCGTTTTCATGAAGAGCGGTCCCGGCTGGATGCCGTGAATGAGAAGTGCCCCCATCATGATCGCGGCGATCATGTTGCCGGGGATGCCGAGTGTGACCGTCGGAATGAGGCTTCCGCCGGCTACGCTGCTGTTGGCGGCCTCTGAGGCGACGATCCCCTCCGCGATTCCGGTGCCGAAGCGCTCGGGGTTTTTTGAAAATTTCTTGATCTGATCATAGGAGAAGATATTTGAAATCGCCGAGCCCGCGCCCGGCAGGGCACCGAAGAAAATGCCGATTGAGGAAGCGATCAGCAGCTCCTTCCATTTGGACAGCGTGACGGTCATCGATTTTACCAGCGGCATCGGTCCGGGTGCCATGACCGCCTGGACCTTATCCTCCTTGAATGCCCCCGTGTTTTCCGTATCGAGCATCAGCTGGGAGAGGGCGTACATGCCGATCATCGTCGGGACGAAAGGGACGCCGCTGATCAGCATGCCCATGCCGAAGGTGAGCCGGGGGGTGTTGAAAATCGGATCGGCGCCGACACACCCCAGGACCATTCCGAACACCCCGGAGATCAGCCCCTTGAGGATCGACTTTCCTCCCATCGACGCGATGATGGTCATGCCGAACATGATAATCGAAAATATTTCCCAAGGGCCGAACTGCAGCACATAGGGGGCAAAGAAGGGGGCGGCGATCATGAGGGACAGGCAGCCGATCACGCCCCCGAAAAAGCTTGCCCAGATGCCGATTCCAAGCGCCATTCCGCCTTCCCCTTTGCGGTGCATCGGGAATCCGTCCCAGACCGTGGCGACGGCGCTCGGCTCCCCCGGGATGCCGAGGAGAATAGAGGTGATGAGCCCGCCCGACATCCCGCCGATGTAAACGCCGCACATCGTCGCGAGCCCCTGAATGGGGGTCATGCCGAACGTGAACGGAAGCGTTATGACGATTGCCGTATGAACCGAGACCCCTGGAATGCATCCGGTCAGTATGCCGAAAAACGAACCGATGAAAACAAGCATCAGAACCGTGGGATCGGTAAGCACATTGAAGCTGTGTACGACCGCCTGAAGATAAAACTCCACCGCGCCCTCCCGAAAATTTTAGCGGAAAATGCCGGTCGGCATATATACCTGGAGCGAAACCTCGAATACGAAATAAATAAACAGAACGGTCCCGGCAGTCGCCCCGGCAACTTTAAGAAAATTTTTAATCGAGAAACCGCCGAGCAGCATGCCCAGGGCAATGAAAAAAACGACCGTCATGGCATAGAAACCGATGACCGGAATCAGGAAAATGTAGCCGGAAACGAAGATGAACATCAGGAAGGGAACCTGGTAGCGCTTCCAGAACGCGCCCCAATCGTTCTGCTTCGGTGCGCTTTGCGGGCCGGTGCGCGCCCGGAGAATAGGAATTGAAGCGTTTATCACCTGCAGGACGCCGAGACCCCCCAGCAGCCCGATCATCAAATAGGGAAAAAAAGACGCGCTGACCTGATCCGCCATGACAAAACCCTGTTTCATGGTGACCAGGTCGATAACGCAGGCGGCCGAAACCGCAATCGTCACAAGGCCGATTACCAGGTCCTTTTTCATTGCGCTGACCCTCGCTCTTTCATGAAGACAAACGGCGCCCCTCAACAAGCAGGGGCGCCGGTCGCAATCCTGAATGCCTATTTCTTATAGGCTTCCTTGGCGTAGGCTTCGAGCTCGCCGGCAAATTTCCCGAACCAGCTCTTCAGATCCGCTGCATTCATGAAATCGATATCGAAACCGAGGTCCTCAAGCTTCTTGACGGTCGCCGGATCCTTCAGGGCTTTGTCGTATGCGTCGTTTATCATTTTGACGACATCTGCGGGAATCCCTTTCGGGCCGGTCAAACCGACCCTGAATTCGTAGACGACATCAATTCCCTGTTCCTTGAAAGTCGGCAGGTCCGGATGGGATTTGAGCCGCTGGGCGTAGGTCACGCCCAGGAGCTTGAACTTCCCGGCCTTGACATATTCATCCACCGAGGACGGATACCCGAGAAGACCGTCGACATTGCCGGCCAGAAGGGCGGCCTGGCGCTGCACATCCCCTCCGGGAACGGCCACGAATTTGAACTTGGCGCCGGTCTGCTTTTCGATATTCATCGGGATGAAATGACTTTGGTTCCCCACCGACATGGCCCAGCGCACCGTGTCCGGTTTTTCCTTCGCATGTTTGACAAGGTCCTTCATGCTGTTCCAGGGGGCGTCGCTTCTCACGATGGCAACGAGCGGCTGTTTGAAAAGATTGGCGACCAACTCGAATTCATCCATCTTGTAATCCGTCAAACCGCAATAGATCGGATACCAGGTGGAATCGGCAAAGGACAGAAGCGTATACCCGTCGGGCTTCGCATTCTTGACGACTTCCCGGGTTCCGGTCATGCCGCTCGCCCCGGGGGTATTGACGAAAGCAATGGCGGCGCCGAGGTGCTTTTTCGCCTCCTCGGCGGCGATCCGCTGCGGGATATCCTGGCTGGATCCGGCCCCCCAGGCGACCACGATCTTGATCGGGTGGCTGGGATATTTTTGCTCGGCCGAAACCCCCATGGGAAGCAGCAAGACTGCGCTGATTGCAATTGCCGTCATAACAACTGAAATTCTCTTCATTCCGTACCTCCTGAAATAAGTTTAAGTGTTAACCCTGACCTGTCCGCAACGGCGGATTCCGTTATCATTTTCTCAGCCGCGAAAACCTGCCGGCATACCGTCGACCGGATCAATTCTCATGCGATCATTTATGACCGGTCTTTTTATTAGATGCCGTTAATACAGGTAAAAACGCCGGCTGTCAATACGATTGCGACCTGTTCGAAGCGGCCGTATCCGGCTTGACAACGGTCCGGGCGAATAGTAACAAAGCGTGGGGACCATAGCGGATGTCCCCGCCCGGCTCATTGCATAAAAGGGACTCCGGATCATCATGACATTGTTTCAGGAGATATGGATCCTCGGCGCCGGCCGGCTGGGAAAAAGGGCGGCCGATACGCTGCGGCAGAACTATCCGGCAGCGGGCATCACCGTCGTCGATTCGTCTGCCGAAACCTGCGCCCGAATGGAAAACCCTGCATTTACGGTTACTTGCCGTGAAGGCGTGGAGTATCTGTTTGAGAATTTACAGGAGGGCAGGGGACCCGGCTGGATCGTTCCCATGGTCCCGGTGCATGTGGTGTATGAATGGGTGCGGCTGAAACTGGAAAAAACCCATCGCGTCCGGCCGGCGGCGGTGCCGCCCGAGGTTGTTGAAACGCTGCCGAACCCGGTCCGGGGCCCCGACGGCCAGGTGTATATGACCCAGGCCACGTTCATTTGCCCCCTGAACTGCCCGGAGCCCGATGACATCTGCACCCATACCGGCAAACCCCGGCCCCGGTTTCTGCACCGGTTTCTCGAAAACATGCAGCATCCGGAATTCCGTCCGGTGGTGGTGCGGAGCCGGCAGCTTGCGCCGGGCATCGGCGGATATACCCCCGCAGCCCTTTTTCAGGCCCTGGCAACGATTGTCTCCGGCGATAAACCCGTCCTGCTCAGCACGGCCTGCCGCTGCCACGGCGTCATGCATGCGTTTGAGATCACGGCGCTTTGAATAAGAATCTTATTTTCGCAGTGCTGAAAACTTGACAATCGGCGCTATAATCGATAAAAGCACCGCATCCGCTTTCGCATGGATTGTGCCTGGGTGGCGGAATAGGTAGACGCAAGGGACTTAAAATCCCTCGGTCCATAGGGCTGTACCGGTTCGATTCCGGTCCCAGGCACCAACAAAATCAATGGTTTAGCTGATCTCGGCTAAACCATTTTTTTTGATTTTTGGAAGGCATGGTTTGATTTTACCCCTCCCGGAGGGAATTTAGCAGGGCTTCTTTTTCTTTCAGGTGGATTTCGACCCGCTCGGCAAAACTGAATTCGAACTCGCGCTGTCTAATGTCTTTTTTCCTTTTAGACATGGGCGCCTCCATAGGGAGGTTTTATTGGGGAAAAATCTAAAGATATTTTCATTTTAGATTTTGACATTGCCCGTTTTTGGGTGTAGGTAACCGTTAACTTGTCAAGCAAGATAATCTAATTATTTAGCTTCGATGGTAAAAATATTTAGATTTAACTTAGCCCATTAAAAAACCTAATAAAACTTAGAAAAATCTCGGTTCGTTAGTCGGTTCGCTGAACAGTGATTTTCAGCGAACCAAAAAAAGCTGGGAAATTGTATGGAATTTAAAGACCGATTGAGTCTAATTATTGAGACTTTAGGCGTCGATAAAAAGGTGTTGGCAAAGCAGTGCGGTATTGGCCGTGCAACTATTTTTAATTATCTTAACGGGAATAATGTTCCTGACATCAAGTTCCTAAACGAATTAAAAAAACACTACCCCCAAGTGAATATTGACTGGCTGATCACCGGTGTGGGCGATCCGGATTTATACAAGCGGGGTCCTGAGAAGGTGGTCGGCATGGACCTGGCTGTGCAGATCGTGCTGGAAGTTGAGCAGGAAGAGGGCGTCAAACTCAATCCCCGCCAGCGCGAGGCGGTGGTCAAGATATTGCGCAAGGAAATTGAACGCAGAAACGAACAATCAAAAAAAGACATAAGGGATCTGGTTACATCGTTTACGAGCGATGGAAATGAAGGATGATCTCAAAGAAACGCTTAAAAAGGCCATAGAAGAAGGGGTGCCGGCACGGGCCGATCCGGCCCGCCTGCAGAAACAAAGACGTAAAACGGTCCTTTTCATCATCGCCTCCCTGATTCTTATTGTCACGGCCTACGGCGCCTACACTTCTATAACAGCCCCCAGGGGCAAAATAACTTCCCCTGAAAATGGATATGTAAAATCTCGGCTGGTAGAGATCGAGGGTTTTACCAGGAACATCCCTTCCGCGCGTCGATACATCTGGATTATTGTCGACGTTAAAGCCCTCGGTCTCTGCTGGCCCAAACGCCAAGTATATAAAGCCAACGAGCCTTTCAAAACAATCATCCACGAAAAAGGCCCCAATAAGACTTTCGTGGTTTCCCTTTACGCGGTCGACCGCGCCACACACGACGAAATATTAAAGTGGTTTGAGATAGTCAGAAAAACGGAAAGCGAAGCCGGTATGCCCATGCTACCGGATGACTTTCGTCTGAGCGCATTAACACTCACTCTAAATTGATATGTTAAGAGGAGGATGGCATGCTCGGTCTCTTTCGCAAAAGGGATATTAATAGTTCACCCGCCCATCTTCTGTTATTGAGTAAATTCTTGAACGGTAACAACCCAAATTATTTCGCCGAGGCCTCATATTGGGAAACCCCGCTAAAAGAAAAACCGATGAAGGCAATAAAATGGTTTATCAAAGATGAAATGCTTGAGCCCGCACAGCTTGTTGATCTCATAAATCACAAATTTAAAGTTACCGAATTAAAAACCATGCTCAAAGATAGGGGGCTAAAAAGCTCTGGGCGCAAGGAAGAGATGGTTGAACGCTTAATAGAACATGATAGGGACGGGCTGACAAGGGCGACGAAGGATGTTAACCTGTTTAAATGTACTGCGTTTGGAAAGATTCTTGCTGAAGGGTACCTAAACAGGTGTAGACGGCAGAAAGAAAACACTGAGCAGGAGGTTTTGAGCTATTTAAAATTAAGGAGGTTTAAGGAAGCGACCCTGACCGTCAGTAAATACGAGGCTGCCCAAATATTTCCAAGAGGCTTAGGAATTGACTGGGGAAATTATGATTATACACGTGATACCAAAATGCTGGAATTCATTTTTAATGCCAAACCTAAAACCTTGTCTGATTTAGATTCTGCAAGAAGGGAAAAAATAAATCTGGCGGTTGCTATTATTTACCTGTGGGGGACAAATGAGTGGAATAAATGGGTTCCTCCTGGTTTCGATAGTGGTCTGATAACGACGGATCTATCGGTCAGGACAATTTTTTCGTATGCCAATTTTAAACTCAATATGGATGATTATCGGAATCTCGGGATCAAAGAGGTCGAAATTTCAGTTGTGTTCGATCAATCGACATGCGATTCGTGCAAAAAATTGGATGGCAGGAGGTTCAAGCTTGACCAGGTGCCCACTCTTCCACATGAAAAATGCACATCTAAGTCTGGATGTCGCTGCGGCGTTATGCCTGTTTCTAAATATGGCTGAAAGGTAATTTTTAAATGGGTGATAGCAATACAAATCTTTGTAAGATCGGGGCAAGCAAGACAAGCGAGACAAGCGGGACGTAGTTAAATAATTAAATAACTATCGATAGAATGTTATTTATATTCGTGGCCGCCCTGTTGTTAATATGGAAAAGTCAGACAAGCCCAGCATAAGTCAGTTAGCAATGGCAACGGATATTGTTATGGACATGCCGCTGGATGTCCGCGTCAGCGTTGCCAACCTGGAAGAGGATGATGTCCGCATCCTAGAATTAACTCTGGGTAAGTATGTCAATACAGGCTTGATGGGCTTAAAAGCGCTGGTGCCATCGCGCCGGCAGCAGACACCGATTCATCAGATGAAATCGAAGAAGTGACCGGCATATTGAGACTAATCTGGCAAATATTATACAGGACCCACAGGCTTAGGGCTGTGAAATAGGTTCCCGCATTGAGGACTATAGCAAGAAGTGTTCAAACCGAAGGTCTTTCTTGAGGTACAGCATGCTTGCCCAATTCTACGATCTCGTCACTCAAGCCACGATGGAGCTTCAACAGTTTGGCCAGAATTCGTTTGAACTGGGCTGCTCAACCCCTCTTGGTTTCCTTGGTGTAGCTGTCCAGGACACGCGCACCTTTCTGGTTGGGCTTCAGAACATTCTGGCAATTCATTTACGTAAGCCTCCGATCGCACTGAACCTTGCATCTCCCGAAATGATAGACACACCCAATGATTTTCTGTCTGCAATGAAGGGCGTCCATCGGTACTTTTTCATTTCAGTGCAGAGCGCAGTCGAGTCGGCAGCACAAGAGATTTGTGAGAATCGACTAATAAAGGGTCTAACAGGTGAAAAGGCTTTAAGGCGAGCATTGAGGTTTCTCCCAAAGGAGGAGAGAAATCAATGGCGCCAGTTTTATGAAGGTCTAAAGGTGATACGAAATGAATGCGCACATCCATCTTCAGGTATTGTTCAAGACTCAGACCTGAAAAAAGTGCGCGATGCTGGTCTCGACTTTCTTGTATCAGGGCGAAAAACAAGTATCAATTGCAATAAATATCTTCCCGTTGCTAAACGCGCTCATGCCTGCATTGCAGCATTACAGTGTAGCAGAGATTTACCGACTGATTAGTATCGGCGTGAAGCGATGGCGATCATATAAAGCAGAGCTTTATATAGAATCTATTACAAATGGAGGATGTAGATGTATAAAGTTCCTATTATTATCTCAATATTGTTAATAATAGCTGCCATTGGAACCTCTTTGTATCTTATGCTATCGCCAAATGAGGTTTTAAATGATAATCAATTGGTATCTAGTTTGATAGCCGTATTTGCATGCTTGGGTGTTTTGATTTCAGCAACTTTTATAGTTTATAGCTACATACAGACTAATCAGATATTCCTGTTGGGGCAAAAACCTTCCCTACTTATTCAGGTAGAGAGCCAACATCTACAGCCAAATCCTCAAACACAGAGTGTCGTTCCATTTACTATTATTCACTATACAAATACGAGCCAAAATGAATTCACCGATCTTACACTTATTGTAAAACTTCGAATATCAAATCGGGACATAGACTTAAGTGATTTATTCAAGCCTAAAATGTTCATGGCATCACGTGATCAGCGGAATAAAAGATTTGAGACTTTGGCATTCTTGTCCAAACGGGGTGTAGACATAAACAACGAGACTGCTTATGGGAACCAAGTCTTACTAATTATAAGCTATACTTTCACATTCAATAAAGAACTGGAAGAAAGAAATGGACCAGAATATAAATGGAATGGGCAAATTCAACACTGGGAGCTTACATAGCGGCAAAAAACCACGCCCTTGAATCCTGATTGGTTTTTCGATGAAGCTTAAACTAATCGGTTTAAGGGTGTCGTTACTGCATATAACGGCTATTAGTGCTCAGCCAAAATGAAATTTGGAGAAAGGTTTAGATATTGATGATTGTTTGATACGGAGGCAGGTAAATGGGAGGACTAAAAAGGACAGCCGGGATGCTGGCCAGACAAGCGGGACGAATTTAAATAATTAGATAACTATCGATAGGATGTTATTTATATTCGTGGCCGTCCTGTTGTTAATATGGAAAAGTCAGATAAGCTCAGCATAAATCAAGTGGCAATGGCAATGGATAAGGATTTGGAGAAACGGGTTAAAGAATTAAAGAGAGAACTTAAAACTTCGAAGCAGAGGGTATGGGCGCTTGAGGAGACCGAAAAGTATTTTCAGGCTTTTTTCAAGAACGGGCCGGATGGCGTTGTGGTGGTGGACCCTGAAACCGCTCGCCCTATTAGTTTCAATGATCAGGCCTGCCGGCAGTTAGGTTATTCTCGAGAAGAGTTTGCCGGGTTGCGAATAACAGATATCGAAGCGAAAAAATCGAACAAAGCAACACGGAAACTCATTCAGAGCGTAACGGTAAACGGGGTCGGTGTTTTTGAGATTCCCCAGCGTACCAAGCAAGGTGAAATAAAGCATTTTCAGGTGTCGGCGCAGGCGATTGATATTGCCGGACGTCAACTTTGTCACTGCATTTGGCGCGATATCACCGACAGCAAGACGTCGGAGGACGCTCTGCGGGAAAGCAAGGAGAAATACCGCCAACTGTTCGAATTGGAATCCGATGCGATTTTTCTTATTGATAAAGACACGGGGAAAATACTTGAAG
>JBFLWU010000026.1:0-66948 GCA_040757625.1 Thermodesulfobacteriota bacterium | reverse complement strand
ACCCCATCTGAGGCCTGATAGCTGCGTTGCAAGCCTCTTCAAAATGCTCACAACCTCCCATGGTTGCTGCGCTTTTTCATCGGCTTGCGCCTTGCTCTCAGACCTGATCCGAGTTTTTGAAATGACGTATAGAACCTATCTCAACAAATCATCAAACGCCTGTTGCCGGCGCTGCGCCGGAAGCTCAGACGGTATAAAGGATATTGCATTTGGATATTTGGGAAATCGGATTGGTTGCTGTTTCTCTGGGATGTGATGCGTTTGCGGTGGGGCTGGGTGTCGGGACCCGCTGCTGCGCGCCGCGACAGATTTTTCGCCTTTCTTTTCATTTCGGTCTGTTTCAGTTTTTAATGCCGCTTTTCGGCTGGTTGCTCGGTCGAAATGTTCTGGGATGGATGGAACAGTGGGGGCCCTGGATCGCATTCGGGCTCTTGTTCGGCATCGGCGCCAAAATGACCTATGAAGGCATCCGCCCGCATGAAAAAGAGGATGTCTGTGCAGACCCCACCAAAGGCTTCAGCCTGGTCATGTTGTCATTTGCCACGAGTATGGATGCCCTGGGGGTTGGGTTCAGCCTGGGAATTCTCGGGCAGAGCCTTTTTTTCGCAGCGGTGTGCATCGGACTGACGGCCGGCGCCATGACATGGATTGCCATGAAGGTGGGAAACGGCCTGTCAGGCAGATTTGCCCAGCGGATGGAGATTGTCGGCGGCCTGATTTTAATCGCGATTGCATTTAAGCTGTTATTTCTTTAAGAGGCGGTGATCCGACCGGGGCCGACGGACCAGCCCTGAGCGTTAGCGCATTTCTTTAAAGGACACCTATTCACGGCGCTGCCCAACCCGTTTATTTCATGAATATTTTCATCAAGTTTTAAAAAGATCATGATAATAAGATGTAAAGATTTGGAATAAAAACAAGCGGTACAAGTTGTTGCTTCAATTGCAATGACAAATGCTTGAGAAATTTTCACCCTGTGGGCGAAATGCCTTCGCCCGTTTGCTGCGGTATCCGGGGTTTGCGGCACACGTCGTACCGCTGCCCCGCGGAATGCCCCGCAAGTGAACGAATGCATTTCGTTGAATATCCGGGCTAAGAGACTTTCCGGAGGCAGCTCATTATGGCCGGCAGGTTTTTTGGCGCTACGACCAGAAGATGGTCGTCAATTTTTTCTCCGCCCAGATATTCATTGAGATGAAAATCGCTTCCATCCAGTTTTAAAATTTTTCCTCCGGCCGATTCTATCAGAACGCGTGCGGCGGCAAGTCCCTTAAATGATTCATTGGCAATGATCGCGGCATCGGCGCGCCCCATGGCAACATAGCAGATGTGGGCCGACGTGCAACCCAGGTTGCGGATTTTGCCCGGAAAACTCGAATTATAGTGAAGGTGGAAACGTGAAAATGTCAACAGCAGGCTTTCATCATCGACACCTTTTTGAGCTGAAATAGAGATTTTTTGTTTTCCGCGAAAGGCCGCGCGGCCCGCTTGGGCGTGAAAAAAATCTCCGGTGGCCGGCATGTGGATGACCCCGAATATCGGCCAGAAATTTTCCAACAGCGATAGAGACACCGCCCAGACCGGGATTCCGGTCTGGAAATTATCCACCCCGTCAATTGCGTCAAGGATCCAGAGATACCGTTTTTCATCGTGCGTGTATGCGCCGTTTTCATTATAGGATTCAAGCACCTGATGCTCAGGAAAGTTTTTCTCAAGCCGGTCCTGAAATAATTGGGTTAAATGAAGCTCTGCGGTTGTCACCAGCTCTTCATCAAATTTCATATTGTGATCGCCCTTGCCATAAAATTTAAGAGATTCTTCACCCAGACGCTCCAGGGTTTTCATGGCAAATCGGGTTAGATCATCAATCCCTCTATTTTCAGCAGGCGCCATTCTTACCTCCATATTTAAGGGTTATAAGGATATATTTCAGGGGCCGCCGACAAACGGTGAAGTGACAACGGCTCATCCCATAGGCATTCATAATGAAACTCCCCGTTTCCTCATTTATCTATCAAAAAAAGGGGCAATAGCAAGGTGAAAAATCAGATTTCAGTATTGAAACGGACACGCATAGACAAATGTAATTATTTCGCCCGGCAGGCAATTTTATTTTAATCAGGGATCCTATAGAGTTAAAAAAAGGACCCCTGAAGTTTGTTTTATGCTTCAGGGGTCCCAAGGCATGTGCGCTTTTTGGATTTTGGTCTTACAGCTTCCGAGCAACCTTCCGGACAACCAGTTATACAAGTGAGAATACAGGCCAACAAAAGAGGTGTGTTTCAAATAAAGCGCAATGACCTTCTAACACGATATATGGTGTTTGTCAATAATAAAAATCAATATATTGTTGTTTTTGAAAATTTTTAAAAAGCATTGATTCTGGAACAGGATATGGTATCGTCCTAACTATGCAGCGATATTGGAAATGACAGCGATAGGCGTTTCGATCCGCCCCTCATAATTGTTGGCAATTCCGTTAAGGTGATAAAATGGGTGCAGATAAATTAAGTTTTCCTAAAAAAATAATGGCGGCAGTCTGTCATAAATGTCCGCTGTGTCAATTTGCCAGAAAAAACCCAGATTCTCTTGTGGGGAAAATTTTATACCATAAATTCCATGCCGACCACTGTCCGTTCTGGAAAGCCGAGATAGCGGCCTATGGCAAGGAGGCTTCTGAAAAAAAACCGGACGCATAAAATTTAAACCGTATTTTCTTCACATCAGAAAAGGACCCCTCATGTTTTCCGCCGCCGAAATTATCGATTTTGCCGTTCAAATCGAGCAGAATGGTGAGAATTTATGCCGGGAGATAGCTCAGAAAAAGATCGACCCTGAATTGGCATCCCTGCTCGAGTGGATGGCGGATCAGGAATCGCAACATATCAAATGGTTTTCCGATCTTAAGCAGATAGTCCGCATCAAGGAAAAGGCATCCCAGATGGATAGATTCGGCAGATCGCTTTTGGGGGGTGTTATAGGCGATCAGAGTTTTTCGCTTCGTGATGCCGATTTTTCGAAAATACAGACGATAAAAGATTTGCTGTCGCTGCTGATCGAATTTGAGCAGGATACGATTCTGTTTTATGAGATGCTTCATGCGGCGGTGGAAGATAAAAAAAACGTTTTACTCCTTGATAAAATTATTGCGGAAGAGAACGGGCATATCGTTCAAATAAAGGATTATTTCAGAAACAAGTTCGGCCAAATGGAATAATTGAAATGGAGCGGCTGTAAAACCGGCCGTACATTCACGATAACGGTTGGGAGCGAACAGGATGCAGGTTTCCGCCTTACCGTTGGATATAACCCCCGGTTTTTGGTTTCGGGTTCCCCCCGGCAAGCCGGATGATGACAAGGCAAAAGGGTCTCCGGGAGAAAAACCTTTTCAGGAAGAATCGGATTCTGGAGAGGCGATCCTTTGCGGCCATTGTCATCAGGTTTTGACGGATCCTTCCGAGCGCATCCGCATCCAGGGGGCCCACCGGCATACCTTTGCAAACCCCCACGGGATCGTTTTTCAAATCGGATGCTTCCGATCGGTTCGAGGCTGCGGGCAGGTGGGGCCGGCGACTTCGGAATGGAGCTGGTTTAAGGGATACAGCTGGCGGATTCTGGTATGCAGAATGTGTTTGACCCATTTGGGATGGCTGTATACTTCTGCCGGCGATGAGGGTTTCAGCGGTCTTATTTTAGACCGCATCATCGAATCAAAAGAGGTGTCGGATGGCTGAGATAAAAAGTACGCTGGATCTGGTGATGGAAAAGACCAGACATCTGCGCCTGAGCAGGGAAGAAAAAGAGGCACAAAACCTAAACGCATTTAAAAAGAAGTTAAACGGCTTGCTGCAGCAATATGGGGATAAAGTTTTTGACCTGAACCGGTTCGGAGAAGAATTCAAGGAGCTGGAGAGCGGCTTTGACATAGATGCAGCAAGCTGTCTTAAAAATGAAATTCTGGACAAGCTGACGCTGGAGCAGCCGGGCGACCGTTTCATGGGCCTGCTGGGAGATTTCTGCGGCGCCGATACTGAAAAACTGAATGCCACCATCAACGCGTATCAGACCGCACGCGGAGCGGCGGCTGAAAAAAGAACCGCGCAGATCAAAGCCGTCCTTGCAGAAAACAGGCACATATCAGGAGGCGCCGTAATACCCAATCTTGATGCGGACAGCCATTGGCGCCGGGAAGTTCAGGCCATTCGGAACGAATTCGAACAGCTGCTTGAACAGGAAAAGAAGCTTCGGAAGGCTTCAGACAAATCAACATCAGACAGCGTATTCCCAAAAACCCAAAAACCGGGGCCTGCCTGACATGACAGCCTGCTGATTATCGACTTTGTTGAAAGGAGCATAGCATGCCGGATACAGATGCAATCAGTGAAGCAAAAAAGTTTAACGTCGAGATTCCCCAGAAGACGGAGGGATTTTTTCTGAAAGGGTCTAACTCGCTGGACTGGGGGATGAAGAACCGGCTGGCGCGCATTTTTAACCCCGATTCCGGCCGTACCGTGATGCTGGCCATCGATCATGGATATTTCCAGGGTCCGACCACGGGCTTGGAGCGGATCGACATCAACATACTGCCCCTGCTGCCTTACGCCGATACGCTGATGCTGACCAGGGGGATTCTCAGGAGCGTCATCCCGCCTGCGGCCACGAAGCCGATTGTGCTGAGGGTTTCCGGGGGGACAAGCATCCTCAAGGAACTTTCAAACGAAGATATTGCCGTCGATATTGAGGAGTCCATCAGGCTCAATGTCTGTGCCATGGCCGTGCAGGTGTTTATCGGCGGGGAACATGAAAAGGAATCCATTATCAACATGACCAAAATGGTCGATATTGGAACGCGCTACGGCATTCCAACCCTGGCGGTCACCGCCGTCGGCAAGGATATGGCCCGGGATGCCCGTTATTTCAGGCTGGCAACCCGAATCTGTGCGGAGCTGGGGGCCCATTACATCAAAACCTACTATGTGGAGAAGGATTTTGAAACCGTCACGGCCTCCTGTCCGGTCCCGATCGTCATGGCGGGTGGCAAAAAGATACCGGAGCTGGACGCGCTGACCATGGCTTACAATGCCGTGCAGCAGGGTGCCGGCGGGGTCGATATGGGCCGCAACATATTTCAGTCCGAGGATCCCATCGCGATGATTCAGGCGGTCCGGGCGGTGGTGCATGACAATGAAACCCCGAAAAAGGCGTTTGCCCTCTACAACACAATTAAAAGAGGTAAAAAGCGTGGATGAAAGTCGCCAAGTGGTATAACAACAAAGACATCCGGATCGAAGAGGTCCCCGTGCCGGTACCGGGCGATAATGAAATCCTGGTAAAGGTCGTTTCCTGCGGGATCTGCGGCAGCGACATTGTCGAATGGTACCGCCTGCCCCGGGCGCCGCTGGTTCCGGGGCACGAGATCGGCGGAGAAGTGGCGGCGGCGGGAAAAGCGGTGGGCAGGTTCAAACCGGGGGACAGGGTTTTTGTGGCCCCCAAGGTTTCCTGCATGGCGTGCTACTACTGCAAAAAAGGGCATTATCCGGTCTGCTCAAACGTCAGGGACCGGCTTCCGGGCGGGTTTGCCGAATATGTCCTGATTCCTCCCTATTTGGTTCAGGAAGGCACCTATCTTCTTCCCGACAGCATGACCTATGACCAGAGCACCTTTATCGAGCCGCTGGCCTGCGTCGTCCGGGCCCAGCGGCTGGCCGACCTGCAAGCGGGACAGGCCCTGCTGGTCATGGGATGCGGCATGTCGGGGCTGCTGCATATCAAACTCGCCAAAACAATGAATTGCACCATTGTCGCAACTGATAGCAATAAAAAAAGACTCAAATTCGCTCAAAAATCCGGAGCCGATTTAACGATTGATGCATCTGACAATGTGCCCGATCTGCTGGCCGCCCAAAATAAAAAAATGGCCGACGTGGTGATGCTCTGCACGTCTTCGCTGGCCGCGGTGGAGCAGGCCTGGAAATGCGTGGACAAAGGCGGCGCCGTCGTCTTTTTTGCAGTGCCCGACCCGGGCAAGAACGTAATCGTTCCCATTAATGAATTCTGGATGAAGGAAATACGAATACTGACTTCCTATTACTGCGGCCCGGATGATATTTCCAGGGCCATTGGGCTGCTGAGCAGCGGAAGAATTGTTGTCGATGACATGATCACCCACATCCTGCCACTGACCGATATTGTCAAAGGATACCGGCTGGTGGCGGACGGCGATATGTCCATAAAGGTGATTATTAAACCATAATGCAGCAACTGCTGAGCAGTTCAGCAACTTATCAAAAGAGGCTTGCAGCGGGGAATCATGAAAATGAGCTCATTCGTCAAAGGCTTTGGCGGGACGGCAATGCTTTTGGTCCCCATAATCATACTATTATTATTTATGGCGGCCGGCTGCGCCGAAGTCAAGCTAGGGACACTTCCTACGCCACCTTCCAGCGCCAGGCTGAGAATTTTTGTCAAAGCCGTATCGGAAGTCTACAACTGGTCAGGTCCCCATGAAAATTATGAAAAGAATACCTACTTGGCGGCAGGTCAGTTTTTCGCGCAAAGTGGATCTTATGAAATTGTGCCCATAGAAGAAGTTCGGCTGATTACAGGAAAAGAAGAATTTGGTAGCTATGCGTGGAGCAGTAACGACTGGGCCCTGGCGGTTGAGGCGGGCCGGCGTTTGTATGCGGAATATGCGTTGATCGTTGAACGGTCGTTTAGTTCAACGCCCTACCAGCGGTTTGTATTGATAAATGTGGACACAAAAACAAGATTTGAAATCATGGCAAGCATGTCCAGTTTCAGCAGAACGCCTGAAGAGTGGTTACGAACCAACAGAGACTCTATTGATACATTGTTTAGAAACGCCAACGAAGATTTACTGGCGACAGCCAACCGCAAGAGCCGGGCGGTTACCAGCGAGGTGGCGGCGGCAAGAAAAGAGATCCAGGAACTGGCCAAAGCGCCGGCAAAAGAAGCCGCGCCGGACCGGCCGCTGAAAGAACCCGCCGGCCGGGAAAAGCCCTCGACTGTCGATCCGGGCAGAGACGAAAAGGTCGCCATGCTGGAGGCCAAACTGGCCAAGCTGATGGACACCCTTACCCAGCTCGAAGAAATGAAAAAACAGATCGAAGAGCAGAAAAAACAGTCGGACACCCTTGCCCGGGACCTTGCCGAAAAAGAACAGCGTGAAAAGATGCTCCTGAGCAAACTGGAAGACAGCTCGAAAGTTGCCCCGGTGATTGTGCTGTCGTCTCCAAGGGAGGAGAGCACGGTGGAAGTAAATTTTGTGCAGCTTGCCGGGGTGATAGAGGATGAAAAAGGCTTAAGGCAGCTGGAGATTTATGTGAACGACAAACCGCTGGCAAAGGGGTCCGAACGCGGCATCCGCCCGACGGCGGAGACAAGCCCCCGGCGGCTGGAGTTCATGGAGCGGGTTTCTCTTGAGAAGGGCGCCAACCGGATCAGGGTGCGGGCGGTGGATACGGACGGTCTTACGGCCGAGAAAACGATAACGGTTCAGTTTGTGGAAAGACTGAAGAACGTATGGGCTGTGGTGATCGGAATCGATCAGTATCCCAATATCCGTCAGCTCAAGTACGCTGTGCGCGATGCCAGGCTGTTTTATGAACACCTGGTGACGCGCAATCAGATTCCGGCGGAAAACGTGGCGCTGCTGCTCAACCATGATGCCACCCTGATGAGAATCCGAAGCATCCTGGGGACGGATATAAAGAACCGGGCCGGCAAGGACGATATGGTGGTAATCTATTTTGCGGGCCACGGGGCCACGGAACGAGACGCCCAGAGTCCGGACGGCGACGGCCTGGAGAAATATCTCCTGCCCTTTGATGCGGATCTGAAAAATCTTTACGCCACTGCCCTTCCCATGGACGAACTATCCAAGATTTTTTCCCGAATCCGGTCGGAGCGGCTGATTTTTATTGCCGATGCCTGCTACAGCGGCGCCAGCGGAGGGCGGACCATCGGGGTGGCCGATCTGCGGGCGACTATATCCGATTCTTTTATCGACCGGATCGCCGGCGGCAAGGGGCGGGTGATCATGAGCGCCAGCGGCGCCAACGAGGTCAGCGCCGAAAAGGATGACCTGCGGCACGGGGTGTTCACGTATTATCTGATCGAAGGGCTGAAGGGGCCGGCGGACATTGACCGGGACGGGGTGGTGACGGTGGACGAGGCTTATACCTACGTATCCAGACAGGTGCCGGCGGCAACCGCCCAGGAGCAGCATCCGGTCAAAAAGGGGACGGTTGAGGGGCGCCTGATTTTGAGCGTCACGCAGTAGAGGAACGGTTCCGTCTCCATCATATATATTTGAACCAGTAGTTTTCAATTTCGCTGAAGTTCGCCTGAACCGCTTCAGCGCCTGAAACGATTTCGCCATGACCCGGAAGGATCCATTCAACATCCAGACCGGCCAGCCGTTTGATGCTTTTCTTAAGCTGTTCTCCGTCCCCCCCGGGCAGGTCCGTGCGTCCGATCCCCTCTTTAAAAACCAGGTCGCCGGTAAATAACGCTTTTTTGTCGGGCCAGTAAAGCGAGACGGATCCGGGTGAATGCCCCGGCGTATGCAGCACCTGGAAATCCAGGCCGTTTACGGAAAGGTCACCCTCTTTTAAAAAAAATCCGGGGGCCAGGGAATCCGGATCGAGCCCCAAAACGGCCATAATGTGTTGTTTCATGCTTTGAACAAACTGCCATTCGATTTCATGGAGCGTTGCCATGGCGGACGTTTTGGCAAACAACCGAACGGCTTCCATGTGATCCGGGTGGGCATGGGTACACACGACCAGCCCGATATCTTCAATGCCGATCCGTAATTGTTTCAGTCCGGTTTCAACATGCCCGAACAGATTCAGATGGCCGGGGTCGATGAGAATCCGGGTAGGGCCGTCAATGAAGTAGGCATTGCAGTTGTTGGCAGTCATGGACTCCCAGATAAAGGCATGGAGCGGTTCAAATAGTTTCATCCTTCAGATTTCCTTTGATATTTAAATATAAAATTTATATCATATAAGCCTTTCTGTGAAAAGCTCCGATCAAGAATATACTACTCTAAATTGTTCTCATTCGTTCATTGACTCTCTTAAGTTTGTTAAGCGAGGGTTAGAATGAAAAAAAAAGCGCCTGTAAAAGATAATAGCCGGGCTGTGGCAGGTTTAATGGTCGGCGTTTTGCTTTTAGGTTTTATGGCAGGCTGCGCGGAGGTCAAGCTGGGGACGCTCCCCACACCGCCGCAAACCTCCATGCTGAGAGTTTTTGTGAAAGCCATTACCGGGGAGACAAGGTCCCCCTTGTCGACACCCCATGAGATATTTGAGCAGTCAACTTACATGGTTGCAGGCGGTTTTTTAGCTTATAGGGGCGCCTATAAAGTCGTGCCCATGGAAGAGGTCCGGCAGATAACAGGAGAAGAAGAATTGTCTTCATGGCGGTGGAGCCGAAGCAACTGGGCTCTGGCGCTGGAGGTCGCCCGGCGCTTGTACGCGGAATATGCCATGATCGTTTTGCGGGTTCCGGCTGAAAATTATCAAGAGTTTATCCTGATCAATGTGGATACCGGTAAAAAGTTTGAGGTTATGAATAGATTTGCACGCGGGGAATCGATTGAAGTTTGGAAACAAGGTTACCGGGATTCTTTTGTCAAACTATTCGCTGCGGCCGGCGATGATATCCTGGCAACCGCCAATCGCAAGAGCCGGGCGGTTGCCGGCGAGCTGGCGGCGGCCCGCAAAGAGATCCAGGAACTGGCCAAGGCGCCGGCAAAAGAAACCACGCCGGACCGGCCGGCGAAAGATAAAGAACCTGCCGTCAGGGAAAAGCCTTCGGTTTCCGATGCGGACAAAGACGCGAAGGTGGCCGCGCTGGAGGCCAAGCTGGCCAAGCTGATGGAAACCCTGGTCCAGCTCGAGGAAATGAAAAAGCAGATCGAAGAGCAGAAAAAACAGTCGGACACCCTTGCCAAGGAGCTGGCTGAAAAAGAAGCGCGCGAAAAGATGCTCCTGAGCAAATTGGAGGACAGTTCCAAGGCCGCCCCGGTGATACTGCTGGCATCCCCGAGGGAGGAGAGCGCGGTGGAGGTGGGTTTTGTGCAGCTTTCCGGGGTGATAGAGGATGAAAAAGGCTTAAGGCAGCTGGAGATTTATGTGAACGACAAACCGCTGGCAAAGGGCTCCGAACGCGGCATCCGCCCGACGGCGGAGGGGGCCCCGAGGCGGCTGGAGTTCATGGAGCGGGTTTCCCTTGACAAGGGAACCAACCGGATCAGGGTGCGGGCGGTGGATACGGACGGTCTTACTGCCGAGAAAACGGTGACGGTCCAGTATGTGGAAAGGCTGAAGAACGTGTGGGCCGTGGTGATCGGCATCGATCAGTATCCCAATATCCGGCAGCTCAGGTATGCCGTGAGCGACGCCCGCCTGTTTTACGATCACCTGGTCAAGGCGAATCGGATCCCAGCCGAGAACGTGGTGCTGCTGCTGAACCAGGAGGCCACGCTGACCAGGATCCGGAGCGTCTTGGGGACGGATTTAAAGAACAAGGCCGGCACGGACGATATGGTTCTGATCTATTTTGCAGGCCACGGAGCCACGGAAAGAGACGCCCAGAGCCCGGACGGCGACGGCTTGGAGAAGTATCTCTTGCCGTTTGAGGCGGATTTAAATGATCTGTATGCCACGGCGCTTCCCATGGAAGAGCTTTCCAGGATTTTTACCCGGATCCGGTCGGAGCGGCTGGTTTTTATCGCCGATGCCTGCTACAGCGGCGCCAGCGGGGGGCGGACCATCGGGGTGGGGGGCATGCGGGCCAGTATTTCCGAGGTTTTTATCGACCGGATTGCCGGCGGCAAGGGGCGGGTGATCATGACCGCCAGCGGGGCCAACGAGGTCAGTGCGGAAAAGGATGACCTGCGGCACGGCGTGTTTACGTATTATCTGGTGGAGGGACTGAAAGGGGCGGCGGACACGGACCGGGACGGGGTGGTGACGGTGGACGAGGCCTATACCTACGTATCCAGGCAGGTGCCTGCGGCAACAGCCCAGGAACAGCACCCGGTCAAGAAAGGGACGGTTGAGGGGCGCCTGATCCTGAGCATTACACAATAGGGGAGAGCATGTTAAAAACTTGGCTGACCCGGAAGACGGGCATCACGTATCCGATTATACAAGGGGCCATGGGCCCATACAGCACCAACAAATTGTGCGCCGCAGTTGCCAGCGCCGGCGGCCTTGGCATTATCAGCCTGATCGGCATGGCGGTGCAGCACAGCAATGCCACACCGGTGGATCCGACCCTTGTTTTCGGAAAGGGATCCACGGCGGATTACCTGGAGCGCAGCCTTGAATTTGTTAAAATCGAGACCCGGAAAAAAGCCGGCATTTTCGGTGTCAATTGCCCCTTGTCGGCGGAGTTTCTGGATGCCGCCCGGATGCTGATGGAAGGTGTGATGAATGTCCGATCGGCGGATACGGAGCTGCAGGACCGCCTGCGGGTCATCATCACGTCGGCCGGCGATCCGGTGCCGTGGGCTGAGTATATCCGCAAGTCTGATATGCTCTGGTTTCATGTGGTGCCCTCCATATATCATGCCCGGAGGGCGGAAAAGGCCGGCGTGGATGCGATTATCGCATCGGGACATGAAGGCGGCGCCCATATCTCCTGGCAGCCGGTCCATTCGATGGTGCTGATTCCGGGGGTTGCGGCGACAAGCGCCCTTCCGGTCATCGCTGCGGGCGGTATCTGTGACGGACGGACAATTGCTGCGGCAATGGCGCTGGGCGCCGTCGGCGTTCAGATGGGGACTCGCTTTATCGCCACCAAAGAGTGCGACTTCTGGGATGTCTGGAAACGGGCGGTCCTAAAAAGCTCGGATCGTGATACTCTGGTGGGGCGGGGCATGTTCGGCCCCATGCGATTCATCAAAAACCCCATGTCGGAGAAGCTGGTAGAAAAAACAACCGAACGGACGCCTGCTTTTTATAAAGGGCAGCCGGTGGAGCTGGATGAAGAGATCCTTGAAATCGAACGCGAGGGTTTTGCCCGGCTCATTGAAGATGACGATGATGGCTCGCTTATCCTGGGAGGCGAAGTATCGGGCCGGATAGAGGATTTGCCGCCGGTACGCGAACTGATGGAGCGGATAGCAGGGGAAGCCGAAAAAATTATTCAATCACTTCCGAAAAAAGTGATCGCATAATGGATGACATTCAGGTCAAGATGCGCTTGATTGAGTTGATCCATGCAATGCCTGTGGACCAGCAGCGGGATCTATTAAAGCTGCTGGAATGGGGCCGCAGGGATCAAAGAAAATATGTCCGTAAGGCCTGTGGGCGGCCTGCGGCGCTATCGGTCCGGGACAACCGCTATGAGGGGGTTGCCAAAAATATCAGTGACGGCGGGATGTTTATTGAAACCCCGGCGACCGTTTCCGTCGGCCAGGAAGTGTCACTGACTATTTCCCTTTTCAGTTTTGAAGAGCCGGTCACCATCACCGGCAAGGTTATCCGAACCGAACCGGTGGGCGTTGCAGTGAAATTTGACGGTGTTTTCCAGAATTTTTTTAATAGCATAACAAGAGCAGACCCGGTCGAAACCTGACGGTTTGTGAGAGCGATATGTTTGAAGACAGACCGGTTTCATATATACAAAGCGTGGAAGCATAAATGATCAATGCGCTGATAGTTTTGCTGGCGGCGACCCTCATGCCCCTGCTGCTTTTTTATGAGAAAAAAGGAAATCGAAAAGGGCTGCTGCCCACGAAAACAGCGCTGTCCCTGCTCTTTATCGTTGCGGTGGCGGTCCAGCCTCATCCCAACAGGGTGTTCTTTTACTGGTTGCTCGGTGGGTTGATCCTTTGTCTCGGCGGCGATGTCTGCCTGGTCTTTACTTCCAGGAAAACATTTTTAGCGGGGCTGTTTTTTTTTCTAATGGGGCACGTGCTATATATTATCGCTTTTATCCCCATCGCCCGGTTCGGCCCTTTGGGATGGACGGGTGCCGCAGTGATATTCATCATCGGAGCCTGCGTCTATCTTTGGCTCAGGCCGCACCTGGGATCAATGAACCTGCCGGTGCTGGCTTATACAATCGTCATATCCATCATGCTCTCAGGGGCCTTAGCAATTATCGGCAATGACGGGCAGTCGCCGACGGCCCGGCTGCTGATACTGCTTGGCGCCCTGAGCTTCTATGCTTCCGATATTTTTGTGGCGCGGGACCGGTTTATGCAAAAGGAAATGTTAAACCGCGCAGTCGGACTGCCCCTGTATTATGCCGGTCAATTTCTATTGGCCTTTTCAGTCGGCCTTGTCAGATAGCCTGTCACGGTTTGAACTTGTCAGAAAGACCTATTTTTTTGTCGCTTCCTCCCGCAGGACCCGACGAAGCACTTTGCCCACATTTGAAACCGGCACGCTTTCGCGAAATTCAATTTGCTTGGGGCGCTTATAGCCGGCCATATTTTCTTTGCAGAATTGCAGGATTTCCTCTTCGGTTGCGGTCACGCCGGGTTTCAACTGGATGAATGCCTTGACCATTTCACCGCTTTTTTCGTCAGGGACACCTACCACCGCCGCAATGGCGATCTTGGGGTGCGTGAAAAGGATGTCTTCCACTTCCCGGGGATAGACGTTGAATCCGCCCACGAGAATCATGTCTTTTTTGCGATCGGTAATGAGGATGTAGCCCCCTTCGTCAATATGGCCGACATCGCCGCTGAGAAAATAGCGATGGCCGTCAATTTCGCGGAAGGCCGCAGCGTTCTCCTCGGGTTTGTTCCAGTATCCTTGCATTACTTGCGGTCCGCAGATGGCAATTTCTCCGTCCTGACCTTGGGGCAGTTCTTTCAGGCCCGTCTCAATGTCAACAATTTTAATATCCGTACTCGGCATCGGGAACCCGATGGATCCGATCTTGCGCTGTTCAACATTAGTGGGGTTGGCGGTGGCAACCGGCGTGGTCTCGCTTAATCCGTATCCTTCGAAAATAACCGCCCCGGTTTTTTCCTCAAACCGTTTGCAGACCTCCGGCGGCAGCGGTGCGCCCCCCGAAAAACAGCCCATCAGTGATGAAATATCATAGCGGTCTAAATAGAGATGGTTGGTAAAGGCAACGAAAATAGTCGGTACGGCCGCCATAAAGGTTGGTTTATATTTTTGGACAATCTTTAAAACTTCGGTAAAAGGTGGGTTGCCGGCCCGGGGGTCGGGAACGCAGATCAGCCGGCTGCCGGTATAACAGGCATGCAGCATGGCCACGGTCATGCCGAAGCTGTGGTACCATGGAAGTACCCCCAGGCTGCAATGAAACCCGCCGGGGCGGAACTTTTCAGGTTTTTTGCCCGGTTCGTGAACCAGCCGGCCCCATTCGTCCAGCGCCATGAGGTTGGAATAAAAATTGGAATGGGTCAGGGCCGCCCCCTTTGGGACGCCGGTGGTCCCGCCGGTATAGATGATGACGGCGATGTCTTTGCCGGGGGAAACGTCAATGGCAGGGGGCTTTGGTTGGGCCGCGGCAACGATGTCATCAAAAAATAGATGCCCCGGCTGATAACTTTCGGCCTTAGGTATCTTTCCCAATAACCCGCCCAAAAAACCCTTTAACTTCGGCAAATAAGATTTGACATTGCAAACGACCACGGTTTGCACCTGCGTATCTTCGATGGCTTTGACGGTGGTGGGGTAAAACTGGGGATGATCCATACAGAAAACGACTTTGGCACCGGCATCTTTCAATTGATAGTTCAGTTCCCCCACCTTGTATAATGGGTTGCAGGTGACACATACAGCCCCTGCTTTCAGGATGCCGAAGTAAATGGCAGGATAGTGGGGCAGGTTGGGCAGGAAGATGGCAACCCGGTCTCCCTTCTGGATGCCGCGGTCCGCCAGGAAGTTGGCGATCCTGTCGGCCGTGTCTTTTACCTGTGCATAAGTTCGAACGCCATCGTTAAAAATGGTATAGATCTGATTTGGATATTTTTGAGCGCTGTCGTCCAGAACAGAAAAAAGTGGCTTGTCGTAACCGCTGATTTGATGAGGAACCCCTTCAGGCCAATTGGAGGTAGGCCACGGTTTAATATCCATTTTTTCCTCCTTGTGGTTTATGGTTAAGGATTCAAGCACAGGACTGCTGCCGACTATGTTAAAGACGCTTTTGTTTCATCATGCTCTGAAAGATTCCGGAATGAATGGACTGGCAGGTTGGATCGGGATCTTATTATTTTTCTACCATAAGGTCAAGTTATAACCTTATGGAATCAAGGTTTTCGTTGCACAGGCAATTGTTTGTTCGGGTCGATGCCGGGTTTTGAAAAAAGAGCTTGTCGCCGCAATATCGATTATGCCTATAATGAGTAGGCGCAAAAAGGTCTTGCCGATGGACGTTGAGATAATTAATCCGATATGAGGGGTCGGGGAGTTTTATAACGACCGTCTATGGGGTGATACCGTTATCCTTTCACCGTTTGTCGAAGGTCCGCGCAGTCCCCGTGCGGACCGGACAGTGTTCGAAAAACTCCCCGACCCCTCAAATTTATATATAAACAGCTGTCAGGCCCAGAGATGAGATTTTTCTGTTTGGTGACGAATGAAGGGGGAATTTATGTCTCATAAAAATGAAGTCACGCTTTCTGAATTGAGATGCGCCTGTAACCCTGAGATTTTCGATTTTATAGACACTTCCGTATTAGAACCGTTGGACAAGGTGATCGGGCAGGAACGCGCGGTTCAGGCCATCGATTTTGGTTTGAACATGAAAAGTCCCGGATACAACATTTTTGTCACCGGTATCGAGGGAACCGGAAAATCCACCATTGTAAAAGATATTGTTGCCAAGTTTGCTCAAAATCAGCCGACACCGAACGACTGGTCAATGGTGAACAATTTCAGAGATGAATATCGCCCACGGCCCATTGCGATTCCACCCGGCCAGGGGATTCAATTCAGCCGTAAGATGAACCGGCTCGTCGCCGATTTGAAAAGCGAACTGCCCAAGGTTTTTGAAAGCAAGAGCTTTTTAGACCGACAGACCGAAATCCAGAATAAGTTCGGCAAGCAAAAAGAAGCTTTTGTGGACAAGCTGGAAAAATCCGCAAGGGAGAAGAATTTACAGCTCAGTCGGACCAAAACCGGTTTTCAGGCGATGCCGCTGAAGGAAGAAAAATTATTGACACAGGAGGAATTCCAAAAACTGACGGATCGGGAACAGACCAGAATAAAAGAAAATATTCGTGCGATTCATTCCGATTTTGAAACAACCGAGCGCGAACTTACCCGCTTAAGCCATGAGCAGCGAAACGAGATTGAAACAGTCGTGGAGGAAACCACCCTCTATACCGTAAAAAACCGACTCGGAATTTTGCGGGATGAATACAAGGAAAACAGAGATATCTCGATGTATCTTGACGAGGTGCAGGCCGATATCGTTGAAAATGTTGAAAGCTTCGTTCGGTCGCGCGAAGAGGGTGACAAGGATGAAGGGTTCGTATTGCAGACTCCCAAAACCTCTTTTGATCGGTATCGGGTGAATGTCCTGGTGGATCATACGGCAACACAGGGTGCGCCGGTGATATTCGAAACCAACCCGACGTATCAAAATGTTTTCGGCCAGATTGAAAAAAGGTCTTACATGGGAACCGTTTCAACAGATTTTACCCTGATTCAAGCCGGATCGCTTTTAAGAGCCAACGGCGGCTATCTCATCATGGAGGTGGAATCCATCCTGATGAATCCCCTGGTCTGGTCGGCATTGAAGCGGGCCTTGCAGAACAAGCAGCTGTTTATTGAAGATATTCCGACCGGCCTGGGATTCGGCACGGCATCGCTGCGTCCGGAGCCGGTTCCTCTGGAAGTCAAAGTGATCCTGCTGGGCCGCTATGAACCTTTTCAACTGCTTCAGAATTACGATTCCAAATTTAATAAAATTTTTAAGGTCCGGGCTGATTTTGACAACGAAGTCAACCGTACGGACGACACGATTCAACAGTATTCCCAGTTCATCGCCCGGGTCTGCAAGGAAGAAAACCTGCTGCCGTTTACTCCCGACGGAGTCGTTTCCATCGTGGAGTATGGCGAAAAATATGCATCCAGTAAAAACAAACTTTCCCTGCGGTTCGGCCAGATCGTCGGTGTCATCAAGGAGGCCGACTACTGGGCCCGGATGGACAAGGCCGACCGTGTTACGGACCAGTATGTAACCAGGGCCTTTAATGAATATCGGTTTCGTTATAATCTGTACGAGGAAAAACTGCATGAGTCCTATGTGGACAACACGATTTTTATCGATGTGGACGGAAAAGCGGTCGGGCAGGTCAACGCCCTGGCGGTTTATAAAATCGGCGATATTTCCTTCGGGCGCCCGGCGCGGATTACCGCCGAGACGTTTATGGGCAAGGAAGACGTCGTTAATATTGAACGGGAAGCCAAATTAAGCGGGAAAACCCATGACAAGGGGGTTCTGATACTTTCCGGCTACCTGGGCCGGGTATTTGCCCAGAAATATCCGCTCAGCGTTTCCATCAGTCTGACCTTTGAACAAAGCTACGGCGGGATTGACGGCGACAGCGCCTCCTCAACAGAGCTGTATGCCATTCTATCCAGTCTGTCCGACAGGCCCATTCACCAGGGAATTGCCGTAACCGGTTCGGTCAATCAGAAAGGCCAGGTTCAGGCCATCGGCGGCGTCAACCAGAAAATTGAAGGATTTTTTGAAGTATGTAAATCAAAAGGGTTAACCGGTCGACAGGGCGTCATCATTCCCCAGGCCAATGTAAAGAACCTGATGCTGAAAAAAGAGGTGGTCGACGCGGTAAAAGACGGGAATTTTCACGTTTACCAGGTTTCAACCGTGGAGGAGGGAATCGAGATTCTGACCGGGGTTCCAACCGGAGAACCCGGTCCGGACGGCGATTACCCCGAAGGGACCCTGTATCACAAGGTCCAGCAGAAACTGAAACTGTATCTGCAGCGCTCGGTGAAGCTTAAAAAGGAATTTGAAAAGGAAGAATCGCTTTGATCTTTCGAACCCGGATGGCTTTTCAATGTGAGGCGCAATAGCGTTTGAGGGTCATAAGAACTGCAAAATGCTTGAAGATTATGATAGCCTTATGACAAGCGGTTGCGGTAGTCTTCGTATCCGAACTTGCGGATGATGCGGACGTTGCCGGAGGTGTCGGCGACGGCAATGGAAGGCAGGCGCACGCCGTTGAAGGTGTTGTTTTTGACCATGCTGTAATGGGCCATATCCTGAAAGATCAGCCTGGTGCCGATCCTGAGGGGTTCAGTAAAGGCATAATCGCCGATGACATCACCGGCCAGGCAGGTCATCCCCCCCAGGCGATAGGTATAGGGGTATTCCCCCGGCTTTCCGGCCCCCACAATTTCCGGCCGGTAGGGCATTTCCAGCACGTCCGGCATGTGGGCCGCTGCGGAGGTGTCCAGAATAGCGATATCCACCTGATTATGAATGATATCCAGAACCGACGCCACCAGGACGCCGGCGTTTAACGCAATGGCTTCGCCCGGCTCGAGGTATACCTCAAGCGGGTAGCGGGTCTTGAAATCATTGATCAGCCGGCACAGAAGCGCCACATCATAATCGTTGCGGGTAATGTGATGACCTCCGCCGAAGTTGACCCAGCGCATATCGGTTAAACATTCGCCGAATTTTTTTTCAAACTCGGGAAGGGTGCGCGCCAGGGCGTCGGCATTAAGTTCGCAAAGGGTATGAAAATGAAGACCGCTGATTCCGGACAGCTCCCGGGGATTAAAATTTTCCCGGGTAATACCCAGCCGGGAGCCGGGTCCGCAGGGATCGTAGATGGGCACGGCCACTTCGGAATGTTCCGGATTGACGCGCAGTCCGCATTGGACTTGCTTTTTGCCGGCCAGGATGACCGGTTTGAACCGATTCCACTGGGAGAATGAATTAAACACGATATGATCGCAGTATTCCATCAACTCCTTAAACTCATCCTCCCGATAGGCCGGGGCGCAGACATGCACCTCCTTGCCAAACTCCTCGAAACCCAGCCGGGCTTCATCCAATGAACTCGCCGTTGTTCCATGGAGGTACTTTCGGATCAGCGGGAAAACGCTGAACATGGCAAATCCCTTGAGGGCCATGACGATCTTGCAGCCGGTTTCTTGCTGGACGGAATCGAGGATTGTTAAATTGCGTTCAAGGGCGGCTTCGTCGCATATATAACAGGGAGTGGGAATGTTGTGGATATCGAAGTTCATGCTAAAACCCAATTCATCGCAAACAAAATGAAAAGGATGGCTCAGTTTATAAGATAAAAGTCATTTGAGTCATATTTTCCCAAATGCTCTCCGGTCCTCCCGGGGAGAGCCCCCGTGGGGATCGCCGGCAAACGGTGAAGTGACGACGGCGCACTCCATAGATATGTGTAATAAAACTTCCCGACCTCTCGTTCATTTAGGTTAAGAATTTTTCCGTCCAGGGCAGTCCGTATGTTCCCAGCTTTTGCATAAACGGGGCCGGGTCGAATTCCTCCACATTGAATACGCCCTTGCCTCTCCAGGCGCCGGTGAGCATCATCATGGCGCCGATCATGGCCGGGACGCCGGTGGTATAGGAAACGGCCTGGGCCTGAATTTCATTATAGGCGGCCGCATGATCGCAGATATTATAAATGTAATATTTAACGGGCTTGCCAGCTTTGGTGCCTTCGATCATGCAGCCGATGTTGGTTTTCCCCTTGTAATTTTTTCCGAGGGAAGAAGGGTCCGGCAGGAGCGCCTTTAAAAATTTCAACGGCACGATTTCGCATCCCTCATAATTTACCGGATCAATCCGGGTCATTCCGACATTTTCAAGGACCCGCAGATGGGTTAGATAGGATTCGGAAAAGGTCATCCAGAAACGGATGCGCTTTAACGTCGGGATGTTTTTAACCAGCGATTCCATTTCCTCGTGGTACATGAGGTACATCTCGCGCGGACCGATTTCAGGGAAATCAAAGGTTTTGTGCACCGAAAGGGGATCGGTTTCAATCCAGCGGCCGTTTTCATAATATTTGCCGCGAGCCGACACTTCGCGGATATTGATTTCAGGATTAAAGTTGGTGGCAAAGGGGTGGCCGTGGTCGCCGGCATTGCAGTCCATGATGTCGATATAATGTATTTCATCGAAATGGTTTTTCAGGGCATGGGCGCAGAAGATATTGGTTACCCCTGGATCAAAGCCGCATCCCAGCAAGGCCATGATGCCCCGCTGTTTAAATCTTTCGTGGTAATCCCACTGCCACTTATAGCAGAATTTGGCTTCATCCGGGGGCTCGTAGTTGGCCGTATCCAGATAGTCCACCCCGGTTTCGAGGCAGGCGTCCATGATCGTCAGGTCCTGGTAGGGGAGCGCAACGTTGATGACCAGGTCCGGAGAGAATTTGCGAAACAGGGCCGCCAGTTCAGCCGTATTGTCCGCATCCACCCGGGCGGTGATGATGGGTCGTTTCATCTGGTTTTTTATTTTTTCGCATTTTTCAATGGTGCGGCTGGCGAGGATAATTTCAGAAAAGACTTCCGGCGCCTGCGCACATTTATGGGTGACAACGCTTCCCACTCCGCCTGCACCGATAATTAAGACTTTGCTCATTTTTCAAGTCCTTTTTGGGTTGGAATCATGTCCATAATAATCAAAATTACAGAAACTTAAGGGTGATGTCAATCATGAAAGTCATAGAAACTATCTCAAAAAAAATTAAATTATATCAGGAGTCGGGGAGTATTTTAAATGTTCTCCGGTCCGGCAAACGGTGTTCCGAGAGTATTGGTAAAGCCCCTGCGGGAATAGCGGGGGCTGTCCGCAATTTATTCGGACTTGCATGAAAAGTTTTTGACAATCCGATCAACCCCATATAAGACAATTTAATATTCAAGGATATCAAAATCGCTTTTCACCGGGCAAATAGTTGCTCACTTGGGAGGATAATCAATGAGTTGCAACAGTTGTATGACGAGAGAGGACGTTTTAAAATTTGTTAAAGACAAAAACGTCAGTTTTATTCAGTTCTGGTTCACGGATGTTCTGGGAATGCTCAAAAGCTTTGCAGTGACACCCACCGAACTTGAGACCGGCATGACCGAAGGCATGGGATTTGACGGCTCTTCCATCGAGGGGTTTGCCCGGATAGAGGAAAGCGACATGATCGCCATGCCGGATCCGAGCACGTTTCAATTGCTGCCGTGGCGGCCGGGTGACCGGCCGGTGGCCAGAATGTTCTGCGACATCATGAACCCGGATCTGACTCCTTATGAGGGGGACCCCCGCTATGTGCTCAAGCGGCTTTTAAAGAAAATTGCAGAAAAGGGGTATACCTTTTACGTCGGGCCGGAGTTGGAATATTTTTATTTCAAAAGCGATGAAAGGCCGGAGGTGCTTGATACCGGCGGGTATTTTGACAGCCGGCCGCTGGACAAGGCTTCGGATCTGAGACGCGAAACCATTTTTGTCCTTCAGAAAATGGGGATTCAGGTGGAGTACAGCCACCATGAGGTGGCGCCGAGTCAGCAGGAAATCGACTTAAGGTACGGCGAGGCCCTGCAGATGGCCGATAAGACCATGACCTATCGGATCGTAGTCAAGGAAATCGCGCGGCAACAAGGCTGTTACGCCACATTTATGCCCAAGCCGATTTTCGGCGAAAACGGCAGCGGCATGCATGTCCACCAGTCGCTCTTTAAGGGAGGGAAAAACCTGTTTCATGATCCCGCCGACCCCTATCATCTGTCTAAACTGGCCAAGGGGTATATTGCCGGAATCATCAAGCATGCCCGTGAAATTGTCGCCGTGACCAATCAGTGGGTCAATTCCTACAAGCGGCTGGTTCCCGGCTATGAAGCGCCGGTATACATTTCATGGGCGCGTCGAAACCGTTCGGCCATGATCCGGGTTCCCATGTACAAGCCAGGAAAGGAACTGGCCACCCGGATTGAATTTCGCGCCCCTGATCCTGCCTGCAACCCCTACCTGGCGTTTGCCGTCATGCTGGCGGCCGGATTAAAAGGGATTGAAAACAACTATGATCTGCCCGCGCCGATTGAAGAAGACATATACAGCATGAGCGAAAAAGACAAAAAAAAGAGGAAAATCGTAACGCTTCCGGGAAATCTATATGAAGCGATCCTTGAAGTTGAAAAGTCGAAAATTGTCAGTGAGGCGCTGGGCCAGCATATTTTCAACAAGTTTGTGGAAAACAAGAAAATTGAATGGGATCGGTATCGCACCCATGTGAGCCAATACGAGATAGACAAATATCTCTCGATCACCTAACAGGCTGTTGAAAAATTGTGCCTGAGGCCGCCAAGCTGCGTTGCGCGGCTCTCGCCAATGCTCACATATCCTTGAATATGCTGCGCTTGTCGAATCGCCGCGCGCCTTGCTTGACGACCTGATTCTTGTTTCTCAACAGCCTGCTAAGCCCTGCAGTTGTATAAAAACATAACGCTGCGTTATCCCGCCATGACGGGACAACGCATTAAAACTCCAGCGTCGCCCTTGGACGCCTTTCTTGAACGTGAACGAAATCGGGCATTATTCAAAAGCCTCATCATACAGACAAACCGAGGCATCCATGTCTGCCAATAAGGAAACAGCGGATAAAAGGAGCCAGTTGCGGCTGAGGGGCTGCATCTTGCGAACACTTTATGAGATGTTCAAGGAATACCCCTATGCCCAGGTGGAGCCCGGTCAGATCATGGAACTCTGCCGGACCGATGCAAAAGAACTGAACTGGAACCTGGTGTATCTGGAAAAGTGCGGATACCTGGAGCTCGGCCGGTCTTTCGAAAGCCCGCCTTTTATCGCCTGCTCGGTGGCCTTAACCGCACAGGGGATTGATATCATTGAAAATGAAGAAGCGTTTCGATCACGCTTTGCAGATAATCAAACGTCCGGGTTGCCCTCTCATGAAATAATAGCATAAATCGGCAACAATCCTTGTTCCCTGAAATCGATTCGTCATCCAACACTGCAATCCGTTCACCCGAATAGTTCACGAACTGCATTCGTCCATTTGTTAGGTTGTCAGGAGCACAGCTATACTTTGAGTAGCGCAACGACCTGATTACGCAGCAAAGGGGCGAATGCGGTTCGCCCAAAGGGTGAAAAAATTCAAGTATTTCGCCTTTCCGACTTAAGGGGACAAAGGGCCCTCTCTGTTTTTTCACCAAATTCGGACCCGCCCGGATATTTTTATGAAATTGCCGAGTTCACGCACCCCCGCCCAATACCGTATAGAGTTTCACCAGGTTCGTGAGACGAAGCAGCCGGATCGAGATAAGGCCCTGCTGCGCCGCATAGAGAGAGCGTTGGGCATCCAAAACGCCCAGGTAGCTGTCGAGCCCCTTTTCATAGCGGGCCGTGGCGAGCCGGAAGGTTTCGGCCGTGGCGTCAACCAGAGTTTGTTGTGCCGTCAGTTGATTGTCCACCGTGCCGCGCACAGCCAAGACATCGGCAACTTCCCGAAAAGCGGCCTGGATGGCTTTCTCGTATTGGGCCAAAGCGATCTCCTGCTCTATTTTGGTGGCATCATAGGCCGACCACAGCCGGGCGTCAAAAATCGGCATGGTAACGTGCGGCGCGAAACTCCAGGCCTCCGAGCCGGATTTAAAGAGACCGGACAGCTCGCTGCTCGCGGTTCCGAAAGCGCTCGTCAGAGAAATTCTGGGAAAGAGTGCTGCCCGGGCAGCGCCGATATTGGCGCTGGCCGCCTTGAGCCGGTGTTCTCCCGCCATGATGTCCGGTCGGCCCAGGAGCACCTCCGAGAATGTGCCGGAAGCAATTTCGCGGGGAGGGGCGACGCTGCCAAGATCTTTGGGTAAAAGCGCATCCGGAATCGAAGCACCGACCAGAAGGGTTAAAGCGTTTTCAGCCTGTGCGGTTATTTGCGTGAAGCGGGCAATCTCTCGCCGGGCCGCCTCCACCCGGGTTTGGGCCTGGCGCAGATCAAGCCCGGAGGCAATCCCATGCTCGTAGCGTTTCTGAATTAAATCATAATCGGCCTTCTGGGCTTCAAGGGTAAACTCCGCCAGTTTGAGGCTTTCCCCATTTGCGGCAAGTGTGTGGTAGGCTTCGGCAACTGCGGACACCAGCAGAATCTGCACGCTGCGCTGGGCCTCTTCCGTGGCAAGGTATTCCTCCAGCGCCCGGTCCTTAAGGCTGCGGATGCGGCCGAAAAAGTCGATTTCCCAGGCGCTGATGCCCAGGTTGACATCGTAGCGTTCGTTGGTTGCAGATCGCCCGGAACTTGATAGGTCACCGGGCGTCCGCGCGATGTTTGCACCGGCGCCGGCATTGAAAGCCGGGAACAGCTCGGCGCGCTGGATGCCATACAACGCGCGCGCGCGCTCGACATTCAAAGCCGCCAGGCGCTGGTCGCGGTTGTTGTTAAGGGCCGTCTCGATCACCTGCCGCAGGCGGCCATCCGCGATGAATTCCTGCCACTTGAGCTGCGCGGCCTGGGGAGCGTCTGCGGCCCCCCGGGTTTGCGAATAGGCCGCACCCTTGGGCCATTCGGCCGGGATCGGCGCATCGGGCCGGTTATATGTTGGCGCCAGGGTGCAGCCGCCCAGAACCGCGACGGTCGCGCCCAGCAGAAAAAACATTTTTTTATTCATGTCTGTGTTCTCCTTGCAGGCTGACTTCAAGGGCTTCAGCTTTTTCGCGCTGGCGCTGTTTGCCGAATAGTTTATAAATCATTACATAAAAAAGCGGTGCAAATATGGTTGCCAGGAAGGTGGAGGCCACCACCCCGCCAACCACCGCCGTTCCGATGGCATGCTGAGCGCCGGCGCCCGCCCCGGCGGCAAGCGCCATGGGCAGAACCCCGAACCCGAAGGCCAGCGAGGTCATAAGGATGGGCCGCAGCCTTAACTTGGACGCTTCCAGGGTCGCCTCGATCAGCCCGGCGCCTTCAGCTACACGGGCCTTGGCAAACTGGACGATCAGAATGGCGTTCTTGGTGGTCAGTCCCAGGGTGGTGAGCAGACCGATCTGAAAATAGACGTCGTTGGGCAGACCCCTGAGGGTCGAGCCGACTACGCCGCCGATGGCTCCTAAGGGTAGGGCCAGCAGAATCGAGATGGGAATGGGCCAGCTTTCATACAAGGCCGCCAGACACAGGAAGATCACCAGAATGGAAAAGGCATACAATGGGGCGGTCTGTCCTCCGGCCATGCGTTCCTGGTAGGAGAGACCGGTCCAGTCAAAACCGACGCCCCGGGGCAGCTTTCTGACGAATCCTTCCATAATCTGCATGGCCTCGCCGGAGCTTCTTCCCGGCGCTGCTTCACCCACGATGTTCAGGGACGGAAAACCGTTGAAACGCTCCAGTTTGGGGGAGCCGGAAGTCCAGTGGCCACCGGACGCAAAGGAATAAAACGGCACCATCTTGCCGGCGCCATTGCGCACGTAAAGTTTTTTTAGATCCGTGGGAAGCATGCGATAGGGAGCGTCCGCCTGGACAAACACCCGCTTGACCCGGCCGCCCTGAATGAAATCGTTGACATAGGCGCTGCCGAAAACCGCCGAAATGGTGTTGTTGATCGAGGTGATGGGTACCCCCAGCGCCCCGGCTTTTTCCTGGTCCACGTCGATACGGTATTGGGATACGTCTTCCAGGCCGTTGGGTCGGACCTTGGCTAAGGCTGGATCTCGGGCCGCCATACCGAGCAGCTGATTGCGGGCCGCCATCAAATCGGCGTGGCCCAGGCCGCCGCGATCCAGCAACTGAAAATCAAAACCTCTGGACATACCCAGCTCAACGACGGCCGGGGGGGCAAAGGCAAACACCAGGGCGTTGCGGATCTTTGAAAATTCACCCATGGCTCTTTGGGCAACGGCGCCGACCTTTAAGTCCGGCCGGTCGCGGAGATCCCAGTCCTTGAGCTTGACGAAGGCCATGCCGGCGTTCTGCCCTGCGCCGGAAAAATTTGTGCCTGAAATCGTCATGACGGATTCGACAGCCTCTTTCTCGCGTATCAGAAAATAGTCCCGAACGGTCTGTTGGACCGCTTTGGTCTGCTCCAGGGTCGAGTTGGCCGGGAGCATGGTTTGCACCAGCAGGATGCCTTGGTCTTCATCCGGGAGATAGGCGGTGGGCATCCGTTTAAACAGCAGGCCCATGGCGACCACGATCAACAGGAAAATCAGGATATAGCGGGTTTTGTGGGCAATGGAGCGTCCCACCAGCTTAAGATAGAGATCGCGGGTTCGAACAAAAACACGATCAAACCACCTGAAGAAGGGACGCATAAAAAAGACGGCCTTATCGGCCGGCGCATGTCCTTTGGTCACCGGCTTGAGCAGGGTCGCGCACAAAACCGGGGTCAGGATCAGGGCCACCACCACCGAGAGGAGCATGGATGCGATGATGGTTACCGAAAACTGACGGTAAATCACCCCGGTGGAACCCCCGAAAAACGCCATGGGGCCGAAGACCGCCGAGAGCACCAGCCCGATACCGATAAGCGCACTGGTGATCTGGTCCATGGACTTGGCGGTGGCCTCTCTGGGGGAAAGTCCTTCTTCGATCATGATACGTTCTACGTTTTCCACCACCACGATGGCGTCATCCACCAAAAGACCGATGGCCAGCACCATGGCGAACATGGTGAGCATGTTGATGGAAAACCCGAAAAGTCCTAGAACGGCAAAGGTTCCCAACAGCACCACCGGCACGGCGATGGTCGGAATCAGGGTAGCCCGCATGTTTCCTATGAAGAGATACATTACCAGAAAGACCAGCAGGATCGCCTCAAATAGGGTCTTGACCACTTCTTTGATGGCTACCCGGACAAAGGGGGTGGTGTCGTAAGGATAGACGACCTTTAATCCGGGCGGGAAAAAAGGACTTATTTCAGCCACCTTGGCCCGGATGGCATCGGCCGTACTCAGGGCATTGGCGCCGGCGGCCTGCCGGATGGCCAGAGCGGTGGAAGGCATGTCGTTAAAGTTAACCTGGGCAAGATAGGATTCGGCCCCCAGCTCCGTGCGGCCCACATCACTGATCCGCACGATGGATCCATCCGGATTGGTCCGCAGGGGAACGGCGGCAAACTCCATAGGGGTCTTGAGGAGGTTCTGTACCACGATGGAGGCGTTCAGGCGCTGGCCTGCTGCGGCTGGCGCTCCGCCGAACTGGCCGGCGGACACCTCCACGTTATAGGCCCGCAGGGCCGTGATCACATCCTGGACGGTCAATCCGTATTCGGTCAGTTTCTCGGGGTTCAGCCATATGCGCATGGCATACTGGCTGCCGAAGACTTCCACTTCGCCCACCCCCGGCACCCGCGACAGGATCTTTTCGAGGTTGGACTGGGCATAGTCCTGTAGATCGTATTGATCCATGCTGCCGTCTTCCGATATTAGGCCGACTAGCAGCAGGTAGTTGCGGGTACTCTTACTCACCTTGACCCCTTGTCTCTGCACCACTTCGGGAAGGCTTGCCATGGCCAGCTGAAGCTTGTTCTGCACCTGAGCCCAGGCCAGATCCGGATCGGTCCCCGGCGCAAAGGTCAACTCAACCCGGGAAGCGCCGGAGGAATCGCTGGTGGCGGAAAGATACAGCATCTTGTCAAAGCCGGTCATCTTCTGTTCAATGAGCTGAGTCACGCTGTTTTCGACCGTCTCGGCCGACGCCCCCGGATAAAAGCAAGTGATGGCGATCGAGGGCGGTGCGATGGGAGGATACTGGGAGACAGGCAGCTTGTAGATTGCCAGGAGACCCGCTACCATCAGAACAATGGCGATGACCCAGGCAAAGACCGGACGATCCAGAAAAAATTTCGACAACATGATGCGCCTCCGTTAACTCGATTTTTGGGCCGGCCGGGCCGTTCTTTCGGATTCCGGTTCGTTTTTTGGTCCGCTGTCGAAGGGAACGGCCTTCACGGCCGCGCCGGGCCGCACTTTTTGCGTTCCTTCAACGATCACGCGGTCGCCGGGAGCAAGCCCTGCGGTGACGAACCACTGGTCGCCGATGGCGCGATCAAGTGCGAGCATCCGTTGCCGGACCTTGTCCTCAGCGTCCACGATCAGGACCGTTGGATTTCCTTTCGGGTCGCGTGAGACCGCCTGCTGGGGGATCAGGATCGCCTGCTCGTTGACGCCTTCCTTCACCACTGTCCGGACGAACATGCCCGGCAGGAGAACCCCATTCGGATTGGAGAAGACCATCCGCAGGATTACCGAGCCGGTGGAGGGATCAACGGAGACATCCTGGAATTGAAGCGTTCCCTCCAATGGATAAAGCGCACCGTTTTCAAGCATGAGCTGGACTTTGTTCAGGTTTGATCCATTGCGGTTGATCAGGCCCTGTTCCAGGCGGCGCTGCAATCGCAGCAGTTCGGTGGTGGCCTGGGGCACATCCACGTAAATAGGGTCAAACTGCTGAATCGTCGCCAGAGGCGCGGGCTGATAGGCGGTTACAATGGCGCCCTCGGTTACATGGGATCTGCCGATGCGGCCGGAGATGGGCGCCGTGATGCGGGTGTAACCCAGATTGATTCGGGCGGTTTTCAGCGCCGCTTCCGCCTGACGGATGGCCGCTTCAGCTGCGGCCACGGCTTCCCGGTCGCTTTTTACCTGGGCTTCGGCGGTTCGGAGAGAGGCCTCGGCCACATCGGCATCGGTCACGGCCTGGTCCCGCTGGCTTGCGGAGACGGCTTTGTCTTTGACCAGTTCCTCGAAGCGTTGGCGGTTGGTCCGGGCCAGATCCAGGGTCGCCTTCTGTCGGGCAATGCCGGCAAGGCTTGCGGCCAGAACAGCCCGGGCGCGGTCCGCCCCTTTCTGCGCGACGGCAAGGTTTGCCGCAGCGCTGTCGAGGGCCGCCTGAAAGGGGGCCGGGTCGATCTGATAGAGATGCTGGCCGGCCCGGACATCGGATCCTTCCGTAAACAGGCGGTTATGGATGATGCCGTTGACCTGGGGCCGGATTTCAGCGGACATGTAAGGGGACGTTCGGCCCGGCAGTTCGGTGGAAAGCAGGACTGGCTGCGGCCGTACCGTCACAACAGCAACTTCAGGGGTGCCGGCCTGAGAGGGTCTGCTGGCTGCATTCTGGGGTTTGCACCCGGCCGGCAGCAGGAACCCGGACAGCATGGCGGCGACGGCAATGAATTTGATTTTATAATCGACCTTCATGAAAAACCTCCACGTAACTCTAATTTGGTTTTGTTCGTTGTTTGATTGGGAGCCTGGTTTCATATTTCCAGACGGAATGATTGATGTGGCCGTATTCGGAAAAAGCCGCAGAAAGCTGTAACCCCAAACGGCTTTTACCGTTAAGCGGGCCCTCCCCCCGCCAGCGGATAAATATGCCCGTGTCGGTGTCAAGGAAATTGTTTCGCAACAGGATGACTTCCTTAAGACCGCTTTCTCGATCGGGTACAGTAAGTTCGTGAAATGCCGCAATCGCCGCAGCGCAATCCCTGGGGGAGTAGGCGCGTAAATGGATAATTTCAATCCAGTCCATGTCAGCCTCATATGTTTATTGTTTATGTAAGATTTCTTTGATAAGCCAGAATCATGCCAATTAAATATAGCCAATTATATCAGAATTTTAAAAAGTAAGAAGGAAACAGGCTGTTCCATAAAACAGTTATGGCTTTCATATTTAGCAGAAAGCTGGTATAATCTTCCAAATATGGAAGTTTGTGGATTTTAAAAGATTACAATGCGGGCAGGTTATTCATCTCCCTGACAAAAGGAGAAAATAAATGAATATAGATGAAAACGAATTCTTTCGACAGGCGACCTTGCGGATTTCCAGCAGCCTGACCATCGAAACGGCCATGCGTCGCTGTATGGACTATTTAAATGGATACCTGCCGGTTTCCGGCATGATTTTTGTCTTGTATGACCCGGAATTGAATCTCGGTAGAATACTTGCTGCCATCTGGCCGCCGCACTTTAAAAAACCAGGAGAGGTCACTTCGTTGCCAAAAGAATATTGGCGCCATCTCAAGGAAGAATGGGCGAAAGCTTCAAGTGTTCGGATATTTAACGATATTGAATTAGAGGCGCCGCATATCCGACAGACCATGTCCATTGTTTTCCCAATCGATATGTCCCATATCCATATGGATCTGGAACTTGAGAAAAGACGACTCGGCAGCCTGGACATATTTACGGAAGGGAAGAACCGCTATACCCGTTTACACGCCCATCTGATCTCGCTTCTGCATGAACCGTTTGCCATTTCCATATCCAACATTCTGCAGCACCAGGAGATCTTGAGACTCAAAGATATGTTGGCAGACGACAATCGCTACCTGCATCAGCAGATGCACCAGCTGATGGGGGATACGATTATCGGCGCCGATTTCGGCCTTAGAGGGGTCATGGAAATGGTCCGGCAGGTGGCCACATTGGACAGCCCGGTGCTGCTCATGGGCGAAACCGGGGCGGGAAAAGAAGTGATTGCCAATGCGATCCACTTGGCTTCGCCACGCAAAAACAATCCCTTTATTACGGTCAACTGCGGCGCCATTCCCGAAAACCTGATTGACAGCGAACTGTTCGGTCATGAGAAAGGCGCCTTTACCGGCGCCATATCCAGGAAACGGGGACGCTTTGAACGGGCGCACGGCGGGACGATTTTCCTCGACGAAATCGGCGAGCTGCCGCCGGCGGCCCAGGTCAGGATGCTGCGGGTGGTGCAGCAGCATGAAATCGAACGGGTCGGGGGGACCGGATCCATTCCGGTGGATGTGCGCATCATCAGTGCGACACATCAGAATTTGCCGGAAATGGTGAGCAGGGGAACCTTTCGCGAAGATTTGTGGTTCCGTTTGAATGTTTTTCCGATTATGATACCGCCGCTGCGCCAAAGGGTCGAAGATATTCCGGCCCTGGTGAATCATTTTATTGAAAAAAAATCCAGGGAACTGAAAATAAGCGAGCGGCCGCTGCTGGCACAGGATGCCCTGGAACAACTTCAGGGATATCATTGGCCGGGGAATGTGCGTGAACTCGAAAACCTGGTCGAGCGCGCGCTGATTCTGAATCAAATTACGCAGGGTGATGGCCGGTTGAGGTTTGACCCGCTCTCAGCAGCTCCGACCTCTCAGAAAAAGGCATTTGCAGAAAAGGGGGATACCAGCATTTGTCCATTAGAGGAGATGATTGCGAGCCATATAACAAAAGCGCTTGCGCGCACCGGTGGAAAGGTGGAAGGAGAGAAGGGCGCCGCCCGGCTGCTCGGGCTGCATCCCAGCACACTGCGGGGACGGATGAAAAAGCTGGGTATACCCTATGGCAGAAAGACCAAGCCGCGGTGAATTCAAAATTATAACAATCCGTTTCGATCGGGAGACAATCAGGCACTAAACGGTTTGCCGCATTCCTTGCAGCGGCCGTCGGGTCCAATGACCCCGATGCAGCTTTCGTCGCTGCAGAGCCTGCGGCTTTCCCAGTCCGGATCAGCTTGCGAGTCAGCTTGTTTTTCCGGTACTTCGGCGGTTTCTTCAAGTTCGGTTTCAGCCGGTTCGGTATCAATCGATGGCACCGCTTCATCAGCCGGGAAACTAATTTTGGAGAGGTCGCCTTCGAATTTTTTGCCGCACTCCTTGCATCTGCCGTCCGGTCCGATGACTCCGATACAGCTTTCGTCGCTGCAAAGTACCCGGCTTTCCCAGTCTTGATCGGTCTGTGAATTATCTATTGCCATGAAGCCCTTCTTTTGCTGGTTTCAAATATAAATGTTGACGACCTTATATCGTAAATTAATGGAAGTGTCAAAAATAGTGTTAAAGTAGAAAAAAGAAATCAAAATTTTATGACTAAACCTTATCGGATTGCAGTATCTTTTTCCAAAATTCCGATTTTTGGTCCGGGGATTGGACAATCCTTAATAGAACCTGATTTTCCAGTTCCAAATATTCCCGGAGGTCCTTGATGGAATATTTCAACAACCGTTTGATTCCAAAAAGGGAGCCCGCCGGTTTGCCGGCAAATCGAAGGGCGGTGTTAATCGTGGCCTCTTCTATTTTGTCGGGATGAACAATTTCGTCCACAAGACCCAGCGACAATGCTTCAGGGGCAGCAATATTCTTTCCGGACAGCAGCAATTCAAACGCTTTTTTACGGCCCAGCAGCTTGGGCAGGAAATAACCGCCACCGCCTTTGGGAATCAGCCCGAACTCGGGGTAGGGATTTTGAAATACGGTACTGTTGGATACGATTCTGTAATCGCAGGAGAGACTGATATTTAAAAACAGGAGGATATTCTCGCCCCGGTTGGCATGAACAACAATTTTATTTAGATCAACGAGTTTTAAAATAAATTGATCAACGACGTTAAACATTCGATGGATGGCATTAATTCCCAGTTTTGACCTTAATATCCTGCGGTAAAAATCCAAGAGCTCTTCACTTCCTGTTTTTTCAGGCGACGACATGATTACAATGACCTTGATGGATTCGGTTTTTGAAATCCGATCAAGGTAGTCCAGTAATTTGTCTCTCGAAGTTAAATCGGTGGTGCTGTATAGAAAATGTCCTTTAAACCGTATGATGGCGATATGTTCATGCTGTTCCGCGGAAAAGAATTCGCTGTTTTGTTCGGCGGTTGGTTTAGACAACATGGCTTTCCCTCCTTTTGATTTAAGAAAAATCCATGGTGAGATTCCTGAAAGCAGGCGGTTCTGACAAAAGCAAAGCAAAAGTAATGCCATGTCGGCGGCGGCGGGTGGGAGAAAATAACAATAAGAAATATTTGAAATTATTAACGGCCAAGGAAAATATCGGTTTTTTTCAGCGGGAAACCAGTGTCAGTAATCTTATCCGAATGGCAAAAATATCCGAAGTCGATTTGTTGCTAATTCAAACCGGCTGATCTTTCCGTAGCCGCCCGGCAAAGGCCACCCATTTTTCCCGGATAACCGTATCCAGTATATCAAAGCCCGTTTTTTCCATTTTCGATCGAATCAAATCTTTATTTTCTTCAATGATTCCGGAACAGACAAAAACACCGCCGCCTATCAGGATCTTACGGATATGACCCAGCAGCCTGATTATGGTTTCGGTCAGTATATTGGCAGAGACAAAGTGGAATTTTTCGTTGACGGTTTCCGCCAGGTCCCCGGTTAAAACATTAAAATTTTCCGGATCAATGCTGTTCATGAGCAGGTTTTTTCTAGCGATTTCAACGGCAAGATGGTCGTTGTCAATGCCGATTCCCTTACCGGCCCCCAGTTTTGCAGCAGCTGCCATAAGAATCCCGGACCCGGTTCCGACATCCAGAAACGAATCCCCTTTTTGCAGAAATTTTTCAATCATCTCTATACACAGGCTTGTGGTGGGGTGTGTGCCGGTTCCAAATGCCATGCCGGGATCTATTTCTACGATAATATCATCCGGTGCGGGAACATATTCGCGCCAACTTGGTTTTATAACGATTTTCCTACCGATCTTTTGGGGCCAGAAATAGGCTTTCCAAGATTCAGCCCAATCCGTTTCATCCACATCCCGACAAATGATTCGTCCGGGGATATGAAATTCTCGGGTCACTTCACCCAGTCTTTTTGTTATAAAATCCATGCTGTCGGATAATGTTTCCGTTTTCGGCAAATAAGCGCTTACGGCATTCACCCCATGCGGCAAATGGTCAGCAAGACCATTAGGGGACAAGGTGTCGGCATCTTCAACAACAACTCCCGACAGGCCGAGGTCATAAAAAATATTTGAAATCAGGTCGGCTGCAAACTCCCTGTCCTCGGCATCAAATGTGATTTTTACTTCAGACCATTTCATAGAAAGACTCTTTAGGCGGGTTGAAATACCCATATTTCATTTTTGGAAATTGCTGTTTGATTTTTTCTAAAACGACCCCTATACCGAGCGGAAGGCCGTGGTTTGATGTTTTATTCATTAGTTTTAAATAGTTAATTGGGTCTATATTTAGATTGCGCCACTGAATCATGTCGACCGGGTGATTTTTTAGAAAAGCCATCAACGCACGGGTTTCTTCCGGTGAATCCGTGAATCCCGGACAGTTTAAGTAATTGATTGATACGAATCGTCCCATCCGTTTGGCAATATCAATGCTTTCAATGACATCTTTAAACCGGTACGCCCTGGGGCGATAATAAGCCTTATAGCAGTTTTCCCTGACACTGTTCATGCTGACGCGGATACTATCAAGGCCGATATTGAATAATTTTTTAAGAATATCGGGTCTGCTTGCATTGGTATTCATGTTAATGGTGCCCTTATTCGTAAGGAGGCGAATGCGCTGGATAGCGGGCGCAATAACGTCGGCAGCCAGCAAAGGGTCGCCTTCGCATCCTTGCCCGAAACTCAGGATGCCGTTCTTGACATTACGGAGATGTTCCAGCGCCAGATCTGAAATCTCTTCGGGTTGCGGGGTAAATTTTATGCGTTCCTGACAGTTGGATATGTTCCCGCCGCCTTGCAGAGAAATACAGCCCACACAACGGGCGTTGCAGGATGTGGCGGTTGGCAGGGGGGCTTCATAGCGGGCCAAGAAGAAATTTTTAGCGGCCGGGCAGCCATAAGTCAGGGCACAGCTTTCCAAGTGCTCCCTCAGACGATTGCCGGGAAGACGCTGCTGCATCCGGCGGATACCGGCTTTAATTTTTTGTATCGGCATCAGCCTGAGATCCTGTCTTCGTTCTCTGTCGACACAAATTGCCGCGGATCTGAAACCCTTTTGATGCCATCCGACGGCGCCATAGGAAAACAGAGGAAGCTGAACAGCATTTCTATTTTCTTCATAGGCGCTGACATAGGTTATGATAAATCCCGGGGAGTTGAAGGCCGCTACAGGAAAAATCGTTTCCCCCGGCCGGTAGGGATTTTCTGCCAGGGTTTCAATTTTTTGGGTATGTAGATTGAAAACCATGGGCTTTCTATCCGGAAGCAACATCAGTTCGCTGCCATACGGAAGGGGGGTGGTTTTTTCAACCGTCAGTGGAACCTGTAACTTTCCGGACATGCCGATAGCGGTGTACCCGGCGAGTTCAAAGATTTCACCTTCTGGATTGGCAACAACGGCCTTCAGGAAGCGGCTTTGGTTATTTTCAGATTTTTTCATCAAGTGAAACAGGTATCATAAATTTAGTCCCATTTAAACAGTCATTCTAAGAAAGACTTGCAAAGCCATGCTGATTTGGGCTAAATATAAGGCGACTTTTGAAATAAGCCAAAGGTTATCTGCAAAGTGGTATAGATCACGGCGCTTGTTAAGCGTAATTTTGACCTTAGAACAGGGGAAATGGCTCCTTTTCATAATTATGAAAAGGATATACAAACGAGAATGGATATAAATTTTCAACAAAGAACCCTTGCAAAAAAGGCTGTCTGTTCGGGCGTCGGGCTTCATTCAGGTAAAAAAGTAAATCTGACGATTAAACCGGCGCCTGTAAACCATGGAATTAAATTTATACGCACAGATCTTCCTGACAGCCCCAGCATTTCAGCCCATTTTAATATGGTTGTAGATACAAGCCTGGCAACGGTCATCGGTTATAATGGATTTATCGTTTCGACTATTGAGCACCTGATGGCCAGCTTTGCAGGGCTTTCGATAGACAATGCCATTGTTGAACTTGATTCTTATGAAGTCCCGATAATGGATGGGAGCGCCGGACCATTCACTGCCCTGATTAAAACGGCAGGGATTCAGGAGCAGCTCAGCCCTAGATTTTTCTTTGTGATTAAGGAGCCGATTGAATTGAATGAGGATGGCAAATCCGTCGGCCTGTACCCGGATACAACCTACAAAATCACCTGCACGATTGATTATAATCACCCCCTGATTCAAAACCAGTCTTTTTCCATCAATCTCACGGATCATGTTTTTGAAGGTGAAATTTGCCGTGCCAGAACATTCGGATTCCTGGCCGAATTGGAACACATGCAGCGCTATGGGCTTGCCCGCGGCGGATCCCTGGAAAATGCAGTTGTGATAGACAAACACCATGTCATTAACGAGGAAGGATTGCGTTTCCAGGACGAATTCGTCCGTCATAAAATCCTGGACTGTATTGGTGACTTCTCGCTGCTGGGCATGCCCGTTCTCGGGCATGTGATCGTCAACAAATCCGGCCATGCCTTCAACCATGCTTTCCTGAAAGAGTTTTTTAACCGAAAACAATCCTGGGAAACCCGGATCATCCGCGACAAGAACGACCTGCCCACCATTTAATCAAAATCACTTGCCATTTCAGGGCCTATCAGCTATTAATTATGTGAAAAAATAAAGCGAGGGCTGTTGTATCACGGACGGTCTTATCTCTCTTCGGCTCACTGGTAATACAACGCGAACGACAATTATTGATGATATGACACCAGGTCTGCGAAATAAATTTTGTATATTAATTTTAATGTGTTATGCTATATCTCCCTGCGGCGCTTTTGCACAGGATGCAGCCTTGACGAATATTATTGTAACCAATACACGTGATGATCTATTGGTTTACCTGACGGTTGAAGGGGCCTTCAGGGAAAATATGAAAAAAGCAATTTTGAGCGGTGTGCCCACCACTTTTTCCTTTTTTATTCAATTATACCGCGTTCGGAATTTTTTGCCTGATAAAGAGATCGTTGAAATAGACATTACCCATACGATTAAATATAATAACCTGAAAAAAGAGTTTCTGGTTACACGGTCGTGGGAAAACAATCAGCCCATTGTTACAAAATCGTTTGTAGAAGCACGAAAGTTAATGTCCGAGATTGACAGCTTGAAGGCCGTACCGCTCAGTCAGCTTGAAAAAGGCAGCCAGTATCAGATCAGAGCGAAAGCTCAACTTAGCAAACTCACTCTCCCGTTTTATCTGCATTATGTGCTTTTCTTTGTTTCGTTATGGGACTTTGAGACCGATTGGTATACCATAGAGTTCATTTATTAAAAGCCAATCTCTATTTCTTTCTCGCCGAATTAAAATGAAAAACAACTTCGCCGAAAAAACGTCTTCATCTATTACGCAAAGCGAACGCCTGCGGCGGAAACGGGAAAGTATTCTCATTGTCGTCATTCTTGTTGTGGTTGCTTTGCTGACGTTTGCAGAAAACCGCGTCATTCATTTCGGTGCAGATTTTCCGATTTCTAATACCATTCTGATGTTTATCCTGATTAATATCAACCTGCTGCTGTTGATCCTGCTGTTATTTCTTGTTTTTCGCAATGTGGTCAAACTGCTGTATGATAGAAAACGCAAGGTGATGGGGGCCAAGCTTCGGACCCGTCTGGTGGTCGCCTTTATTACCCTGACGCTGTTGCCGACGATTATCCTTTTTTTCTTTTCAATCAATTTTATTACCAACAGCATTGAGTTCTGGTTTAATGTCCCGGTCGAGCAGTCTTTGCAGAATTCTCTACAAGTCGGTCGAAGTCTGTACGGCCATATCGAGGACAACAACGAATTTTTTATTGAAAGAATCGCCTATCAGTTGAAGGCAAAAAAACTGTTGGGGGGTCAAAAAAGAAAAGCCCTTTCCCGATACATTCAGATTGCGCAGCGCGCATTCAATCTGGATGCCATCGAGGTGTATTCGACAAATTCCCAGCGCCTTACCTTTGCGGTCTCTTCGGATCTGGAAGCTGAGGGGCTATCGGCTATTTCAGCAAATGAGTTTCAGAAAGATTTTGAACCGGAAAAAAGCAGAACCATCTCTGAAAATCTTAATATCGGTGAACTGATCCGAACCATCGGAACCATACCGTTTGGCCAACCCCTTCGGGATGCAGAAGGGTTTGTCGTTGTCACCATTGTCATTCCGCCGAACCTCTCGGAAAACATGGATTCCATTTCGAGGGGATTTGAAGAGTATCAGCAGATAAAGCTATTAAAAGAACCGATCCAGATAACTTATTATATTACGCTGTCGATTGTGGCGCTGCTGGTTCTTTTCTGTGCGGTCTGGTTCGGTTTTTATTTCGCAAAATCGATCAGTGTGCCCATCAAGGAATTGGCGGAAGGAACCCGACGGGTCGCCGAAGGGGACTTAAGCTTCAGTATCGGACAGGTTGCTGATGATGAAATCGGAAGCCTGGTGGATTCTTTCAATAAAATGACACGGGATTTGCGAACCGGTCGGGAGCAGCTGGAATTGTCGGCCCGGATGCTTCGTCAGCAGAATATTGAGATTGAAGAGCGGCGACGCTATATGGAAATTGTGTTAAAGAATGTTTCCACCGGTGTGGTTACCTTGGATTCGCACGGCTTTATCACCACCATGAACACGTCAGCGGAAAAAATGCTGGATTTAAAGTCTTCGGAAATCCTAAATAAAAATTTAAAAACGCTTTTAAAGGGACCGCACCTGCGCCTTGCGGAGGGAATCCTGCAAAGCCTGAATGACTCTATGGACGACGCCATTGAGCTGCCGCTGGGGTTGACGATAGAAGGGCGGCCCCGCAGTTTTATCGTTCACGTAAATATGCTAAAGGACGACGTCGGGAACCACATCGGTATTGTGATGGTTTTTGACGACCTGACCGAGCTGGAAAAAGCGCAGCGTATGGCTGCCTGGAGGGAGGTCGCCCGCCGAATTGCCCATGAAGTCAAAAATCCGCTGACCCCGATAACTCTGTCTGCCCAGCGTTTAAAAAGAAAATATGCCGCCCAGTTCAAAGAGCCGGTATTTGACGAATGCATCCGTATGATCATTGATCATGTTGAAATAATTAGAAATCTTGTCAATGAATTCTCGTCGTTTGCACGGTTTCCCGCTGCGAATCTACAACCCTGTCAACTACCGCCGATTATAGAAGAAACCGTGGCGCTCTATAAAGATGGTCATCAAACGATAAATTTTGACCTGACGGTCGCTGATAAAATTCCGGTCCTCAACATAGATCGGCAGCAAATTAAACAGGCAATGATTAATTTGATTGACAATGCCATCGGGGCGATAAAAAATTCCGGTTATATCCGGATATCCTTATCCTACGAGTCCGGGACTAAGATGGTTCGGCTTGAAGTGGCCGATAATGGAAGCGGTATATCCGACGAGCAAAAGGCCCGCCTGTTTGAACCGTATTTTTCCACTAAAAAGGCAGGTATGGGCTTGGGGCTGACAATCGTCAGCTCGATTATCGCTGATCACAATGGCAATATACGGGTTGAGGATAATCAACCCAGTGGGGCAAGGTTTATTATCGAGCTGCCGGCCTAACCCGGTTATTTCAAAAAAATTTTCAAAGGAAATTGCAACCTATGTTTCCATCAGTTCTGATCGTTGATGATGAGCCATCCATACTTCAATCTTTGAGTGGACTTCTGGCCGATGAAGGTTTTGAGGTTTTGACCGCCTCGAATGGGTATGAAGCCCTAAAAGTCATCAGCTCTGAAGCGCCTGATCTGGTTTTGCTCGACATCTGGATGCCGGGCATCGATGGTATCGAAACTTTAAAAGAAATCAAGAAAGACAATCCCTTCATCCAAGTCGTCATCATCACCGGACACGGGACCATTGATACGGCGGTTGAGGCAACCAAGCTGGGGGCATTCGGTTTTATCGAAAAACCGTTGTCCATCGACAAGGTCATTTTAAGCATCAACAATGCCCTGAACTTTCGAAGGCTGGAAGAGGAAAATAGATATTTACGGAAAAAAACGATTGAAAAACACTCAATCACCGGCAGCAGCCCTCTCATTCAAACACTGAAAAAAGAAATTGCAGCGGCAGCGCCGACGGATTCCTACATATTGATAACCGGAGAAAATGGAACCGGCAAGGAACTGGTTGCCAGAACCATCCATCACTTGAGCAACAGAGCCGATTGCCCGATGATCGTCGTCAATTGCGCAACCATTCCCGAAGAACTGTTTGAGAGTGAACTTTTCGGTCATGAAAAGGGCGCGTTTACGGGGATGACCAAAAAAAACATCGGTAAGTTTGAACTGGCAGTTAACGGCACGCTTTTTTTAGATGAAATTGGGGATATGAGTTTAAAGATTCAGGCTAAAATTCTGCGGGTCTTACAGGAGCGGCAATTCAACAGGATCGGCGGCGGCAGAACATTAAGCGTAAACGTTCGCATAATAGCGGCGAGCAATAAAGAGCTTGAAAAAGAGATTGCTCTCGGCAACTTCAGAGAAGATCTATACTACCGTCTGAATGTGATCCCGATTAAAGTTCCCGCACTAAGGGAGCGCCGGGAGGATATTCCCCTGCTGATAGAAACTTTTTTAGAGGAATTCGCCGCTCAGACCCGAAATCCCAGAAAAATGCTGGATCCGGTAGCTATTGAACTGCTTTGTGATTACCCCTGGCCGGGAAATGTCCGTGAACTGAAAAACCTTATAGAGCGCATTGCAATTATGGAGGGAAACGAGCTGATCACCGCAGATGATTTGCCGGTGCCGTATAATCCTGGTTCCAGAGTGGATAGAGAATCTTCAGACGATCGGTTATTTTCAATAAAACATCTAAAAGAGGCAAAGGTAAACTTTGAAAGAGAATTTATTCTTCGGAAACTCGAAGAGAACGAGCATAATATCAGCCAGACGGCAAAAGCCATCGGGGTGAAGCGGAGTTACTTGTATAAAAAGTTAAAAAAATAGAATGGGTTGTTTTCAATAGTGTCAGGGGAAATCCTAGTTGAGAATCATCGGGGGTCGTTTAAAAGGGAAAAGGCTGTTTTCCATCCCAGGCAAAAAAGTCAGACCTACGGCGGATAGGCTTCGAGAGTCCATATTCAATATCCTGTCTTTTAGAGTTCCAGAAGCGATCGTGCTGGATCTGTTTTCCGGAACAGGCGCCTTCGGGATCGAAGCGTTAAGCAGAGGGGCCAGCCATGCGGTCTTTATCGAAAAGTCAAAGGAAGCCTTGAGCGTAATTAAGCGAAACATCCAGGCCGGCAAACTTGACAGGCAGGCCCAGGTCATCCGGTGGGACGTCACAAAAAATTTAAACTGTTTAAGAAGGATAGCGTTCAGGTATGATCTGGTATTTATGGATCCGCCCTACAACCGGGATATGGTCCAAAAGGCGTTAAGGAGTCTTTATTATGGCGATTGTTTGAACCGGGGCGGCTGGGTGGTGGTGGAGCACAGCGCTTCGGAACCCATTCCGGAAAACATATCGGAATTTGCCATTTCCGATCAGCGCAAATATGGGAAAACGCTTGTTACCTTTTTAACCAATGTGTTATAGACACACTAAAATCGGTACCATCCGCCCCAAAACAAGAAAGCGAAGCGCTGGCGAATTATTCTTAGAAATGACATCAAAAATCCGGGCCAATGGACCCGTAAAGCCGAACAGGAGATTACCCGCAAAATAATTTCCGGACACAATATGAACTTATGACCCTCGGATGGAGCGGTCTTAGCTGTTCAACCGAATGCTCACCACATTGCCTTCATCAAGCCGGAGGCGCGGACAAAACAGTTTCATGCCCTATCCGGAAAAATCCGCCAGCTTGTGTGAGCGGTTTTTGTTTTGATGATTGATGCGTCTAAAACTGATACTTCTTTAAAAATAGGGGGACTTGTCATCAATGGAAAGAATTGCGATATATCCCGGATCCTTTGACCCGGTAACAAACGGCCATATCGATATTGTTGAAAGAGGACTGAAGCTTTTTGATAAAATTATCGTTGCGATTCTTCACAACCCTGCCAAGAAGTCTCTTTTTACCGTTGAAGAGCGTGTTGAAATGCTTACGATATGTCTGAAACATAATCCCGCCATAGAAATAGATGCATTTGACGGCCTCCTGGTGGATTATGCCGCCCGAAGAAAGGCCCACGCCATTCTGCGCGGTCTGCGGGCCGTGTCGGATTTTGAATATGAATTTCAACTGGCATTGATGAATCGCCGATTAAACCGGGAAGTCCAAACGGTTTTTTTGATGACCGGGATGCGCTGGATTTTTACAAGTTCTTCGATTATAAAGGAGGCAGCACAATTCGGTGGAAACATTAACGGTATGGTGCCGATCGAGGTGAATAAGAGGTTAAAGGAAAAATTCGGGAAAGCCTCATAAATGGATTTGTGGCAGCTACATATTTTCTGCAAGGTTATCGAGCTTAAAAGCTTTTCCAAAGCGGGCGAAGCAGCTCACCTGTCACAGCCGACGGTCAGCAGTCACATCCGGGACTTGGAGGAACATTTCAATTGTCGATTGATTGATCGACTTGCCAAGGAGGCTCTGCCGACAAAGGCTGGAGAGATGCTTTACGGCTATGCGCGAAGGCTAATAACCCTTCGGGAGGAGGCAGAAACCGCGCTTTCCCTTTTTCACGGTAAAATGAAGGGTCGACTGATAATCGGCGGGAGCACCATACCGGGTGCTTATGTGATTCCGCGGTTAATCGGAAGTTTCAAAACCCGCTATCCGGATGTCATCATTTCCCTTATGATTGGTGATACGGAAAAGATAATCAACGCAACGCTATCCGGCGAACTGGAGATAGGAATTGTCGGCGCCCGGACGGAGAATAAAAAGATTTCTCAACAGGCCTTAATAGATGACGAAATGTGCCTGGTTGTTCCGGCGAAGCATCGGTGGGCCCTGAAAAAAAAGATCGAAATGCACCTGCTGTTGAAAGAACCTTTTATCATCCGTGAACGGGGCTCCGGAACATTAAAATCATTTGAGCAGAATCTTTCCGGTGGTGATATCCGAATTGAGGATTTTAACGTGGTTGCGGAAATGGGGAGTACCGAGGCGGTCTGTCAGGCTGTAAAAAACGGTGTGGGAGTTTCAATCGTTTCAAGGATTGCAGTTTCCGAAGAGTTAAATGCAGGAACATTAAAAGCCATTACAATTGCAGGCTTTAATCTCAGACGCAGTTTCTATTTGACGCTGCACAAATATCGCAGTTTATCCCCTTTGGGAAATACGTTCGTCGAACATATTCGAAAAGAGTTGCAATGACCAGATCCGGGCAAACGGCCAAATGAGCGAATCGGAAAGAACCGCCTGCCTGCCCGATAGAGACATCAACCGGGAGATAAAAATAATAACAATGACTGTTTCAATATCAAAAAATGCTAAAATCGTTTTGGAAAAGCGGTATCTCAAAAAAGATACCGAAGGCAACATTATCGAAACCCCTGAGGAGTTGTTCGCCAGGGTCGCCAGGAGTATTGCCGCTGCCGACAAACTACTTGATCCCGACGCCGATGTTCAAAAAACAGAAGAAGAGTTTCTGAATATACTGGGCCGGATGTGGTTTTTACCGAATTCACCGACACTGATGAATGCCGGGCGACGCCTGGGGCAGCTGGCGGCCTGTTTTGTCCTGCCCATCGAAGATTCCATGGAAAGTATTTTTGAAACATTGAAGCACACCGCAATGATTCATAAAAGCGGGGGGGGGACCGGTTTTTCTTTTTCCAGCATCAGGCCGGAGCGCGATATGGTTTCTTCTACGGCGGGGGTTTCCAGCGGCCCGATTTCATTTATGTCCGTATTTGACATTGCCACAGAGACCGTAAAACAGGGAGGAACGCGGCGCGGTGCCAATATGGGCGTCCTGAGGGTGGACCACCCGGATATTGAAACGTTTATTGAATCTAAAAACGACCTTGGGCGGCTGAACAATTTTAACATCTCAGTGGCTATCACGGGCAAATTTATGGATGCGCTGAACCAGGATAAAGATTTTGAATTAATCAATCCTAGAAACGGAAAAGCGGTCCGACAGCTCTCAGCCAAAATGATATTCGATAAAATTGTTAACTCAGCCTGGCAGACAGGAGAGCCTGGTGTTATTTTTATTGATCGAATCAACGCTTGCAATCCGACACCGCATATCGGGGCAATTGATGCTACCAATCCGTGCGGAGAACAGCCCTTGCTGCCTTACGAATCCTGTACGCTGGGATCCATCAATCTGGCCCAGATGGTAGTGAAAAATGAATTGAACGTGAACCGTTTGACCCAGACGGTCCATGCGGCTGTACACTTTCTAGACAACGTCATCGAACTGAATAAATATCCGCTTGCGCGTATCGAAAAAATGAGTAAGAGCAACCGTAAAATCGGGCTCGGTGTGATGGGATTTGCAGACATGTTGATAAAGCTGGGGGTTCCGTATGATTCCGATGAGGCCGTTTCCCAGGCAGAGCGGGTCATGTCGATTATTCAAATGGAAGCCAGAAAGGCCTCGGCCGCGCGTGCCGGAATGTTCGGAAATTTTCCGTTTTATAAGGGAAGTATTTTTGATACGCCGGCAACACCTTTTATGCGAAACGCAACGACCACCACGATAGCTCCGACCGGAACCATCAGCATTATCGCCGGAACTTCCAGCGGGATCGAGCCGATATTTGCTGTAGCGCATGTCCGACGTGTTTTGGATGGTGAATCGCTGCCTGAAATGCATGCACTCTTTATTCAGGCGGCAAAGAAGCATGGATTTTACAGCAAGGAGCTTGCAGCTGAAATTTCTAAGACGGGTTCGGTACAAGGTATTGACGCTGTTCCAAACCATATTAAGAAAGTTTTTAAAACATCCCATGACATCTCTCCTGAGTGGCATATCAAAATACAGGCGGCTTTTCAGAAATATACCGATAATGCGGTTTCAAAAACGGTAAATTTCGCAGCAGGCGCCACCCGGGAAGATGTCGCTCAGGTTTATCTTTCGGCATACAGCGCCGGCTGCAAGGGGGTGACCATATACAGAGATGGAAGCCGCGGGCAGCAGGTACTGAATGTGGGCACCGCTGTCAGGGAGGCCAGTAAAATCGCGCCGCGTCCCAGGCCGGAGCGAACCACCGGTATGACCGAACGTATACGAACCGGATGCGGAAAACTCTATGTTACCGTAAACTCCGATGATGAAGGCATCTGTGAAGTTTTTGCTCAGATGGGAAAAACCGGCGGCTGCGCCTCTTCACAGATTGAAGCGGCCGGCCGATTGGTATCCCTGGCGCTTAGATCCGGTGTGAAAGCCGACGCGATCGTCAAACAGCTTATCGGCATTCGCTGCCCATCGCCCTCCTGGCAAAACGGCAAGATCGTTCTGTCTTGCCCTGATGCCATGGCACAGGTCCTTAAAAACATTACCGGGGTGGATATTTCCGAAAGCAGCGACGCCATGATGGGCGTTTGCCCGGAATGCAGCAGCGTCATGGTACATGAGGAAGGGTGTATGGTTTGCCACGCCTGCGGATTTTCTAAATGCAGCTAGTGTGTCGTGTCCGGGAAATAACTTATAACAGGCACGGTTATATTTTGGATTCGGCCGGCATAAATCCTGTGGTGCCAAGGCGTCCGGATTCGAATCGGCACGGCATAAAAATGTTAAATGATGTTATCCGGTATCCGATCGAATTTTGGCCCCCCTATACTTTGCCAATTTAAAAGCATGCCGGCCTTCTCCAAAACACGACCGCTTCCCCTTATGACCGGCAATAGAAGTGAAACGACTCCTGGGACACGACACTAAAAGCCATCTCAAAAATGCCATTTGGCCCAATATCAGCGTTGGATTTTCGTTTCAAGCCCTCGACAGACTTGGGTATGTCTGCGGGTTTACATTCAGATCCGCCTTTATCTTGAACCATAACCCTATTTTTTGAAATGGCTTCTATTCTAAAGCAACTTCACACTATAAAAAATATTTTATCGCAATAAATCCGGTTATCAGCAGTACGGTAAATGCAATTGCCAGTATATTGAAATATTTTTCGATGAAAGATTGAATTGCGGGTCCGAATTTATAGATCAATCCGCCCACTAAAAAAAAGCGGGCAGACCGCGAGATTAGAGAAGCAAATAGAAATACCAAAAAGTTGATATCAAAGGCGCCGGCCGTAATCGTAAACACCTTGTAGGGGATCGGTGTAAAACCGGCTACCCCCACCGCCCAAGCGCCGTAATCCTGGTATAGTTCCTTGATATAATTAAATTTGTCGCTAAAATTATAAAGTATGATAATTTTGTTTCCGATCAGCTCCATAAACCGCCACCCGATTAGGTAACCGAAACATCCACCTAGAACAGACCCGACCGAACAGACCAGCGCATACCGGATTGACTTTTGGGGAACAGCCACAGCCAGTGCTATCAGTAATATATCGGGCGGGATCGGAAAAAAGGAAGATTCACAAAAAGCAAGCAGAAAAAGGGCCCATGTTCCGTATGGGGTTTCGGCCCAGTGCAGGACCCAGTCATAAAGTCGGCGCAACATGAATTACGTTCTCCAACCGTGTTCTCCCACAAGTTTAACAAACCGACAGCCCCCCAGACTGGTCGAGTGAATACCGTTAGTTTCCTTGCGCACTTTAATAAGGTCTTGAGAAAACTGGTTGCCGACGGGGATTACCATACGCCCACCGACGGCGAGTTGCTTGATCAATGTCTCCGGGATGTCCGGTGCGCCGGCCGTTACAATGATCGCATCAAAAGGACTTTCGTCGGACCATCCGGTTGTTCCGTCGGAATACTTGGTAACGATGTTGTGATACTGAAGTTTGTCAAAAAGCTTGCGCGCCTTCACATACAAGGGGTATATTCTTTCAATCGTATAAACGCGAAAAACGATTTCAGCCAGGATAGCGGCCTGGTAGCCTGATCCAGTGCCGATTTCAAGAACCCGATCATCTTTGTGAAGTTCCAGCGACTGGGTCATTTCGGCGACAATAAACGGCTGAGAGATGGTCTGCTGTTCACCGATAGGCAACGGAAAATCGCCATAAGCCTGATCCATTAAGGCTTCGCTGACAAATAAATGCCGATGAACCTTACGAAAGGCGGCCAACACCCGAGGATCGTTGATTCCGCGGGCTTCGAGTTGATTTTGAACCATCTCGTCGCATAACCGTTTGTATTTGACGGAAGATTTCTGCATGATAAAAATTTCTATCAAAACTGGATGGTTACGTCAAGATATTAGAATGACCGACGAGCTCACACAATAAAGAAATTCATACAGGAAAGACCGATGGACAGCACGCGGCATATCATACTGTCTGTATTGATGGCGACACTGGTCATCATTATGGGGACAGCCGGTTATATGTTGATAGAGGGGTGGGATTTTTTAGATTCCGCCTATATGACGGTCACGACGCTTGCAACGGTCGGATACGGCGAAGTGCATAAAATCAGTAGAATCGGCCAGATTTATACAATCGTGCTGATCATTGTCGGGGTGGGTTTTTTCCTGTATGTCATCGGCACCGTGGTACAGTTTGTTGTTGAAGGCCGTATCCGGATCATATTAGGGAGGAGAAGTTTGGATAAAAAAATCGAAAAATTAAAAAATCATTACATTGTGTGCGGATATGGGCGTATCGGCATGGTCCTCTGTAAAAGCCTGAGGACCAAACCGCTTGACCTGGTGGTGATCGACAACAGACCGAATCTTGAGACTGAGATGATTGAGGAAGGGTTTATCTATGTGTCGGGGGATGCAACGGATGAAACCACTTTGATTAAAGCCGGTATCAGGCGGGCAAAAGGGCTGATTGCCGTTTTGGGTACGGACGCAGAAAATGTATTTCTGGTCTTGACGGCCCGGCAGTTAAATCCGGATATTTTTATTATGGCTCGGGCCAGTTACAGTGAATCCAAATCCAAGTTAAAAGCGGCCGGTGCGGATAAAGTGGAATCCCCCTATGAAATGGGGGCTGTTAATATGGCTCAGCGAATTATTCGGCCGACGGTTACCAGTTTTTTAGACCTTGCCTTTACATACCAAAATAAAGACATTCAGATGGAAGAGATTCCCGTCAGCGATTCGTCTAACCTGGCAAATGTATCTTTGAAAGATTCAGGGATCCGTCAGCAATTTAACCTGATTATCATTGCGATAAAGAAGTCGGATGGCAGTATGATCTTCAACCCTTCCTTTGAAACGGTCATTTGTGGAGGAGATACGGTTATTGCAGTCGGAGAGGAAAATAACCTGCAGAAACTCCAAGGGATACTTAACAGCAATGAATAGGGTTATATTTTATAAATAATTCTTTCGTCGGTGATGATGATATCCACATGTTTGTCATGTGATTCCATAGGGACCTGCTGGATTATCTGTTCTTCAAACGCTAAGGCCACCTTGCGGGTGGTAATCGCAAGATCGGGAATGAATCTGTCATAATACCCTTTGCCGGATCCGATTCGTCCGCCTTTTTCGTCGAATGCTATTCCGGGAATTATGGCGATATCAATATGTTCAATCTGTACCGCCTTGCACTTTGCAGGATTTGGCTCTAAAACCCCCCGGGGGCCGGGGCGGAGACTGGAATCTGTGTTGTCGATTTTCATTAATTTCATGCGATAGGTGTCTTCCATAAATGCAGGCAAAATGACAACCTTGTTGAAAGTGAAACATCTTTTAATGATTTCATTAGTTTTGACTTCATAGCCCAAATCCATATAAAGTAAGGAGATTTTTGCTTCCAGAAAATTAGCGAAATCAAAAAGGCGCTCCGTAATAATTTTATTTTTTTTTAAACGTTCGCCATCAGAGAGAGCATCCAGGCGTTTGCCGATCTCTTTTCTAATTTCAAGTTTTTTTTCTTGAATTCCTTCCATGCGTCGTCTCCTGGTCAGATGGTGTTCATTTGCGGTGAGGCGGTTTATAAAATAATTAGTATACAGAAACGGCGAATAAAGTCAACTTGCAATAATCATTGACTAAATAAACACTGCATGATAAAAATTTTATCATTTTTTACCCAAAAAGTTTTGTTTGGGCTGCAGACGCTGTCTGGTCTATTTTTACCCTTCTTATTACAAATCTAACAGACAATAAGAAGTGATTGCGACCGGGGAAGTGATATATAACCATTTAGAATGTTTTGGAATAATTATGCTGGATATTAAATTCGTCAGGGAAAATTTGGATCAGGTCCATCACGCACTCATGAACCGCGGGATTGCTGCGGATTTAGAATCGTTTCAGGATGTTGAATCTAGGCGGCGCTCGGTTTTACTTGAAGCCGAGGGGCTCCGTCATCGCCGTAATGTGGTGTCGGAACAGATAGCTGAAATGAAAAAGAAGAAGGTTGATTCAACCGGCCTGGTCAGCGAAATGCGGGAGGTTTCCGCCAGGATTAAAGAACTCGATAAGCTTTTATCAGAATATGATGAGGAAATTCATCGAAAACTCCTCGAGATTCCTAATTTGCCCCATGAAACGGTACCTGTCGGAAAAGACAGCAGCGACAATCCGGTCGTGAAACAGGCGGGCGCTCCACCGGTTTTTGGCTTTGAACCCAAGCCCCACTATGATTTGGGGGAAGGACTTAACATACTTGATTTTGAAAAAGCGTCAAAAATTACCGGGGCGCGTTTTCCGCTCTATTTTGGAGCCGGCGCAAGATTGGAACGCGCGCTGATTAATTTTATGCTTGATGTTCATACCGGAGAACATGGGTATCTGGAAGTGTTGCCGCCCTTCATTGTCAACCGTGAAAGCATGATGCATACGGGACAGTTGCCTAAATTCGAACAAGATCTTTTTAAGCTGGAGGGCTGGGACTACTATTTGATACCCACGGCGGAAGTGCCGGTAACGAATATCCACCAGGGCGAAATCATAGATGAGGACCGACTGCCGCTATCATACTGTGCCTATACGCCTTGTTTTCGTTCAGAAGCCGGGTCATATGGCAAGGATACAAGGGGGTTGATTCGCCAGCATCAGTTTAATAAGGTCGAACTGGTTAAATTTGCAACACCGGAAACATCATATGATGAGCTTGAGAAGCTCCTGAAAAACGCTGAGACAATTTTATCCCGTCTGGAACTTCCCTACCAGGTGGTTTGTTTGTGTACGGGCGATTTGGGCTTTTCGGCAGCGAAGACTTATGATTTAGAGGTTTGGATGCCGGCCCAGAATGTTTACCGTGAAATATCGTCCTGCAGCAATTTTGAAGATTTTCAGGCTAGGCGCGGCAATATTAAATTTAAGCGCAATGGCAGGAAAGGAACCGAGTTTGTTCATACATTGAATGGGTCCGGTCTGGCGGTCGGTCGGACGTTTGCCGCCATACTTGAAAACAATCAGCAGGCGGACGGCTCAATCCTTATACCCAAAGCGCTTAGGTCCTATATGGATGGAAGGGATGTTATCAGACTGTGAAAATTGAAAAGATCCCCCAGGAAATACGCCCGCTCATCATCCCGCGGCAGGAAGGTCGATTAAGATACCGCTGTCTGGGGTGCAGCGCTGAATATGATATTAACCGGTTGTTGTATACCTGTACAGCGTGCGGGCAGGTCTTATTGATTGAAGACGCGGCCTTTGATAGGCTTGCAGAAATACCAGCCGACAAATGGCATCAGATTTTTGATTTCCGCAAAACACTGAATATCCCCGCGTTAAAGGGAATTTATCTTTTCTATGAGTTTATCGGCCCGGTCATACCTCTGGATGCGATCATTTATCTGGGGGAGGGGCATACGCCGATGGTCGCGGCAAATTCGGTATTGAAAGACAAGGTCGGAATTCAATTCTATTTTAAAAACGACGGCCAGAATCCCAGCGCCTCCTTTAAAGACCGGGGCATGGCCAGCGCATTGAGTTATATCAACTATATGATCCGCAGCGGGTTTCTTTCGGACGTGCTGGCGGTTTGCGCTTCCACCGGTGATACCTCGGCAGCGGCCGCCTTGTATGGATCTTATCTAAAACCTCACGTAAAGTCGGCGGTATTGCTTCCCCATAAAAAGGTAACCCCCCAGCAGTTGTCGCAACCGCTTGGCAGCGGCGCAACGGTATTTGAAATCCCAGGAGTGTTTGATGATTGCATGAAGGTTGTAGAGTCCTTATCAGAAAAATACAATGTCGCCCTGCTGAATTCGAAAAATGCCTGGCGAATCTTGGGTCAGGAATCGTACTCATATGAAATCGCACAATATTTCGAGTACGACCTGGCAGACAAAGTGGTGGTGGTCCCCATCGGAAATGCAGGCAATATCACTGCGGTGATGAATGGGTTTTTAAAATTTTTTCAGACCGGTATTATTCAAACCTTGCCCAAAATAATCGGTGTCCAGTCACGCCATGCCAATCCGGTTTTTAAGTATTACATGGAATCGGATGCCGCTAAGCGGAAATTCAGGCCCATAGCCGTTAGACCCAGTGTGGCCCAGGCTGCAATGATCGGAAATCCGGTATCCATGCCGCGGGTCATCCATCTGGTCGATCGTTACAATGCAATGGCCGGTAGGCCGAAAGTCTTCATGGTTGAAGTGGCGGAGCAGGACATAATGGACTGGCAGCTTCAAGCCAACCAGAACGGCCATGTTGCCTGTACCCATGGCGGCGAATCTCTGGCCGGTCTTTTGGCGGCCAAACAGCAGGGGCTTTTAGAAAAAGATGAAGTCGCCGTTCTGGATTCGACCGCCCATGCGCTTAAGTTTTCAGTTTTTCAAGACATGTATTTCCAAAACAGATTTCCGGCAGAATACGAAATTACACCGGCAAAGGAATTCGTCAATGCGCCCCAATTGATTTGCCCGAAGGATCTTAAAGAAATGCCGGCTCCCGGCAAGCCTTTGCAAGGGCAAGCCTTTAAACATTTTATTGAACGTGAAAGCGAGGAGATTGCAAAAATCCTGGATTTGAAAAAAACATGAACCCTTAAATATAGATTTATCACCGGGTTCGTTGGTGTGGTGATTCATTGATACTTTCAATAACGAGGAAAGAAATGAAAAAGGGCTGCAGTTGTTTTTTCCTGTTGGTATTTATTCTGACGGCCTGTGCTACAGATCTGGAAGTGCAAAAGCGGAAGGCTGAAGATAAGAGAAATATTGCAGGGGCCTATATCGGCCAGAAGAATTACACCGAAGCCCTCAGGGAGCTTCTTGAAGCCGAAAAATTATATCCTGATGATCCCTACCTGCAGAATGATTTGGGTTTTGTTTATATGGAAAAGGAAAAACCGGACTTGGCCGTTCAACATTTCAAAAAATCGCTGGCGTTAAAATCCGATTATTCCGCCGCCAAGAATAATCTTGGCGTTGCTTACATGAAAAACGAGCAATGGGACGAAGCCATTGCCTGTTTCAAGGAGCTTTCTGAAAATCTGCTGTATACCACCCCTCAGAATCCCCTGATTAATATGGGACTGGCCTATTATCACAAGAAAGACTTTGCCCAATCGGAAAAATATTATAAAAGGGCCCTTGGGTTGTACGACGACGGACTGAACAAGGATGTGGCATATATCAAGGCACTTCATGGGATGGGCTTGAACTATATGGCGACGGGTCGAAGCCGGGAGGCGGGCGTCATGCTGGAGAAAGCGATTCAGTTTGCGCCCCGTATTGCCGAGCTTTACTTTGACCTGGGAAGGGCATACACAATGGCCCGGGAGTATGAGAAGGCCGTTAAGGCCTATCAAAAGGTGATGGAGCTCGTGCCTGATCGTTCGTTGGCCCGGGAAGCCACCAGCGCTGTTGAAGAAATCAAGCGAACCTATAAGCTAAAATAAAATTATCCGCTTAAAGTTAATTTTCTGGTCGGCGGAAACTTCCCGCTGTCGACACGTGAGCCGCAAAAGCGAGCGCACCCCCGCAACCTACCATGGGGTGGTGCGAAGAGCTCTTTAAGGACCCGGGGCCAAGCCGATCGTAATAGTTGAACAGGCTCTAACATATTAACAATCCCCCCTGTGTCCCTGTTTTCATAATCAGGTAAGTTTTGACGATACCCGGAGGCCTGATTCAAAAAATAAAACAGCCCGGTGCGCTGCCGATAAAGGAGAGGCGTACCGGGCTAATTGATAATTGATAAAAGGGTTTAGATCAGCCGCGTTGTTCCAGCTGCACGATTTGGGGTGTTATAAATATCAGCAGTTCTTCCTTGTTGTCTGTGATTCCTTTGGACTTAAACAACCAGCCTAGCACCGGGATATCTTTCATGACCGGAACACCGGAGATATCATTTCTTTTAGTGGTCTTTCGGATACCGCCGATCACGACCGTTTCGCCGTCATTTACCAACAGTTCCGTTTCAGCCTCCTTAGTGGTAAATGACTGCTGAGCGTTGACGATGGCGCCCAGCTCATTGTTGGTTACTTTCAGCTTCATGGCGATGCGCTGATCAGGTGTTACCAGTGGTTCAACTTCCAGCAGCAGATCAACATTAATGAACTCCGTTCGGGTTTCGCCATCCACCAGCTTGTTATATGGATATTTGACCCCCTGTTTAATCGTTGCCTTTTTGTTGTTCAGGGTTAAAATTTTTGGTGCAGAAATAATGTTCAGATCCCCTTCGGTCTCAGACGCTGACAAGCGCGCATTGACCAATGAAAACGGCGTTCCCGCCAGCCGGGTAAAATTAATGCCGACGGTTCCGAGGGTGGATGTGGGCGGGTTTGTGGCCGACATGTCATAGGCAAGTGTACCCCCAAGGGTATTTGTCAATGAATCATTGCCTTGACCCGTCACCCCCCACTGGGTGCCGATCGCACGGGTGAAGGTGTTGGTTGCCTCAACAATTCTGGCCTCGATCAGGACCTGAGGAGTAACCCGGTCAATTTTTTTAACGATGTCCCGGATCTGATCAATGATATCAGCCACATCGGTAACGATAAGCTGGTTATTGCGATCATCAACACTAATTGATCCGCGGCCTTTTGTTGAAACCGGTTTGACTTTTGGAAGGATTTCAGTCGTCGCGTTTGCATAATTTACCGAAATATATTCAGTTAGCAACGGTTCCAGTTCTTTAACCTCTTTCTGCTCTTCACGTTTGGCTTTTCGTTCTGCCGCCAGTTTTGCTTCGAGATCTTTTTGTTCTTTTGCTATGGTATCCTGCTTGGCAATCCGAATAATATCCCCTTCGTAGGTCATGCCGAGGCCGTTCATTTTCAATATTAAATCCAGCACCTGGTCCCATGGAACCGGCTGCTCCAGTGTCAGGGTGACTTTGCCTGCTACGCCTTTATCAATGGCAAAGTTTTTACGGCTGACTTCTCTGAGGATACGGAACACGTTTTTAATGTCCGTATCATAAAAATCGAGCGCGATTTTTTCACCGGTATACGTTTTGGTCGTGCCGCTGATAAGTTCTTCAACTATCACCGCAGGCTCTTTTTGTGCCGGAGTGGCGAGAGCTGCCGGCTTCTGCGCGATTGGTTTTTCCGGTTCGGCAGCAACCAGTGTCGTTTGCGTCATTACCGTCTGCCATTCAGGCAGCTTGGCTTCATCCAGCGGTTTGGGCGGGATTGTTGACGCTTCAAAATGAACCATGAGTAGATTGTCGGTCTGTTCAACAACATAGGGAACAGCTTCTCGGAGTTCAATTGCAAACAATGATGCGTCTTTTAAGGCAGGTGCTTCAAAGGGTAATATTCGATCGACCGCACTTTGAAAACGGGTGGTAATCAAGGGTCGTTTCCGATAATCAGGAATATGGGTATCCAGCAGTTTAAGTTGAATTCTTTTGTCGGTTTCTTTTTTAATATCATATTGAATCGGTCGGGTCGTGCCGATAATAAGCGTTGATTTTCCGGCCGGTTCACTTGAAAAATCAATACGATTTACCCAGGCAGGCGAAGATGACTGTTGAGGAACCTTTGCAGAGGAATCGGTTTTGGGTGGTGGGGGAGAAGCTTCAGCCAACTTTAGCGGCGCATCCTTAGCCGGTTTTTCAATTTTCTTTTCAACGACTGCCGGAGCGGGTGTAGCCGGTTTGGGGGTAATATCCGCAACCTTTATGGAAGCATCTTTGGCCGGTTTCTCGGTTTTCTTTTCAACGACTGCCGGAGCGGGGGTGGCCGATTTGGGGGTAATATCCGCAACCTTTATGGAAGCATCTTTAGTCGGTTTGTCGGTTTTCTTTTCAGCGACCGTCGAAGCGGGAGTAGCCGGCTTGGGATTGAGTGCAACTTTTTTTTCATCAGCTTTTTTAACGGGATCCGCCGCCGTCATCACAACATCGGTGCCGACTTGAATTAAAAGTCCGTTTTCTGCAGATGTGCCGGCAAATGAAGTTAAAAAGGGTTTTGAAGTGTCGATCACGAGGCGGAGCTTGTCAGGATAGCCAAAGTAACGGACACTCTTTACCCATTCGGTATTGACAGGAATGAGTTGTTCTTTTTTTTGCTGCGGTGCCGGCAGTAGTTTGAATATATCAAAAACGATCCGCGGGGGGTCGGCAATGGTAAAGGCTTTATAATTTTTAATGGCGCCGTCCGCCATGACTTTAATTTTTATGCTTTTGTCGGATTGTACCGTATAGATTGATTCCAGTTTTGTCGCTGGTGGCAGCTTGGTCAAATCTGTCGGTTTTTGCTCTTCTTCTTCCTCTTCTTCTCTTATGTCTTCCTGGTAGTTTTCTTCTTTCTTTTCAAGCATGGCAACGATAACGGGTTTTACGAAAGCGATTCTTATTCCGTCCCCTGCGCGAGCAACTGAATAAGTCGTGTCCTTCGTTAGTTGAATCTCAATTCGAGAGGCGCTTACCTTTTCCGTTAGTTCGGATGCCTTAATACCCTCAACGACGCGGTTGCTAAATGTATAAGAGGTTTGCAAGGCTTCAAGGGCAGTTTCAGGAAAATAAAAAATTACACTCGTCGGCGACACCTGTTTGACGGAAGTGTAAGTCAGTGGCTGATTGGCAGAGACTGTTACATAAAAAAACCCGGAATCTTCCTCCGTGGTTATATTGGTAATCATTTTAAGCGTATCGGGGGCTGGCGTTGTTTCTGCCTGGGGAATCGAAGAGGTGGACGCGCAGCCGACGGTAAATAACACGAAGGTCACAAGAAATAATGCAACAGCGCAGATTTTTGACAGTTTGATTTTTATGTATTTCATATTAAAATTCTCCGGGAGGTTTTTGAAGTTTTAGTTCTTTTTTCTCGACCGTAAAATGACCTAAAACATTTTCAACCTCTTCTTCTACAACAACGCGATCTTTTTGTATTTCTAGAACACGACCTGAATGAATACCGATAAAAGTTCCCTTTTTAATGATATATCCCTTGCCGGATGACTCTTCCACCAGTGCCTTGTTTCCGCTCGGTGCCTGGATAATGCCGACAAGCTTCAGCTGACTTAGATCTACACGTTCTAACGGCGTCAATGGCATCCGTCGTTTAGCCTTTTGTTTTTCAGCATCTGAGTCTTCTTCGGGAGTTACAGGTTTTTCTTCAAACAATGGCAGAAAGGGATCAACCTTGCCTGCCGGGCTATAACCGCCGGCTGTATCGGCGACCAGTTTTTGAAGGTCGGTTTCAGAGGTTCCAGACTCAGGTTCTTTCTCGCCGGCATCATCGGCTGCTTTGTCTTCTTTTGAAGTATCGGGTACTTTCGCAGCTGTAACAGCCGCCTTGCCCTTGGGGGCGGGAACCGGCTCAACCTTTCCTGGTTTCTCCTCGGAAACGGTGGTTTGTTTTGCCATACTCTGAGCAGCGGGCGTAACAGGCGGTGCAGTGGTCGTGTTTATTTCCGTTGCAGGCTGCTGTTTTGGTTGAACGGTTTTTGTCGATGCTTCCGGTTTCGCCGGTGGAGTTTTTTGTGTCGGTTCTGAAGGCTGAACAGGAGCAGGTTGCGCAGGTGCGCTGACAGCGATTTTTTGCGTTATTACCTTCGGTGGCGACGGCGGTTCCGTCTGGCGGTCACAGCCAAAAATAAATAACGCAAAAAAGAAAAAACAGGTAATTTTAATAGAAAGTCTCAGTGATTTATACATAGTAGTAACGTGGCTTATTTCCGGCTGTTATTTTTTTGCCCCCTTTTTAGGCGCGGCTTTCGGTTTTGCCTCAATGAACCGGTAAGTTATAGCCGTACATGTCGTATTCAATTTGTCACCCTTTGCGGGGGCTTTCAGTATTATATTATCAATATTGACCAGCCGCGGCAATCTCGAGACCTTGTCAAAAAAAGCCGCCAGATCGTGATACCTTCCTGTAACATTGATAGAGACTGGTATTTCAGCATAAAACTGCTTCGCACGTTCGTTTTGAGGCTTAAAAAGTAAAAATTCAAGACCTGACACCTGCCCTGACTCAGAAATGCTGGCCAATAGCGAGGGAATTTCCTTTGTCTGGGGTAGAGCCCTTTTAGCGATGGAAAAATTTGCTTCTGCCTGTTTTTCTTTATTGCGCCAAGCTTGCAATTGATCTGCCTGTCGGCGTGCTGAAACGAGCTGGACGGTTAGCGATTCAGATTCCTTTGTTAACAGGTCGATTTGTTTTAATTTGGGCAAATATGAAAAATATACAAATGGACCGATAAGAATTACAAACGTCCCTATATAAATCAGGATCCTCTGAAGTTTGTTGATTTTTTCAACCTTTTCGAAAAAAGGTTCCATTGATATTGAAGGGAGGCTGAGCTTTTTCATTATTTTCCGGCCTTGCCTGTTGCTGTCGTCGTCTGTTGAGGCGTTGCTCTAAGACAACTGATATCAAAACTTTTAAGATTGTATTTTCGTATGGTTTTTTGATTGACTGTCTGCAAGTTAATGTTCGTATATATTTTCGAATTTTCAAGCCGGGTCATAAAATCGGCAACGGTCTTATTGTCCAAGGCAATGCCCTTAATGCTGACATTGCGTCCTTTCAACTGAAGGTCGGTAAGCCACATCCGTTTTTCAATAACCAGATCGTTGATGGAATCAAGAAAGTTCAGCGGCCATTCCCGGTCAACTTTTAATCGGTTGATAATTTGCGTCTTGTTTTGGAGGTCACTCAGGCGCTTTTTAATCTGCTGTATTTCCTGAATGGTTTTTTGATAAGATGCCAATTCCGTCTTTTTTGTTTGAATGTCGTTTTCGAGCGTTCGAACTTGATCGTTGAGGGAACCGTTATAATAGACTAGGGTCACAGCCGTAAAAGCAAACATCAGCACGAAGATGGAAATCTGCCGACGAACGTTTTCTTTCTTGCGTGCAGCTCTAAATGGTAATAGGTTAATTCTTATCATTTGTCATCAGCTCTTCTAATTGCCAGGCCCATGCAGATAGCAGCCTGGGGGGCAACTTGTTCAAGATATGATGCATCCAGTTTTTTATTGTCAACAGAGAGATTCTTAAACGGGTCGATAGTTTCAACTTCGGTAGAAGTTTCAACGGCCAGCAGTTCCTGGAATTCTTTAATGTTGGCGCCGCCTCCGCTGAGAACCACCCGTTTTATTTGTTCATCCGGATAAGTCGAATAAAAAAAGTCTAAGGCCCTTCTGATTTCAGCACACCAGTCGCTTACTACGGAAGAAGTAATTTCCGACAGGTCGTCTTTGGAAATTTTTTCTGATTTTTCATTGAACTTGATATCTTCAGCTTCTTCTGCCGAGCAATTAACGAGCGACATTATCTTCTGGTTGATTTGGCTGCAGCCCAAAGAGACGTCACGCATAAAAACGGAGGAATACCCCTTCAATATATTCAGCGAGGTTTTGCTCGCGCCGATATCAATCAGGGCAACACTTCCTTCTTCGCCTTCGTAGTTCATCTCAAAAATATTCTGTAGGGCAAAGGCATCAACATCGAGTATGATGGGGTTTAATCCGGCTAGCTGGACGACATTCAGATAATCTTCAACCATTTCCTTTTTTGCCGCAACGAGGATCACGTTCATTTGATTGGGATTGTTTTCATTTTCCCCGATAATCTGAAAATCCAGATTAACATCGCTGATATCAAACGGAATATACTGTTCTGCCTCAAGCTGGATGGTTTCTTGAAGTTCTTCTTCGGTCATTGTTTGAACGGTTATATTTTTTACAATAATTGAAAACCCACCGATGGATATCGCAACATTCTGTTCCTTGATGCCGGCCTTTTTGAATAATTCGCGAATTTTTTGCGCAGCAATATCGGGTTCTCGTATGGTCCCTTCTTCAATGACCCCCTGAGGGATATCCAACATTGAAAAGTTTTTCAGGCTGCGTCCCTTTTTGGTATCGACAATTTCAGCTACCTTGAGGGTGCAGGAACCGATATCTAAGCCAACCACATTAAATTTTTTTCCGAATAGCATAGCTGCTCTTAATCACCGAAAATCTTGTTTTTGTCTGAAAGCTTATAGCCCAGAGCCAGGATTATTTTTCGTTTTGTTTCCATCCGGCAATCTAAGCCTTTTTCAATACGAGAAATCGTTATGGGAGAAACATTTGCTTTTCTAGAAAGCTCTGCCTTGCTCATCATTAATGATTCTCTGATTTTTTTTACTGAATTCTTCGTCATTTTAAATTTGATTCGCTGTTGTTATTAGCAAATATTTTTTTGGTACCGTGACATTTAGAAGGACAATAGAAAATTAACACGACAGTGCTTATTTTCTTTGGAAAAGATTATGTGTTTGAAGAACCTGATTTGTCAAGAAAAATTATTTAGACTTATATATAAGTTATATATAATTTATATAAAATTACATTATATTGTGTTTTATTATTCGCCATGGCTAGATGTAGTGGAGAAGAAAATAAAAAAAAAATTAAAAAAAATTAAAACACTGGCTGAAACCTGTTTTGGTACCCTGTGGATAGATTCGAGGAGGACTTGTCAGGGATTCATTCCAAAACATTTCGGATGCAATTTTCAAAAAAGCGTAAAGCCATCTTCCGTTCCATAATAATTTGATATACAAAAATCGGGCGACCTTTCTTATGAAAATAATATCGCTCAAATCAATATGGGAAATATGGGGGAATAAAATCGGAAAGCATCATTAGATGGCGTTTCGTAAATGCAATTTCGTGTACGATATAACATACTTTCAATAAAAATAAAGGTTTACCTTGACTTTATCCACGAGTTTCAATATTAAAATATAGCTCATCAAACATCACGGGAAACAAATTAAAATTCAAGAAAAGGCGTTATCGGGAGTTTTTTTTTCGATTCCCCCATCAGCCGGTTCATCGTATGGTAAATTCATGATAAAATTATTTGAAATTGCCGGAAAGCCTTTTGTAATCATGATCGAGGAGTTCGGCCGGATTATGCTGCTCCTGCTTGAGGCGATTTCATGGATGATGCGGCCGCCTTTTCGTTTTCGCATTGTATTTAAACAGATGGAATTTGTCGGCGTCCATTCACTGACAGTTGTGATCATTACCGGTGCCTTTACGGGAATGGTACTGGCCCTTCAGACGTATTACGGCTTTAGAATGTTCGGCGGCGAGAGTTTGGTGGGTGCTACCGTGGCACTGTCAATGACGCGTGAGTTGGGGCCGGTCATTACAGCGCTCATGGTTACCGGACGTGCGGGATCTGCCATGGCCGCTGAAATCGGCACCATGCGGGTTACCGAACAAATCGATGCCCTGTATACCATGTCGGTCAACCCTATTCAGTTTTTAATAATGCCGCGGATAATTGCCGGCATACTCATGCTACCGGTTTTAACCATCCTTTCAGACTTTATCGGCTGCGTGGGCGGGTATTTTGTCGGAGTAAAACTTCTCAAAATTAATTCAGGAATTTTTATGGCAAGGATCGTTGAACTGGTTGAACTCGAGGATATCTTCAACGGCCTGATTAAGGCTGCTTGTTTTGGGCTGATATTAACCCTGGTCGGCTGTTATAAGGGCTTTTTTACTTCCGGGGGCGCCGAGGGCGTTGGGCGGGCAACCACCCAGTCCGTTGTGTTTTCCTCGGTTGCGATTCTCATCAGTGATTACTTTCTGACAGCGGTGATGTTCTAATGATTGAACTCATTAAGGTTTGCAAGTCATTTAATCAGCAAAAAGTTCTTGACAATCTGGATTTAATGATTGCGCCTGAAAAGATTACCGTAATTATCGGACAGAGCGGTGGCGGGAAAAGTGTCCTGTTGAAGCATATCATTGCGCTGACCCGGCCGGATTCCGGAGAGATTTTTGTCGATGGAATCGATATTACAAAACTGAACGACAAATTACTCAATGAAACTCGGAAAAAATTTGGTATGCTTTTTCAAGAAGCCGCTCTTTTTGATTCAATGAACGTCGGCGACAATGTCGCATTTCCTCTGCGGGAACATACCAAACTTTCGAAAAAAAAAATTGAAGAAATTGTCCAGACCAAACTGCTGCAAGTCGGCCTAACCGATGTGACCCGGAAAATGCCCGCTGAACTTTCGGGCGGTATGCGAAAGCGAGTGGGCCTGGCAAGGGCGTTGGCTTTGGACCCTAAAATCATACTGTTTGATGAACCGACGACCGGTCTGGATCCGATCATGTGCGATGCAATTGACAACCTGATCATATCTACCCAGCGGCATACGAATGCGACCTGTGTGGTTATCAGTCATGACATCGAATCAACGTTCAAGATTGCACATCAAGTAGCCATGCTGTATAATGGAAAAATTATTGAAATCGGAACGCCGGATGAAATCAAACAGTCGAATAATCCGATTGTAAAGCAGTTTGTCGGAGGGAAAGCGATCCTTTCAGAAAGATAATTTTTCCAAATTTCATACCGTAAGATCTGTATTTGTTGGTAGCCCGCTGAAAAAGATTCAACAAATGGCTGTGTGGACGACTCTAATAAAGACAACCCCCAATCGGTACTTTTTCAATTATGGCGAAATTTAGCGTTGAAGCAAAAGTCGGCATTTTTGTCGTTATAAGCATGGTTATTCTTGGATATATGTCCATGAAGGTAGGTAAGTTCAACTTTAAAACCGGCAAGGGATACGATGTTCGGGTTTATTTTGATTCAGCTTCGGGTCTTGCAACGGATGTGTCCGTCGAAATTGCCGGCGTGGAAGTCGGGCGGGTCAGTGACATCACCCTGAAGAACGGAAAGGCTCTGGTCTCCTTGAGGATCCATCCCAATGTAAAAATCACCCGAGATGTGAAAGCGATGATTCGGACCCGCGGGATCCTGGGTGACAAGTTTGTTGAGCTGATTCCGGGATCGCCGTCTGCTCCGCTCATAAAACCTGGCGAAGAGATCGTGCGCACGACACCTACCACCGACATGGACACTTTGATTAATACGCTGGGCGAAGTAGCAATGGATATTAAGGTGCTAACACGCTCTTTTGCCAATGCTTTGGGAGGTGACCGGGGGGAATCCTCCTTGCAGGCCATTGTTCAAAATATAAGGGAAATGGTTGAAACGCTTAACCACACCGTTCAGGAGAACAATGCGGATATTGTGAGCATCATTACCAACCTGTCGGATTTTTCGGCAAGGCTTAAAGAGATCGGGGATGCCAACACGGACGATATCCACAGCATAGTTCAAAATATACGCAAGGCATCGGACAATTTGGAAAACCTGATCACCAGCGTTAATGAAATATCCACAAAAATAAATAAGGGCGAAGGGACTCTCGGCAGGTTGGTGAATAAGGATGAAACCATTGACAGCTTGAATGCTTCGCTTGCCGCGCTTAGGGAAATTACGGAAAAGATTAATCGGGGTGAGGGAACACTCGGACGACTGGTGAACAATGAAGAAACCATAACAAAACTGGACGGCACACTGTCCTCATTCCAGGAAATTTCTGATAAGATTAACAAGGGCGAAGGGACCCTTGGGCGACTGGTAAATGAAGAAGAAACCGTTGATAACCTAAACTCGACCTTGACCAGCATCAACGATTACATCCAAAAACAAGAGATGTTTCGCACCTTTATAGATTATCGCGGGGAATATCTGTTTGATAGCAAAGGGACTAAATCCTATCTTTCACTGAAACTGCAGCCTAAGTATGATAAGTATTATCTGTTTCAGCTGGTGGGCTCCTCCGAAGGAAAAGAAGAGGTTACTGAAATTACCAGAACGGTGAACGGTGTCACCACGGAAGAACGTATTGTTGAAAATGAAAGAGACAAACTTCTGTTTTCCCTTCAGATAGCCAAACGCTATTACGACCTTAACTTGCGAGGCGGACTTTTCGAATCTACGGCTGGAGCGGGAATTGATTATTATTTTTTTAACGACCGCTTGGCACTGTCAGTGGAGGCTTTTGATTTTGATCCCGACCGAAATGCGCATTTGAAATTCAAAGCCGATTTTACGCCGTTTAAACATATCTACCTGACGTCAGGCCTTGATAACTTTATTAGCGATGAAGGCAGGGAATCTTTTTTTATCGGTGCCGGTATCAATTTTTCAGATGAAGACATCAAGGCGGTGCTGACAAGCATTCCTTTGCCCAAATAACTCAACACCATGTTAACTCCCCAAGCTACAGAAGAAAAAATAAAGCCGTTTAGACTGGTCAAGTATTTCACCTTTACCAGCCTTATTGTCATCTTTTTAGGGACGGTCGTACTGTCGGTTCTCAACACCCACTGGGCCAGAACGATGCAGCGCAAAAAAAGCGAAGACTACGCCCTTGTTTTAGTTGAAAACCTGAACCATCAGATTTTTATGCAATTTCTTATTCCCGTCCTGATCCGCTACGGTAAAATACAGCTTCGTGAGGAAGAGCAGTTTGAACGGATGGACAAGGTCGTTCGCAGCACGCTCCACAGTTTCAAGGTCGACCAGCTGAACATCTACGATTTGGGAAATACGGTTTCCTACAGCTTTAACAAGAGCATTATCGGGCAAAAGGATATCGGTGGAACCGGTTATCAAAACGCGATACAGGGGCAGTCAACCACAAAGTTGATTCAACGGGGGAATTTCTGGGAAATTCTTTTGGGAATACCCAAGGAAATTAAAATCGTTACCTTCGCGCCGCTGCGGGTGGAACGTCCGATGTCGATATTGTCGGGGCCGGTTCTGGGTGTTGTTGAGATTGTACAGGATTTGTCTGGTGAATATCGGGCCATATTCAGGTTTCAAATCCTGGTCATTTCAACGTATGCCATTGTCATGGGGGTATTGTTCCTGGTGCTTCTGTTTGTGGTCAAACGGGGTGAAAGTATCAGTGAAAAACGGGCGCAGGAAAGGCTGGAGTTGAAAGAACAGTTAAGCCGGGCGGAGCGGTTATCATCCTTGGGAGAAATGGCGGCGGGCATTTCACATGAAATTCGCAATCCGCTGGGCATTATCAGGAGTTCATCCGAACTGCTCAGAAAGAAAATGGCTGCGCTGGATCCCGCTAATACGATTCCGAATGTTATTGTTGAGGAAACCAATCGGCTCAATGATATCATTACCGACTTTATTAATTATGCAAAACCGAAAAAACCGAATCTGATCCCCTGCCGGGTTGAAGATATTCTTGAGAAAAACCTCAGATTTTTTGAATCCCAGATGAAGGAACAGGGATATCAAGTTTTCAGACATTATGACAACGATTCACCTGAAATAATGGCGGACTCCGCTATGATGTACCAGGCTTTTTTGAATATTCTGATCAATGCGATGCAGGCGATGCCGCAGGGAGGGAATATCCATATAAATGTCGGGCTTAATGAAAAATTCGTTAATATTATTTTTGAAGATGAAGGTAGCGGGATTAAAGCGGATGTTCTCGGGAAAATTTGGGAGCCTTTTTTTACCACAAAAGATACGGGAACGGGACTTGGTCTGGGTATCGTTAAAAATATTATCGAATCTCATGGGGGAAGCATCCACATTGAACCAAGGGTTCCCATCGGGACGCGGGTTTCTGTGAACCTGCCGTTGACACGCGAGGGATGATCATGGAAACCATTTTGATTGTTGATGATGAAAAAAATTATCCGCCCATTCTAAGCGCTGTATTAGAAGACGCGGGATTTGATACCTTAACCGCCTATAGCGGAGCGGAAGCGCTGGCAATTTTGGAAGATTCCGACGTGGATCTGGTTCTTACCGATATGAAAATGCCCGGGATGGATGGGATTGAGTTGCTTGAACGAATCAAGAAAAAAGATCCTGAACTTCCGGTTATTATGATGACGGCGCACGGAACAGTTGAAAAGGCGGTGGAGGCGATGCAAAAGGGGGCTTACAGCTACCTGCTGAAGCCCTTTGACAATGAGCAACTGATTCTTTATGCGAACAAGGCCAACGCCATGTTCAGGGTGGTAAAAGAGAACCGGCACCTTCGAAATGCGGTGGAAACTCGCTACAGTTTCGGAAACATTGTTGGAAAAAGCAAACCAATGCTTGCGGTATATGAAACGATTCGAAAGGTTGCTCCGACTGCCGCTACGGTACTGATTGAAGGAGATAGCGGTACCGGCAAAGAACTGGTGGCCAAATCGATTCATTTCAACAGCCCCAGAAGAGAGAAGCCATTCGTGGCGGTCAGCTGCAGCGCGTTGGCGGAAACCCTTTTGGAAAGTGAACTGTTCGGTCATGAAAGAGGGGCGTTCACCGGTGCGGTTGCGGCAAAAAAAGGCCGTTTTGAGCTTGCGGACGGCGGCACCCTGTTTTTGGATGAAATCGGGGAGTTGTCCCCTAGCTTGCAGGTCAAACTGCTGCGGGTCTTACAGGAAAAAGTGTTTGAAAGGGTCGGCGGGGTCAAGCCGGTTTCAGTTGACATTCGAATTATTGCCGCCACCAATAAAAAATTAAAACAGGAAGTTGTCAAGGGCCATTTCCGTGAAGACTTGTATTTTCGGCTCAATGTGGTTCACATCGTTTTACCGCCTTTGCGGGAGCGGCCCGAAGACATTCGTCAGTTGATTAGCCATTTTATCAAAAAATTTACGAGCGAGCATCCTGTCGAGACACCGGTCAAAGGAATCGACCGGGAAGCCGAGCGTCTTTTTTATGAATACAGATGGCCGGGGAATGTGCGAGAACTTGAGAATGTTATCGAGCGGGCTATGATCCTTTGCCCGGGTGATTTAATTAAAATTGCCGACCTTCCAGGCGATTTCAGAAAAAGTGCAAATGATGTTCTGCATTTAGAGGGGATCCCCCCAGACGCAAAATTAAATGAGACGCTGGATATGATTGAGAAAAAAATGGTAGAGCGGGCTTTGAAATTGACAAATCATGTTCAGGTCCAGGCGGCCGAATTATTAGGGATTGGTAAAAGCGGGTTAAACTGGAAAATAAAAAAATTTAATTTGGATGTTAATCCAAAAAACCAGGAGAACATATAAGTATCACCGGCAATAGAAGTAAACTGAGAAATTTGCGGGGTGTTCAATTTATTGGACTGAGGCGGTAAAAATTTAATATTATAATTAATACAAATGGTTAAGTTTCTTAGGCGGCATATTGGGTTCAATTTTTTGAACCGGGGCGGTTTTTATAAAATATGTATCTTAATCAATAGGTTAAATATATAGATCCAAGTTTGGTTAAAATTTTTGAACTTCGGATCCATCGAAAAAAAGAATTTACTTTGCAAAATTTTGAGTTAAGAGTGTGTTTTATAAAATATAAAATATTGAATTTATTAATATATTATTTATAAGGACATTTTTTTAAGATTATTTTTGGGTTTTGGCAAGTATTTTGCTTTCTAAAAGAATCAAACCAAAACCTTAATTCTGTTTTCCTCCTTTTTGTGGCGAGTCAGGATATTCCTGGCTCGCCATTTTTTTATCGCTTTTGACCCTGAAAAATTAATTTTTGTATTCATCCCGCCATTTTTTCCCTGGCTAGCTCCAAGTAAATTGAATCCGGGTATTCGGAAACAATTTTTTTATAGAATTCTTTGCTTTTTTCGGAATTTCCCAGCATATGATAAATGCGCCCCAGGTTAAAAAGGGCTTCGTCTTTCATGATGGATCCCGGTTCAGAAACAAGCTTTTCAAAATATGTGGCCGCTTCCTGATACTCCCTTTTGGCGGCATAGGAATAGCCGAGCCCGTTGAGGGCTAGATGTTTCACCGGTTGATGATCGCCGAAATCTTTCAGAGATTGGCGGTATAAAGAAATGGCCTGGTCATATTCACCGGCCTGGTAGCAGATGCCCGCATAAGTCACCCGCGCCAGCTTTCCACCATCTTTTCCTGAGTATTTTTTTAGAATGAATTCAAATTCCGGATTCACTTCCTTGTATGCTTTCGACGGCCCAATCGTTTGCATAAGGGTTTTATATTTTTTAATTCCCGCCTGCATCAGGGTAAACGCTTTTTCCTCTGATTTGTTGGAAAAGTACACAAAACCGGAAATGAATATCAAAACAACACAGAGCGCTCCCATACAGGCTAACAGTTGAAATTTATACTTGATCGTA
>JBFLWU010000025.1:0-68104 GCA_040757625.1 Thermodesulfobacteriota bacterium | reverse complement strand
CCTGTGCACAGGCTTCAGCGAAAAAATCACAAGGGAAAAGGCCGGGAAAATGGGAATTAAAGCCTTTTTGATCAAGCCGCCGCTTAAAGAAGAAATGGCCCATACGATCCGAATGGTTCTGGATCAGGCGAAAGCATCGAGTTGAGAATAATAATGAAACAGCGAGGATTATCGTTATCGTTAACGGACAGGAGAATCAGGAGCAAATCGAAAAATGAAATTCGGTGCAAGGATCAATATTGTCAGGGGGTCTCAGGCAGGACGATTTCGCGGCATTCCTGGGCGTGCATCGAAACACAGTCCTCGCATGGGAATCAAATGGACATGCCCAATAAGAAAATCATCACCCGGTCCATGATAACTTTATCATCAATCTTAACTGGCTGTTTACCGGCAAAGGTGAACCATATTTCTGAACATGATGTCTGAAGGAAACGATTTTGAAATTGATTTCAAAGCTCAATGCTCGTGTGGCCAAGGATCTTCTTTTTATAACCGCAACCGCCGGGGCCTTTTTGATTGTATCGACGAATATCGATGCTTTAGAAAATTTTAAATATTTGCAAATCCTGCAAAAAAAGCATTTGAAGATCGACATCGTCATTTTGTTCTTGTCATTTGCCTTTTCGATTTTTTCCTGGCGCAGATGGCGGGAACTTATCGCAGAGGTCAGAACCCGTAAAATGCTCGAAAAAGATCTGCGTAAAAGCGAGGAAAAGTATAAATTCCTCACTGAAAATATGGACGATATCGTCTGGACCCTTGACCGCAACTTTCAAACCAACTACGTGAGCCCCTCAGTCAGGAAGGTGCTTGGATTTACTCCCGAAGAACGAAAATTGCAGACCCTTGATGAGATGGTCACACCGGAGTCCCTTGAAAGAATCCGGGCAACATATATTGAAGAGATTGAACACAGCAATGAAATTTCCGCCGATTTGGGCCGATCGGTTAAAATTGAAATAGCGTACTACCACAAAGACGGCTCCATTGTCTGGATGGAAAACAGTGTAAAGGCCATACGAGATCCCGCGGATGAAATTATCGGGTTTTACGGTGTCTCGCGCGACATCACCGTTCGCAAGCAGGCCGAAGAATTGCTCTTGAAGGAGAGGGATAAACTAAAAGGCGTGCTTGCTGAAATAAAAACACTGAGCGGGTTGTTGCCTATTTGTTCATTTTGCAAAAAAATCCGTGATGATAACGGTTGTTGGAATCAGGTTGAATCTTATATCCATAAAAATTCCGGCGCCGAATTCAGTCACGGTGTTTGTCCGGAATGCGCCAAAAAATACTATCCGGATTGTTCTCTTGATGGCGAATGACTAATGTGCGGCATCCGGATTGAACGGATCATAAGAATAACAATTCTGGAGTATCGCCGCCGACAAATGCACAAAAGAATGTGCACGTGCACAGATTTCTGTGCAAACTTGAAAACGCTCTTCGAATTGAAACCGTTTGCTAAATTGAAAATATTCAGGTTGACCAGGTAAAAACTTATATAATATTAGGCTGTTACAATAAACATTTTTCAACCTCACATAGAAAGCACTCAACTTATTGATCCGGCACGAATATTGCTCAGCGTAAAAGGTTATTGATTCCCGACAACCTTATAAGGCAACCGCCGTGAATTCAAACCCAGCAATCTGCCTGTCTCCTCCAGCTACCCCAGCTACCTGTATATTCATTTCTCACTCAACCCTATTCAGAAAGGATTTTTCAAATGACCGGCAACGAACGGAGGCGATTTCCACGTTATGACACTGAAATTGCAGTGATGATCCACAAGGACAATGAAGAGATCCCGGCGACCATGATCGACATCAGCGAGGGCGGCATCGGAATCATTTCGGACAGGGGCTTTTTCCCCGGCGCCGGGATCAATATTACCCTCAAATATATTGACGACTACTCGATTCACGGAACCGTCAAATGGGCGAACCTTGTTTCTGAGGACGGCGGGACCCAATACCGGATCGGCATCGAGGCCGACAGCATCCTGATCGAGTCCGATGGCGACACCTTCGAGCTTCCCGCCCGCTCTGAGTTCATAAAACGGCTTCTTTCCGATCCCGGCAAATAAAAAGAAAGGAGGCACAAAATAAAAAACCATCAGATTCAATAAAGAGATATTCTTCGGCACTTGTTGAGAATTTAGCAGGTAAAGTCACAGCTTCCTCACCATTGAAGCGTAGACTCACAAAGGGCGAATTAAGGGAATTGTTCATTACAAATATCTTAAGATTATTTTTAACAAAGCAATTCGATATAGGTACGGGTATAATAATAAACCAAAAAGAGGAGCAAAGTAACCAAACAGACATAATAATTTATGATACCAGAATCCTGCCACCCTTCATTAAAGAGCAGCATATCGGGGGATATCCTGCCGAGAGCGTCGTGGGTGTTATTGAAGTGAAAAGTTATTTAGATAGAAATGCAATAATTAATTCGGAAAAATCTACTCAAAGATTAATGGAAACAGTTTATAATCCTAAATCTAGCATTTACGATGACTTTGATAAAACAAGACCATTATGTGCAACTGCCGGATTCTATGGAATTGGTGCGAATGAAATTAGGGATAAGGAATTGGGAAAGGTTTGGCTGGAAGCTAAAGTAAAATATAATTTCGCTCTATGCCTAATTGGCAAATTTTCGTGGATGAATTTAAGGAAGGGGGGGGCGATATCAGATAACAGAAAAGATTACGAGGAGACCAAACGATTTATTGCAGTATTTCTCGGCAATTTGCGAACTCATTCAGATAGGAATTTGGAGTATCTGAAAAACCAGAGTCAATTTAAACTTAAAGATTGGTTGGGGATATACATAAGAAGGCAAGACTTGTTTTAATTTGAAAACTGTGCAAGGGAGTGTCTCTTGAAAATCATTTGGGGAATGGTGGCATCATCGATGATAATTTTTGGCCTGAAATTTATCGTTAAATCCATTTCATCTTTGGCGCTTTTCTGTTAAACTTATTCGGCGACAATGTCAAAATTTTTCGTCAAAAATACCCAAAATCCATAGCCATTTCCGAACTATTCGACCATCAAACCCGCGCCAGGCCTTTTGTCGCCGTTTTCATCCCCGCCTCCAGCTATTCCCAAATTTATTTTCAAATGATTTTGGCGATAATATAAACTCGCTGCCTTCCTGATCCTGAACATGTTTTAAAAACCCGCAATTGACACACGTCAGGAGCTTTTCGGCAAACGATCCCTGTATGCTGCCGTTGCAGAGCGTGCCGCTTACGGCCCAGCAAAACCTGCCGGCATACCGTCCTCTGTTGACACCGTGATAACCGTTGGAAACCGCTGCCGGACATATCACGCCTCCCTCGGTTTCATTTTCCCTGCCGCAGCCCATAAATTCCCAGCAATTTTTCCGTTTCAATTGTACCGACCTTCGCCTCAAGTTCAATAATGGTGTAGAAATGGATAAGCCCTGCTCATTTTCCCGGGCTCATAGCATAAAACCGCAGCCGTTTCCAAATAAATTTTTTTCTCCTTTTTCTATTGACACATTCCGGATATTAACATATTGCTGTTAATAATATCATAAATTTGTTCGTATAATATGAACGAATTCCCTCGATAATAGGAGGGCCCGTTGAAGACGCTGCGCAAGGGTTTAGAAATACTCAATACCTTTAAAACGAATTCTCAAAGCCAGGGCGTTACGGAAATTGCCAAAAAACTGGGATTTCACAAAAGTTCCACCCATGGTCTTTTGCAAGCCCTGAAAGATGAAGGTTACATTATTTATGATTCGTCAACGCGGAAATACTCCTTGGGGTACAAGCCGCTTGACCTGGTCGGACGAATTTCCTACCGCAAAGACTTGCGGGAAATCGCACGTCCCATCATGCAGGAGCTGTCAAAGAAATGCGATGAAGATGTGGCCCTGAATATTCTGGTTGAAGGCAGAAGCATATCCATCAATGTTATCGAAAGCCAGAATTACATCCGCCACATTATTCCGCTTGGGAAACCCTACCCGCTGCATTGCCGGGCGGCCGGAAAAGTGATCATGGCGTATTTGTCGGAGAAAGAGATTGATGAAATCATTAAACGCTACGGCCTTCCCAAGTTCACCCCCAAAACGATTACCCGGAAAGGCAAACTTCTGGCCGAGCTGGGCAGGATCAAAACGAGCGGATATTCGATCAGCCGGCAGGAGTTCGGGCCGGAGGGCGTTTCACTGGCATTTCCGATTTTCAACAGGGACAAGATAATCATGGGGTCGCTTTCGATTCACAGCACCGTAAACCGCATGGATAAGGAAACCGAAAAGCGCTTTGTCGATGAAGGCCTGAAGGCTTCGGAAAGGCTGAATCAGATACTCGAATTGATTTGACCCTAACGTTGCAACGATAGGATTAACAACCTGTTGCCCCGGCATTTTTCAGAAGTCAGCTTAAATGAAACATACAATTTGGGTAAAATATAAGGGGGGCATTTCAAGATTCATCAATAAGGATGAAGAGGCATTTACACACGAGACGGAACTTTCATTACATTCACTGATCGATAAGATATTCGACCGTCATCAGAGTCTTTCAGACAGCGGTTCACCGGTAAGCAAGCAATCGATGCTGGTGACGATAAATGAAAAATTTATTCCCCAGATTGAATACGAAGCGGCCACTCTCAAATCGGGCGACGTTGTCACCTTGTTTCCGACAGTGTCGGGCGGATGATGGCAATTTTATGAAAGGTTTTTCATAATGGACAGGGCGGGAATTTACGGTTGGTGCGGCAGGAGCCTTCAGGTCGACCTGACGGGAAATCGTGTACAAAGTGTTCCACTTGACATTGAAACCGCCAAAAGATTTTTAGGCGGCAGAGGCCTGAATTCATGGACCCTCTACCAGCATGTCAGAAGCGATATTGACGAGTTCAGCCCCGCAAACCCCCTGATACTGGCGGCCGGTCCGCTCTGCGGAACCCTGGTGCCGGCCTCCAGTAAATTTACCTTTACCTCAAAATCCCCCCTGACAAACATTTTCGCCGATTCCTGCGCGGGCGGGTATTTCGGACCGGAGCTGAAATACGCCGGGTATGATCAGGTGCTGATTACCGGCCGCTCCGAGAAACCGGTCTTTCTATTCATCGACGATGACAATGTTCAAATTCTGCCGGCCGACACCCTCTGGGGCAAGGATACCTGGACGACCCAGAAGGAAATCAGAAGGCAGTTCGGCGATGATATTCAAATCGCCAGCATCGGCCAGGCGGGCGAGAATCTGATCCGGTATGCGGGGATTATTCATGGCCTCAAAAGAGCCGCCGGAAAGTTCGGCCTGGGGGCGGTCATGGGGTCAAAGAAACTTAAAGCCATCGCCATCAGGGGGACAAAGGGGGTAAAGATCGCCCATCCCGACCTGTTGATGGAATACACCCTTGAAACGCTAAAGGAAATCAAGAAAAGCGCACTTTACCAGACCCGGTCGATATATGGAACGCCGCATCTCGAGGACGTCCTGAGCCCGCTCGGCGTCATGTCGACCAGAAATTTCAGGGAAACAAGCTTTGAGGAATATGAGAAAATCGGGGGAATCCGGCTTACGGATCAATACTCCAAAAGAATGAGAAGCTGCATGGCCTGCCCGGTGCATTGTACACACGTGTATGCCCTGGGCGACGGCCCTTATGCGGGGTCGGCAGGGGAAGGACCCGAGTTCACGCTGACGTCGATGGTCGGCGACCGCTGCGGCATCGCAGATCTGGAAGCCCTGTTCAAGATCAATCAACTCTTGAATGAATATGGGATGGATTGCGCGGCCTTTGGCGGGCTCGTGGGGTGGGCCATGGACTGCTACGAAAGGGGGATCATCGATAAAAACGATACCGACGGTCTGGAATTAACCTTCGGAAACCATGAGGCCGTTATTGAACTGGCGCATAAAACGGCAAAACGGGAAGGCTTCGGCAATATCCTGGCGGAAGGTGAAAAAAGAGCGCCGCAGCTGGTGGGACGCGAATCCGAAAAGTTCATGTTTCACACCAAAGGAGGGATTATCATTGCGGAAGAACCCCGGGCCCTGCCGGGATTCGGACTGGCCTATCTGACGTCTACCAGAGGGTCGGACCACTTGCGCGCCCGCTATCCGCTAGAGACCATCGGCGGCGGTGCCGATGTGGCTGAAAAACTGTTCGGAAGCAAGGATGCCGCAAATCCCAAGACTCATAAAGGCAAAGGCGAAGGGGTAAAGTGGTTTGAGGATTTACTGGCCGTGGTGGACTCATTCGGACTGTGCAAGTTCAATTTCCCCGCCATGATGGATATTGTCTCAACGCCGGCAAGGCTCGCGAAGGGTTACTTTGCCGTTACCGGAGTTGAAGTGTCCGCCGAGCAGCTGCTTCAAATCGGCGAACGGATCTACAATATCGAAAAGGCATTTAACTCGCGGCTGGGGTTAAGCCGCAGGGACGACAATTTTTCAGTTCCGGACAAGTTTATAAAAGAGCCTTTAAAAAGCGGCGCATTCAAGGGGCAGACGTTTCCACTGGATGCGATGCTGGACGAGTATTACGCGACAAGGGGCTGGGGGCCGGACGGGCTTCAGACCCGCCAAAAGCTCATGGAACTGGATCTCGGGGAGGTGGCCGAAGAACTGGCATCCCTAAATGTTTTATCCGGATAAATCGTCAATCGGAAAATCGGAACGTAAGACGGCCGTATTCTTAACAATCAAAACGGGGAGGTATGACATGGGAAATTCAAAAAGAATAGTTAAACTGTTTGTTTTTGTTTTTTTGGCGATCGTGCTGACAGGTTTATCTTCTTTGAACTCCATGGCGGCGGAAAAGAAACTGTTGACGTGGGGGACGACGGTCGCGACATCCGGCGTTTTCCCTTATTACGTGTATGCGGGCAAGGTCTTGAACGAGAAGATTCCCGATATCAACATTACTGTCAGGCCGACCGGCGGGGGGGTGCAGAACGTCCGGATGCTGATGAAGCATGAAATCGATATCGGTTCCACCACCACGGCTACGACCTGGGAGGTTCTCAATGGGACCGGCCCCTTTAAAGGGACGCCCTATAAGGACCTGCGGCTGCTGGACGTCATCATGACCAATGGGCTTCAAATCGTCGTTTCCGAGGAAAGCGGCATCAAGACCGTTTATGATTTGGAAGGGAAAAAAATCTCCCCGGGGCAGGCCGGCGGCAGCATCGAGCTGTATGTAACGGAAATACTGGATGTTTTGGGCGTCCATGCGGATATTCGCAGGATGACATATGAAGATGCGATAGAGTCGATGAAGGACCGCCGCATTGTCGGCATCGCCAAAATGGGCGTGCCGGATGCGTCGATTATGGATATCGCCTCGGCAATTAAAATTCGAGTCATCTCTTTTAGTGAAGCGGACCGCGACAAGGTCGTCAACAAGGTCATCGGTCTGGCGAAATCACCGGAATATCCGGCGGGGATCTACAGCGGGGTCGGCGCCTTTAAAACCTTTGATAATGAATGGTGCAATTTTGTGAACAAGGATTTTCCGGAAGACCTCGCCTATAAGATTGTCAAGACCCTGTATGAAAACAGGGCGGATTTTATAAACATGGACAAAAGGTGTCTGGGGGAACGGTTTGCGCCCACCCTGCTGGGAGTCAAGAGAAACTATCTGCACCCGGGCGTCATCAAATATTTCCGTGAAAAAGGCTTTGATATTCCCAAGGACGCCATTCCGCCGGAAATGAAGTAGGCCGGGTTCTCTGTTTTGCAGCCGCCTGCTCACCAACTTATAACAGCGGCGGTCATTGTTTGGGCCCGGAAGGTATGATTCCGATTGTGCCGAGGCGCCCGGATTCGAATAGGTGTGCGTGAGGCCGGAGAAGGCGGATGCCCCCTCTTTTTTTTAGCATGGATTCCTCCTTCAAGGGGGTATTATCGCCGTTCGGCCGAACGCTCACCTGTTCGTTTAAACGGTTTTTTGCGGGCAATTCAATCTTAAACGACAGGACAGGTGATGAATACACAAACCGATAACGCCACCCCCGTGGAAGTGGGGCCGAAAGGTCTGGAGGGCGCGACGTTTCAGGTCGAGGAATTTGAAACCCAACCCCGAAAATTGGCCAGGATTCCCAATTTGTTGCTGATGAGTCTGATGATCGGCTTGTCGATATTTACGCTTTTTACCTCTTGGCACGGCCCCTTTACGGTCCTGATCCAGAGAAGCATTCATCTATTTTTTGTACTTCCGGCAGCATTTTTGATCTATCCCGCCTTCAGGAAAAGTCCCAATCGAAACCAGATACCGGTCATTGACGTGGTGATTATGGTGCTGGCGGCGATCGCCTCGTTGTGGATTACCTTTAATGCCGAAAGGATCCAGCTGAACCCGGGATGGTCCATCCCCATGGATATCGTGCTGGCCCCCATCATGATTCTGATCGTTCTGGAAGCCACCCGAAGAATACTGGGGCTGGCGATTCCCGCCTTCCTGCTTTTCCTGATCGTTTATGCGTTTATGGGGCCCTATTTGCCGGGGCGCTGGTCCCACCGCGGTTTTACGATCAGGATGATACTGGAGACGATTTATGTCGACCCTTCCGGCCTGTTTGGTTTTATTCTGGGCATCTCGGCTACGGTCATCGCCGGATTTTTAATTTTCGGGGTGGTGCTCTCCAAGACGGGCGGCAGCGATACATTTGTCGATCTTGCCAAAATGCTGGCGGGGCGTTCTGTCGGCGGCCCGGCGAAGGTCTCATGTTTTTCCAGCGCATTTTTCGGAACGGTTTCCGGCAGCGCCGTTGCCAACGTGGTCGTCGACGGAATTTTTAATATTCCGCTGATGAAGAAACTGGGATATCGGAAAGAATTTGCCGGGGCCGTGGAGGCCGTCACTTCGGCCGGCGGTCAATTCGTTCCCCCGGTGATGGGGGCAAGCGCATTTATTATTGCTGAAGTTTTGGGAATACCTTATGCGAAAGTGGCGTTTGCCGCCATCATTCCTTCCTTGCTGTACTACACCGGGTGCTTCATGGGGATTCATTTCTGGGCGCAGAAGTATCGTCTGGAGACCATTCCGCCGGAGCTGATTCCGAAATTCAAAAAAGACATCCTGCCGCAGTCCGCTCCGTTTTTTATTCCGGTAACCGTGCTGATCTATTTTCTGACCATCGGCTGGAATCCGTCGCGTTGCGTGTTTTATACGATTGTCATTTCGGCCTGTCTGTTCCTGATATTACGGGGAAAGAACAAGAAATTTTCAGACAAGCTGAAAGATCTGATTCATGCGATGGATGAGGGCGGCCGCCTGATCGTTGTGGTCGCGGTTTTATGCGCCTGCGCCCAGATGGTGATCGGAATGCTCAATGCCACCGGCTTTGGAATAAAGCTTTCGGAAATGATCATTGATCTGAGCGGGGGCAATGTCCTGGCCGCCCTGGTCCTGACGAGCCTCGTTACCATACTGCTGGGTCTCGGGGTTCCTTCCGTGGCGGCGTACGTGGTCGCATCCGCGGTCTGCGTGCAGCCGCTGCTTCAGATGGGGCTGGAACCCCTGCCGGCCCATATGTTCATCTTTTATTTTTCGGTTTTGGCGGTAATTACGCCCCCGGTCTGTCCGTCCGTGTATGTTGCCGCCGCCATTGCAAAATCCAACTGGCTGTCAACGGCCTGGTACGCGGTGCGGCTGGGGATTGCCGGCTATATCGTTCCGTTCATGTTTTATTACGCGCCGTCTTTGCTGCTGAAAGGAAGTGTCTATAAGATCATTATTGATACCACCACCGCGTTTTTGGGCGTTACCGCCCTGGCCGCCGCCACCATGGGGTATTTGGGAAACAGGCTCAATATGTTTCATCGGACGGTCGTGGCAATTTGCGCCCTGGTTTTGATCAGCCCCAGCCCGTTTTCCGGGCTGGCGGCCCTGGCCGTACTGATTGTGATTTACATGATCAAGCGTCACGACTTTAAACGGGAATCCTTAACGGGGAAGGACCTGCAGCCGGGTTGATCCGGCCTGATGGGAATGTGCACCGGAATACGGATAGATGGCCGGCCTTCTTTCCTGCGGGCGCAGCTGCCGGTGATTGAGAGGGGAGCGAAACATGAGTGTGACCAGGCAATTAATCGAGTTTATCGGTGCGTTAACATTTGACGACCTGCCCCCTGAAACGGTGACGGCGGCCAAAAAGGCCGCTATCGATACGCTGGGGGCGGCCATTGCCGGCTCTTCGGCGGCCGGCGTGGCGCCGGCCGCGGCCCTGATGCGGGAGTGGGCGGGCAAGCCCGAAAGCACCGTCCTGGTATTCGGTGACAAGCTGCCCGTCATTCAGAGCGCCTTTGTCAACAGCATGATGGCGCATGCGCTCGATTTCGACGATATTCATGACAAGGTGGCAATCCATGCCAGCTGCTCGGTGGTTCCCACGGCCCTGGCGATGGCTGAATGCCTTGGGGGGCTGCAGGGCAAAGACCTTGTTACAGCGATCGCTGTCGGCGTTGAAGTGGCCTCGCGGATCGGGTTGAGCATTCTTGAACAGGAACGCGGCTGGCACCTTTCGGCGGTCTGCGGAACCATGGCCAACGCCGCGGTCGCCGGAAAGCTGCTCGGCCTGGATTACGATCAGATGCGCAACACCCTGGGGATTGCCTACAGCCAGGCATCCGGCACGCTGCAGTCTCTGGTCGACGGAACCTTGACCAAGCGAATGCAGCCCGGATTTGCGGCGCGATCGGGCATCCTCTCGGCCTGTCTGGCAAAAAAGGGCCTTACCGGGCCGGTCAATTTTCTGGAAGGAAAATTCGGCCTGTTTAAACTGTTTTTTGGGGATAAATGCGCCCCGGAGGCCATGGTGGACCAACTGGGATCTCGATTTGAAATAAACAGCCTGGGTTCAAAACCGTATCCCTGCTGCCGCCTGTCGCATACGGCCGTTGACGCCGTTTTGGAACTGCTGGCAGAAGATACCTTCTCGCTGGATGAGGTTCAGACCATTGATGTTTACGGGTCTTCGGCGATGAATACGATGTGCGGCAAGCCTTATGCAATCAGCGCGACCAGCCAGATCGACGCGCAGTTCAGTCTGCAATACCTGCTGATATTGACAATTCTGAAGAAACGGATCCGCATTGACGATTTTTCCGGCGAAGCCGTGCGGGATTCCCGGATTATCGGCCAGGTCGATAAGGTTAAGGTCCATGTTTCACCGGACATACGCAATCGCTGGGGCGCCATCGTCAAGGTTAAATTGAGAGATGGCCGGATGCTGTCCAGGCGGGTCGATATCCCGAAAGGCCAGCCGGAAAACCCGATGCAGTGGAGCGAGTATGTGGAAAAATTCAATAACTGCGCCGGGTACGCGGCCAAACCGCTCAATCCGAAGAACCTGGAGCAGTTTGTAGAGCTGGTTGAAGCCTTGGAGTCTGTCGAGGATTCAAACGCGTTGACGCGATTATTAATCTGATCGGGAAAACCGACAATTTTTGGAACTGTAAACATCATATTAAACAAAATCGAGAGGAGAAAGACATGCAAAAAAATGCATCACAGATGGACACCTGGCAGGCCGCCGGCAGGACCTGCAAGATTCTGGTTTCACCGCAAGCGACCGGTACGGAAGGCATATCCGCACTGCTGGTTGAATTCGAGCCCGGAAAGGGTACGCCGGTTCATACCCATGACGGCATTGAATTAATGTTCGTAATCGACGGCGAAGGGGTTTCCGTTGAGGACGGCAAAAAGGTTTCCATATCGACCAACCATGTGGTGCTGGCCGAGAAAGGCATTCCCCATCAAATCGTCAATGGCCCCGCGCGGCCGATGCGCATGATTTGCGTGTATGTACCGCCGCTGCCGGATTCCTACATCCATGCAAATTACAAGAGAATTGCTGCCACCAAATAAGAAAGGGGATGCGACTATGGATATGATTTACACACTGGCGGATCATGTCGTCAATACGAATTTTAATACGCTGCCGGATGAGGTGATTGAAAAGACAAAACTTTTCCTGCTGGACACCCTGGGGGTGGCCCTGCCGGGTTCCGGGGCGCCGGGGGTTGCACCGGTTGCCAAGCTCATGGCTGAAATCGGCGGGAAAAAGCAGAGCACGGTGCTTTGTTACGGCCATAAACTGCCGGCGATGAATGCGGCCCTGGTCAACAGCATGATGATCCATGCGCTGGACCTGGATGATCTTCACGATGATGCGATTGTCCATCCCAGCTGCTGCCAGTTCCCCGTCGCCCTGGCGATGGCGGAAGCCTCTGCGCCGGTTGACGGGAAAAAACTGATTGCCGCAGTTGCGCTGGGGGTGGATATCTCCTGCCGCCTGGCGCTGGGATTGATCTCCGGAATGGGATTTATCCGCTCCGGCATCTGCGGTATTTTCGGCGCGGTCGCCACCGCCGCCAAACTCAGAAATTTCAATCAGGATCAAATCGTCAACGCCATGGGAATCGCGTACAGCCAGACGGCGGCCAATGCCCAGGTGCTTCTGGACGGCGCGCTTGTCAAACGGATGCAGCCGGCCTTTATGGCCAAGAACGGCATTTTTTCGGTTTTACTGGCCGAAAGGGGAATTGAAGGGCCCAAGAACATCCTGCAGGGAAAGTTCGGGTTCCTGGAGCTCTACAAGCGCGGCGAAGTGTTTCCGGAAAAAATAACCGAAAACCTCGGGAAGGTTTATGAAACCGCCAATGTCGATATCAAGCCGTTTCCGGGCGGGCGCTACATTCACGGACCGGCCGAACTGGGCATAGCGCTTGCCACTCAGCATGATCTGAAACCGGAGCAGATCGCCGAAGTGACCATCTACCTGCCGCAGATGGCGTATAACTATGTCGGCAGGCCCTACGACCCGACCCTGGGAAATCCCCAGGTTATGGCCCAATTCTGCGCGGTGTATGCCGGTGTGGCCGGAATCGTGCGGCGGGAATTTTTCATCGGCGAGATGGAGGAAACGGTCATTAAAGACCCGGTAATCGCCGGATTGGCTAAAAAAACCAAGGTGCTTGTAGATGAAGCCGTGAAATCGCCCACGGCCAAAACGCCGGTAACCATGGAAATCAGGACCAGGGACGGAAAGGTATTCAAGGAAAAGGTGCAATACCTCAAGGGCCATCCCAAGAACTTTTTAACAAAAGAAGAAATCATTGCGAAGTTCCGAAAATGCGTCGATTTGTCCGCGGTCAAAATTCCCGGGGCGAACCTGAAAAAGATCGTGAGCCTGACCGATAAGCTGGAGAAGGTTGCCGATGTGAGCGTCATTCCCGGGCTGCTGACAAAAGCAAAGTGAGGCCGGCCCGCCTGTCCGGCGGTCGGCGTTTTGCAGCGAAGGCGGCCGGGGGCTACCCCCGGCCCCATGAAATAATTATATTTTTTGAGATAGGTTCTAATACCCGTGCCTCCTGATTCGCAATCAGGAGGCGCGGGCGCCGGCGCAGGATCGCAGCGCCTAGGGAAGCGATCGGCAAGGAACAACTGACCATGCGAGTTTCCGGAAAGGCTATGGAAAGAGACGTATTCTACACATCCTGCATCTGTAATTGCGGCAGCAACAGCCAGTGCGTCTTTAAAGCGCACGTCGAAGACGGGCGGGTGGTCGCCGTCGAGCCGGATGATCGCTTCAACACCGGCATCGGCAGGGAAGATGCGGTGTTATCCGAGGAGGAGATTGTAAAAGTCCGCCTGCAGCGGCGGCCCTGTCCCAAGGGACTTGTTTTTTACAGGTATCTCTATCATCCCGACCGCATTCTGTACCCCCTTAAAAGAGAACCGGGCAGCCGGCGGGGCGACGGCAGATATGCGCGGATATCCTGGGACGAGGCGCTGTCAACGATTGCGGACAAAATGGTCGCGATCAGAAAAGCATACGGACCTTACTCCATCATCAGCCCGTTTTCGTATTCACCCGGCAGCCAGGGGCTGATGCGGCTTTTTTCCTTCTGGGGCGCTGGTACATGCGATTGGGGCTGGTCGTCGTATGATGCAACGAAACTGATGTCGCACCTGATCGTGGGTTCGCCCGGCTGGAATTACGCCGAATATTATTCGGGCTCGGCATCCGATATGCTGGCCAACGCCAAACTGATCGTTCTATGGGGGTATGATCCGACGCTGGGAACCAACGGACCGGCCTATCAGTTTGCGTGGTTTATCAAGCTCGCCCGGGAGAAAGGGGTGCCGGTCATCATTATCGATCCCCGCTATACCATTGCTGCCGAAGTACTGGCGGATCAATGGATACCGATCAAGCCGGGGACCGATACCGCCATGTTCATGGCGATGGCCCATGTCTTGTTCAAGGAAGAGCTGTGGGATAAAAGTTTTGTTGAAACGCATGTCGAACCGCTGGGGGCGGCCAAATGGCGCGATTATATCCAAGGAAAGGAAGACGGGATTGAAAAAACCCCGGAATGGGCGGAAAAAATCTGTGCGGTCCCCGCTGCGACCATCCGGGAGCTGACCCGGATGGTCGCCCGAACGAAGCCTTCGTGGCTCTGGTCGCACTGGGCGGTCAGCAGGAAAAGTCACGGCGAGCAGGCCGTGCGGGCGTTTGCCGCCTTGCAGGCCTTCCTGGGCTATTGGGGCATCCCCGGGGCGGGCCCCTCCCTCAACATCGGGCCCAAGCGGAACATTCCGGTCAAGGCCTCCTGGGGGCCGGCGGGCGGATATCAGATTCCGGCCATGTTCAGGAGCCATCTGTGGGCCCAAGCGGTGCTGCTGCTGAAAAAGGTCCGAAGCGGCGAACTGTCCGAACAGGAATACCGCAGGATTGTCGGCTGGCGCACCGACCCGGCGCTGGTCAAAGCATTTAATCCCAAAATGCTTTTTATGGAAGGAAGCGGACGAAAACCCCACGCACCGGACATCCTGGTTACCGCCACCGAAACCCCCCGGGAGCAAATCGCCGCCTTGCAGGAGATGGAATTTACAGTCGTTACCCACAGCATGATGACGCCGACCGTTCAATATGCCGATATCATTTTGCCGGTTCAAGACTGGATGTGGGAGGAGCAGAATATTGCCAGCAGCGGCTACGGCGGTTTTGAATGCATCAATTTCTGCCCGGGGATTGTCAAACCGCCGGGGGAGGTCAAACCGGCGACGTGGATTTTTGTAAAGCTGGCTGAAAAACTCGGCGTGGACCCCGTCAAGTTTTTTAAATACTATACCACGGACGAAAACTGGAAAAAGGACTGGGAACGGTATCAGCGGGACTGTTATCAGTCTGCGGTCGATTATTATCGGAAACAGGGCATCGCCGTTCCTGCCTGGGAGGAATTCAGCCGGGGCCAATTCATCAATTGCGACGAACTGGCCGAAAAACCGTTTGTAGGATGGGACGACCAGATCAGGGGCGGAAAGCCCTTTCATACGGCATCCGGGAAAATCGAGTTTTTTTCGCAATACCTTGCCGATGAAAGCAAGCGCGACAGCGGTGCCCATAAGGATCACGCGGGGAAAATCAATGCGAATTTGCCGGGCAATTGGGGCGATTTGACGGCTCAGCCGGTTTATCAGCCCCCCGTCAGGGGAATGAGTGATCCGATGGTCGCCGTCTACCCCCTGATGCTGCTTTCTCCGCACCCGCGCTATCGGACGCATTATCTTTTCTGGGATCATCCCTGGTTGAAAGACCATGTCTACCGGCACCGGGTCTGGCTGAACGTTGCCGATGCGGACGCCAGGGGCATAAAGGACGACGATATGGTCCGGATATATAACGATCGCGGGACCGTGCAGCTGCCGGCTTACGTGACGTCGCGGGTAATGCCCGGCATCGTCGTGATCCATCACGGGGGGCGATATCTGCCGGACCCGGCCGGGGTAGATGTGGGCGGGTCGCCTTCGACATTATTGGGCGGCGATGTTGCAAGCTGCGTGACCGCCGCCAAGACGACCACCCTTGTTCAGGTGGAAAGAGTAAGAGAGCTATCGACATGACCCAATACGGTTTTTTCTTTGATCAGAGCCGGTGCATCGGCTGCAGCGGCTGCACGGTCGCCTGCAAGCAGTGGCACGATATCGCCCCGGGCCCGGTCAAATGGATGCGCGTTTATCAGTGGGAGAAAGGCCTGTTTCCGGACACGCGGGTCTACATGCTGGCAATCCCCTGTCTGCATTGCGAAAACCCGGTCTGTGCAAGGGCTTGCCCCAACAACGCCATTTACAAGGAAGACAAGTATGGCGCGGTTTTGCTCGACCGGGAAAAATGCGACGGTTCGCGCAAGTGCCTGCAGGCGTGCCCTTACGGGGCGCCGCAGTTTGCAGGCGATGATCCGGGGCTGAAGATGTCGAAATGCGACATGTGCCTGGATCGCCTGGAAGCGGGGCTCAAACCGATCTGTGTGTTGAGCTGTTCGATGCGGGCGCTGGAGTTCGATACCCTGGAGAAGCTGGTCGAAAAATTCGGAAATGTCAGAAGGCTGGAAGACATGCCCCCTGAAAAGATCACCCGCCCCTCCGTTGTTTTTAAAGCGGCCGATCCGAAAAAGCAGATCGTACCGATGGATTATCTGAAGGCATTGAAACTCTGGCAAAAAAGAGAAAACCCCGACAACGGCGTGCTGCCTGACGTGTTCCGCAGCGCTGACGATGTCCTGCAGGCCTCGCCGCAAATAATCGGACGACATAAACTGGAATTGAAACCGAAAAACAGCGCGGCGCTGATGTATTATACGACCGATGACGAATAACACGACTATCTCATGAAAATTTTTCAGCAAGTTTTAAATAGATGAGGATAACCGCGGGTTCGATTCAAATTTGGTGAAAAAAACAGAGGAACACATTGTTCCCACTATTGAAAAAGATAAATGCTTGAAAAATTTTCACCCTTTGGGCGAAATGCATTCGCCCATTTGCTGCGTTATCCGGGATTTGCGGTACGCAAAGTACAGCTGCACCCCGGAGTGCCTTGCAAATGAACGAATGCATTTCGTGAAATAACCGGGATGGAAGCGGAGTTTTCAGATGAAAAAAGACATCATCATCAATCCTGAAAAATGTGTCGCCTGCAGGACCTGCGAACTTGCCTGCTCTCTGGCCAAGACGGGAGAATGCAATCCCGCCGAGGCCCGCATAAAAGTGGTCATGTTCGATGAAGAGGCGTTTTACACTCCGACCGTTTGTTTTCAGTGCCAGGAGGCCTGGTGCGCCCAGACCTGCCCGGCATCCGCCATCACCAAAGACAGCCGGACAGGCGCTCTCCTTGTCGACCGGGACAAATGCGTCGGGTGTCGGATGTGCACGATGATCTGCCCCTTCGGTCAGGTGTTTGTGTCCAGGCAGACGGGCAAATCCAGCAAATGTGATTTGTGCTCGGGCGATCCGATCTGCGTAAAGTTTTGCCCCACCGGCGCCATTGCCTTTGAAAAGAGCGATGCGCTTCAGCAGGGCCGGCGGAAACGGGTGGCGAAAAACCTGATGCGATCCAGCCCGCTGGAAATCAAAGAGAATTCCTGAGACAGGCAGGGACGACTTGGCAAAGAAACGGCATGTCATTATCGGAAACGGCGCGGCCGGCATCAGTGCCGCCGAGGCTTTAAGGGCTGAAGATCCCCAGGCCTCCATCACCGTTGTTTCCGATGAACCGCATGCCGCTTATTCAAAGGTTTTACTGCATTATTATATTGATTCTCAGATTCCTGAAAAAGGGCTCTTTATCCGGTCCGATCAGTTTTACAGGGAGTTGCGGATTGAAACCGTTCTGGGGGCAAAAGTCGAAGCAATCCGACCTGATGAGCAGCGGATATCTCTGGACGATGGAACCCAAATAGCGTTTGATACCCTGCTGATCGCGACCGGTTCATTGCCCCATGTTCCTCCTGTTGACGGGCTTGAGTCAGCAGGCGTCTCAACCATGTGGACGCTTGCCGATGCCAGAGGGATTCGCAGGGTCTTGAAAAACAGCCGCGCGGGAATTGTCATCGGCGGCAGCTTTGTGGGCATGCAGGCCCTTGACACGCTGGCCAGAAGGGGCGTGCGGGTGTCTGTTGTGGACGTGGCCGAAAGAATCATGCCGAATATCCTGGATCGGCAGGGATCCGAGGTCCTGAGGAGTTTTTTGGCCGACAGGGGCGTTGCCTTTTTTCTGGGCGTTCAGTCTGACAGGATCAGGGTTTCCGACGGCAGAAAAAAAAAGCTGGCGTTGACGGACGGACGGGAAATTTCAGCCGATATTTGCATCCTGGCGGCGGGGGCCAGACCCAATATCGGTTTTGCTGCAAACACGCCCTTGCGTATCAACAGGGGGGTGGTTGTTGATGAGTACCTGCAGAGCAATTATCCCAATATCTTTGCGGCCGGCGATGTGGCGGAGGTTTTTGACCGCCTGAGCGGCGAGCGCAGAGTGTTCGGCCTCTGGAGCACGGCTGTGGCGCAGGGCGCAATTGCCGGGATGAACATGGCCGGGAAAAAAGTGGCCTACCCGGGGGGAATCGACATCAACACCACCGCCGTCCTGGGGCTTCCGGTCATGACGATCGGCAGAACGAATGCCGATGAAAGCGCCGAAAACATTACGGTTAAAATTTTCCAGGACCCCGGCAAAAGGATTTATCGAAAATTCATTCTCAAAGACGAGAAAATGGTCGGGGCGATTTTGATGGGCCATGTGGATGACGGCGGCCTTATCGGCAGCCTGATCCGGTCGGAAGCCGCTTGCGACCCGCTCCAGAGCAGATACAGCATGGGATCATTCCGGCATCGGCTGAACTATGTAATCCGTTGAAATCCGATGACCGGCGGTAGACTTGACAAGGAAGTCGTAATCGAAGGGTGAACATATGCCGCACCTGTTGCTTATAGGACTGCCGGGCGTGCTTTTTGAAAAGCCGCTGAAACAAATGTTTCCGGATATTTCTATCCATGCGGCGGACACCGAGACGGCTGCGGGGGATTTCGTCAAACACGCCGAAATCATTCATGCGTTTAAAGTGTCAGACGACCTGATCCAAAGGGCCTCGCAGCTGGAGTGGATTCATACGCCTTCAACCGGCGTGGACAAGATCGTTTCGCTTCCGTCTCTGGCAGAAAAGGTGATTATCACTTCAGGTCATGGCTCGCACGGCCCCCAGGTGGCGGATGCGGCGTTTCTGATGATGCTGGCGCTCAGCCGCAACTTGCCGGAGATACTCAGGAATCAACAAAATAAATTGTGGCGGCAGTGGCCGGCGCCGGGGCTTGAAAATAAACACGTCGGGATTCTCGGCGTCGGGGTTATCGGAAAGGAAATTGCAAGGCGATGCAAAGCCTTCGGCATGACGGTTCACGGCATTACCCGGCGCAAAAGAGCAATTGAATTTGTCGATTATTCCTATGGGGTTGAAGATCTGATCGAAGCTGTCCCGAAAATCGATTTTTTTATAATCGCGGCCCCGATAACGCCCCAGACGCGCCGGATGGTGAATGCCAAAGTGCTTGCCGCCATGAAGCCTTCATCCTATCTGATCAACCTCGGCAGAGGCGCCATTGTTGACGAGGAATCGCTGATAAGAACCCTGCAGGAGAATAAAATTGCAGGCGCCGCCCTTGATACCTTTGCAACGGAGCCCCTGCCGGCGGGCCACCCTTTCTGGGAAATGCAAAATGTCATTGTCACGCCGCATGTCTCCGGAATGGGCGACAGCGCGTATAAACGGGGAATGGAGATATTTGAAGAAAATTTGCGAAGATTTCTTGAAGGTGAACGGCTGAACCTCATCAATTATATCAAAAGGATTCCAAATAAAAGCGGCTAAAACGATAACGTTTTGTCGATACATCCGCAACTGAAGGCACAGTAAAATTAAAGGAGGAAGCACCCGGCATGAAGACATTGCTTATGGAAGTTTTTGTGGCCGTTTTTTTGGGGATGATCAGCATCAGCGAGGGCATACGTCTCGTAATCATGAAAAAACTTTATAAATTCGACATCTTTGGGCCGGGCTTTTACAATATAGGACTGGGCGCCGTTTTGACCATTATCAGCCTGGCCTACTTTGTATCTGAGCGGAAAAAGGCGCTCGGGGCCGGCGGGAAAGCGCAGGCGTCGCAACCCGTTGGAAAAAGCGAATACCGGAAGGTCATCAGCATGGTCTCCGTGCTGATCATCTATATCATTCTAATGTATTTGACCGGATACCTTTTTTCCACCTTTGTGTTTTTCCTGATGATCAATCGAATTGCAGGGTTCCGTTCATGGTTATCCATCGCAGGGGTAACGGTTCTTATGACGGCCGCCTTTTACCTGCTCTTTGTGACATGGATGGGGATAATATTCCCGCGGGGATTGCTATTTAATTTCTAAGCAAAAACGGAAATGGGGAGAAAATGGATCTTATCTACGGGCTGCTGAATTGTTTGACGCTGAACAACCTCTTTTATTGTTTCATCGGCTGCATGCTGGGCACGCTTGTGGGAGTTTTGCCCGGACTGGGCCCGGCTTCCACCATCGCCATTTTGCTGCCGATCACAACGTATCTGGATCCGACCGGTTCCATCATCATGTTGTCGGGCCTCTACTACGGCGCCATGTACGGGGGCTCGACAACCTCGATTCTGGTCAATATTCCGGGTGAGGCGGCCTCCGTGGTTACCTGTATGGACGGCTTCCAGATGACCAAACAGGGACGATCCGGCCAGGCATTGTGGGTTGCAGCCATCGGCTCCTTCATTGCCGGCACCTTCGGCGCCATCCTGTGCTCCCTGCTGGGTCCGGGAATTGCCAAGTATGCCTTGAAGTTCGGCCCCCCGGAATACGTCGGGCTCTTGTTGTTCAGCATGACAATGCTCATAACCCTTTCCGCTTCTCTGATGAAGGGGCTGCTGGCCGGATTGGCGGGCATGGTCCTGGCGACAGTCGGCATGGATCCTTTGACAGGAGCGCCGAGACTGCATTTCGGCGTCGTCGGGATGATGAGGGGTCTGGAACTTGTTCCGGTTGTTGTCGGACTGTTCGGCATAGGAGAAATTCTGCTTGCCGCCGAGCAGGGCGTTCAGAACATTTACCGGGGCAAATTAGGAAAAATGACGCCCAGGGGTCACGACCTGAAGCAGGGGCTCCTGGCCAGTATCCGCGGAACAATGGTCGGCTATTTCCCGGGGCTGATACCCGGGATGCTGCCGGCCCTGACGGCTTTCATGGCCTACGATATCGAAAAACGCGTTTCAAAATATCCGGAAAAGTTCGGCACCGGCGTTATCGAGGGCGTGGCCGCTCCGGAAGCCGCCAACAATGCTTCGGCCATGGCCGGATTTATTCCCCTGATGACCCTCGGAATTCCCACGAGTGCGTCTCTGGCCATCATTCTGGCCGCCCTCGTAATGTACGGCCTGGAGCCGGGTCCGGCACTTTTCTTACAGAATAAACAATTCGTCTGGACGGTTATCGGGAGCATGTATGTCGGCAACCTGATGCTGCTGGTTCTGAATCTGCCGCTTGTGGGACTGTGGGCGCGCATCAGCCTGATCCCCTATAAGGTTTTGGGCCCGATCATTCTGGCGGTGTGTTTTGTCGGCGCATACTCTCCGCGCAATACCATGTTTGATGTCTGGGTCGCCCTGATTTTCGGAATCGTCGGCTTCGTTATGAAAAAAAAAGGTTGGCCGCTTGCGCCGTTGATTCTGGGATTTTTGCTGGGAGACTTGTTTGAAGTGTCATTGCGCCAATCGTTGTCCATGAGCGGCGGATCTTTATCGATTTTTTGGAGTCGACCGGTTGCGGCCGTTCTGATTGTCTGCACCGTCATTTTTGCCGTATTCACAATAAAGGTGTTAAGGCGCGTTCCCAAGGAATTATTGGTCGAAGAGGAAAAATTGTAAGTCTTCTTCGGGCGTTCGAAAAGAAACAGTCATGGCTTTAGGTAAGTGACGGGCCGGGGGGGAATTACAAATGCCTGTGGGGCGAGCCGTTGTCACTTGAGCGTTTGGCGAAGGTTGCCCGGGGATAGCCCCCGCGGGAGCCGTACCCAAAGGGGCCTGGGCCCTGTACGCGCCTCCTGACCGTTGCACTGCGCCGTAACAGGCAGCGACGATCCTCGTCGCCTTGGAAATCAGCCTTTTGGGGCGGGTTCAATGGGACTTGAGCGGGATCGCTGCCAGGCAGTTATGATTCGACAAGATGGGCAGGGGGCTTTCTCCGGGCCGATAAGGCAATGTTTGAAAAACTCCCCGAACCGTGAGGTCGGGAGGTGAAACAACTTTGCCGCGGAGGGGGGCAGGCGGAAACAATTGGTTGAAGCGAGGAGGTGTTTTTTTTAAGGAAAGTGGAAAAGGAAAGGATTTAAGTCCGAGAGGTAAATTGGGAAATTAACCGGGAAGCACAACAAGGAGGAATGTATCATGCTAAAAAGAAATCAAAATCGAGTAGGGGTCATTTTTTCTGTATTGTTTATTCTGGTGCTGATTTTAACCGCGGGCGCGGTATGCGTCCAGGCCCAAGACAAATATCCGAGCCGCGCAATCGATATCATCGTTCCGTATGCCCCCGGCGGAGCGACGGACGTGACGGCACGTCAGATAGCCAATTTTATGAAAAGTAAATGGGGCGTACCGGTGAATATCCTCAGCAAGCCCGGGGGCAGGGGAATCCCGGCGCTTCTGGAACTTTATCAGGCAACCCCGGACGGCTATACCATGCTGGCTGAAGATACCGCAAGCTCCTCCATGCTTGCAGCGGCTACGGCAAACACAAAGGATCTGCCTTTCAACACCATGGATCGAACCTTCATTGCCACGGTCAAGGCGCATCCCTTTGTGCTTTTTGTTCCTGCGACATCTCCCTATAAGACCCTCGATGACTTTATCGCGGCGGCTAAAAGCAATATCAAGGACATATCGTATACCGCCGGCCCTTCCGCCCTGGAATATGCGGTCAGGCAGCTGTTCAGTGAAACCGGGTTGAATATTGCAATGGCAAAAGCAGTCATGTGCAAAGGCGCATCCGAGGCGGTGCTTCTGGCTGCCGGCGGACATGTAACCGTGGGCGCCGCCGCATTGGGCACCACCCTTCCGGCCATTAAGTCGGATACGATCCGGCCGTTGATCATCACTTCGAAGAAAAGATGGCCGGACCTGCCGAACCTGCCGTCTTCATCGGAACTAGGCTATCCGGGGATAAATGCGTCCCACTGGGTCGGCATTTCCGGTCCGCCGAAGCTGCCTGCCAATGTTGCAAATGTCTGGGATAAGGCGTTGAAGGAAATGATCGAGAGCCAGGAATTTATTTCTCAGCTAAAAAACACCGGCGCCGTGTCGTTTTACCAGAATTCACAAGAAACGGTCGATTATGTAAAAGGCGAGACAGATAAGGCGATCAAATTGTTTAAATAAAGATATTGGTTCAAGCAGCATTCATGCCGAGGATGGCAGTGGGCGGAATTTTTCACTGCCATCCTCAATTTGCAGTTGATGAGGGCGGGATGAAGCAGATCAGTGAAAATGTATATGTGGAAACGGCTCAACCGGGATGCAATTTCGGTTTTGTGGTTACAAATGAAGGTATCGTCATGATCGATTCTCCGCAGCAGCCCTCCTTCGTGTCGACATGGAAGAAAACCATTCTGGACAAAGGAAAGATACGCTTTCTGATCAATACGGAACATCACCGCGACCACATTATCGGCGATTTCTTTTTCGATGCGCCCATTGTCATGCACGCGAAATCCCGCGAAGCGCTGTTAACGCTCTCGCTGAAATCGATTATGGAAAGAATTGAGACGTCTGATCCCGAAGGCTTGCCGCTGGTGAAAGGGTTTTATGTGAAGAAACCAACGATTGTCTACCATCAGGAAATGAGTCTGCACCTGGGCGGCCATACCATCAAACTGATTCATATGCCCGGGCATACGGCAGGGATGACGACGGTTTATATCCCCGAAGAGCGCATTGTTTTCACGGGTGACAATATATCTCACAGGGTTCAAACGTTTTTTCATCAATCTTATCCCGACCAGTGGCTTGAATCACTCAAAAGGATTGCAGCGCTGGATGCGGAAGTGATCGTCCCCGGGCATGGGGATATCTGCGGCAGGGAATACATCGAGGAACAGACTGCGTTTATCCATGAGTGGATTGATGCGGTTAAACAGGCTGTCCGGCAGGGTCTCTCAAAGAAGGAAGCACAGGAAAAGATATCGTTTGTTGATCGATACCCGATGGATATCGGCTTGAGCAGAGAGCGGGCCATCGAGGTTCAGCGAATGAACGTCGATCGGCTTTATGACCTGTTTCAGCTTTCGTCAAAACCAAACAGGGCCTGAGGGTTGTCCACAAGAATCTTGCGACGGTTCGTTTCATCAGGCGCCCACACCTTGAGCAGGTTAAACAACTCCAAGGAATCGACTTTGTCATGGAACGACAGGTGTGGGTAGTCACTCCCCCATATAATGCGGTCCGGGGCTGCGGCAATCAGCGCCTGGGCAAAGGGAACCACATCCCTGAATTTGGGCATGTCCTTTGAGATCCGGTAGACAGCGGTGAACTTGGCCCAGCATCTGCCTTCGCGAAGCAGGTTCAGCAGATCCTGAAAACCGGGCTGCTCAATACCTTTTCCCGGCGGGAAAAGCCCCATGTGGTCGATCACGAAATTAACGCGAAGTTTTTTTAACGTCGGCATCAACTCCTCAACCAGCCATCCCGGAGATAAAAACTGAAGGTGCCAGCCCAGATCTTTGGCGCGTTCGGCCTGCCGTTTGATCGGGCCGATCAGACTGGCGGCATAGCCCGCTTCGTAGGGTTTGATCGGTGATGTATTAATTCGAAACGCACGCACCCCCAGGTCGTGCAGTTTTTGGAGCTCACGATCGGGAGTGCCTTCGTCGATATCGGCGACGCCCCTGCAGCGGCCCCCCATGACCTTCATAGCGTCGAGCATGCAGGAGTTGTCTTTGCCGTAAGCGCTCGGTTGCACGAATACGAACCGCTTCATATCCAGCTGCCTTGCCAGCTTGAGATAGTCATCCAGCGGGGCCAGCGGCGGAGCGTATCGCAAGTCGGTGCCGTACGGATATTTTTTCGCCGGTCCGAAAACATGAAAATGGCTGTCACAGGCAAGCGGCGGGACACGAAAGTCCGGTTTGGGCAATGATTTGAAATCGTGAGCGGATGCGGGCGCGGTCATAATCGACTCCTTTAGTCAACGAAAAATGGGATTCATAAACAGATTCGAAAAAATAGAAAAAATCTTGACGCCTGTCAAGCGGGAAAACTATGAAAAAAGGGCCCAATTTTTGAATGTTGGCGGAGGCGTTCGTTCTGAAAGCTTCCGGCGCCGATATGGATGTTTGGCAGGCTGTTGAAAAACTGTGCCTGAGGCTGCTTTGCAGCGTTGCGCGGCTCTCGCCAATGCTCACATATACTTGAATAGGCTGCGCTTGTCGAATCGCCGCGCGCCTTGCTTATCAGCCTGATAGAAGCGGTGGGACGGATCACGTGCGCGCGGGTTGATGGGCGCGGGCATCTGAGCGTTATAGGAACGGATCATTTTTGATGTCCCGATAGCCCTCGGCTCACGATTATACCTTTATGGCCTCTTTGCATATGTTAATTTCTTGACAAGCATAGTGAATATTTATAGATATGACAAAAATTAAACACTCGTTAGGGGTGCTGCTTAAGGCGGCTGAGAATCCAAAACTTACACGGGAACCCTTAATAACCTGGACAGGATAATGCCTGCGGAGGGAAACGAGTAGATATCCGTGTATTTTTATTCTACCCGATAAAAGCCGTTCCTCCTTCAAAGGGAGGCGGCTTTTTTCTTTTCGATCCGGCGTATCCCTTCCAGGCCTTATCATTTACCGGTTTTTATATGAAGCTATCTCAAATATAATTATTACAGGAGTCGGAGAGTATTTGACTTGTTCCCCGGCCGGATCGCCGGCAGACGGTGAGGGGCTAGCGAATCGCTCCATAGGCATATGTAATACAAATTCCCGACCTCTTCTTATTCAGCATATGGTTTTTTGAGAGGGCTTCACGTTGTTTTTGCTCATTCTATGAACTGGAAAGGATTGATATGGACAAAAAAGAATGGATAGCCAAAGCGTATGACCGATCGGAATTGTTAAGGTTGGAAAACCCGACATACCGTGAACGGGTTAGAGATTTTACCGAAAAATGGTTTCAAGAGGATGTGGGTGCCGGCGATGTTACCACCGATGCGCTGCTGCTGAAAGATAACCGGGCTAAAGCGGTCATCAAGGCAAAATCTTCGGGTGTCATCGCCGGCATTGCAGAAGCCGAATGGTTTTATCATAACCATAATATTAATGTCGAAGGTATAAAAACAGACGGCAGCGCCGTAAAGAAGGGGGATATCATATTGGCGCTGGAAGGAATGGGACGGGATTTGCTTGAAACCGAAAGAACCGGTTTGAATTTATTACAGCGGATGAGCAGCATTGCCACGCTGACACGCCAAATGGTAGAAAGAATCGGGGGCAGGCCTGTTGAGATCGTGCCGCCCAGAAAAAATCACTGGGGGATGCTTGATAAAAAAGCCGTTTTTTTAGGCGGCGGCCTCACCCATCGACTCGGTTTATGGGAATCTATCTTAATCAAGGAAAACCATCTGGAAGCAATTAAAAGCGAAGGGCATGACGATTGCATCGAAATCGCCCTGGAAAGGGCGTTTAAGTTTGAAAAGACGGTGTTTGTGGAAATCGAAGTCGAGGACATCGAGGACTGCCTGAAAGCCGCGAAAAAGTTCAGGGAATACAAAAATGGAAAACCCTGCATCATCATGCTGGATAACTTTACGGTTGAAGACGCCGGGAAAGCTGTTGCTGTGCTCACACAAAAAAATCTCAGGGAGCATGTCATCATTGAATCCAGCGGCAGGATAACGCCGGATAATATCGTCCGATATGCAGACACCGGTGTTGACATTATCTCGATGAGCTACATCACGTACGCGCAAAACATCTGCGACTTAAGTCAGCGGATGGTTTAAGATTAGTATTAAAATTCAAAACCATCCGAACCTGTCTTTGTGAACTTAATACGGTCGTGTATTCATCAATGTGAAACAAATGAACAATTGGTGTTGAAATTTCGGCCCCGTTGACATATCCGTAATATTTTATACAAATAAACGGGACCTTCCGATATGGGAAACGAAGTATTGATTCTGATCATTGAGGCCATGGTGGTCTATTTTCTGGTGCTCTGGGCCCATTCCCTGCGCCACCGCTTCGGCCCGGTGCATTTTTACGCCCTCATGGGAGGGCTCACCGCCATCATGTCATGGGTGACCGACGCCGGCGTTACCATTCAGGTGGCCGGCATCACCTTTGTGGTGGGATCCACCGTGTTTTACACCTCCCTGCTGCTGGGCGTTTTCGTGGTTTATGTGTTTGACGGCCCCAGGGCCACCCGTATCGCTATTTCGACCGTGGCGGGAGTATCCGCCATGGTGCCGGTCATCGCGGCGGTCCTGCATTTCCAGACGGGACTGATCGGTACCGTATCGATAAATTACGTTCCGCTTCCCAGCCTGCGCATCAATGCCGCTTCGGTGGTTGCGACGCTGCTTGACCTCATCTTTCTGGCCATGGCCTGGGAGTATTTCGGCAAGCCCGCTTTTAAAATGAAGCTCTGGCTGCGGGCCTTTTTAACCCTGCTGGGGGTGATGTGGCTGGACGTCATCCTTTTTGCGACCGGCGCTTTTGCGGGGACTCCCGTTTACGTGAGCATCATGAAGGGCACCCTGATCAGCCGGCTCATTGTTTCGGTGTTTGCCCTGCCGTTTCTTTATTTTTACCTGCATTGGCAAAGCAGCAAAAAGGGGATCGAAATCGAGAACCGTCCGGTCCTGGCGATTCTGAAGCAGGTGGCCGAAATCAGGTTTGAATTGACCCGGGCCCAGCAGGAGATCGAGCGGCGCAAAACGGTGGAAAAAGAACGGGACGAGGTTATTCAGAAACTTCAGAAAGCCCTTTCCGAAGTCAAGACATTGCGCGGATTTTTACCCATATGCAGCAACTGCAAAAGCATCCGAGACGATAAAGGGTACTGGAACCAGATAGAGAAATACATCCAGGACCATTCCGATGCCGAGTTCAGCCACGGCATTTGTCCGGACTGCGCCAAAAAATTATATCCCGACCTGAAAATTTAGAAGCTATCCCAAGAAATTATACTATAACTAAATGAAATATTAGATATTTTATAAATATCTATGGAGAAAGCCGTCGCTGCTTTCCCGTTAACTGGCGTTGCGTCCCGGAACTAACTTATAAAAGTCGCGGCCACATTTTGGATTCGGCCGGCATGAACCCCATGGTACCCAGGTGTCCGGATTCGAATCGGCGCGACAAAAAAAATGTTGTATGATTGTTTGCAATTATCCGATTCGAATTCTGGACACCGGCATAGATCTTGCTGACTGAAACGCATGCCGGCCTTCTCCAAAACATGTCCGCTTCCCTTTGTGAGCGGCAAATAGAAATTGAATCTGTTTCCGGGACACGACACTAATGGCAACAGCGGTATCCTGCCGGAAACGCTGTTGAATCCCGAACTTGTTTCCAGCGGAGCCCAGACAGCCTCTTTGCACTCGACCCCGCAGGGTGAAAAGTCGTATTGCCTCCTTTATGTCTTGATTTGCCTGTCGTTTTTACCTATATGTTAAAACTTGAAGGCTGCCCCCGGCAGATCCGGCCGTACCGGATCGGTTTTCTATCGCCGCATTCGCTTCCTTTTAATTTTTTCTTAATGTGGATGCTGCCGCGAGGTGGTTGGCCACGGATTTGAAAGCAGCTCCCGTTGAATGATGCCTTGATCGGAGTATTTGAAGTGAATCCGAACAACCAGCTCTCCCCAGATGAAGCCGAACTCGCCCCGGGACTTGTACGCTGTAGTGCCGTGACCCGTTCGGGGGCCCCCTGCAAAAACCTCGCAATCGCGGATGGGCGCTGCTGGATGCATGGGGGCCGCAAAAAAAAATCATCCTCCGAAGATCAATATGTCTCAGACACGGAATCGCTTCCGGCTGTAGCTGCCTCTCTGTCCGTTCAACAGGAAAGCGTCAACCCGAATGGCGGCGGGGGCGCGGCGGCGCCGGCCACCGATCGGTCGCCGGATGCCGGGGCTTCCGGAACGATTGAAATCAGCGAAACCGATATTGAGCTGATCAGCGAAGGGGAGGCGCCGGAGTCCCCTACTGAGGCTCCGGCACCGGCGACGGGAAAAGCCGCTCAACCGGAAATCCTCCGGGAGGATGACGTGCCCCTCAAGGGGGCGCCAGCTCCCGGGGAGGGCGGGCTGGAAATCTTATGGGACGACGAACTGCCGGATGCGGAATCTCCGGAAGAGGGGATGGAACTGGGTATTGAGATCGATGGAGCGGAACCTGTCGGGGAGGAAGCTGAAGACCGCCTGCAGGTATTGACGGACGATGAACTGCCTGATGAAGAAATCGAAGGCACCATCGAATTCGATGCCGACAGCCTGGGACTGCAGATGGACGATGAACCCGCGCCCGAGGCATCAGCCGGCGATGTGGAGAGCCCGGACGGGCCGGGGGAATCAGGGTCCAACGTTATTCCTTTTAAGGCGGAGTCGACGGCTGGAGCTGAACTTGAAGACCTGGAGCTGGAGATTTTGCCGGATGATGAACTTCCGGCCGATGAGACCGTGCCGGGGTTAGAATATACCGCCGACAAAGGGGGGCCGACCGGCGATGCCGATAAGGATGCGGATTTTTCGAAAGAGCCTCCCGGCAGGATGCCGGCGGCCGCAGATGAGGATGTCCTTCTTGAAATGCTGCCGGACGTAGACCCTGCCCGGGAGACGGACGCGGTGGATATCGAGATAACGCTGGACGACGATACGGTTCTAACTTCCGAAACGGCTGCACCCGGATCCGATCTTGAAACCGATTCCGAGCCCGATGACGGCTGGCTGGGATTGAATGATATCAACCGGTTCGGGGTCGGGGACGAACACCCGAAAATGAATGCTGCGCCGGAATTCGCTGCCCCTGAAAGCGAACAGACCCGTCAACATGCTCCCCAGGCGCCCTATTTGGAACGGCCGGATGCGGGGGCAAGCGATGCCGCCCCGGGATATAAAACCAGAACGACCATCGGAAAGTTTGAAGAGATCCATCTGGATATTCCCCGCAAGGGAGAGCTGAAGAAGCCAAAGGGAGTAAAGCCGCCTGAAATACAGACGAAATCCTTCTGGCACCGACGTGTCGGCATCCCCGCACCGATTTTCTGGGGGACGATGTGTCTGCTGCTCGCCCTGGGAGGGGTATCCGGACTGCATTACGGTCTGGGCGTTCGCATCCCTTATGTCAGCGCCCTGCTGCTTCCCAAAGTCAAGGACGCGGGCAACCTTAAAATCGCGGTGTATGGCATTGAAAGTCGATTCGTGCAGAATACCCAAAACGGCATGTTGCTGGTGATTACCGGCTGGGTCCGGAATGATTACGATACGCCCCGCGGACAGATCCGCGTTACCGGGAGACTTTTTACGAGCGCCGGTTTCGTTAAATCCCAGACCGTCTATTGCGGTGATCTGATTCCCGACGAAACGCTCGGCGATCTTCCTGCGGAAATCATTCAAAAACGCCTTTCGGAACGAATTGACGCTGCCGGGCCTATAGAAACAGTTGCTCCCCGGCAACCCCTTCCCTTCATGATTGTTTTTTCCCAGCTGCCGGACGACCTGGAGTCGCTGGAAAAATACACGGTTGAAGTGACCGGGTCGTCTCCGACCGGATAAAACAGGAGTTGCGATTGCCCGGCTTACTGCCCAAATCGAATAACTACCGCTATGTCATCTGCGCGCTGATATTCAGCGGCTATGTGCTTGTTTTTTTTCAGCGCCTGTGTCCGGCCGTACTGGCGCTGGATATCCAGGAGTCCTTTGGCGCGGGCGGGACGCTGCTGGGCGTTCTGGCGTCCGCTTATTTTTACCCCTATGCCCTAATGCAGCTCCCCACCGGCTTGCTGGTGGATCATTGGGGGCCGCGCTATACGGTCTCCTTTTTTTTTGTCATCGCCGCACTGGGCGCTTTGCTGATGTCGTATAGCGACAGTTTGAAGATCGCCGTTTTCGGGCGCGTGCTGGTGGGGTTGGGGGTGTCGACCCTGTTCGTGTCATATTTTAAACTGATCGCCGAATGGTTTCCTTCCCGGCAGTTTGTCATTCTGGGGGGGCTTTTCATGGCCATGGGCGGCGTTGGGGCCCTGCTGGCCAGCGTCCCGCTGGCATGGATCAGCAGTTTGATTGGCTGGCGTCCGACCCTGGCCGTCATCGGGCTGCTGACCTTCGTGGCGGCCGTTTTGATCTTTGCCTTTGTTCGCAACCGCCCGGCGGATATGGAGCTGCCGCCGATTCAAACGGAACCGGCGACAGGGCCGGCCCCTGAAACGCCCCTGTGGCAGGGTCTCAAGGCCGTGGTGACGGCCGGCCGCTTCTGGCCGATATCGATCTGGTCGTTTTTTGCCCCCGGGATCGCCTTTGCCGTCGGCGGGCTCTGGGGCGGGCCTTTTCTGATGCAGGTCTATGGCCTCAGCAAGCCTGCGGCCGGCGGCGTTCTGTCGACTTTCGCGCTGTCTTTGATTTTCGGCGGTCCTTTGCTGGGCTGGGCCGCCAACCGGCTGGGTCGAAAAACTGTTCTGACCCTCTGCAGTTCGCTGCTGTTGTTCGTCTGTCTGGCGCTCTATCTTTTCATGGCCCGGTTAAGTCCGGCCTGGCTGTATGTCCTGTTTTTTTGCATTTTCCTGGCGGGCGGCGCTGCCGGTCCGATACAGGCAGCTGTTTCCAGAGAACTCTTTCCGGCGGCGGTTGCCGGGACTGCCATGGGCAGTGTCAATTTATTTCCCTTTTTGGGCGGCGCTTTTTTTCAGGTGCTGGTGGGGGCGTTCATTGCAGGGGGGGCGGGCAGCACGCGCACGGCAGTCCTGGGCGGCTATCAGAAGATGTTTCTGATTTACTCGCTGGGGGCGCTGATATCTTTGGCGGCAGCTTGCCTGATGCGGGAAACCCTCTGCCGCGAGGCTGACGATGCGGATTCCGGCAGACAGGAATCGGCCCGGCGTCTCGCCGGGCAGTCTTAAAAGGCCTGGGACAAATCGGGTCCGGAAAAAGGGGGGCACCCCCCTGAGAATTTTACCTTGTTTTGTGGATAATCCCGCATTTTTATGATAGATATCCAGCCTGAACGGTTAACAGTCAGGCAGCGGAAATCACCGGTGCGGGCGCGAGACCTGTGCTATGTGCCCGCTGTTGCTCAATTTCGTCATGACCTGTATAGCGCGCTATGGAAAACGATAAAACTCAAACCATTCTTTTCGTTGATGATGAAACCGACATTCTGGAAATGGCCGAAGAATATTTCCAGCGCAAGGGATACGGGGTGATTACCGCGTCAAACGGCCTTCATGCTGCAGAAATTCTGAAGGACGCGAAAATAGACTGCTGCTTTACCGATATCAACATGCCCGGAATGGACGGACTGGAACTGGCCGAATATGTCCGCAAAACAGATAATACCATACCGGTTATCGTGATGACGGGCTATCCTTCCCTGGAAAACACCATCCGCACCTTGAAAAACGGAGTGGTGGATTTTCTGATAAAGCCGATCAGCCTGAACCAGATGGAACTGTGCCTGCGGCGGGTCTTGCGCGAGCGCGAACTTTTTGTGGAAAATATTATTTTAAAAAAAGAGGTTGAAAGCAAAACCCGGCTTGAAGTTTTAAATCAGGAACTCCTTTATAAGGTCGACGAGTTGAATATTTTGAACAAAATCATGAGCCATTTTACGTCGATCGACTCAAGCGTTGATATTTTTAAAACGGTGGTCGACCTGTCATTGGAGCTGAGCGGCGCCCAGAAGACCACATTTTATGTCATCAATGACGTTGTCCAGCGACCCGTTGGGGTCGCGGCCGCCGGTATGGATTGCCCGGACGGCGGCGGTGCCGGCGTGCAGGCCGTGGAGTCCCTGATCATGGAGGTCGTTGCGGATGAATTGCCGCTGCTGATCAAGGAAAATAACGGGGTGCGCGACTTGCCCCGGGAGATTTTGTCGCTGCTGCTGGCGCCATTGAAGATCAGAGACAAGGTGTTCGGGGTATTAACGGCCAGTATCTGCCAGGGGTCAGCCCGGTTCACTGATAAGGATCTGTTTTATATGTCCTTTATGACGCAAAATGCCGCCCATGCCATTGAAAATCTGGCCCTGTATGAAAATATTTACCAGAACCTTTTTGCAACCCTGTACGGGTTTGTCAGGGCCCTTGAATTCCGCGACGCCTACACCCAGCAGCATTCCATCCGCGTGACCGATTTGTCGATACTCATCGGTCGGGAGATGGGGTGCGCCGCCGAGGAACTGGATATTCTCAATGTGGCCGGTCGCCTCCATGATATCGGCAAAATCGGCATCCGGGATGATATTCTGCTTAAACCCGGACAGTTAACCGAATCGGAACTGCAGAAGGTTAAGGAGCACCCCAACATCGGCGCGGACATTGTCGGGAAGCTGGGCATGTGGGGCCGGGAGCAGCAGATTATCCGGTGCCACCATGAACGCTTCGACGGCCTGGGGTATCCGCGCGGCTTGCGGCAGGACAGAATTCCGCAGCTGGCCCGCATACTGTTTGTGGCGGATGCCTTTGATGCCATGACCTCGGATCGGGCCTACCGGAAGAAGCTGGACGTCAAAAACGCCGTTCAGATGCTGCAGGCCGGGGCCGGTACCCAGTTTGACCCCGAGATCGTAAAGGCCTTTAACGACCTCTACCGAAAAGGGCTTATTTCCCAACGGGACTGATACCGGCAGGCTTTCTCCCGCCGTTGCCGGCAGCGCCCAAAATACCATTGACTTGACCGACCGCGTATGTTAGGTAATCTACCTTTATATGGTTTTTTGATGATGCTGGGCGTTCTTTTCTATGCAAAGAGAAACCAGACGGTATATCAGGGAGCTTGCCTATTTCAGCAGTCTGGGATTCCAGATAGCGCTTCCCATCATCATCTGTTATTTTATCGGAAACTATCTCGATGAAAAGGTGTGGCACTCGTCCCCCTGGGCGACACTTATTTTTCTTGTTTTGGGAATTGCCGCCGGCTTCAGAAATATCGCGCTGGCGATAAAAAAAATAAGAAAGTTCTAGAAGCTGAAAGACATGTGGTATGGGGATCCAGCAGCGCATTCTTAAATTTATTACCTGTTCCAATTGGATCTTGCTTTTGATCGCGAGCATCGCTGCCGCCAGCATCGCCAAGTTTGATTTCACCCTGGGAATTATCGCCGGCGGCCTGATTGTTACCATCAACTTTCACCTCATGTACCGGACGTTGCAAAAAACTTTTAACCGACCGCGCATCCCGTCACTCAAGTCCATCATTGCCAGGCACTATGTTCGGTTTATGCTCAGTGCCGTTCTCATTTTTGTGCTGATTTCAAAACATGTGGTCGACCCCGGAGGGCTATTGATCGGTCTTTCAGTGGTGGTGGTGAGCATAAAGATCGCCGCCCTCTACGAGCTTAAAAACATTATTTTCAAGGAGGCAATTTAAGTTGGAACATCCGTATCTTTTTCTGGTCAAGGCCGCTGAATTTACCGGCATTAAAAGTCTTGAACATTTTGCGCACGCCTACCCGCATGTTCTCTACTCCTGGCTGGTAATGATTGTGCTGATCGTGGTGGGAAGCATTGCCACCCGGAACCTGGCCAGCATCCCGACGAAAATACAGAATGTTTTTGAATTTGTTATCACGGGTCTTGAAAATTTTATCGTCGATATTACCGGCGAGGAAGGCCGCTGGTTCTTTCCGGTCCTGGGCACGGTGTTTCTATATATTTTTACCTGCAACCTGATCGGGCTGGTTCCCGGTTTTTTCCCGCCGACGGCGAGCTATAATACGACCCTTTCCTGCGCCATCGTGGTTTTCTGTTTTACGCATTACATCGGTTTCAAATACCATGGCGCCAAGTATTACAAGCACTTCATCGGCCCGGTCTGGTGGCTGGTTCCGATTATGCTGCCGATCGAACTGATCAGTCATTTTGCCAGGGTCCTGTCGCTGTCCATGCGGCTTTTTGGGAACATGAGCGGGCATGAGCTGGTGTTGGCGATCCTTTTCGGGCTGGCCGGCGCCTTTTTTGTGCCGCTGCCGATCATGGCCATGGGAATATTTGTCGCTTTTGTTCAGGCGTTTGTGTTTTTTATGCTTTCGATCATGTATTTTGCCGGTGCGATGGAACATGCACATTAAAAATAAGCCTTGTTAATCAAGATGGGAAAGATAGAAGAAGCCAATGAATCACACCTAAAAGGAGGAAGCTGAAGATGGAAGAACATGTGTTAAAATTTTTTACGGCCTGCGTTACGGCGGCCGGTTTCGGTATCGCCATTGCTGCTGCAATCGGCGGCATCGCCCAGAGCTTGGGATTGAAAGCCGCGGTCGAGGGGATTGCCAGAAACCCCGAATCATCAGGCAAGGTTACCGTTACCATGATTATCGGTCTGGCCCTGATCGAATCGCTGGTTATTTATACCCTGGTCATCGCCTTTATGCTGCTGGGCAGAGCACCGAGCGTGGATATGTTGATGAAGCTGCTGACGCAATAAAAAGTTTCCATTCCTAATGAAGTCGGGGCCGTGTTGTCAACCAACACGGCCCCGATGTTTTTTGGAGACTGTTGAAAAAACTGTATCTGATGCTGCCCGGCAGCGTTGTGCGGCTCTTGCCGATGCTCACAGATCCGGAATGCGGTGCGTGCCGGGTCGCCGCGCTCCCGCCCGCGGCGGGACTGCCCCCCCGTTTCTTGCTTTTAAACCGCCTGTCAGATATCTTTTCAAGTATCGTCCGGTATGGGAAGCTTCAATCCCGGCAAGTTCTTCAGGGGTGCCGCATCCCACCACATACCCCCCCGCATCCCCGCCTTCCGGTCCCAGGTCGATGATGTGGTCGGCGGACTTGATGACATCCATGTTGTGCTCAATGACCATAACCGTATTGCCGCTGTCCACCAGCATGTTCAGCACGTTCAGCAGCTTCTGGATGTCGTCGGCATGCAGGCCGGTGGTGGGTTCATCCAATATATAAACCGTCCGTCCGCTTCCTTTTTTGCTCAGTTCGCGGGACAGCTTGACACGCTGGGCCTCTCCGCCCGACAAGGTTGTGGCCGGTTGTCCCAGTCGGATATATCCGATGCCGACGTCCACCAGGGTCGTCAACTTGTCCCGTATGTTGCGGAGGTTTTTAAAAAACTGCAGGGACTGATTGACGGTCATATCCAGGATGTCCGCGATGTTTTTACCTTTGTATCTGATTTCGAGGGTTTCACGGTTGTAGCGTTTCCCCTGGCAGACGTCGCAGACAACGTAAACATCGGGCAGAAAATGCATTTCGATTTTGATGATGCCGTCGCCGCTGCAGGCTTCGCAGCGGCCGCCTTTGACGTTAAAACTGAAACGGCCGGCCTTGTAACCGCGCATGCGGGCTTCGGGAGTTTTCGCGAAGAGTTCCCGGATGTGGGTAAACACGCCGGTATAGGTCCCGGGATTTGAGCGCGGCGTCCGGCCGATGGGGGACTGGTCGATGTTGACGATTTTATCGATATGCTCGGTGCCGCTGAGCGCGAGATGCTTTCCGGCGGGAATGCGGGCGTGGTAGAGACGCTGGGAAAGCGCCCGGTAGAGGGTTTCCAGCAGAAGGGTTGATTTACCTGAACCGGACACGCCGGTGATGCAGATCAGGCAGCCCAGGGGAAAAGCGACATCGATGTTTTTGAGATTGTTTTCCGCGGCCCCCGTCAGGACGAGCTTGCGGTGCGAGCCGGGGCGGCGCCCGGCGGGGAGTTCAATCCGTTTGCGGCCCGAAAGATATTGGCCCGTCAGGGAGCGTTCACAGGCCGTCAGCTGCGCCGGGGTGCCGGAAAACACCACTTCGCCGCCCTGCATCCCCGCGCCGGGGCCCATATCGACCACATGATCGGCCGCGCGAATGGTTTCTTCATCATGTTCAACAACCAGGACGGTGTTGCCGAGAGCGCGCATCTGCATCAGCGTCGCCAAAAGCCGCCGGTTGTCCCGCTGATGAAGACCGATGCTGGGCTCGTCCAGAACATAGAGCACGCCGGTCAGTTTTGATCCGATCTGGGTGGCCAGCCGGATGCGCTGGCTCTCGCCGCCTGAAAGGGTGTAAGCCGAGCGATCGAGGGTCAGATAACTGAGGCCGACGTTTTCAAGAAAGGCCAATCGTTCGATAATCTCTTTCAGGATCCGGGCGGCAATGATTTCTTTTTTGCCTTCGAGCGTCAGGTGGTTGAAAAAACCATGGGCGGCCGTAACCGACAGCGCCGTGATTTCAAATATGCGCATGCCGCCTACCCGCACGGCGCTGCTGATGCGGTTGAGCCGGGATCCGCTGCATTCCGGGCAGATGCGGAAGTTCATGAACCGCCGGATTTCCTCGCGGGTCTGGTGGGAGTCGGTTTCAAGATAGCGCCTTTCCAGTTTCGGCATGATGCCTTCAAAGGGCTTGCGGTAGGTATAGCGGCGGTTGTTGCGTTCAAAATAATAAACGATGTCTTCTCCATTGGAGCCGTATAGGAGCGCCTGTCTGAATCGCTCCGGGAGGTCCTTATAAGGGGTATAAATATCCGCACCGTAATGGCGGGTGAGTGCATCCAGAAATTCGACGAAGTGAACGGAATTGCGGCCGGCCCAAAGCGCTACCGCCCCTTCCCGCAGGGAGAGTTCGGCATTGGGCACGATCAATTCCGGATCGAACTCCGTGGTTGAACCCAAACCGTCGCATTTGGGGCAAGCGCCCTGGGGCGAGTTAAAAGAAAAGCTGGCCGGCGTGAGTTGGGGATAACTGATGCCGCAGTCGATGCAGGCTGCTTTTTCGCTGAAAAGCTGGGGCGCTTTCCCGACGACATCCACGCTGACGATTCCCTCCGAGCGGGAAAGGGCCAGTTCAAGAGAGTCCGCCAGGCGATTGCGGATGGAGTCTTTGAGGATCAGCCGATCCACAACGACATCGATGGTATGTTTTTTGTTTTTATCCAGCCGGCCGACGGAATCGAGTTCCAGCATTTCACCATCGATGCGGACCCGGGCAAAGCCCTCCTTTTTAAGCTGTTTCAGCAGGTTCTCCTGGGCGCCCTTTTGTTCGGATACCAGGGGGGCCAGGATGATGATCCGGGTATCTGCACCCAGGGCCATGACCTTGTCGACGATCTGGTCCAGGCTTTGCGAGGTTATCTCCCGGGCGCAGACCGGGCAGTGGGGTGATCCGGCACGGGCGAAAAGCAGCCTTAAATAATCGTAAATTTCCGTAACCGTTCCGACGGTTGAACGGGGGTTATGGCTGGCCGTTTTTTGCTCGATGGCGATGGCCGGCGAAAGGCCGTCAATGGAATCGACATCCGGCTTTTCCATTCGCTCCAGAAACTGACGGGCGTAGGTCGAGAGCGATTCGACATAGCGTCGCTGTCCTTCGGCATACAGGGTGTCAAAGGCCAGGGTGGATTTTCCGGACCCGGAAAGCCCGGTTACGACGATGAGCTCATTACGCGGCAGTTCAACATCAATATTTTTCAGATTGTGCTGTCTGGCACCGCGAATGATGATGGCTTCAGATTCCATAAAGTGATAAATTCCCAAGAGCGCCGGTTGAAGGAAACGATCGATAAAACATAGGCAACCATACCCCTTCCGGCACGAGTGATGGTAAGACGGCAATTTTAAATCAAAACCTGATTATACTACAGGGGCGCCCTTTTTTTTACAAATAAATTCATGCCGAGTTGAGATTAAGGGGGGCTTCGGCACCGGACCTGATTTTAACTGGTCAATCTGAAATTATTTAGAAAATATTAGATAATAAAAGATAATAGTAGAAAACAAGAGATATTTTATAAGCGCATAATTGTCAGGATTCTCATCGAAAGAGCGGATATGCCTAAAATGTTTGAAGAAATAGGGTGCTTTCAGAAAGGGTGCATTCCGTAGTGATCACAGGCTTATTTTGATATAAAACAAATAAAAACAGTGTGATAAAAATTGTTAATAACTCGTTTACAAATAAACTTAAATCTCTATTCTTTCGGTTTGACACCAGCGGGTCGATGCCATAAAAGTAAACCAGTTTTTTTTGGATAGTTTTTTCATAATCCGAAATAACTCTTCCAAACCGTTAGGCTTTGTTGCGATTTTTCCAATTATCTCATCAATAACAGCACCTTATTTTCATTTGGCAGTCAAAATTTTTTTATATTCTATGGAAGCTATCTGGCAAGCAGCAAAAAATATTTTAAAAGAACGAATTCCCAGCCACAGTTTCAACATGTGGATTGAACCCATGGAGTTTGAAAAGGACAAACCGGACGGCCTGATGCTGGCCTGCCCGAATCTGTTTTTCAAAAAACGGGTCATGGATCAATATGGCGCCCTGATTGAACAGGAATTGTCTCGAATTTCAGGCAAACCCTGCCAGCTGTTTTTAGCGGTTTCCGACAAGAACCGCAAATCAAAATCAAAACCGGATGAAGAACGGCAGCTGCCGCTTCCGAACCTGAACCTGCAACCCCACAGCGGGCGCCTGTTGCGGAAAGACTTTACCTTTGATCAGTTCGTTGTGGGCGATAATAATGATTTTGCCTATTCAGCGGCGCTTTCCATGGCTTCCCATAAAAATTCGCACCAGAACTCCCTGTTTCTATTGTCCAAGACCGGCATGGGAAAAAGTCATCTGTCCCAGGCCGTGGGCCATTTCATTTTATCGGAATACCCGTCGGAGCGGGTCTATTACATCACCTCGGAAGACTTTACCAACGAAATGATACATGCCCTGCGGCATGACGCCCTGGACCGGTTCAAGGAAAAATACAGAAAGCGCTGCGATGTGCTGCTCCTGGAGGATATCCATTTCCTGAGCGGGAAGGTGGGGACTCAAACCGAGCTCGCCTTAACCCTGGATTGTCTGCTGGATGCCAATAAAAAATTGATTTTTACCAGCTGCTATCTGCCGGCCGACATTCCGAAAATGAACGAACAGTTGAGTTCGCGGCTGTCCTGCAGCCTGATTTCTGCCATTGATCCGCCGGATTTCAGGACCCGGGTTCGTATACTGGAAAAAAAGGCCAAGTTAAACGGATACGAAATGCCCGACGATGTCAAAAGCTACCTGGCAGGCGAACTCTCAGAGAATGTCCGGCAGCTTGAAAGCGGCCTGATCGGCGTGACCGCCAAATCTTCTCTCTTAGGCTCTCCCATTGACCTGAACCTTGCGAAAAGCGTTGTCAAAAATATCGTCCGGCAGAGCAAGAATATCACCCTTGATGTCATCAAAAAACTGGTTTGCAGGGAGTTTAATATCACCCTCGCCGACATCATTTCACGTTCCCGCAAACAGACCATTGTCCGGCCGCGGCAGATCGCGATGTTTTTATCCCGGCGATATACGGATTCTCCGCTGCAGGAGATCGGGCGCAGCTTCAACCGCTATCACGCCACGGCCCTTCATGCCATCGGGGCGATAGAACGTCAATTGCGCCAAAGCGTTGCCATGCGCCGGCAGGTTGAATTCTTAAGCAATAAGCTTGAGGCCGGAAAATTTTAACCCCCTTTTGCTCATTCCGGATCAACTTATCCGCATTTGCCTTTCCCCCCGTTCTCAACGGTGCGGCCATACGGCCGCTCCAACAGAGAGGTCCGCAGCCGGCGTCATCCCGTGCGAATAATCTGTTGACAGCATTCATTAAAAAATTATAGATAATCAAACTTATGTTTCTGGAAACTGAAAAAAGGGTCGGTCTTGCCGCGGCCTATAAGGCCGCCGAAGTCCTGCGGATGAAACTGGGCCGCTTAAAACAGATCAACAAAAAAGGGGCGAACGATCTTGTTACCGAAGCCGATGCCGAATCCGAAAGGGCCATCATCGATACCATTCGCACGGCTTTCCCGCACCACGGCATTCTGGCCGAGGAAAGCGGCGCTGATATCGGCTCGACCGACTGCTGTTGGATAATCGACCCGCTTGACGGCACCACGAATTTTGCCCACGAACTGGGACTTTTTTCAATTTCAATCGCCTATAGTGTGCATAACGAACTGATTTTCGGGATTGTTTTAAGCCCGATGACAGATGAGCTGTTTATCGCCACCAGGGGAGGGGGGGCCTTTCTGAACGGGCGGCCGATAAGGGTGTCCGGCGTGCAAGCCGTTTCAGAGAGCCTGCTGGTCACGGGATTCCCCTATAACGTTGAAAGTGTTTTTGACCAGATGATGCAACGTTTCGCCGGTTGTATAAAAGCCGCCCAGGGCGTCAGACGGCTAGGTTCGGCGGCGCTGGATCTGTGTTATGTCGCCTGCGGACGGTTCGACGCCTACTGGGAGCAGAACTTAAAACCATGGGATACGGCCGCCGGGGTGGTAATTGCCGGTGAGGCCGGTTCGGTTATTACGGATTTTTCCAACAGAGCATTTACGCCTGATAAAATGGAAGTTCTGGCAAGCAACGGGATCATCCATCAGGAAATGCTTTCATTGTTGGAGTTAAAGGACAGTACATGCGAAAAGAGTTAATACGGTCTGTTTCACTGGACGACTATCTGGGTTGTTTTGGTGGATTCAACATCAACGATGCGGTGTGTAAAAAGTTTTGTGCGTTAAATCTGCGCTGCGCCATCGAGCAGGAACAGAATGCGCGTATTGAGATTCTGGACGAACTGGTTTCAGACAACAGCCTCCATTTAAAAGTTCAATAACCTTCCGGGACTATTTTCAATAGAAAAGATTGGGCACCTTCTTCGCGTCATCCGGTTTTACCATTTCGGTGTTATTTCTATAATGCTACACCTGTTCCGAAGCCTCCCGTATTATTCTGTAAAGGGGCCGCTCATCGTTATTTTACACGCAAAATTCAGACAATTAGAGATTCGGTGGGCCTGATCCGAGAGGCCATCGCCTGGATCAGATCGCCGAGGGTGGCGCTGTCGTTGGCAGAGACGGCGATTCCTTTGAATGATCGTACGAAAGCGGAGAGGTCTTCGGGGGAGACCAGGTCTTTTTTATTCAATACCCGGATCGTAGGGGTCTGGTGCAGATTCAGGTCGGTCAGGATTTTTTCAACGGATTCAACCTGATCTTCGAAGCGCGGGTTGCTGATATCGATCACATGCAGCAGGAGATCGGCGCTGTCGAGTTCTTCCAGGGTGGCGCGAAACGCAACCATCAAATCCTTGGGAAGGTTCTTGATGAATCCCACCGTATCGGTGATGATGACCTCGATGTCCCGGGGGAATTTGAGCCGCCGGCTGGCCGGGTCCAGGGTGGCAAACAGGCGGCTTTCCGCCAGCTCGCGGCTTTTGGTCAGGGTGTTGAGCAGGGTCGATTTCCCGGCGTTGGTGTATCCGATGATGGAAATCACCGGGAGCCCTTTTTTGTCCCGGCGGGCCTTTTGCTGTTTTCGGTGCTTGCGTACCTGGATCAGCTCTTTTTCAAGCCGGCCGATCCGTTCACGAACCCGGCGCCGGTTGATTTCCAGTTTGGTTTCCCCCGGGCCGCGGCCGCCGATGCCGCCGGTAAGCCGCGACATGGCCGTGTTTTTCACCACCAGCCTCGGCAGCAGGTACTTGAGCTGGGCCAGTTCAACCTGGAGCTTGCCCTCCCGGGACCTGGCCCGCTGGGCAAAAATGTCGAGAATCAGCTGAGTCCGGTCGATGACCTTCAGCGCGATCTGATCCGTGATGGAGCGGATCTGCGAAGCATTCAGCTCCTGGTCGAAGACGATGAGCGTTACGCCCTTTTGCAGGGCCAGGATGGTTAATTCCTGGAGTTTTCCCTGGCCCATCAGATAGCGGGGATCGGTCTGGTTGCGATGCTGCAGGACCGTTTCGACAACCTGAAGCCCGCCCGAACGGGCGAGTTCCTTAAGTTCCGCCATGCTGTCCACGGCGATTTTTCTGGGGGCGGTGGACACGCTTACCAGCAGGGCGCGTTCGCTTTTCAGGTCGGCGTCATAAACGGCGCTGACGTGGGCGAGTTCATCCTCAAGGGCCCGTATCAGCTGCAGACAGCCGATTTCAAGCTGGTGGGGAAAAAGCGGCGGCAACAGCCGATACGGGGCCTCGGCTGAGACGCCCGGCAGAATGTGGCCGGCATGAACCTGCCGCGGCAGCCCGTCGGAGGAAACGGTCACGGTCGCCATCAGGTCCAGTCGCAGCAGGGCCAGATCGGTCAGATCGTCCCGGGTCAGGGGTTCGTCGCTGAGGTGGGTATGCACGCACCTTAAGCCCTTCAGGCGACCGGGCATGACGCGATAGGCGTCGGTGTCGGGAATGACGATTTTTTGGTGGTCGCCGACAATAACACAGGCAATCTGACCGGTGCGGTCAATCAGCAGGCCGATCTGACGGCGTAATTCATGGGAGAGCAGGCTGATGTCGCGGGCCAGTTCGCTGGTTATCAGAAACTCAGGCGGGGTGCGACGGCGATAAAAATTTTCCAGCCGGCGAAAATGGCTTGCTTTCAACCCGCCGGTATTTCCGTAAATCCGCTTCATTCGGTTTTGACTGTTTTGAACCTTATTCCCGCAGGGTCAGATTATCGAAACGGGTGTAGGCATCGAAAAATTTAAGATGGACATCGCCGGTGGGGCCATTGCGCTGCTTTTTGAGAAGGATTTCAGCGGTCCCTTTTTTGGGATTGTTTTCATCTTTGTTATAGACTTCGTCCCGGTAGATAAACGCAACCACATCCGCGTCCTGTTCCAGCGCTCCGGATTCTCTGAGGTCTGAAAGCAGGGGGCGTTTGTCCTGGCGCTCCTCCAGCTTGCGGTTGAGCTGCGACAGGGCGATGACCGGCAGGTCGAGTTCTTTGGCCAGGATTTTTAGAGAGCGCGATATTTCCGATATTTCAAGATCCCGGCGTTCAGCCGAGGCGCGGGTCTTCATCAGCTGCAGGTAGTCGATGACCACCAGGCCGATGTCTTTATCCATTTTGAGCCGGCGGGCCTTTGCCCGAATCTCAACCACCGAGATGTCCGGCGAATCGTCTATATAAATGGGAGCTTCCGCCAGGATGCCGGCGGCATCGGTGAGTTTGACCCAGTCTTTTTTGCCGAAAAAGCCGCTGCGCAGACGGGACGAATCGATTCTCGCCTCGGTGCACAGCATCCGCATGGAAAGTTGTTCCTTGGCCATTTCAAGGGAAAAGATCGCTACCGGAATATTGGCCTCCACCGCGACATTTCTGGCGATGTTGAGGGCAAACGCGGTTTTACCCATGCTGGGGCGGCCGGCCAGAATGATCAGGTCCGATCTTTGAAAACCGGAGGTCAGGCCGTCAAGATCTGTAAACCCGGTGGGAACGCCGGTAACCAGGCTCTTGTTGCCCTGGCGTTCTTCCAGGGTGTCGATATTGTCTTCGATAATTTTGCTGAGGGGGAAGAAGGCCGGCCGGATCTTGTTCTGGGATATCTCGAAAATCGCGCTTTCGGCAAAATCAATAACATCGGAGACCTCGCCGGGGTTCTCAAAGCACTGTTTGCTGATGGCATTGGCCTTTTCGATCAGGCGGCGCAGGCAGGCCTTGTCATGAATGATTTTGGCATAATGCTGCGCGTTGACCGCCAGCGGGACGGTATCGACGATCGAGGCCAGATAAGTGGCCCCGCCGACGGACTCCAGTTCGCCTCTTTCCCGCAGCAGGTTGCTGAGGGTCACAAGGTCCACCGGTTCGTTTTTTGAGAAAAGTTCGGTAACGGCGGAAAAAATTTTTTGGTGGGCCGACCGGTAGAAATCCTCCGGCCCCAGTATGTCCATGATATCCAGCAGCGTGTGGTTGTCGATCAGAATGGCGCTCAGAATCGCTTCTTCCGCCTCGAGGCTTTGAGGCGGAAGATGCTGGAGCAACGGGTCTTTCTGGGTTTGCAATCGACTGTCGGCCATCGGTTCAACTGTTTTTATGTTGTTCAAGGAAACAGGCTGCAGCGCCAAGGCCTGTCCCTGTCTGTGAACCCTGCCAATTATTCCGGTGTGACTTCCACGGTGATTTCAGGCTCTACATCCGTATAGATACGGATCGGCACTTTAAATGCGCCGAGGGTTTTGATGGGCTCGCCCAGCAGAACCATCCTTTTTTCGATCTGAATGTCCTGGGCCGCCAGGGCCGTGACGATGTCGCGGGCCGTAATCGAGCCGTACAGACGGTCTTCTTCGCTGACTTTTGCCTGGAGTTTGCACACGACGCCTTCGAGTCGCTGGGCCATCTCTTCGGCAATTTTTCTTTCCTTGGCGATCTGAATTTCAAGCTTGGCTTTTTCCTGTTCCAGCATCCGCCGGTTTTCAGGCGTGGCGGGAACTGCTTTTTTCTGGGGCAGTAGATAGTTTCGGGCATATCCGGCAGCAACGTTGACTTCGCTGCCGATAATTCCCAGGGAATCGATGGTCTCTTTTAAAATCACTTTCATTTAAGGGCCTCCGCTATTAATTGAAAATCCTGTTTTTCAGGAGTCTTGCAATGTTGACCGGCCGGTTTCGATTTTTCTGAAATTCAGCCAGGTATCGAATAAACCCAGCCCGATCACAAACAGCAGGAACAGCTGCTGCAGGGCGATCAGGCCGTATAAAAAAAAACGCAGCATGGAGGGAACCCGTTTTTTATCAAAAAAAAACGATACAACGGCAATCCCCGCAAAAAAATACACGGTCAGCAGAATGATCAATCCATTCAAGCCGAGCATTTTCAGCGTTGTTACCCCGGTCAGCAACAACCCGCCGGACCCGATGACCCCCCACACCAGCCCTTCGGGCGCCCGCCAGCGATTAAGGGCACCATAGGCAGGAAAGAACAGGCTTCGGTGCACCAGGAGCAGGCGAGCCATTAGCAGGTTCATCCAGGAGACGAACAGTGTCGATGCGATGGCCAAACCGGGAATAATTCCGACAATCGCATACTGAATATCTTTGAGAGAGTTTGCGACCAGGCGGACGTTTTCATCCGACATGCCCATACGCTTGTACATCGCCAGGGAAAATTCCAGATTCTTAAAGACATAATCCGAAACCAGCTGATGAACATTCGCATGGGATCCGATACTGTAAAAAAACAGCGCCAGCACGCCGATCAGCATGACCGCGCCGGCAGCCAATCCGATGGTCGTCTCCACCGTTAAATTCATTTCGATCAGTTCGGCCAGAATGAATCCGAGTATGATCAGTTCGGCAAAAAACACGGTTTCAAAGGACAGGCTGCCGCCGACCGCCGCCACCGTTGTGATGGCCACCGCTGCGACAATGCCGCCATTTTTCCGGCCGAGCTTGGATCTATAAAAAAGAACCGGCAGTGGCATAAAAAGCGCACAAAACAACCCCGCAAGCGGCATATAAATCGAGACGGCCAAGAGAGATAACGTAATTGCAATACCGCTCAGAATGTCCTTTGAAATATGGCCCTGGTTGGATTGAGGCACTATCCGCTTCTCCTTTGAGGCAGCCCGGAATAAGTATCAATTAAAATTCCGATGTGCCTACAAAAGGCAGGAGCGCAATGGTCCGGGCGCGTTTAATCGCCACTGTCAGAGAACGTTGATGTTTTGCACAGGTTCCCGATATTCGCCGGGGAATGATTTTGCCCCGTTCGGTAATAAAATATTTTAATGCTTTAGCATCCTTGTAATCAATCGTCAGGTTGCTGTCCGCACAAAAACGACAAACCTTGCGGCGATGATAAACTTTGCGTTTTCGGCCGGTATCATTATTAGAGCGTTTTGTCATGGTTGGGGGTGCCATTTTATGATTCCTCCTGGTTGCTTTCAACCGGCGCAGAGACCGGATCGGTTGGTTTCGCTTCAGCTTCGGCAGGTTCGACAGGTGGCTGCGCGGCGCCGGTTTCGGGCGTCGGAGACGCCGGTGCTTCCTGGGCGGCGGCCCGGGCTATTTCTTCCTGAATTTTCTCGGGATCCACCATTTCGTCCAGCATGACCGTCATGAATTTCAAAACCCTGTCATCGATTCTGAAAAAACGCTCGATTTCATCAACAAGGGGGCCGGAACCGCAGTAATCAATGCGGGAATAAAACCCACGCACCTTTTTCTTGATCGCATAAGCGAGCTTTTTGGTTCCCCAGTTGTCAATCTTAACCAGCAGCCCGTTTTGCTGCGGGATCAGTTCACGGATCCTGTCAAAGACAGGCTCCCGCTGTTCATCCCCGACATCGGGGTCGACAATTACAATCGTTTCATATCTACGCATTCAACAACTCCTTTCGGCTATTTAAGCCCCGGCAAAAAGCCGGAGCAAGGACGTATATAAATTTTTAAACAACAAAAATTATCATTATAAAATAATATATGTCAAGACGATTTTGTTTTAAAAATAAAGGGGCCGGCTTATGTGAAAAGCCAACCCCGCCTTTAGCGAATGGTGGGCCGTCCGCGAATCGAACGCGGAACCTACTGATTAAGAGTCAGGTGCTCTGCCTAGTTGAGCTAACGGCCCACATAAACGAACGGTTAGGCTCATATCAACTTTATCGGGGTGTGTCAAATTTTTTATTCTAAATAAAAAACTGTCCCCAAAGGTCGGATCAGAGGTTAATGGCGCTGTCTTGAAGTGCAAAGATGATAGGGCTGAAAAAAGAACCCCGGCCTCTCTGCCCCGGGTTTTTAATGGTCCGGCCACAGGTCGTCCTTTGTTTTTTTTCGGCGCCTGCGGTCTTTTTTCCAGGCGATCTCCTTTTTGCGGTGTTTGCCGCGGACACGCGATTCCGCCTGTATCGGGCCGGTCAAATCCAGCAGAAAGGTTCCGGCAGACTTTTGCGGAAAAGGTTCTTCCCCGATCTCTTCTTTTTGAGGCTTGGGCCTTTGCTTGGCCAGGGGGGGGCTGCTGAAACAGTCGATCGGAACGTTATCCGCCAGATAGATGTCTTGGCCCAGTTGCTGAAAAACAAACCCCAGACCCAGCATTTTCTGGACATGAACCGTCAGCAAGACCGGCAGGGAGTCTTTACGCCTTCCCATCCGCACGGCCATATCGCTGCTGGAAGACAGGACGACTTGCGGGCGCCCCATTGGAAAGATGCCCTTTTCCAGGACGGCTGGATGGGCTTTTTGTCGGACACAGGTATAAAGAAGTTTCGGCGGATGTTGCGCAGGGACCGGCCGTGGAAGCCGGTCGCGGTTTCTGGCACGAATGAGGTCCGCGTTAATTTCTATTGCCGGGTCCGGGACCGTCGCCAGAATCTCATCGAAATGTTGGCGGCGGACATATCGCCATCCGTCTTCTTCGGTGATTACCTGAAGGAGTTCCTTAACCTTAACGAAACCGTTTTCGTCGGGGACCAGGCCGAATTCATCCGGCTGGCGTCCCAGCATATATGCCAGGAGCTTTGAAAGCTGTCTGGGATCCTTGCGCAGCGCCACGTTAAAACCTTCCTTGACCCGGGTATGCGGGTTTGCTATCTGTTTATACCAGATATAAAGGAAGAATCCAACTTTAAGCGTTCAGATAAGAAAGGACGAAGAAGTATGCTGAATACGGAAACCTCTAAGAAGCTTTTTAAAAAGGCTACGGAAATCATTCCCGGGGGGGTTAACAGTCCGGTGCGGGCCTGCCGGTCGGTGGGAACAGATCCGCTTTTCATTACCCGCGCCCAGGGCGCTTGGGTATTCGACGCGGACGGAAACCGGTATATCGATTACATCGGCTCGTGGGGGCCCATGATCCTCGGCCATCGCCATCCGCAGGTCCTGGAGGCCGTTGCTGCGGCGCTTAAGCGGGGGACCAGCTTCGGGGCACCCACCGATCTTGAAATCCAGCTGGCACAGATGGTGATCAAGGCCGTTCCCTCGATTGAAATGGTCCGCATGGTGAACTCCGGAACAGAGGCAACCATGAGTGCCATTCGCCTGGCCCGGGGGGCAACCGGCCGGGAACAGATCGTTAAGTTCGACGGATGCTATCACGGGCATGCCGATTCGCTCCTGGTCGAGGCAGGCTCGGGAGTTGCCACCCTCGGAATTCCCGGGAGCCCCGGCGTGCCGGCGGCCTTTGTGTCCGGCACCCTGTCATTGCCGTATAACGACATTGAGTGCGTCAAGTCCGTTTTCTCGACCCAAGGCGAAAAGATTGCCTGCGTCATCGTGGAGCCGGTGGCGGGAAACATGGGCCTGGTATCCCCGGTTCCCGGTTTCCTGGAAACATTAAGGGACCTGACCGCCCGGAGCGGCAGTATTTTAATATTCGACGAAGTCATGACCGGTTTCCGGGTAGCCTATGGGGGCGCCCAGGCCTTGTACGGGATTGCCCCCGACATGACGTGTCTGGGTAAAATCATCGGCGGCGGGATGCCGGTGGGCGCTTACGGCGGAAAGCGGGAGATCATGGCGCAGATTGCCCCCCAGGGACCGGTATACCAGGCCGGGACCCTCTCCGGCAACCCGGTTGCCATGGCTGCGGGGATTGCCACCCTGAAAGAGCTGCAGAAACCCGGTTTTTATGAATCCTTGGAAAAAGCGTCCGCCCGCCTGGCCGACGGCCTGGCCATTGCGGCCCAAAAGGCGGGAATTCCGGCCGTCATCGACCGGGTCGGCTCCATGCTGGGTCTTTTCTTTACCGCCAAAACGGTAAAAAGTTTTCAGGACGCCAAAACCAGCAATCTGGAACAGTTCAAGGCGTATTACAAAGGAATGCTGCAGGAGGGGATTTATCTGGCGCCATCCCAATTTGAAGCGCTGTTTGTGTCTGCGGCGCATTCAGCCGAAGATATCGATATCACGGTGGCGGCCGCCGAAAAAGTGCTGGCAGGAATGGCCCGGTAGTTTCCCTTTCGCCTATAGAGGACGTTATGGTACGTTTTCGAAAATACCGGTAAGCCATCATCATATGCTTCTGGGCGGGTGAAACTCACGCATAAGGATTGTCGCATGGTACCGGGTCGAACCCTCATTGCCGGCCGCCTTTGAGTCAACCGCTGCTGTGAGGATAATCAAATATGATTTTTCATACAGCTCCGTATAATTTAGTATACAAATTTGGCGTTTCGGCCGGAAATCAAGCTTAAGTCGTTTCGTGGTTTTGAAATGAAACGGGCCCGCATGCACAGTTTTTTGTGCTTTCATGCACAATTTTCTGTGCATTTTGCCTGGCGCTTTCTATCTCTAAGGCGCCGGTAAGTCGGGTCTCTAGTCCAGAATATATGCCCGCGGTTTAACCGGGATGCCGTCAATAAGAACTTCGTAATGCAGGTGCGGGCCGGTTGTTCTTCCTGAAAGTCCAATAAAACCGATAAGTTCTCCTCTTTTTAACGTGTCCCCCTCTTTTTTGGAAAGGGTTTTCAGGTGGCCGTAGCGGGTGACCATTCCATGGCCGTGGTCAATTACGATCATTTTACCCATGCTCCCTTTGGGGCCGGCAAATGTGACGACCCCATCCCCGGTGGCATTGATTGCCTGGCCGTTTAAGGCGGCAATATCGATTCCTTTGTGGACCTCCCGCAAACCGGTAAAGGGCGATTCGCGGTACCCGAATCCGGAGGATATCCACCCTTTCGTGGGCCAGATGGAAGGGGTCGAGGACAGCAAATTGCGTTGTTCTTCCAGATAGTTCAGAAGCGAGCTGAATCCCTGGCGCTGGACCGTAGCGGCCTCATCCACCTGTTTGAGCTGGGTGTGCATTTCACGCAACAGGTCATCGTGACTTTCTTCGACCGGAAGATTCGCCTCGATGTCGGCCGGGATCTGGCCGCCGATGCCGAACAGGCTGCTCGATTCAGGGGATGATTCTATGTTGGAGATGATCCGGATTTTATTTTCAAACTGGTGAAACGACGCCAGCGAAGATTTCAACCTGTTTATTTCATTTGCAAAAAACTGAATCTGGCGCCGCTGTTGGGAAATTTCTTCCTGCTGGAAGGACAGTTTGTTTCTCATATTAAAGGTATAGCCCTGGGTGGCTCTGAGATTCCCATAATCAATGGTAAGGGCGGTCATTACGGCAAATCCGGCCGCCAGGAGGCACAGCAGCCACACCATTCGGCTGATCGAAATCGAAAGAGACAAGGTGCGGGCACTTTGTTCACGGAATATGCAAATGGTGATTTTTTTTGATTTGTTCCTGATCATCAACCGAACTCATCCTTTTATGGTCTGTCGAGCTGTCTTTCGGCAATTATAAATTTTTCTGAACTGTTTATTGCCTGCAACCCCAAAACAACTTTTCATATCGAGTTAACCAACTGATATTATTAATGTATTGTCTGTGAAGCCGTGTCCTTTATGATGACAAGCTCTATCAGATAATATCCTTTGAAACGGCCCTGGTCATTTCGGGCGATCTGTTTGATCTGGGTTTCCAGATCCACGGTGGGGCACCCTGAATCGGTGCTGTAGTATCTGCTTTTAAAAACGGTTCCCACCTTGAGCTGGTCCAGAAGGGCCGAATCTTCCTTTACCAGTATGAACATGGGCTCGGATGTGGAATTCCAGATTTTAAACTGATAGAGCATTTTCAGTTCCTGGATTAAGAGCTCGACACTGTAAAAATTGTCCATCTGCCGCAGTGACGGTCGGTGTTGCTGTGCTTGGCCAGTTTTGGTTTCCCAAAAATTCATAACCTCCCCCTCTCAGCCGGGATCATTCCAACGTTCTGGCGCGTCGGCCGGTTGTCAGTCCGGAATATCCTTATGCAAAATAAATGCCAGCATAAAATGCTGCGATGAGGGAAGTGAAACGGCAGGGGCCGTATCAGGACAGGTTGTATTTTGATATCAGGCGGGAAAGGTACGTTCGCTGGATATTCATTATTTGGGCGGCCCGGCTGCGGTTGCCGTCGGTGTGTTTGAGGGTCAGGGCAATGAATTCCTTTTTAAAATTGTTGACGGCTTCCTCCAGGGTCAGGCCGAACTGGAAGCAGGAACCAGCCGGCTCCGATACGGAAAACGGCAGATCCTGGGGTAAAATTTCCTTGCCGTCACCCATCACAACCGCCCGTTCCAGAACATTGCGAAGTTCCCGGATGTTGCCGGGCCAGTGATAGAGGAACATCTTTTCCATGGCTTCTTTTGACATGGTCAGATAGGTGCTGCCGGATTCCTGCTTGAAGATGTCAAGAAAATATTCGGACAGCAGCGGAATGTCTTCCATCCGATCCCGCAAGGACGGCATATTGATCTGGACCACATTGAGACGGTAGTATAAATCTTCCCTGAAGCGGCCGGCATCGACTTCCTCCTCCAGTTTTTTATTGGTCGCGGAGATTACCCGGACATCCACGCTGATGGGAATGTTTCCTCCCAGGCGGTAGAAGCGGCCCTCCTGCAGAACCCGCAGCAGTTTGGCCTGCATTCCCGGACTCATTTCAGCGATTTCATCCAGAAAAATTGTCCCCTTATCGGCCAGTTCAAACTTGCCGATCTTGCGGCTGGTGGCACCGGTAAAGGCGCCCTTTTCATGGCCGAAAAGCTCGTCCTCCAGCAGGGTTTCCGGCAGGGCGGCGCAATTTAATATCACCAGGGGTTTATCCTTGCGCGGTCCGGCCCCGTGAATCAGGCGGGCCAGCAGCTCCTTGCCGGTCCCGCTTTCGCCCAGAATCAGGGCGCTGGATTTTGAATTGGCCACTTTAAAGGCATCGGAAAGGACATTTCGAAAGGCCGAGCTCTTGCCCACCAGCTTGAATTTAAAGCCGAGCTCTTCTTTCAGGTCGACATTTTCATTTTTAACCTGCTGGATTTTTCTGGCATTACCGATGGCCAGGGCGGCCAGGTCGGCAAATTCCTTCAGTATTTTCATGTCGGTTTTCTGGATGGCACGGCCGTCCAGGTTGTCGATAATCTGGACCACGCCGATGGTATTGCCGTCCACTTTCATGGGGACACAGGCAATGGAGCGGGTTTCGACCCCCAGGGATTCGCTGATCTGTTTGTACCAGCGCGGGTCCTTGCTGACATCCGGTATCAGGAGCGGTTTGCCGGAAGCGGCAACATGTCCGGCAATTCCCTGTCCGATGTTGAGTTGAAAGGCCTTGACCTCATCTTTTTTTTCACCGGTAGCTGCCTTGAAATAAAGCTTGCGGGTCTGCTGGTCCAGCAGCAGCAGAGAACTCGCTTTGGCGCGCATGATGCGGCTGGCCGACTGCAGAATCAGTTCCAGCAGACGGTCCAGGTCCTGTACCGAAGACACCCACGATGAGATTTCCTGCATTTGGGAAATGGGTTCTTTAGCTTTTAATGGCGGTGATGGCATGGCCTTGTCCGTATTGTTCTCTAAAAGAAAGGATCGGGAGCGACGACCTGTATACTTTTTTGAACGCTATCATAATAAAATAGCGCGGCGGTGTCAATCCAGACCTTTCGCGGCCGGTTATCGGATGCCGGGGGGTCCCTTTCAAACCACTGAACCGCCACTCCTATCAGGGATTTTTTCTTGACTTGGGGCCCCTTTTTTTATTAGTTAAAATGTAACTATAATGTAGTTACAGGCGGTCGGTCGGCTGATTATTTTGCGCAAAGGGACCGCAGGTTATCATTTATCGGCAGCAATCTGTAAGGATATCAGCGCAACAACCCGCGCAGAAAGGAGGCCGGCAATGCCCCTCGTGTTGACCCATGAAGAGGTTGAAAGCATCCTGACCATGGCCGATACCATCGCGGCCCTGGAAAAAGCCTATGAACAGCTGGGCCAGGGCAAAGCGGTCACCCGGCCGCGTTCCGACATCATCATCCCCGGATATTCCGAACGGCCCGGAGCGGTTTACGCCCTTAAAACCATGGACGGGGCGGTGCCGGAAATGGGGTATGCCTCCATCCGCCTGAATTCCGACACGATCCACTGGCCTGAAAAAGACGGCAGGCAGTTTCGCGAAAAAATACCCACCATGCCGGGAAACCGCTGGATGGCGCTGGTGCTGCTGTTCAGCGTCCGCAACGGGGAATTGCTGGCGATCATGCCCGACGGGGTGGTGCAGCGAAACCGGGTGGGGGGTACCAACGGCCTGGGGGTCAAATATATGGCGCGTCAATCGGCAAAGGTATACGGCCTGTTCGGCACCGGCTGGCAGGCCGGCGGGCAGCTGATGGCCGTTGCCGCCGTGCGGAACTTGAAACTGGTAAAAGTTTACAGCCGCAACCCAGACCACCGCAATGCTTTTGCCGATCACTGGGGCAGGCTGCTGTCGCTTGATATCCGGCCGGCGCAAAGGCCCGAGGATGTGGTCAAGGGAAGCGACATCGTCGGGCTGGCCACCAGCACGATCGAACCGATTTTTAAAACCGCCTGGCTGACGCAGGGGCTGCATCTTACCTGTATCAAACCGCCCGAATGCGAGGCGGATGTCTACCGGAAGGTGGACCGGCTGGCCATCAATTTCAAACACGGTTACCCCAACCATTTTTACCTGGGCAAAAAACCGGTGGACGCCCTGGAAAAGGCCTGGAAGACAGGCATGAAAATGGATTTGACCGATGTGCCGGAACTGTGCGACCTTATTACGGGCAAGGCCGTCTCCCGGCAGGATGACGGCGAGACCAACTGTTTTTTGAATAATATCGGCCTGGGGTTTCAGTTTTCCGCCGTGGCCGGCCGGGTGTACGAGCTTGCCAGGAAAAAGGGGGTCGGTAAAGAGCTGCCGCTGGACTGGTTTACCCAGCCGGTTCATCCATGAGAACGGGGGGCGGTGCGCTCGTGGGATTGTCCGGCGGAAGCAACACCCCTTGCCGGGGTAAAGATGCCGCTATCGTTTCCGGCGGCTGATGCGAAAAGAAACATGGTGATCATCCGACAAATATTTCCATAGGGAGGAAAAAACGACATGGCAGATTCTTCAAAAAGCGGGATCAATCATCACGTTCCATTTGACGACTTGCGGCAGTGGATGGCGGAGGCCGACAAGCTGGGCGAGCTGCGCAAGGTCGACGGCGCCACCTGGCAGGAAGACATCGGGTTGGCCACCGAGCTGCTGCAGCATGATGAAAAAGCGCCGGCGGTCCTGTTTGATAATATACCCGGCGCGCCGGCGGGTTACCGGGTGCTGGTCAATTTTTTTGCCGGCAAACGCATGAACATGACCCTGGGATTTCCCATTGATTTAAGCAAATTCGAGCTGAGCCGGGCATTTATGGATGTCTATCAGCGCAGCCTGGACAACCTGATCCCTCATGAAATCGTTACGGACGGGCCGGTTTTGGAAAACGTCATCACCGGAGACGATGTCGATGTCACCAAGTTTCCGACGCCGATCTGGCATGAGGCCGATACCGGCCGTTATATCGGCACCGGCAGTTTCGACGTGACCCGGGATCCGGATGAAGGTTGGATCAATACGGGCACCTACCGGGTCATGGTTCACGACGCCAAGCGGGTCGGCTTCTACATTTCCCCCGGCAAGCACGGCCGCGTTCACCGGGACAAATACATGGCCAGGAAAGAAGCCATGCCGGCCTGCATCGTGATCGGCAGCGACCCCCTCATGTTCCTGATGTCGAGCACGGAAGTGCCTTACGGCGTGTGCGAATATGACGTCGCCGGCGCGATCCGCAACCGGCCCATGCCGATTGTCAAGGGTCAGATTACGGGGCTTCCCTTTCCGGCCAACGCCGAAATCGTCCTGGAAGGGTATGTCGAGCCGGGCAAGCTCCTGCCGGAAGGCCCCTTCGGCGAGTGGACCGGCTACTACGGCAGCGATGTCCGCGAAGAACCGGTCCTGGACGTCAAGGCCATTTATCATCGCAACGACCCCATCATCCTGGGGTGCCCGCCCCAGCGGCCGCCGGAAGAACAGTCGCGCTACCGCGCGGTCATCCGCTCGGCCCTCATCTGGGACCAGGTTTCCAAAGCGGGCGTGCCCGATGTTAAAGCGGTGTGGACGCATGAATGCGGCGGTTCGCGCCTCTTGACGGCCATATCCATCAAGCAGCGCTATCCCGGCCATGCCAAGCAGGCCGGCGTTATTGCGTCGCAGTGCCGGGCCGGGGCCTATGCCGGGCGGTTTGTGATCGTGGTGGACGAGGATGTCGATGTGACCGATCTGGATTTTGTCATGTGGGCGGTGTGCACCCGCTGTGATCCGGCCACGTCGATCAATATTCTGACCAATGCCTGGAGCACGCCGCTGGATCCCCGCATCGATCCCAAGGACAAGGCCATCGGCAACCACACCAACTCACGGGCCATTATCGACGCCTGCCGGCCGTATCACTGGCGCGATCAGTTTCCCAAGGTGAATATGCCGAGTCCGGAAACAGCCAAAAAGGCATGGGAGAAGTTTTCGTACCTGTTTAAATGAAGGGCAGGGGAGTATCGTTACGAATGCCCAGGGGGCCTGTCCCCGGGCGGAGCGGACAACATTAGAAAACTCCCCGACTCCTGATCGAAGCAGTCTGAAAGTTAAGGGTGGGGTGGACCTGTCCGCAGGCGATCCAGGAGATGGAGTATGCATCTGCCGAAATTTGCCCATGTGAGGGTGTCGTCTCTGGAAGAAGCCGCTCGTCTGATCGCGCAGTCTGATGGCGATAGGTGCCTGGCGGCCGGCGGTACGGAGCTGTTGCCGCGTTTGAAATACGGCCTTATTCGTCCCCAAAAGCTCATCAGCCTCAAGGGGGTGGCGGCAAAAGCGCCGGAAGCGGCGGCGGACGGCAGCCTCCGGCTGGACGCCCTGATGACGCTGTCGGAGGCGGCGGTCTCTCCTTTGGTCCGGGAAAGGGCGCCGATACTGGCTGCGGCAGCAGGCGCGGTGGGTTCCAATGAAATCCGCAATATGGCCACCCTCGGCGGCAATCTGTGTCAGGACAGCCGCTGTCTTTACTACAATCAGCCCCATGAGTTTCAGTTCACGGCCCCCTGTTTCAAGCGCGGCGGCGATTGCTGCTATTTTATTCCCGAAGGGAAAAAATGCTGGGCGGTTTTTATGGCCGACACGGCGCCGGCATTGATCTGTCTAAAAGCCGAGGTCGAAATCATCGGACCGGCGGGCCGCCGCATCATGCCGCTGGAAGCGTTATACGGCAACGATTCCCTGCGGCCGCTGGCGCTCGCTTCGGGTGAAATCCTGTCCAGGGTCCTGATCCCGCCCAGGTCGGGTCGGTCTGCACAAGCCTTTACCAAGTTCAGCTGGCGGCGTGGTTTTGAATTCAGCGCCGTGAGCGTGGCCGCTGTTCTGGAGATGGAACAAAATTGTCTGACCTGCGCCAAGGCCCGGATTGCGGCAGGCTCGGTGGCAGCAGCACCCCTGCGGGCTGTCAATGCCGAGACGGTTCTTGCCGGCGGTCGTTTGAGTGATAAAACCATCACAGCGGCCGCTGACCAGGCAGCAGCGGACATTCGTCCGCTTCCGCATCATGGGTATTCCCGAGCGTATCTGACGGAATGTCTCCGGGTTCAAGTCCGGCGGGTGCTGCATGCGGCCATCAGATCCTTTATGCAGACCTGACAGGAGAAACCTTTATGGATAAGCATTTCGGAGAGCAGCTGATTCGATTGATCATCAACGGTGAGCCGGTTTCACTGGCGATAGAGCCCCGGGAGACGTTGCTGGAGGTGTTGCGGGACCGGCTGGGACTGACCGGAACCAAGGAAGGCTGCGGCACGGGCGAATGCGGCGCCTGTACGGTCTTCGTGGATGGAAAGCCGCAGCTGGCATGCCTGCTGCTGGCAGTTGACTGCAGCCAGGCGGCGATCACCACCATCGAAGGACTGGGCGACGGGAAGGAGCTGACAAGCGTCCAGGACGCCTTTCTGGAAGCGGGCGCCGTTCAGTGCGGGTTCTGCACCCCGGGCATGGTACTAGCGACTACGGCCCTGCTTGCGGAAAACAGCCGTCCGTCCGAAGGAGACGTCAAAAAGGCGCTGGAAGGGCACCTGTGCCGCTGCACCGGCTATAACAAGATTCTCACGGCGGTCCAGATGGCTGCGGCCAAAAACAGTCCGGAACGAAAATAAGGAGTCGATATGGCCGGCCTGGATTATGTCGGAAAACGGATTCTGCGAAAAGACGGCCCTGTCAAGGTGACCGGCAAGGCAATGTATACGGTGGACGTCCGGCCGGCGGGGCTTTTGACGGGCAGGGTCCTGCGAAGCCCGCATCCCCATGCCCGGATTCTGAACATCGATGCCTCCCGGGCGCTCAAGCTGGCGGGGGTCAAGGCGGTGATCACCGCCAAAGACACCCCCGGCATCAGGCACGGTTTTGTGGAGACGCCCCGCTATCCGGCGGATCAACTGCCCCTGGCAGACGGGCGGGTCCGGTATGTCGGCGAGGAGCTCGCCGCGGTGGCGGCGGTCGACGCCCATACGGCCGCTGAAGCCCTGTCCCTGATCCGGGTGGACTACGAGCCGCTTGCGGCGGTGTTTGATCCGGAAGCGGCGATGGGGCCGGAAGCCCCCGAGATTCACCCCCGGCACCCCAAGGTTACGGACCCTTTCAGCAATATCGCCGGCAAGACCGAATCCGGCTGGGGCGATGTTGAAGAAGGTTTCGCCCGGTCCGACCATGTTCGCGAGGACCGCTTCGAAAGTCATTTAAGGACTCACGGGTATCTGGAATCCCAGGTGACGGTGGCGGATTTCGAATCGGGCGGCAAGCTGAATGTGTGGACCTCGTCGCAGGGGCCGTTTCTCAAGCGCGCCAAACTGGCCCAAACCCTCGGCCTCGCGCAGTCCGCGGTCCGGATTCACAAGGCATACGTGGGGGGCGCTTTCGGCGGCAAGATCGACCTTTTTGCCCACGAGTTTTGCGCGGCCCTGCTGTCGATGAAATCCGGGCGGCCGGTGAAAATCGAAGCGTCGCGCGACGAGATATTTTCAGCCTATCGTCACGGGCAGCCCCTGATCGTAAATTTGAAAACCGGCGTTAAAAAGGACGGGACCCTGCTGGCCCAGCAGATTCGGGTCATCAACAACTGCGGGGCCTATCGCGGCAGCGGCGTGGTGGTCATTTTTCTTTCCTGGGGATTTGCGATGCTCCCCTATCGCCTGCCCAACCTGAAATATGAAGGATTTGCGGTCTATACCAACAATCCGGTCCGGGCACCCCAGCGCGGTCACGGCGCTCCCCAGGTCCGTTTTGCCGTGGATTCGCAGCTGGACATGATTGCGGAAGAATTGGGACTGGACCCCGTCGGCATCCGCCTGAAAAACGCACGGCAGCCGGGCGATGCGCTTCCCAACGGCGACAACGTTCACAACTGCGGCCTGGTTCAGTGCATTCAGAAAGCGGCCGAGCATACCGGCTTTAAAGAGAAATACGGCCGCAGGCGGCCTGCGGCAGCGCCGGAGGGACCGATCCGCCGGGGCATCGGCATGGGGGTCAGCGCCTATTTCAGCGGGTCGCTGATTTACCCCAACAGTTCTTCGGCGGTGGTGAAAATGAACGACGACGGGTCCGCCGCGCTGCTTACCGGCGCGTTGGATATCGGCCAGGGCGCCGAAACCGTCCTTTGCCAGATCGTGGCCGAGGAGCTGAAAATACCGGTGGAAGAGATCGCGGTCACGGCGGCGGATACCGAAACAACCCCGGTGGACATCGGCTCCTGGATCAGCGGCAATGCCTACGTGACCGGCAACGCCGCCCGGGTTGCCGCAACGGAGGTCCGCAAGAAGCTGCTGGACCTGGCGGCGGAGGCGCTGGAGGCCAATCCGGACGACCTGGTGCTTGAGAACAAGAGCGTTTACGTCACCGGTTCGCCGGACCGGCGGCTGTCCTACAGGGAGCTGATTGCCGCCGGCCTCCGCAAGCGGCGCGGCGATCCCCTGATCGGCGAGGGCCACTGGCGCACCATGCGGGACGTTCCCACGCACCCCAGCCTGGCAACCACCAAGGGCCGCTGGAGCGAAAATTACGCCTTTGACGCCCAGGTCGCAGAAGTCGAGGTGGACATTGAAACCGGCGTGGTGCGCCTGGTGCGGGCGGTCACGGCGCACGACTGCGGCTTTCCCATCAATCCACTCCTGGTGGAAGGACAGATCGACGGCCAGGTGTCCATGGCCCTCGGGCACGCCTTCATGGAGGAAGTCCGCATGCAGGACGGCCGCACCCTGAATCCCAGTTTCCTGGAGTACCGCATGCCCACCATTCACCAGACGGCCGTCTCCGAACATATCGACGTCATCACCGAACGCTATCACAGGGACCGGCCCTTCCGGACCAAGGAAGTGGGCGAAGGGTATGTCTCGGCCATCCTGGCGGCCATCGCCAACGCCATCTACGACGCGGTCGGCGTCCGGCTGTTCGAAACCCCCTTTACACCCGAAAAGATCTTAAAGGCACTGGGGAAGATCTGAAATGCTTATCAAGGGCATATTCTCCAGCAGCTGATTTGTAAAAATTGAATCGATAGCCCATCGAATTTGCCTCAACCTGAGCCCAGCAAATCTGATTTGCACAGAAAATTGTGCACGCCATGCACAATTTTCTGTGCATCGCCGGCTTGAAAACCCTTTTACCGTCCATCCCTTCCGGAGGCCAGCCATTCTAAAATAAAAAATATCGTTTGCAATATAAAGTTGTTAGGTTCCCGGGCCGAAAAATTTTTGCCGCGGATCCGATTTTTGGCCTAAATCTGGCATTCCGAATGGCACACGCACCGGTTGAACTGCCCGCCAAGCTGCCCTGATTCTCAGTAATTGATCAAGAAGTTTGTTCAACAAAAAAGTTGTGAAATCCCGGAATCTTTTTGTCAGGAGATCGTTCCGGGTCTGTTCAGACAACGCAACATCCCGATAATTTATTTCTGAAACCGGCACCCTGCAAGCGCTGCGCCAGGGAGTGCCGAGACCGCCGAAATTTTTTATAGCTAAAGGGTGATTATGAAAAACTTTTCCCGATTCGTAATACCGCTGGTCCTGCTGACAGTATTGAGCCTACCGGCAGCGGTATCGGCAATTTCGGTTTGCGGCACCGTGCCGTGCCCTAATGGCTCGGGTTCTGGTGGAGAATATGTAGTATATTTCACCGGCAGCTATTCACAAGCTGTTGCAAAAACTTCAGAGTTGGAGAAAAAGGGGTATGTAATCTGGTACGGCAGCCATCCGGGATGGTGTCTTGGCAGTAATTGGGTACTTTATTGGGCTGGATATAAAAGTCCCAATATTTTTGCAGATGCCGTTATGGTTGCTTATCCATCGGCCACTTATTCCTGCCGGCTGGAAGACGATGTGCGCGACGATAATGCAACTCTTTCGAACCCGGTCAGCATCGAGAGCGGCCTCGACCCGTCGGCAAAGAATCCTGTTTGTCAAAACGCCGTTCCCGCTTCGGTTTTCAGCGGCAAGGTCGGCAACCCGGTCTCTGTTTACACCGGCAACAATTTTGAGTCCGAGACGGATATAAGCTTTCCTTCACCGGGAGGCAGCCCTTTTGAGTTTAGCAGATATTACAACAGCCGCTCCGCTGTGAACAACAGCATGGGCCAGGGCTGGACAACCAACTACGCCGTCTATTTAAAACCTGAGGTCAGCTACCGGGGCGGCGTGTATCTTGGCATTCTGGACGAAACTGGCCGAGCGGCTTACTTCGTAAACCAGGGTGGCGGTATCTATACCGGCGCGTTTAATGAGCGGACAACCGTTAAGGTCGTCAGCGGAAGCTACGTCTGGTACCGGCTGGACGGCAGCCGCTTTGTATTCAGCTCCGGCAACAAGCTGATTCGGATCGAAGCGCCTTCCGGCAATCGCCGGCTCTTGACCTATGATGCCAAAAAGCGCCTGTTATCGGTACTTGATGAATCCGGCGGGCGCTTGATCACCTTTCACTATAATGCCGCGGACCGAGTTGATTATATTTCGGGACCGGCAACTGCGGCGGTGCCGGACGGTATCTGGGTGCGCTACGGATATGATGCCGGCGGCAACCTGATCTCCGTCACCTATGCCGACGACAACCAGACCTCGGTCACGTATGCCGATGGCTCCGGTTTTAATTACGAATATGCCAATCCTGCCAATCATAATCTGACCGCTAAAAGGGACAAAGCGGGGCATCTTTTGTCTTCCTGGACCTATGACGGCCAGGACCGGGCTGTAAGTAATTTTACCCGTGACGGCAAAGGGGTCAGCATCCAGTATGTCAGCGACAACGAGGTGCGGGTGACCGATGCTTACGGCATCACCCGTACCTATGCCATCTGGGATATCGACGGCCGCAAAAAAGTAACCGACATCAGCGGTCCTTCGGGCTGCGCCGACTGCGGCGATGAAGTCAAGCGCATCGAATATGACAGCCAGGGCCGGGTCATCGAGGTGGAGCACGCTGGCGGCCGCATTGACCAATACGGCAATTTTGACGACCGCGGCAATCCCCGGACCGTCAGAGAAGCCGTGGGCACTTTGGATGAAAAGACCGTTTTGTATACCTATCACCCGGACACCGGTGCCAGGCTCAGCCGGATCGAGGCAAGTGTTCTGGGAGCCGGCAGCAGGGTCACCATCTGGGACTATGACAGCGACGGCAACGACACCCCCAATGAAAATCCCACCCGCCGGGTCTACCGGCTGATCGAGCGCGGGTTTACCCGGAATGCCGCCGGAGCAGTGGTACCCTATGACAGCATCACCGCCTATACGTATAACAGCAAGGGACAGGTGCTGAGCATTGACGGCCCCCTGCCCGGCAATCTGGACACCATCGCCTTTTCCTACGATGCCTCCTCGGGCGATCTCCTTGCTGCAGCCCGGCCCCTGGTGGGTAGCGTCAGTTACGCCGGATATGACGGCGCCGGCCAGGCCGGACGCATCTTGGATGAAAACGGCTGGGCTACCGTGTTTGCCTATGACGGCAGGGGCCGGATCAAAACCGTCACCAGCGAGTCGGACGGCAGCACCACCTCTTACACCTACAATGCCGCCGGCGAGCCACAGCAAATCACAGGGGCAAACGGGATTGCCACGAACTTTGAATATGATGCGACTTACGGCCGTTTGTCCAGCCTGCTGGACCCCCTCGGTAATTACATGTCCTATAATTATGATGCCCAGGGTAATCGCATAGAAGAAAGCATTTACAATCCATCGGCCCAAAGGGTTTTCCTGCGGCGCTATGATTATCAGTCCCCCCAGCATCCGGGAAAACTCTGGAAAAAGATCAACCCGGACGACACTTACACCGAATACGGTTATGATGCTTCCGGGAATATCGAGGCAGTCACCGACCCGGTCGGAAAGACCACCTTTTACACTTATGATAGCAGAAACCGTTTGAACTCGGTAAACCAGCCGGGGGAAGTTCAAACGCTATACGACTATGACAAAAACGGCAACCTGACCCGGGTTACGGACGCCGAAGGCCATGCAACGCTCTATACTTTTGATGACCAGGGAAGGCTGCTTTCAACCGAATCTCCGGATACGGGTGTTGCCACATACGCCTACGACATCGCCGGCAACCTCGTTTCCAAAACCGATGCTAAAGGAATTACGGTTCAATACACCTATGATGTCTTAAACCGTCTCACCGGCATTTTATATCCGGATGCTTCCCAGAATATTGTTTATACCTATGACCAGGGACCAAACGGAAAGGGGCGTCTCACCGGCATGAGCGATCCTTCCGGCGTCACTGTTTATGGCTATGACGCTAAAGGCGACCTGATAACGGAAACACGGATCATCGGAGGAATCGCCTACATCACCTCATATACCTATGATGCGGCCGGGATCCTCACCGGCATGGTCTATCCGGACGGAAGGAGCGTTGCGTATGAGCTGGATGCTGCCGGCCGGGCCAGCCGGGTTGTCACCGCCAAAGACGGAGAGGTGCGGACCCTTGCCGATAGTGTCAATCATCTCCCTTTCGGGCCGATAGCTTCCATGTACTTTGGAAACGGTCTTGGTTTTACCGGCAGCTTTGATCAGCTTTTCCGGCCCGCAGCGGTTCAAACGGGAACCGTTTATGACCGCAGGCTTTCCTATGATCTTAGCGGCAATATCAGCAGCATCGACGATCTGCTGGACCCTCTCCGCAGCCAGTCCTTTAGATATGATGCCCTCAACCGTCTGACAGCAGCAGAGGGCAGCTATGGGTATATCAGCTATGCTTACGATAAGACAGGAAACCGTCTCAGCAAAAATCAAAACGGCACGCTCGATATGTACCGCTACATCCCCGGGACGGGCAGGCTTGCTGAAGTAGGCGGCATTCCCTATAATTATGATGCCAACGGGAATCCCATTGCAGCGGGAACCAGGTCTTTGACATACAACCAGAACAACCGGTTGATCCGCGTTGCGGAAAATGGCCATGGGCTGGGAGAGTATATCTATAACGCGCTGGGGCAGCGGGTCGTTAAAACCGTTGATGGACGTACCGCCACGTTTCTGTATGACCGGCAGGGCAATCTGATGGCAGAGGCAGATGCAAACGGCAATATCGTTCAGGAATACATCTGGCTGGAAGGACGCTTGCTGGGAGCGATAAAGAGTGGTAAAGAGTTAATTGAAGCGGGTCTTGATATGGACCCGGACACCCTCAATCTCGATAGTAATGGAAAGTGGGTGACAGCTTATATCGAGCTGCCGGAAGGTTTTGATGCGGCTGAGATTGATCCGGCCTCAATTATGCTGAACCGGGCGGTTTATGCGGATCGGATTGAGGCGGGAGATCATAACGACAACGGCATCCCGGACCTGATGGTCAAGTTTGACCGCGGGCAGACAACCACCATTCTGGAGTCGGGCGAAGGAGTCGAGGTGCTGGTCGAAGGGGAAGCCGAGAATTTTAAAATCAGCGGAACCGATACGATCCGGGTGATCGGCAAGGGTAAAAAGAAGAAGGGACAGAGCACTGTTGCTTTAGCCCGGGCCGCTACGACAGTTTCTCTAAATGCATCAAACTCAAGCAGAATTGTCTTTTATCATCTGGATCATCTGGGGACCCCGCAGGTGATCACCGATGAAGACGGCGAAGTCGTCTGGCAGGCGGATTATCAACCCTTTGGGGAAATACATGTTACGGTTAATGCCTTGGGAAATGAGTTCAGATTCCCCGGCCAATACTATGATAGTGAAACCGGGCTCCACTACAACTACCACCGGTATTATGATCCCAAGACTGGGAGGTATCTCACCCCGGATCCGATTGGGCTGGCCGGAATGGATCCGAATCTTTATGGGTATGTCTTAAATAATCCAATGAATTGGCTTGATCCTTATGGTTTATATTGTAAAATAGAATTTAGTGAGCCTGTCCCTGGTGGAGACCCAATTGCTTGGAGATATGAAAATGAAAAAATTGGTTATTGGAATGCCGTTTCACAGAGATTAGCATGGGAGTTACTCGTTGCTAAATTTACAGGCATTGCCAAAAAAGCTGGGGTGCCACTCCCTCCAATGGTAACCCCAAGTTTTGAGTATATTCTCCGTAACACAACCTATGCTAAATATTATTTTTACGTGCACTATTGGGAAGTTTGTTACGATGATTGTACAGGTGAGGTAACATCAAGAAAGGCTTTGAAATCCGGCAGAATTGACAGGACAACGGAAGTTATAGTGGATCAAAAGAGTGAAAGGAAGTTTTTGTGATAAACTTAAGATCAAAAAAAATACTAATCCCTATAATAGCAATAATACTTCTGTTCGTTGGGGCCAAGATATTTGTTTATGACAACCCCAAGGCTTTATATATGATAGCTGAAGGATTAGATGAGCCTTCTTCACCCTTTTATTGGGTTGTTGAAAGAATCTATATTTTATCAACCAACAAATCTGAAATTGATCGTATTGTAAATGAATTAGAGTCCGGGGAAAATGAATATCTACATGGGTTATATATTAGGACGATAGGGATCGTGGGAGGTAAGAGCGACTTCGCAAACTATGTGTTGGTGAAGATTTATTCAAAGTACCAGGATAATGATCAAAAAAAATCAATTGTATCTGCAGTTATCGACAGTATGGGATTTATAGCAAATAAAAGTACGGTTTCAATTTTAGAAACGCTTGTAGAAAACTTTGGAAATCACCATATGGTTGTTGCAAAATACCCTGTTGTTAGGGCTTTGTATTTATCGACGGGTGATATCCATATGGTTCGAGAAAAGAGCTCAATGGATTTTATTGAAACAGACGAGCTTAAAACGGCTCGAGAAGTGTTGGTTCGTTCAAACGGCCGATACAGAACTTTTGATGAAATGTTGATTTTAGCAAACCTAAACAGACCAGACTGATTTAAAAAACAGTAGGAAACCAGGGCCGCATCTTCATTATTCACTATTCGTTTTGAAATGGGCGGTTAAGGAAATTTTCTTTAACAGCCCATTTCTTTTTTAGGGCGGTGGGGGGGAACAGATCACCAGATCAGATGCCGCCGCCTTGGCCAGGCCGATGATCCGGTAAGGTCTCCCGTGTGTGCCCCGGCAGTCCGCTGGGCTCCCGCTGAAGATCGCGGGATCTCCGCCTTCGGCTCCGCAATAGGGTACATTCGGCATCTGCTCCCAGGTATTTGCAACGATCATGTGATTCAGGGTATTTATCCTGAGACAGGAAAATATTGAAACACCAATCTATTGCCTATTCAGCCTTTTCCTCGGGGTATTTCGCCCCCTTCCATGCGAAGATCCCGCCCGGGTGGCGATAGACATTTTTGTACCCGAGCTTGACAGCCCAGGATGCACCGTTGTGACTGCGGGTGCATTTGACAAACCCGCAGTAAATAACAATCCGTTTGTCTTTGTCGCTGCCCAGAAGCCTGACAAAATCGTCTTGCGTTTTGCCGCCCGTCTCCTTGACATCCCATTGCTTCATTTCCGGGACGGGAAACAGAAACTGAACCGCTCCCGGCACATGCTGTTTTTTGTAGCTGTCCTCATAGGGCATGGTATCAACGATGACCATATCCTTGCCGGAGTCGATCCATTTCTTAAGCTCTTCAGTGGTGACCACATCGTAACCGCCTCGCTGAACCTCGCGGACCAGCTTAACCGCACCGGTTTCCGTTTCAAGTTCCTTTTCAAACTTGTTGTCCCAAAAAGCCATGGCAGTAAAAGGGGACGCTCTTTAATAATACAATAGACAATATGTTGGTTTTAGAGTAAGAACGTAACATGCCGCGAACAGCAAGATTAGACGCACCGGGCGTTCTGCACCATGTGATGATTCGGGGAATAGAGCGCCGAAATATATTCCGCAACAAAAAAGACCGTGAGGATTTTATCGCAAGACTTGAAATCCTCTGCCCGGAGACAGAGACTAAGTGCTATGCATGGGCCTTGATGCCCAATCACGCCCACTTTCTTTTCCGCACTGGGGCGGAGCCCCTCAGCAGGATGATGCGACGGCTGCTTACGGGGTATGTTATCGGGTTTAACCGTCGACATCGCCGCAGCGGTCAGTTGTTTCAGAACCGCTTCAAATCAATCATATGTCAAGAAGAGACCTATCTGCGGGAACTGGTCCGGTATATTCATTTAAACCCTATTCGAGCGGGGCTGGTTCAGGGCATTGCAGAATTGAGAAGCTATAAATATTGCGGTCATAGCGGCCTGATGGGAAAAGAAGAACGCCAATGGCAGGATGTCGATTATGTACTGGGCTATTTTGGAAGACGCAAGGCCGAGGCGAAGAGAGAATATGAATTCTTTGTTCAAGCAGGGGTTAGTCAAGGCCAGAGAAAAGAGTTGACCGGCGGGGGTCTGATTCGAAGCATCGGGGGTTGGACGGAAGTTCGAGAAGCATTAAAGGGCGGGGTTCATATAATGAGCGATGAGCGCATCTTGGGAGATTCGGATTTTGTCGATTCAGTTATTTCACTATCCGAGGAAGATTATGAGCGCAGACATAAGCTAAAGCAGCGGGGCTATGATCTGGATCGTATCGCCAAGAGGGTTTCAGAAGTATTGGGGATGGAGCCGGATGAAGTTTTTTTAAGAGGACGACAGGATAGGCGGGTAAGGGCAAGAAGTTTGTTGTGTTTTTGGGCTGCCAGAGAGTTGGGGATGTCTCATACGGAGTTAGCAAAGACACTGGAGATGAGTTTGTCCGGGATCGGCTTTTCAGTGGCGCGTGGAGAATCCATCGCAAAAGACGGTAATTATTCACTTGAAAGATAAATAACTAAATTTTAAAAGAGCGTTATATATTGAAAAGAGAAGAGAATATACCTCCGAGAGTAGTAAAAACAAAATTTATTATCGCGTAGAAAAAAAGATAACCTCCTGATAGCATAGGGGCGGCCAAAAATCAAAACCC
>JBFLWU010000024.1:0-68727 GCA_040757625.1 Thermodesulfobacteriota bacterium | reverse complement strand
AGCAGCGATAGGATTTGTTCGGGTGTTTGGATCATTACAAGCTCTTCCGTTTTATGGTTTAAATATTTCCCAACCGACGCCTTGGTTATTTGCTGGTTTAAGGATTTTCACATTTTAAAATTTAAGTTTTGATCTTTTTCCCTACTTACCAATATATCTAAGGAGCCCATTGCCGATTTTCTTCATAATGGTTGCCCTGGAGCGGCCGACCGGCTGCGGCGTAATTCAGCATGTGTCAGCAACAAGACCGCAATCAAAATCATCCCGCCCCCAAGCAAGGCGAGAGGGGACAGCGTTTCGTTCAACCACCAACTCGCCAGTACAACCGTCACCACGGGTTCCAACGTAGATAGCATCGCCGCATTCGTCGGTCCAATACGTTCCAGCCCGGATAGAAAGGCTGCCACCGGCAGCAGGGTGGCTATCACCACAATCGAAGTGATGGCCGCCCACCCCATGCCCGTGGCAGGCAGATGCGGTCCATTCACTCCCATCAACACGCCGGCGCTCATCCCTGCTGCGGTGAAAATCACTACCGAGGATTGCACGGTCGAGACAGACTTCATCACATCTGTCCCGACAATGATGTAGATCGAATAAATCACAGCCGCTGCAACCGCCAGCAGAACGCCCATGGTTTGGCCCCCCAACGGACCAGCCGTGAGGGCCGTTCCGGTCAGTGCCAATCCTAATGCCAGCCCTTTGACACCTGTGATGGTTTCGTGCAGCAGCAAGGCGGCGAGCAGGGCCACAAAGATCGGATAAAGGTACAGCAGCAAAGCCACCAATCCCGCCGAAGCATATTTCAAAGCAGTCAAGTAGGCAAGTGCCTGGCCTACATAGCCAAGCGCACCCATACCGATAAGTCGAAGCAGCACCGAACCGCGCGGCAACCGCTCGCGCCTGACAAGAAGCAATGCCAGCATCAGAATGGCCGCCAGCGAAAAGCGCAAGAACAGGATCGTCAGGGCATCCATCCCATCGGCATAAGCATACCGAGCAAAGATGGCGAGCGTGCCGAAGGCAGCGGCAGACACAGCAACCAAAACGATTCCGACTACACGATCCGTTCGTACCTGTCTCAATCCTGCTATTTCTTTTCTTTGGTTGTATGGTACTTTTGTTTCGAGCTTCTGGATTTATCCGGAACGGTCAGCTTCAAAAGCCCTTGTTTCAATAAAGAGGGTAGAATTCTCTGCCATTTAAACAATGTCAAATGGTTGCCGTTGCCCGACCCCCGCACTGAAAGTATTTTCGCATTTTAAAATTTAAGTTTTGGTCTCTTTCCCTACTTAGCAACATATCAAGGGACGTCCCTGTTTTCCGGAGACTTTTCCCGCCGTTAAAAAGGTAATGCGCTTCTTCTAAACTTTCATGCGATTGCTGCAATCGGTAGCGGGCCAGGGCCTTTTTCTTCTCATCTGTAATCATAACGGGACCCCTTCCCTTTGGATGGCCTTATAAACCGGAGCTTCGGACATTGGACCATCATCCACTTCATTCTTCCCAAACACCAGGGCGGAAATGAAAACGTCATGTTCCAAATTAATCCTATAGATGATGTCGTCAATTTCAGCGACCACGGCCCGGTCATAATCCGGAATTTCGATCATAACGTCCAGGTCAGAGTCCTGGTCCCCTTGGCCCCTTGCCTTCGAACCAAAAAGACGAATATCGATAATCGGATATCTTGCAAACAATTCCTCTCGTAATTTCCTCAAAGCCTGTTTTTCATTCTCCGACAGATTCATGGTCTCACACCCTTCTTTCGTTACTCCAAATTCAGCGTTATTCTGCAAGTTCCTCATTGGTTATGCGGGAACCATATTTTAATTGCAGATGGAGCATATCATAAAACAATCTGATTTTTTTAAAATTCAGTTTTTAGACTCCTTCCGAATTACCATCATTCCAAAGACAGTGCTTTTATGTGAATCTAAGCCGAATCCATTCTCACGGAGCTTTCTGCACCGGCGTCCCACTTTTCTCTACTCAAACTTGACTTGGTCGCTTCGTTTTGAATGAGTTTCGATAACCCTTCTGAATACACCTTGATCTATGGTACCATTGGAGAACTTTACAGTATCACCGTAAGATAAAGGTACTTCAAAAAGGCCATGCTTCCAAGTATATCCACGGCCCCACTTTGATACGACACTATCACCCTCTATCTTACCAAAATGCTTTACGGAGTTTCCATAAAGATATACCACAATTCTATCATCTTCCCTTTTTTCATTGTGCAAAGATAGAAATCCTTCAGTAATCAAATCACGACATATGTCGTCAAAAGCTCTATGTTTTTTTTCAATAAGATTAACAAAACCGTCTCGTAGGTTGCTTGGAAGGATGTTTCCAAATGCGTATAGAAAGCAATCGTCACTGTCGAATACATTTGGGTTTCCGTAATGGCTTATATTATGAGGATAACTCACCCTGAATTCAGCAATACGCTGGATGTGTTGCCTCGGAAATCCATGGGTTGCTCGGTCTAATTCTCGTCTTAATTCATTCAAGTTCATTGTCTGACTTGTTTGTGAATAAGATATTTTGCCACAATATGAGATGTCAAAAATCTCTAACGATCAGCTTGAGAGGCGCGAATGAAGCGCAGCGAAATGAGCATAATTCTCCAAGCTGATGTTCGGCATTCCTATGCGGTTTGACGGGACATCTCCTGATAAGAAAATTCCCAAAGTCCGGCCCTATCCTTGGCATGTTCAATGGTCATGCTCACAATATGACCTTTCCCATCAACGTCGATATAAATATTTTCGCTTATCTCCTTTGTCTCATGGATGTCCTTGTCCGTGAATTCGATGTGAGCAGTATCCGTATCGGAAAAATATTTTACTTTCATGTTTTATTACTCCTTGTATGATTTGTCGAAAAACGCATTATGAACCGTTTCGCCGTCTTCGAGCAAGATAACCCTTAAATATTTTCCTGCTTCTGATATTTTAGCCCATTTTTTGATCCTGCCATCGGATTGAATTTCAACCTTCTCGGGTTTTTCAATGACCGACATTATCCAACCTTCTCTGATTGAGGCGCGATCAGGACGTATCCTGGTATAATCAAAATATTGGGTTGTCTTCATTTTTCAAAATCCAAATATATCAGAAGCCGAACGTAGGCATAACCTGCTGAGATGAAGCGCAGCGAAATCTCAGGCAGAGTTAATGCCGTTGTGCACTTTAGTAACCGAAAATGCTTTGCCCTATCATCGTTGGTGGTAAATGTATTTTCATTCTCTCGAACGGTCCATTTGTTTTCCTTATTTTTTCTGCATTATACGGATTAGGAAAAATATAAGGTTCAAAATTATCTTTTAAAAAATCTGTTCCAGGCTTAATGAAAAAAATCATGTCAATATTTGTATATCTTTTCTTGCTCCATATCCCATTATCCTGCAAAATTTCCTTAAATTGCATTTTACCATCTTTATCTCTATAAGAGATTACCGCCTCACTTCCATAAAGCGCCTCTTGAAAAGTTTCTTTTGAAAGAAATATATTTGAATCGCATGTCATAAAAAGGAAGTTGTAAATATTTTCTCCTAATCGTGATTTGAATTTGCTGTTAGATTTTTTAATTTTTGAAAGGATTTTGTCTTTGATATTCGTCGTGTCTATCTGCTGAGCCAAACCATCAGCTGTGCCTAAAACATGTTCAATTCCCACCTTACCGCCGGAGTTGCTTTCATAGATTGCATTAATCCAAGCTACCGTTTCTTCTTCTATAATGAGTTCTTTTTTGTTTCCTATCGTTAGAGAGGCACTCTCATCGGCTATCCAGTCAACGATTTTATTGACGTCTCTGGGTTCAATATTTTCGGAAAGCCAGATCTCAATAACATTATTGGTTTTGGATGATATCCTCCGGTTAGTCTGGCTGACCAATTTCTTTTTTACAGTTTCATTAATAAGCTGTGTAATCACTTTTGCTTCTATTTGAAAGGACTTGTCATCAATATTGAATACAAATTCAGGAGGCTTTGCCATATCATCTGGTTCGTATACAACCCCTTTTATTTCATTTTGGGATAGAAACCATCTGCAAAGATATATTTCGAAAAGAAAAGGCCTAATAGTATATTGATTTTTATCTGATAAAAAATTTTCTACTAATTTGATAAAACCCTTTTTCTGAAGATCAATTAGCTGCGTATTTAATAACTCTAGGCGATCTGAATCCAGTATGCCCGGGAAATTAGCTGCGACTTTTTTTATTCTTTCTTTATAGGGCATTCTGGTCCCTGCTTATTGCACAACAAGTTATTCTGTAGTTTCTGGATAAACCTATTCCTGTGAAGATATGCAGGAAAAATCCATTCTCATGATATCTGGCTTTTAGTTTAACATATTCACCAAAACATGCAATCATACATCGAAAACCTTCAGCACCTCGTCGCCATAATGGTTGATAACCTTGATGGCGATTTTGCCGGTTTCGGGCGGATCGAATGGGGTGCTTGTGGTGCTGTAGAGACTTGACCAGGCGGCTTCGTCGATTTCGGCGCGAAGGGCGCGTTTGAGTTTGTCGTAAGGTTCGTCGGCGCCGGTAAAGTAAGCATGGCGGACGAAGAAGCTTTCGCCGTTGTAGTCGGTGTCAATGAACCAGCAGGCGATGTCGTCTGTGGATGAGCTGCGGATCTGACCGGTGGTGGGGTCGTACACGTCCACGCCCTTGATCTCTACGGTCAGCTTTCCGCTCTTCTTATCCTTTTTGATATCCACATCGGGCTCGCCGAAAACCATAAAGAGGTTTCCGGCGCCGGTCTTTTTCAGGAGTTCGTCGCCCATGGCAAGATCCGGATTCATGCGGGCCGGCAGCACATTCAGTTTGCCGTAACGCTTGACCTCTTCGGAAACATGCGGGTCAAAGGCAAACCCGCAGACGATAAGAAGATCATAGCCGATGCCCTGGACAGCCTCCTTGGCAGCTTCTTTGACCTGCTGCGGGCCGACCGTGCCCTGCTCCGGGCCGATGGAGACGGCTACGCGCCTCACCTTTTCAACCGGCTTTTGTCCCTTGGCAGAAGAAGACACCTTTTCGGTATAGGTTCCGGCGGCATGAATCCAGCTTCCGGCAAAAGAATCAAGCGTATCGAATTTGAGCCGTTCGTTTTTCCTGGTGTTCTGAATGCCGGCCTTGCGCAGATTTTCGAGGATCATTTCGGCAAAATCCGCCGTTTCCTGCCGGTCCTGCTTTTCAGCATCGGTTGCCAAGACCCGGTGAGGCGAAAGGCTTTCCACGGTAAAGGGGCCGGTCACGCGGAGGGTTTTGCTATCCTCATACGGCTGGTCGAAAAGCGTTTCGGTGTCGGCATGGCGGGAGATGGCTTCATCGATCCCCTTGCGGGTCATGCCTTCCCTGATATCGGGATTATTGGCAATGGATTTGAGAGTGACATGCGGCACGCGCTTATAGACAAATCCTTTGCGGATATCGCTTTCGGTCGCGTGCGGCGGCGGAAACTTGCCGGTAAGCTCGGCTTCTTTTTTGATGCCTTCGGGCGAATCGGCCAGGAGGTAATAAGGATATTTGGCCGCCATCAAACGGGTGCGGGCAAGAGCCAGGGCCACCCGGCTGGTGTCGCAGGTGATCCAGCGCCGGCCCCACTGCTCGGCCACATAGGCGGTTGTGCCGCTGCCGCAGGTCGGGTCAAGCACCAGGTCGCCGGGGTCCGTGGTCATCAAGAGACAGCGCTGCAAAAGCGTTGTACTTGTCTGGACAACAAAGATTTTTCCTTCCGAACGACTCTGTACTGTCCCCGAAATGTCTGTCCAAGTATTATTGATCGGCTGAACTGAAAGGTCATCCAAGAATCGGACGTAAGCAAGCGATTTGCCTGTAACTTGAATTCTGCGAGCTATTGCAATCCGGGCAAGACCGTCAGGATAGTTTGGTTTCCAGTGGTTGTTCTTCGGTGGATTGTATATGACTCCCTTGTATTCGAAAGGTGTCGATTGGTCTGGTGCTCCTTGGCCGAACAAATTATCTAAGCGATAAATACGCGCCCCAGCAGGAATGCCTTTTTCACGATCTAACCTTGCCAGTGCTCGCCTATTGCCGTCTTTTAATTCAATCTGGTCGTACTTACTTTTTTGCTGATCAAGAGCAGAACCCTTTTCATCAAATAACTGCCGATATTTTATGTGTTTTTTATCCTTGGCGTACCAGATAAGATGGTCGCCGATTCTTGAAAGAGTCAGTGTGTCAAAACCGCCTGTAGTTGCATAATTAATTTGGCTTAAAAAATTTTCGCTCCCAAACACCTCATCAAGTACACAACGTATCAAATGAAGGTTTTCTTCACTAATCTGCACAAAGACGCTGCCGGTCTCTGTCAGCAGATCCCTAGCTGCTGACAACCGATCCCTGAGATAGGCCAGATAGGAATGGATGCCCAGCTTCCAGGTGTCGCGGAAGGCGCGCACCTGTTCGGGCTGGCGGGTGGCGTCCTCGGCCTTGCCGTCTTTTACGTCGCGCTTGCGGGTGCTGACCTGCCAGTTGGAGCCGAACTTGATGCCGTAGGGCGGATCAAAGTAGATGGTCTGCACCTTGCCCTTTAAGCCCTCTTTCTCGGCCAGGCTCGTCATCACCAGCAGGGAATCGCCCAGGATCATGCGGTTTGACCAGTTCTGGTCGTGGCGGTAAAAATCGATTTTCTGCTCAAACCCTTCGGGGCCGCCGTTAAAGTCGGCAAAGAGATCAAGCTGACTGTCGCCGGGCTGGGTTTTACGCGGCAGGGCGGAAATGATGGCCCGGGGGTGGATCTTTTCCTGGATGTAGATGGGAACCACCGGCACAGCCAAGTCTTCACGATCCTGATCGTCTTTGCCCTTCCAGACAAGCTGCGGATCAAGGGACGGATCGCGCGGGTACAGCATGGTCTTTGGCGCTGCTTCATCTTCGGCCACAAAGTCGCGCAGTTCCTTGGTGGGGATGTTGCGGCGCTTGTCCTTGTGGCGGATGGATTCGATTTTAGTTTCGGTGTTCTTTTTCTTGGCCATTGGCTTTCGGATTCTCCGTTTTGTTATAAAATCTCCCCTGGCCCCTCTTTTTCAAAGAGGGGAATTATTCCTCCCTTTTCCAAAGGGAGGGCCGGAGACTGTCCGATAACCTATCATTCCTCTCCCCCTGGTGGGGAGAGGTCAGGTGAGGGGGGTATGAATTCGGATACTTACACCCTCACCCCAACCCTCTCCCATCAAGGGAGAGGGAGTTATCGGACAAGCTCTTTGATTTTAAATAACCGCGAATCAAATTCTGCGCATTCCAGGGATCGGCGATCTCAATAAAATCCCAGCGGCCGAATCCGCCGTGGTTGCTTACGGCCGGAACCCAGAGGGTGCGGGCCGTGGTGACCTTGGCGGCCTTGTCTTTTTTGGCTTCGCCCGTAACCTCGATGATAAGATTCAGCAAATCGCCGTCGCCCCTGCCGTCGTCAATACAGGCGATAAAATCCGGGAGGTAATTCTTTTCCTCGCCGTTAAATATATAGGGAATGCTGAAACCCAGATGATAGTTTTTCACATACCGGCGCACCTCGTCCATGTCCTCCAGGGCCTGGGCCATTTTCTGCTCCCAGGAGCCGGTATCGGCCACCACATGGGAGACCTGACACTTGTCTTCCTTTGTGGCATAGACCGGCCGGATCGTATCAAAATCAACATGGCGGGTCGAACCGAGCGTGTCATATGGGCGCAGGATCGGCTTTAAGGCAGGTATGCCGTCGCTTGACTGTACAATGGCTTTGTAAATGCGGTCGGCGGCTGCATACGCAAATTCGATCAGCAGGAGAAGCTGCGGAAAGGTGTGGTCTTTGAGTATGACGCACTGGGCCAGCCAGCGTTTGGCGATTTCAAGAAGCTGCGGAAAGAGCCAGGGTTTGTCGTTGCCGTCGTCATCGCGAAAGTACTGCTCCAGGGTAAGTTTGGCGAGCAGAAAGGCGATTTCGTTTACCCGGCGGCGCTTGAGATCTTCCAGGCAATGCTTTTCAGTGGTTCCGACAATCGGGGACATTTCGGTTTCAGTCGGAACGTCGGCGGTCGAAAGCGAAAGCCGGGAATCTTGGGAAAAAGTTGCGGTGAGCCTTTCGCCGGGCACATCGTAGCGGTACCCTTGCAGGCGCGGGAAGGCGATCTCGCAAGCGCTGCGGTTTTCCAGGGCGCGCACGCGGGTGGGCACGGGTCCGGGCTTGGGGTCCTTGGCGGAACCGCTGCACGGAATGAAAGAAAACGGAACGCCGTAAACCTCGGCGTATTCGGGCGGATACAGGTCCAGGTCGGGCGGATAGGACATGCGCCGCAGGGCCCGGCCCACCACCTGCTCGCACAAAAGCTGGGTGCCGAAAGCGCGCACCCCCAGGACATGGGTAACGGTGTTGGCGTCCCAGCCTTCCGTCAGCATGGAAACGCTGACAACGCATTTGACGTGCTCGCCCAGTTTCCCGGCTTTTCCCACCGTGTTCATCACTTCCCGGAGCAGATCTTCATCCGTAAGACTTTCGGCATCCCTTCCCGGAAAGCGCAGGCGGTATTCGTCCTTAAATTCCTCTATTTCGCGGGCGGCTATTTTCTTGAATTCAGGGCTCATGGCGTCGCCCGATTCAAGCTGCCGGCTGTCCACCAGGATCGTGTTGGGACGTTTGAGCCAGCCGCCCCGGCCGTCGTCGTTTCGAAAAATGGGAAGCTGTCCGGCCTGAACCACCATGGTTTCGCCGATCGGTTTGTCCCAGCCGGCAATATAGTCGAAAACAATCTTTGAAACGTTGGTGTTGTTGCAGACCACTATAAAGACCGGTGGGGTCAATCCCTTGGCCTTGGCCTCATCGTTTTGTTCCCACAGGCGAAAGTATTTTTCATAATTGCTGTAAAGGCTGTGAAGGGCGCCCTGAAGCTCGGCCGGCAGCTTGGGCTCACCGCCGACCGCCTGGGTTCTGCGGCTTTTTTTGGGAAGCTCCTCGCGGATGTGCAGCCACAAATCGCGGTAGGTGGGCTGATCGCCGGTCATGGAATCGTCGGCCACCGGCACGCGCGGGACCTTGACAATCCCGGCCTCAATGGAGTCGATCAGCGAAAAGTCGGAAACCACCCAGGGAAAGAGCGTTCCTTCCGGGTAGCCGGAGCCGCGCAGGAAAAACGGCGTGGCCGAAAGATCATAGATGCCTTTAACGCCAATCTTGGTCTTTATCGCCTCAATGCCGGAAATCCAGACACGGGCCTCTTCCTCGCGCTGGCTGGCTTCCTTGCGTTCATCGCCGGTTAGCGCCACGTCCTCGCCGTCGGGTTTGCGCCGGTAGCAGTGGTGGGCTTCGTCACTGATAATGATAATGTTTTTCTTGCCGCCGAGCTCGCGGCAGACGCGGCGCACCATCTGATCGGGCGTTTCGGTAAAAGCGCCTGTTTCCCCTTTGGCCAGGATGGTTTTGGTGAGTTTTCCGGCCGCAACCTTTTCGCGCAACTGAAAGGCATGAAAGTTAGTAATAAGGATCTTGGCACGGTCAAGCTGTTTTAACTCTTCGGCCGGAAGGATGTCGCGCTGGCGGTAATAGTTCTGCGGGTCGTTGGGGAGCAGCACCCGCAGCCGGTCCCGGATCGTAATGCCGGGAGCGATCAATAAAAAGGTGTCGGAAAAACGTGCAGCCTGCGGATCGGCCAATTTGTTTAAGGCCTGCCAGGCAATCAGCATGGCCATAACCACGGTCTTGCCGGAACCGGTCGCCATTTTAAAGGCGATGCGCGGAAGACCCGGATTGGAAGTGTCGTTGGCATCGCGAAGATCGTTTTCAATCCAGGCGTCGCCGAATTTGCGGGCCACCTCGGTAATATAGATGGCGGTTTCAAGGGCCTCTATCTGGCAGAAAAAAAGCTTTTTTTCGCGCCCCGGATCGGTCCAGTATTTAAGCAGCCGGGCCGTGGCGGGCGTAACCCCCAGATGTCCGCCCTTGCGCCATAGACTGACACGGCGACGGACTTCATTGACGAACCGGTTTTCCTGGAGGCGGTCCCGGGTCCACTCGGTTTCAAAAAGTGCGCGTTGCTTGCCCTTTTTCTTGGGGCGGGCGATGGGCACAAAATAAGCGCTTTCCCTGCGGCCGTCCTCAATCTCATTGGTAATTCCCTCGTCGGTGAATCGAAAATGGCGGTTGGGCTCGCGAAAGGGGGAATTTAAAACCGGGTTCTCGATAACAACCTGTTTCATCAGCGATTTAACTTTCCTGCCGTTTTGATTATGTTGATAGAATCACGGAGGCGTTTTCTTTACCAATTACGACATCGCATCATTCAGATAATGTACAATCCTATCTTGGTTGGCCTTTAAACTTGAAAACTGCTTCTCACAAACGTCGCTATAGCGCGCCAGAACTTTCCGGTTAATCTGTTCCTGGTCTTCAAATACAGCAAGTGAACGAAACTTGAGTCCCCACTTTTCAAATTACAACAGCGTTATGGTGGCGTCTCTGGTCTTGTCGTCATTGGGCAGGGCGTGGATAATCAAAGGTTTCTGCATGCCGTTGACACGGCAGTCAACCAGATACTTGCCGTCCGGATCATGGACTGGGTCATGCCAGTCAAATTCTCGACGATTCTCCGGAACCGACTTTTCCATCAGTGAGTGGAAATCCTCCATGAATGTCGATCGTACCCTTTCGTCCTGATCAGTAAGAATATCAGTCATCTATCCTTATCTCCCGAAAAAACCTATCTGATCTTTCGACTGGTTCTCAAGATTTGTGTCAAATTCGGCTTATGTTTCAACGCTGATTCCTCTCCGGCCAATCAAATTGTTTATAACAAAATAGTTATCGATTGAAAGGCAGGATTTTAGAGACTTAACATATTGATTGCTGTTCAAAATGCCACCTTTCCAGCATTAGGGTACGGTGGAATGAACATATCGTTTCAGGAATGAATTTAGAAAAAATCAATAACGTATCTAACATACTCTGCGGTAAAGTCAATGAAAAATTAAAAGTTAACCTATTGAATTGAGTATTATTTCTTCTGTTGCAGGCTCTCAAGCGCCTCTTCGACAACCCCGCGCATCTCGCTGGACAATCCCGGGGAGCGGTATGCTTCCAGGCGTGAACGCCATTCCGGGCTCCCGGTTTTTCCGATAAGGTAGATCATGTCGCCCCTGACACGCTCGTCGACGCTGTCGATTTTTTCCCAAACAGGCTCAAGGGCCTGTTTCGCCAGGGCCGGACGGCGCTCCGCGATATCTTCGAATACGACCATTGCGCCCAGCCGCGTCTGAAAATCAGGATGCATCAGCGTTTCCAGGAACCCGGGGAAAATCAGATCGTTCTCCATCATCATCCCGGCCAGGCGGCCGACCTCCCCTTCCTGGATCATGCGTTTAAACGTCTCCACGCCAAACCGCGAGGGGTCCCGCTCCGCCAGCACCCCTATCAGTTCCTCCAGGCGCAAGGGGCCGGTCCAGCGAAAACGGTCGTCGCAGATCAGTGTGGGAACAGCGCGGACCTTGTCCGCCGCCGCCGCTTCCGGAAAAAGCCCCCCGTCGATGATTGTGATATGAATGAGCGGATTGAACAGCGGCAGCGGTGTGACGCGCGTGACAAGCTCCTTGCAGTGGGGGCAGTAGCTGGTTACATAAATTTTTAAACGCGACGGCCGCTGAACAGCCTTGAGGGAAGGGAAACCGGGTTCCGGCAAACCGCCGCGGCCCTGCGCGATCATGACCGCAAGCTCCAGGAACGGTTTGAGCTCCGCCCCTGCCGGCACCAGGTGATATTGCCATGCCTTTGCCGGCAGCAGGGCCGGCAGCCCCTCCCCTTCCTCCGTGAGGATTTGAACCTTCGGCGCCTGCCTGGACAAAATTTCTCCAAATTCCGTAAACTGAGCCGTGCGCTTGTCGGCAGTTTGCAGAATCCGGATCGGCAGCGGTTTTACCAGCCGCTCGTTCCATTCATGGATCAGTTTCATTTGAGTTTCGCTATACGGCTTCAATCTATCCCCGACTGTTTCAAATGTCTCCCGGCGGATACCCGGATGGTATTATTAAAATTTGTATTTACTTTAATTGTGCCGTCAATTCCAGCACATTTTATGAATACATTTCATTGAAATGAAACAGCATGGGTTTAGCTCTCGTGAGCGAATTCTACCGGAATTTAAATCCGGACTGGTTTGATGATATGATGATATGATATATTAATCGATGTGATTGACACAACCGCCCTCGCACGAGAGGGCCGGCGGTCATGCAAAGATCACATGTAGGTATTATCGGATTTCCCATGGACATAGGCACAGCCGGTGCGGCACGGAGGTTGCTGCGGAATCCGTTTAGGGAAAACGTATTCTTTAAGCCATGGAAACAGACAACAGCCTGAACACCACTATCAAAGCGGTCGTTGACCAGGCCGAATCCTGGCAGATCCGGGCCGGCGAACTTCTGACTCCCGAAGAAAAGGACATTCAGGATCAGTTGAGTCGCCTCCTGATCCATCCCTTGGACAAAGTGATCCTGGCGAAGCTCATCGACCAGGGTTTCCGCTCCTCTGACCCCGGCCGGGTCGCCGATCAGATCACCTACCTGTTGAGGGAATACGGGGTTCCGGCCTTCTTTTCAACACCCGAAAAGCTATTGATACGTATGTTCCTGAGCTTCGGGCGGCACCTGCCCCAAATTTCCGTTCCCCAAGTCATCGAAAAAATGCGACGGGAAACCAGTCACATCGTCCTGACGGGAGAAACTGAACCGTTGAGAGCCTATCTGCAGGAGCGCAAACGGCAGAGAATCAGCGTGAACCTCAACCATATTGGAGAAGCGCTCCTGGGTCAAGAGGATGCGCGCGCGCGCCTGCAGATGTACTGCAATGATTTAAAAAACCCGGATATGGAATGCATCTCGGTAAAGATTTCCACCCTTTATTCCCAGATTACCCCCCTGGCCTTTGAGCACACCATCGCGAAACTCATGGAGTCCCTTGCGCTGTTGTTCAAAACAGCCGATGGAGAGTATTTCGTCCGCAGCAACGGCGAACGCGTAAAAAAAATCGTCACCCTGGACATGGAAGAATACCGTGATATGGAAATCACGGTGGCTGCATTTACACGGACGCTGGAAAACCCCGACTTGAATCACTACAGCGCAGGAATCGCCTTGCAGGCTTACCTGCCCGAAGCTTTCGGCGTGCAGCGCCAACTCACGGACTGGGCCCGCAACCGTAGGGAACGGGGGGGAAGTCCCATCCGGATTCGCCTCGTCAAGGGCGCCAACCTAGAGATGGAGCGGGTGGACGCCGCCATCCACAACTGGCCCCTGGCGCCTTACGGCAACAAACGGGATGTGGATGCCAATTACAAGCGCATGGTGGAATTCGGCCTGAAACCTGAAAACATTGAGGCCGTTCGCATAGGCATTGCATCCCACAACCTGTTCGACCTGGCCTTTGCCTGGTACCTGGCCCGCACACGCGGCGTTGCGGACGGCGTCACCATTGAGATGCTGGAAGGGATGGCAGGCCCCGTCGCCAGGGCCGTTAAGGAAACCTGCGAAAACATGCTCCTGTATGCCCCGGCCGCAACCCGTGAACAATTCATTGATGCGGTCGCCTATCTGATTCGGCGTCTGGACGAGAATACCGGCGGAGAAAATTTTCTGCGCTATGTCGGCGGCATCGCCGTCGGTTCCAGGGAATGGAATTTTCTGAAAAATCAATTCAGCGAATCTCTGCGTCATAAGGACAAACCCCGCCAAACACCGCACCGGCTTCAGAACCGGGCGACGGAGATGTTTTTCGAACCCGCAGGCCCTCTTCTTCCGGGAGAATTCAGTAACGAGCCCGATACCGACTGGTCGCTCGCGGCCAACCGACAATGGGCGGAGCGTATCCGTGAAAAATGGAAAAAACCGCCGGGAACCCCTCCCCTGACGATCCCCCTGGTGGTTGACGGCCGGGAAATCTATGCGGGACGGCAAAACGCCGAGGTTTTGGACGTTTCCCGGGCACCCGAATCAATCTGCCTGGCCCGATATGCGCTGACACGGGAGGAGGATGTCGTCCAGGCCATACGGACGGCAAAGGAAGATCCGGAAGGGTGGCGTCGTCTGAACCCGGCCGAACGGCAACGCGCACTTTCCGGCGTGGCCCGGGAACTCAGGTGCGCGCGGGCGGATCTTATCGGTGCGGCTGCAGCCGAGACCGGCAAGCTTTTTACCGAATCCGATCCGGAAGTTTCCGAAGCCGTCGATTTCGCAGAGTTCTACCCGCTTGCGGCCAGGACTTTTCACGGTCTTGGCCATCTGACCTGCCGCGGCAAGGGCGTGGGCGTGGTCATTTCCCCCTGGAACTTTCCCATTTCCATCCCCTGCGGCGGGATACTGGCATCCCTGGCCTCCGGCAATACCGTTATTTTCAAACCGGCGTCAGCTGCAGTCTTGACGGCATGGCAGTTATGCCGGGCGATTTGGAAGGGGGGGATATCCCAAAAGGTTCTGCAGTTTCTGCCCGGTTCCGGCAGCGGCACCGGCGCCCGCTTGACCCGGCATCCGGACGTGGACTTTGTCGTTTTCACCGGCGGCACTGAAACCGGTCTGTCGATTCTGAAGGAAACGCCTGGCCGCATTCTGGCTGCTGAAACCGGCGGCAAAAACACCACCATCGTCACCGCCATGGCCGACCGGGACCAGGCCATTCGAAACGTCATTCATTCGGCGTTCAGCAACAGCGGCCAGAAATGTTCGGCTACCTCCCTCCTGATTCTGGAAGACGAGCTCTTTACGGATAATAACTTCAGACGCCGGCTTGCGGATGCGGCCGGTAGCCTCAGGGTGGGCACGGCCTGGGACTTTGCCAATAAAATGGGGCCCCTGATCCGGCCCCCCGCCGGAGATCTGGAAAGGGCGCTCACCCGCCTGGAACCGGGCGAATCCTGGGCGCTCAAGCCTGAACATATCCGCAACAATCCCCGCCTGTGGTCGCCGGGCATCAAATGGGGCGTAAGGCCCGGAAGCTATACCTATCTGACGGAGTTTTTCGGACCGGTGCTGGGCGTCATGCGGGCAAAGAACCTGGATCATGCCATTGAACTGGCCAATGGAACCGGCTACGGCCTGACGGCCGCTATCGAAACCCTGGACGCGCGTGAGCAGCAACGCTGGGCGGAAAGGATCGAAGCGGGAAACCTCTATATCAACCGTGGGACCACTGGGGCGGTGGTTCTGCGCCAGCCCTTCGGCGGCATGAAAAAGTCGGCTCTTGGCGCCGGCATCAAGGCGGGATTCCACAACTATATCACCCAGTTCATGCGGATTGAAGAAAACCGGCTGCCGCCGTTCGGCCCCGTTCAAAACGAACATCCGCTTTTGCAGCTGGTTCTGGAATGGACCCATAAAGCGAACCGGGAGCAATTTGAACCTCTCCGGGAGGATATGATCCGGACCATTCGGGCGGTCAAAAGCTACCTGTATCAGTATGAACAGGAATTCAAGCGGGAAAAGGATTACTTTCATATTAGGGGCCAGGATAACCTCATTCGATACCGGCCGTTGGCAAAGGTTCTGATCCGCCTCCACCCCCGGGACAGCCTGTTTGAGGTTCTGGCCAGAGTCGCCGCAGCGAAAATAACGGGGACCGAAGCGATTATCAGCATCTCCCCCGGCCTGATGACCCCGGCAGTGGCTTTTCTGGAAAGCTCGGACGGCAGGAATTTTATCGGAAGCACTCCGATTGTCACGCAGACGGACAGCGATGTCATCGACACCATGCAGCGCGTCCAGCGCTTCCGCTATGCCGCCCCGGATAAGGTGCCGGACGAGGTTCTGGCGGCCGCGTCCCGAACCGGCTTTTATATTGCCCGCGCGCCGGTCCTGATGGAAGGACGCATCGAATTGCTGAACTATTTTACTGAACAGAGCATCTGTAATACCTATCACCGTTACGGCAACCTGGGTGAACGGGCTCTATCGACGGAATATTCCGGATGAAACCAATACCCGATCTTGAGCTGATCCTGGAAAATGCTTCTGTACCCGAACATTCCGCTCAATTTATGGGCGTCATGTCGGGGGGCGAGCCCTTTCTGGAAGGACCGTATCTTTTCATCGCCGCCGAAGATTGGCTCCTGGCGATAGGATACCCTTTAGACCGGGAGTACCGTCCCGAGGAATTCGACGCGGCCCTGTCCCAGGCCCTGCAGCGCACCCGGGCCCGCGACTGCTGGGCCATCTGCCCGGACCTGCCGGATCGCTTAAAGCCCCATCGCTGCGAGCAGGACCGGTATTACATTCTGAAGACCGGCGCAGCCGTGCCTCCCCGGCTCGACCGGTTGGCGCAACGGGCGGCAGCTTCCCTGAAAGTGGAAGAAAACACCGTCTTTAGCGCGGCCCACCGGCGTCTGTGGGCCGAATTCATGGGTCGCAAAGGACTCCCTCCCAACGTGCGCGAACTGTTCGCCCGCACGGAAAAGGTTTTAAAGAACGCTCCGGACCTGTCGCTTTTAAACGCCTGGGACGGGGACGGCAAACTGGCGGCCAGCCTGCTTCTGGATTCGGCGCCGCGCCGTTTCAGCAGTTATCTTATCGGCGCCCACTCCCGCACCCATTATACCCCGTATGCCTCCGATCTGCTCTTTCGTGAAATGATCCGCCGCGCGGCCGCCGGCGGGAAAATTTATCTGCATCTGGGCCTGGGGGTCAACGAGGGGATCCGACGTTTCAAGACAAAGTGGGGGGCCGTACCCGGCCCGGCCTATGAATTGGCCCGCTGGCAGGAAAACGGTTCACGGCCGGAAGGCGCCCGGCTGCTGATGCAGGTCTTGACGGCCATGCCCCGGGAACCCATGTCCAAAGCGCAGTATATGGCAAGCCTGCCCAGGCAGCGGCGCTTTGCCATGCTCTGGGAAATCGAAAAAGACGGACGGACCTCCTGGATCGGCGGTACGGCCCACTTCTTCTGTTACAGCTTTGAGTTTTCGCTGCGGAAACTGTTTGAAAAAGTCGATACGGTCCTTTTCGAAGGCCCTCTGGACCACGCCAGCCTGGAGCAGGTATCCGCCATCGGCCGCTGTCCCGATCCCCAAAGCCCCCGGCTCATCGACGCCCTGACAGAAGCGGACATTTGTCTTCTGGAACGGGTCGTCTGCGGCCCCCGGGGGTTCTGGGCGGCCCTGATGGGCACCCGCTCGAGCGACCCGCCCGATGTGCGCTATTTCCTGTCCCGAACCCGTCCCTGGATGGCATTCTTCTCGCTTTGGACTGGCTTTCTGGCGCGCCAGGACTGGACCCAATCCGTCGATCTGGAAGCCTGGCACCTGGCCCACGACATGGGAAAAACCGTTCGCGCCATGGAGGCCATCCCGGAACAGATCCAAACCCTGGAAAGCATCCGCATCGAGCGGATCGTCAATTTCCTGCGCCAATGCCGCCTGTGGAAAAAGTATATCAGGCGCTATGTACGCGCTTATCTCAAGGGGGAAGTGGATGATCTGTATGGCACCAGTGTTGAGTTCCCCACCCGCTCCGAACATGTCATTCAGCATCGTGATGCCGTCTTCCTGGAGCGCATGCGTCCCCATCTGGAAAGGGGCCGCGCCATGGTCTTTGTGGGGTCGGCCCATATGATCAACCTGCGCCGGATGCTGGCCGAGGCCGGCTTCACGGTCCGGAGGCGGCGATGATCGGGCCCGACCGGATGGACCGGATCGGCGCCGCTGCCGTGGTCCCGGAACAGGTGATCCCCTACGTGCAGGCTGTGGCGGGTTCGCGGCCCCGCCTTTTCGGCGCCTGCGTGGGGTATGAATCGGAAGGGCACACCGTTCTCATCGGCTATCCGCTGCACGACCCCCGGGACAACAGCGCCATGGCCCAGGCCGTCGACGTTGTGTTGAAGGATCCCGGACTGCGGAAGATCACCGTCATCGGCCCCTGCCGGCCGCCGCAGGCACCCGCAAAAGTCCGGTCCGTTCAGGACGACTACTATGTACTCGCCCTGCCGTCCCCGCCGCCCGCCCCGAAGCTGAGAAGCCTTCTGCGCCGGGCGGACCGCGAGCTGACCCTGGAGCACGGGCGCTGTTTTAAAAACGACCACCGGATCCTGGTCGACCGCTATCTGTCGGAACGCACCCTGGCGGCCGGTACGCGCCGCATCTTCCGGCAGATCCCCGGCTACCTCCAGGCCTCCCCGGACAGCCTGATCGTTTCCGCCCGAACGGCCAGCGGGCGGCTGGCCGCTTTTGCCGTGGGTGAATTTGCTTCGCTGCATACCGCCTTTTTCATGTTCTGCTTCCGGGATCCGTCGCTGGCGCCGCCGGGCAGCGCCGACCGGGTGCTGGCGGGCCTGCTGGAAGCGGCCGCCGAGCGCGGTCAGACCCGCATGAATTTAGGCCTGGGGATCAGTGACGGCATCCGCTTTTTCAAACGTAAATGGGGCGCCCGTCTTTTTCTGCCCTGCGTTGAAACGGGCTGGGAGCCGCAGCCGCCGGGACTCATGTCGCAGCTGCGAAGCCTTGGAAAACTTTGAAATAATGTCCGGACAGCCATAAAAATGAATTCAGATAAAATCACAGCGGCGGATCGGAAATTCCGCGAACCGGGGTTCTGGGAAACACTGAAGGAAACGTTCCTGGGAGTGCGGCGGCCCTTTGACTGCATTCAGGTGGAAGTCACCTCCCGCTGCCCGGGCCGCTGCACCTACTGTCCCCGGACGGTCCTGAATGTCGATTGGCTTGACCGCGATATGGACTGGGACACCTTTGTCCGGCTCTGGCCCCTGATGCGGCGGTCCGCCCGGGTTCATCTCCAGGGTTGGGGCGAACCGCTGCTCAACCCGCTTTTCTTTGATATGGCGGCGCTGGCCCGCAGGGCAGGATGCAATGTCTCCACCACCACCGGGGGCCTGCTCATGACCCCGCAGTCGGCGCGCCGGATTGTCGACAGCGGGATAGACATCGTGGCGTTTTCGCTGGCCGGCACCGACCCTGCCGGCAACGCTCCCCGCCGGGGACTGGATTTTGAAAAGGTCTGCCGGGCGATTACCCTGCTGCAGGCGGTCCGGCAAAAACGGGTCGGGGTCCATCTCGAAATTCATATCGCCTATCTGCTGCTGGCATCCAACCTGAACGCCGTGCGCAGACTCCCCGACCTGATGAAACAACTCGGCGTACATGCCGCCGTTATCAGCACGCTGGACTACCTTCCGGATTCGAAGCTGGCAGGGGAAGCCTTTGGGCCCCAGGAGATCGAAAAACTTTCCCGGGCCGCAGCCGTTTTGGAAGCGACCGCGGTCCGGGCCCGCGAATGGGGGCTTGGGTTTCATTATGAGCTGCCCGACGCAGGCGCTGCGGGCGCCGGCTGCCGCGAAAATATCCAGCGCTCTGTGTTTGTTTCAGCCGGCGGCTCGGTTTCCCCCTGCGTTTACGTGAATGTGCCCGTGAGCTGTCCGGACCCCAACCGCAGGATTTTCGGCAACGTCCGCGAGCAGGACCCTGTGGAAATCTGGGAAAGTGAAGCCTTCCGCGACTTTCGCGACCGTCTCGACCGGGGGGATCCGGCCCCGCCCTGCCGCGTCTGTCCGAAACGGATGATGAAGTAGGAAAACGGTCCGCTGTAACCGCTTATCCGCGGGGATGAAACTTCTCATGGACGCTTTTGAGACGGTCGCGGGCCACATGGGTATAGATCTGGGTTGTGGAAATGTCCACGTGCCCCAGCATGACCTGCACCGCCCGCAAATCCGCGCCGCCTTCCAGCAGATGACTGGCAAACGAATGCCGCAGGGAGTGCGGCGTGACATTTTTATGGATGCCGGCCCGCTGGACATACTGCCGCAACAGCTTCCAGAAGCCCTGGCGGGTCATGGGTTTGCCCGCCCGCCCGACAAAGAGGAAGGGGCTGACATGGGTCTTCAACAGCAGCGGCCGGAACGTTTCCAGATAGGTATTGATTTTTTCCTTGGCGTAAAGGCCGATGGGCACCACCCGCTCCTTGGAGCCTTTGCCGAACACCCGGACAAAGCCGGCCTCGAGGTTGACGTCGCGAATTTTGAGTCCCACCAGTTCGGAAACCCGCAGCCCGGCCGCATAGAGAAGCTCGATCATGGCTGCGTCCCTGGCTTCCTTGGGTTTGCCGGAGTCCGGTGCATTCAACAGTTTTTCAACGTCTTTGACCGACAGAACATCCGGCAGCCGCAACCCGCTTTTGGGCATATCAATCAGGCGCACCGGGTCATGGGCCATAAGCTTCTCGTGAACCAGAAACCGGAAAAACCCCCGCAACGTTACCAGATGGCGGGCCCTGGAACGGGGACCCAGACCGCTGTCTCTCAGGGAAATCAGGTGTTTCAATAAAACCGCCGTGTCCACATGCGCAATCTCTTCGATTCCGACCTGTCTGAGAAAATTCAGAAATTCCGCCAGATCAAGGCTGTAGGATTCGATGGTTTTGGCTGCCAGTCCTTTTTCAACCAGCAGGTAGTTGATGTAGCGATCGACGAAGTCATCCATTGCAGACATGCTTATGCCTCCAGCCGGACATCATCAACGGCAGTTTCATTCAGAATCTCCGCCCCGTCGGCCGTAACCGCAACCATATTCTCAAGGCGGACGCCGCCCCAGTCCGGCAGGTAGATGCCGGGTTCAACCGTGCAGACCATCCCGGCCTCCAGTTTTTTGTCGCTCAGGGGGCTGAGCCGGGGCTGCTCATGAATCGCCAGGCCCACGCCGTGGCCCAGTCCGTGACCGAAGCGGTCTTTAAAACCCATCTTTTCAATATGGCTGCGGGCAATCGCGTCCACCGCCCGGGCATCGGCGCCCGGTTTGATGGCCGCAATGGCCATTTCCTGGGCTTCCCGGACCGCTTGAAATACTTCTTGAAAGGTTCTATCCGGTTTCCCCATGATCAGGGTTCGGGATATGTCCGAACAGTAGCCTTGCAGGCGGATCCCCCAGTCAAACAGGATCGGTTCGCCGGGCTTCAGGGGCCGGTCGCCGGGAATGGCGTGGGGCAGCGCGCTGTTGGGACCGGCAGCCACGATGACGGGAAAGGACAGCTTGTCCGCGCCCGCTTCACGCAGGGCTCTTTCCAGAGACCAGGCCGCCTCTTTTTCGGTCATGCCCGGTTTCAGGTCGGCGGCAACCCGGTCGAAAACGGCTTCGGCCAGATGCAGGGCTTTGCGGATGGCCGCGATCTCAGGCTGCGTTTTGGCAATGCGCAGATTCTCGACAATATCCTCGGTATCCACCAGCTCGGCCGCCAGCGCGGCCTCTTTCAAAGCCGTTGCCATTTTCCGGTGCTGTGCATGGGAAACACGGATGCTTTCAAACCCCAGCCGCCTGGTTTGGAGGCCCTTCAGAACAACCGGCAGCTCCTTGACCAGGCCTTCCCGGTAGATGATGGTTTCAAAGTCCGGGGCTTCCCGCCGGGCCTGCAGCTCAAAGCGCGAATCCGTTGCCAGTATCAGCTTTTCGGCTGTAATGATAAGCGCTCCGGCCGATTCGTCGAACTGGGTGTCTTCTCCGGCAAATCCGCTTAAATACAACCGGTTTTCGGCAATGAGCACCAACAGGGCGTCTAGTTCTTTTGCCCGCAGGATCTGCCGAACCTGTTTCAATCGCGCCTGATATTCTGCTTTCAAGTCATCCCCCCGATCAATCCGCAATTTTTTTCGGACTCATTCTAATCAGACTTTATCGACGGAATCAAGATGATACCTGAATTTTGCATGCAAGATTCAAGTGACAACACGGCCTGTGAACAAAATCCTTGAAAGCGATTATTTTTTGTGTGATGAAATATAGAATTTCGTTATCGTATATAAAAGCACACAGACATATCTGCTGTACGATTGGAAAGACGGCGACAGACACACACTAATTGTTTAAACGAAATGATAGATGAGGAAGCACATGCGTATCGTCTTTATCGGTCAGGCACCTTTCGGCAAGGATTCCCTGGCGGCGCTCATCCAGCAGGGTGAACATATCGTCGGCGTCATCACCGTACCGGACCCGCCCGGACAAAAACGCCCCAACCCGGTCAAGGAACTCGCGGAGGAAAAGGGACTGCCCCTGCTCCAGCCGGCAAGGCTGAAACATCCGGATGCGGTCGCCTGGGTTCGGGAACTGAAACCGGACCTGCTGGTCCTGGCCTTTGTAACCGACTTCGCGCCGCTGGAAATGATCCGGGCTGCCACCCACGGCGGCATCAACTATCACCCTTCCCTGCTGCCCAAGTACCGCGGCGGTTCCGCCATCAACTGGGCGGTCATCAGCGGAGAGCGTGAAACCGGCGTTACCATTCACCAGATCGATGAGGGGGTGGATACCGGACCCATCGTTCTGCAGGAAAAAGTGGCGATCAGTCCCGAAGATACCGTCAAAAGCCTTTATTTTGAAAAGCTGTATCCCCTGGGCATCAAACTGATCCCCCGGGCGGTGGCGCTCATCCGGGAAGGCAAGGCCCGGCCCCTTCCCCAGGATGAATCCGAAGCCTCGTTCCAACCGGTCATCAAGGAATCGGACACCGTCATCAACTGGAAGCTGACCACCCAGCGGATATATGACCTGATCCGGGGTTCGAATCCCAGTCCGGGAGCGGTCACCTCGGTCAAGGGGCGACCGCTTAAAATATGGGAAGCCAGGCCCTACCCGCTACAGGGACGTGCCGGAGATATCATCGAGATTATTGAAAATACGGGGTTTGTGGTCTCCACCGCCGACGGCGGCATCCTGGTGGAACGGGTTCAGTTCGACAATGCCAAAATAACGGCTGCCGATTTCATCAAAAACCAGAGACTCCGGAGCGGTGATCGCTTGGGGGGATGAAAAGCAGGCTGAAGGAGGATCAGGGATCGAAAATCAGGGATCGCTGGGAAAGCCGGAACAGAAATAATCCTGATCCCTGACCTTTTTAAAACCCGACACCTGTTCGGTTTTCACCCCCCGGTTTTTGTCTTTTGGCTTAAAATCCTTATTTAAAGTAAATTATCCCGAAATCGGTTTTAACACTCCTGATTTTTTCATTAAAAATATCTGCCATCCCATGCAAACAACAAACAGTCCGAACCCGGCGTAAAAGAAAGCGGCACTTTTAGTAAAAAGTGCAAACAATCCCAGGATCGAAGCCAGGATAAAACCAACCCGTTCCAGTCGTTTCAGGTAGTTGAAACAGTAATTGGAAATGCCGAGTTGCATCGCCACGATGATGACCATTATGGTCGCAAGCTGCAGTAGCGAGGACATATATCCGGTTTCGGGGCGCAGAATGGTTATGGGTGCATAAATAAAGAAAACGGGAAGCAGGTATTTGGCAAAAGCCGCCTTTACCGCCTCCCAGGCCGTCCGCCAGTAATCGGCGCCCGCAATTTGCGCCGCCACCATCGCCCCGACGGCAACGGGCGGCGTGATGTGTGAGCAGATCGCAAAATAAAAACAATACATGTGAGCGGCCAGCAGGGGTACCCCCATGTTGAGCAGGCTGGGCACGGCGCCCACAGCCACCAGCATATAGGCGGCCGGGGTGGGCACGCCGATTCCCAGAATGATCGAGCTGACCATCGTGATGAACAATGCGACAGGAAGGATGCCATGGCTTAAATCTTCGATGGCCAGCGGCAGCTTTATCCCCAGACCGCTGCTGACGATGGCGGATACCACCACCCCCAGCAGGCCGCAGATCATGGCCACGGCGCAGGCCGAGTTGGTGCTTTTGACGATATCCTTTAAAATATGACGAATACTCAACCGCGCATCCTTTCGCAGAATGCTGGTGAGGGTGCCCACGGCGACAATGCTGATGATGCTCCAGAAACCGACATACGGGAGGGTGTACCCTTCCGCCAGCAGGTATACCAGCACGCCCAGCGGCAGAAAGAAAATGGGCGAATCCAGCAATACCTGTTTGCCGCTGACCTTCTCAACGATCGGCCGGATTTCCATCTTGTGAGCCGTCAGGGTGATGTAAAGGAATACACAGCCAACGTACATCAGTGCCGGTATGATGGCAGCCTTGGCGATCTCGATATAGGGGATGTTGGTATAGCTGGCCATCAAAAAGGCGGTGGCCCCCATGATCGGCGGGATGATCTGACCGCCGTTGGAGGAGACGGTTTCAATGGCGCCGGCCTGCTCGGGCGTGTATCCGCTCTTTTTCATCATCGGGATGGTAAAGCTGCCGGTAATGGTGATGTTGGCGACGGTGCTGCCGGTGACGGTCCCCAGCAGAGAACTGCCGATCAGGGCCACCATGGCCGGTCCCGACCGCATTTTGGACCCGACCCAGCGCCCCAGCCCGATAATAAACCGGGTGCCGCCGAAGGCATCCAGCACGCCGCCGAAGAATATAAACAGGAACAGATAATTTGCCGATAATTCCAGAATCTCGCCGTAGACTCCCTTGCCGGTTCCCAGCTCCACGCTCATCCACATGAGCAGCCGGCGGTAAGAGATGTCCGGCACCGTAAACGGCGGCGGGAGATAGCGCCCGAAAACAAGGTAGGCGACGGCGATCATGCAGACGATGGGAAAGCTGCGGCCGAAGATGACCCAGTTGCCGACAACCAGAACGACGATGATCAGGGTGCCCGCCACCAGGTCGGACGCCGCCGGGATGGAGGTGCGGTATTCCAGAATTTCATCAAGCTCGATCATCAGGTAGCCGGTAACCGCCGCGGACATCAGAAACAGCACCAGGCCGATGATCCAGCGCGCTTTTGTATCGGCGCCCAGCATCAGCGACAAAAACACCACCGCCAGCGCCAGCCCGAGATGGGTGATGACATGACCGTCCGGATCCTGGATCAGCATCTGGGTATACAGCATCTGATAGACCGCCATCGCTATCGCCACAAGAGGCAGGACGACAGCGATGACTTTATTGACAAGCTTCATTTTGAACCTCGATTGAAGATGTTCCTGCAATCCCTCCCCTGACGGGACGGCGGAAACCCTTATGCAGCATGGAAAACACAGGCCTTTTACCGTAAACGCACGCTGACCCTGCATGTCTGCTGCGGAATCAGCGTGCGCGGTTGCGGTTCAACATATTACAGATGCAGCAGAACCGGCTACTTTAACAGCTCCACCAGGTCCTGCACCTTGATGCCTTTTTCGTCGTAGTATTTCTTGGCGCCCGCATGGAGCGGGTTCAGCTTCAGGGAAGGCGGAGCCGGTTTAAACTCCGGCGTCATATGCGCGCCGATGGGATGCCACTTGGCCCATTCTTCCGCCGGGGTTTCCCAAATCACCCGGGTGACTTCGTAAACGATTTTCGGATCCATTTTTTCATCCGCGATAAAAAAGGTGGGATCGTTGAACGCCCAGATATCAGCAGGCTGTCTGACGGGATCAAGGGCCTTGGCAGGCACCCGCACCGGCAGTACGGCAAATTCCTTGTCCATCAGGGCCAGCAGTTTGTCCCGGTCAAAACCGACGTAGTAAGCCGGCGCCTTGGTCTCTAGCTTGTCGATAATCGCCCCTTTGCTGAAGGTGCGGGGATAAATATGATTAAACAGCAGGAAGGACGCGTCCACCAGCCCGTCCATCATCTTGCTGGCCCCGCCGCCGTAGCCGGTGTAGACGATATCCTTGACTTTCTTGGCAACCCCGTAAGCTTCCAGAATGGCCATGTGATCGGGGGTGTTGGCGGCCCCTTTGCGGCCCACGTCCACGACTTTGCCGGCCAGATCCTCAACCCGCTTGATTTTGGGATCATAGGTGATCAGGCACTGGGTCATGGTGCTGGCCGTGGCGATGAAGCGGTCGCCGGTATAAGCGCCCCTTTTCTTGCTGTATTCATGGCCCGGCCGGTAGTGGATCTGGGAAAAACTGGAAATGCCGATATATTTCTCGGGCTGTTCCTTGACCATGTCGAAGTTGCCGGAAATGCCGGCGGTGGAAACCGCTTCGGCTTTCAGCCATTTGGATTTTTCATTGATGAATTTTGCCAGGGCCTGGGAAAACGGATACCAGGAATCGTCCGTCCGTCCGCCGCCGATCAGGATCTGCTTGGCGGACTGGGCCGGGGCTTCCGGAACGATGAAGCAGCTTAAGCCGAATAGCACGGTCAGTACAAAAATCATCACAGTCAATCGTTTCATTGTTATCCCCCTTTGTAAATGTTGCGACTATGTTGAATAAGGCAAAGAGAACTCTCGGGCGGAGAGTCTTCACCTTAGAAATGAAACCATGATGAATGCTGCTCTGCCGGTACGATATCGGGCATTTGCGTGGCAGGTGGCGATGACGCCGGATTCTGCGAAAATCTGATATAGCTAAATTGTAACTATATTTTTGGTTATTACTTTCACCGGTGCATGTCAAGAAAATTTCCGGAAAATTTCATTCGCCCCGATAAAATACTGACATAGACAACTCTATCATCCCGGAAATCGCTGACCCTGCGGATAGACACAGGATCTGCATCTGCAGGCTGGCCCATAAAAATATTTCATTTAGACGCTTCTTTTTCTTGCCAGACGCTTTTTTTTGGGCTTTATACTTGTGCCGGGAAAAAACGGGAACGGTTCAGCGTGACGGCAACATTTGGACCGAAGTTTTTGGGACAACCATTTTTTTCAGGGATCGGAGAGTATCATTTAGAATACCTTTGGGGCGTTCCGTTGTCCCTTCACCGTATACCGGCGGGTAGGTCAACATTTGAAAAATTCCCCGAACCTTGATTGATGTATCGTTTTCAGCCTTACCCGCTACGGCATTGAGACCTTTGAAAAATGCTCAATTTCGTTCAAGCTCAATGAGGGCGATAATTTCAGCCGCAGGAAAATACATCGAGTATTTCGAGAATTAAAATTTGAGCCTGACGCTGAAATTGAGCGAAAGGGAGCGTTCTGCAAAGGTCTCAGCATTGAGGCGTCTTACATGAAACCCGATCAATTTTTTAAAATTTCAATCGAGGGAAGCCCTGAAGAACGCGGTTTCAGCCAGGGAAGCCGGTTGTCCGGCCGCATCCATCGTACCGTAGAATTTTACGCAACCATATTCAACCGTACCGAAAGCGAAATTTTCTCCCGGGCAAAACACTTTAAACAGAAAATAAAAGGGTTTCGGCCGGACTATGCCGCGGAAATCGAGGCACTGGCCGCAGGCGCCGCCGTCGATCCCCTGTGGATATACGCCCTGAACGCCAGGACCGAAATACTGGCCATGTCCGCAACTGAATGCACCAGCCTGTATTTCAGCGACGCCCGGCTCCTGGGCCAGAACTGGGACTGGGCCCATGCCCTGGAAGAATTGCTGGTTCTGATGGAAATCAGGCGGCCCGACGGCTCCGCCATCCTGATGCTGACCGAACCCGGGATCATCGGCAAGATCGGAATGAACTCGCATGGGCTGGGCGTCTGCCTGAACATCCTGCGGATCGGCAAACAACTGGACGGCGTTCCCGTCCATATCCTTCTGCGGGCCATTCTGGAGTCCGAATCGATTGTAACGGCGCAAGCCGCCGTTACGCAGTCGGGCCTCGGCAAAGCCAGTTCGATAATGGTGGGGGACCGTTTCGGAAAGAGTCTGAATGTTGAACTTGCCGGCGATGAGTCCTTTGCGTTGCCGCCGGCCGGCCGGGTCCGCATCCATACCAATCACTACCTGGCGCGGCCTCTCAATGCCGATGCCGGCATCTTCAGGTGCTCTTACGCGCGCCAGCGGATGGCCGAAAAGCTCCTGTCCGGCGAGCCGAGCCTATCGCTTGAAACAATGAAACAGGTTCTGCGGGACCGTTCCGATAAAGACCTTCCCATTTATCGAAAATATATCCCCCATCCGGTCACGCAGACCATCGGGACCGTCTGTACGGTCATCATGGATCTGGCAAATTTACAGATGCATATCAAAAAGGGCAACAGCGCCGCCGCGCGATTTTACACCTGTCGGCTGAAGTAATTTCCAACGACCGTTGTATCAACACCCCCGGCAGCGGGCCTGCTGTTTCGTCAATTGGAAGAAATAATATATTGACTGTAAATCCTGTCTTATTTAACATGGCTTTTCGGAAACCGACGTGGTGCTTTCATAGAGTTAAGCGGGCGTTGAGCTGAGACCTTTGAAACCTGCTCAATTTGCAAAGGCCTCGAATTGAATCTATCAGAGGAGGAATAATTCTATGACAACTCAGGTGCGCAACAGGAAACTGGATCGCTGGGTCAAGGAAGTCGCCGCCATGTGCCAGCCGGACGACATATACTGGTGCGACGGTTCCAGGGAAGAATACGACCGTCTGATGTCCGGGATGGTGCGTGCCGGCAGCGCCATACCTTTGAAAAAGCGCGCCAACTGTTTCCTGTTTCGTTCCGATCCCAGCGACGTGGCCCGGGTGGAAGACCGCACCTACATCAGCACGCCGCAGCAGATTGAGGCCGGCCCGACCAACAACTGGGTCGACCCGGACGAATTAAAAACCACCCTGAAAGGCCTTTATAAAGGCTGTATGCAGGGACGCACCCTGTATGTCATCCCCTTCTCTATGGGACCGATCGGATCGCCCATCGCGAAAATCGGCGTCGAGATCACCGACAGCCCTTACGTTGTCTGCAACATGCATATCATGACCCGCGTCAACCCGAAGGTCCTGGACGTTCTGGGAGATGACGGCGAGTTTATCCCCTGCCTGCATTCGGTCGGGGCTCCGCTGCAGGAAGGCCGCCAGGATGTGCTGTGGCCGTGCGCCCCCATCGAGCAGAAATACATCAGCCACTTTCCGGATGAAAACCTGATCTGGTCCTACGGCTCCGGCTACGGCGGCAACGCCCTGCTGGGAAAGAAATGCCTGGCCCTGCGCATCGCCTCGGCCCTCGCCCGTCGCGAAGGCTGGATGGCCGAACACATGCTGATTCTGCGGCTCACCAGCCCCGAAGGCCGCCGCTTTCATATCGCCGCAGCGTTTCCTTCCGCCTGCGGCAAGACCAACCTGGCGATGCTGCAGCCCACCGTCGCGGGCTGGAAATGCGAAACGATCGGCGACGATATCGCCTGGATGAAGATCGGCGCCGACAGCCGGCTGTATGCCATCAATCCGGAATACGGCTTCTTCGGGGTCGCCCCGGGCACATCCTACGAATCCAACCCAATGGCCATGGATACCCTCAAGGAAAACATCATCTTCACCAACTGCGCCCTGACGGACGACGGCGACATCTGGTGGGAAGGAATAGACGGCGCTCCCCCGGCCCATGCCGTGGACTGGAAAGGACGCGACTGGAGCCCGGGCGCGCAAACCCCCGCGGCGCACCCAAACGCCCGCTTCACGGCCCCGGCGTCCCAGTGTCCCTCCATCTGCGCCGATTGGGAAGAACCGGAAGGGGTTCCCATCGACATTTTTGTATTCGGCGGCCGCCGCGCCGGTGTCGTTCCCCTGGTTCAGGAAGCTTACAACTGGGACCACGGCGTATTTCTCGGCGCCACCGCATCCTCCGAGACCACCGCGGCCAATATCGGCGACGTCGGCAAACTGCGGCGCGATCCCTTTGCCATGAAACCTTTCTGCGGATACAACATGGGGGATTACTTCCAGCACTGGCTGAACATGGGAGACAAGCTGGGGGACAAGGCCCCGCGCATATTCTACGTCAACTGGTTCCGCAAAAGCTCACAGGGCAAATTCCTGTGGCCCGGCTTCGGCGAAAACAGCCGGGTATTGAAATGGATGTGCGAGCGGGTGGCGGGAAAGGCCGGCGCCCGTAAGACGCCCATCGCCCTGCTGCCCGATACGGCCGACCTGGATCTGAAGGGTCTCGACATTCCCGCGGACAACCTCGCGCAGGTGCTGAAAATCGACGTCGCCGCCTGGAAGTCCGAAGTGCCGAGCATCCGCAAGCATTTTGATCAATTCGGGGATCGCCTGCCCAAACGGCTGAGTGCGCAGCTGGATCAGCTGGCCGCCCGCCTGGAGCAAATGTAGTAGAAGATTCCCTGCAGCTTGCTGCAGGGAATCTTCAAAAAAACCTCGCTTACTCCAGCTTTCCTTCCCGAAAAGCCCCGATCAACCCCATGCAGAAATCATCCCGGCCGCTGACGGCCAGGGCGGCTTTCAATGCCCCGTAAAGCTGCCGGTCGGTGGGATCCATGATCGCCGAATCGAGCCCGTGCAGGATCGCCGCCGTTAAAAACGTCCGGTTTACCAGCTTGCGGGCGGGAAGGCCGTAGGAGACGTTCGTCAATCCGCAGGTGGTATGTATCCCCGGAAACGCTGTCATGATCCTTTCGATGGCCCTTAACGTTGCAACGGCGGACCGGGTGTTGGTTGACAGCGGATAGACCAGCGGGTCGATGAATAAATCATCCGGCGGGATTCCGGCGGCGCTTACCTTTTCCACCAGCTTTTCGGCCAGCCTGACCTTGTCGTCGGCCGATTCCGCCATGGCATCTTCGGACTGGCACAGGGCGATCAGCTTGGCCTTGCGGTCCGCTGCGATCGGCAGGATTCCCTCAAAGCGTTCGGGCTCCAGCGTGATGGAATTGATCATGGGCGTGTTTTTCACCAGCAGTGCCGCGGCCCGGATCACCTTCGGGTCCGGGCTGTCGAGGCACAGGGGCTTTTCCGTAACCTCCTGGACCGCCGCGATGACCCATTTGAGCTTTTCAATCTCTTCCCCCACAAAAGTGCCGGCGTTGACGTCGATATAATCGGCCCCGGCCAGGTCCTGGATTCTGGCTTCATTCTGGATGAAGGCGGCATCCCCCGCTGAAATGGCGGCGGCAATGCTTTTCCGGGATGCGTTGATCCGCTCGGCGATAATAATCATAAAAGCCTCCGAATAGGTTTACCTGTCTGAGGAGTTGGGAACTTCTTTGCAAATGCCTGTGAGGCGAGTCGTACATCACCGTTTGTCGGCGGTCCGCCCGGGGATAGGCCCCGGGCCGACAAAACAACTTCTGAAAAACTCTCCGACACCTGACCTGTATTGAACGATTTTCAGGCTGCTGCCGCTCCTAAGAAGAATTCTTTTGATCGGGAAACAGCGTTCCGGCGGCAAACTCTTCGGCAAAATCCGGTTCCCGCGCCAGATCCAGGACCCGGACCTGCTGGGCCGTTTCGTGAATCCGATCACGCAGGCTGCTGTCCAGCAGCGCCATAACGGCCCCCTGCCCCGCGGCATTTTCAACGATTTTAACCTCCGCCCGGTGCGCGGTTTCCGGAAGCATGCCGATGTCCGCCGCGTTTTTCCAGTTGAACCTGGCGCCGAAAGCGCCCGTCAGGACCAGCCGGTCGAAATGGTCCACCCCGGCTTTGCGCATGAGAAGCTTGATGCCGACGGCAAACGCCGACTTCGCCAGTTGCACCTGCCGGATGTCGTCCAGGGATATAAAAATTTCCCGGTCCGTCGACACGTCCCGGGGAGCTGCCAGTATGAACCTGCGCCCGATCCCGTTTTCGTCCGATACCACGCCGGGCAGCCCCTCCTGCAACCGGCCGCTCGGCAGGATCAGGCCCGCCGCACGCAGGGCGGCAACCGCATCGATGATGCCGGATCCGCAAATCCCCTGCGGCGATCGTTTTCCGCCGATGACGTCATAACTGACAGTAAAATCGCCCGGGTCGATGGACACCCTGTCGATGGCGCCGGCACTCGCGCGCATACCGCAGTGGATATGCGCGCCTTCCAAAGCCGGGCCGGTGGCGCAGCTGGTGGCCCATAACCCGTTGCGGCTCCCCAGAACCAGTTCTCCGTTGGTCCCGATATCGACAATCAGGGTGACGTCGTCCCTTTCATGGGGTCTTTCCGACAAAATGACGCCCACGGTATCGCCGCCCACAAAGCCGGATATGGCCGGAAAAACGTGGACATTGGCGCCCGGATTGAGTTTGAGTCCCAGGTCTCCGGCCTTGAAATCATTGGGCCCCGCGGACACGGGCAGGTAGGGCGACGATCCCAGCCCGCGGGGATGAAATCCCATGAAAATCTGCTCCATGGTCGTGTTGCCCACCACTGTCATCTCATCGATATCCGGCAGTCCGGCGCCCGCAGCCTGAACGCATTTTTCCATCAGGGTGTTGATTTCGTCGATTGCCGTTTGCTGCAGAATCGTCAGGCCCGAATCGTTCCGGTCGGCAAAGGCGATCCGGCTGATGACATCTTCACCGAACCGGCGCTGGGGGTTGGCCGAAGCGGCGGAGGCAAGCACCCCGCCTTTCCTGAAATCACACAGATAGGCCGCCAGGGTGGTGGTGCCGATATCGACAGCGATGCCCAGGGATCGTTCCCTGCGGCCGCTCAATACGGCGGTGATTCCCCTGCGGGCATGGTTTACCAGGGTCATGTCGCCGGCGCCGGACCGGGAACGGCTGAGCATTCCGAGCGCTTCCGGACCGGCAAAGGAAACCCGAATTCCAAAGGTTTCCTTGACCCTGTTCCGGACAAGCTCGGCCAAATCGCGCGGGGATGCACCCTGGAATTCGCCGCCGACGCTGCCGGGCAACATGATCCGCTTGACCAGGGGGTTCAGTGAAAACTCTCCGGCAAGCCCGGTTTTGCCGGTTCCCTCACGGGTGTCTATGGCAGACAGCGGCACATATACCTTCAGCGGACCCCTGATTGCAGCCTCACAGGCCAGTCGGAAGCCGTGCCTGATCTGCCGGGGGGTCAGGAGTTCCGTTTCCCTCCGGGTAACAGGGGCCAGGTTTTCAACCGGATCGGCGCTCACCAGGCACTTTCCGCAGTTCCCTTCCCCGCCGCAATCCGAGCGGATGTCGATGTTCCGGACTGCCGCGATTTCCCTGATCGTTTTGCCGGACGGGGCACTGCAGGAAATCCCCATGGGTTCAAAGACAACGCGGTGATTGCCGGTGGAAACTTGTTTTTCACAAAACGCTTCAGTCAAAAAACATCTCCTGCGTGACGGTTGCGCCGGGGCCGAGATGGATGAACGCGTCGGGTGGATAGGGCCCGTAAATCAGTTTTTTGAAATAGGCCAGACTCCTGCCTTCGATTTCCACATATTCCATCTTGAAAAAGCGGGCATTTTCCCGGGCGATTTTTCTGATGGGCCCCATATCAACAACCCCGGTATCGATCAGGACGATATGGGTGTAGTGCTTGAGCTCCTCGCGTTTAGCCCATTCGGCGGTTTCGCGGCCGTAACGGGGCACATATTCGGCTTCGATGATCCCCAGGGGATCTTTGCGCTCGGCAACCCAGCCGGGGGTCAAGTAGTAGGTTCCCGGACGGGAGTCAAAATCTTTTTGATAGGCCCCGGGTGACCCCAGAAAAAAACTGATGCAGTCATGGCAGCGCGGGACAATCAGGCCCCTATTCCCCGCCCGGACGCCCGCGATGCCGTTGGAACAGAGGCCGTAGCCCAGTACAACCCGGTCGGCCCCTTCAGCGGCCTGGTCGATCTTTTCCTGAACCTGGCCCGCCATCCACTGGGGGGTCCGGTGCAGCCCCTGGTCAAGATACAGGATCCTGACCTTCCGATCGTTGTTGCGCACAGCTTCAAGCTCGGGCTCCAGAACACGGCAGGCCGCTATCGCGACCCGCCCATCCATATCTTTTGAAGGAGTCGGTGTCATTTCACTCTATAAGCCTTGAACGGATCCCAATCAAAAAAAGCCTGAAGATCATTACCTGAATGCTGCACGAACTGTAGGTTTTCAGATTTCACGAAGCATACGGATATTAAATGAAACTCCGTGCCACCGCCACGGCCTCGGCCGCGTCCTTGCCGTAGCCGTCGGCACCGATCTTCCCGGCAAAATCGGCATCCACCGGGGCGCCCCCCACCATCACCTTGACGTTTTTGCGCAGCCCGCCCGCTTCCAGGGCTTCGATGACCCTGCGCATTTCAGGCATGGTGGTGGTCAGCAGGGCCGACAGCCCCAGGATGGCGGGCTTTATCTCCCTGACCTTCGCCACCAGCGTTTCAACGCTCTGATCCACCCCCAGGTTGACGACGTCGAAACCGGCCCCTTCCAGCATCATGACCACGAGGTTCTTGCCGATGTCGTGCACGTCCCCCTTTACGGTGCACATCACGATGGTGCCCTTGGATTCAACGTTTTCGGATTTCAAGAGCGGTTTGATGAGATCCAGCCCCTTTTTCATCGTCAGCGCCGCAACCAGCATCTCGGGCACGAAAATAATGTTCTGGCTGAACTTCCGGCCTACCTCATCCATCCCGGCGATCATGGCCGCGTCGATGATCTGCTCAGGACCGCTGCCGCCGTCCAGAGCTTTTCGGACCAGGTCTTCGATTTCCTTGTGTGCCCCGTTGACAACCGCCGCCTTGATCGTTTCGATATGATCTGCCATTCCATCTCCTTATGATATGAAGGTCATGTTTTGCTAGTAACCCTGATGAACCGCCGCGACAATCGCCTTGAGATTTTCAAGGGGCGTCGCCAGGGGAATGGCGCACTCCGGCCCGATCATCTGTACCCCGGCCGCGATGGCATAGCGGGCCTGCCGGTAAACATCTTCGGGAGTGCCCTGGTAAAGCGTCTGGGTATTGTTGACGTTGCCCACCAGCGACATGCGGCCGCCGACCCGCTCTACCGCCGAGCGGGCATCCACCACCCACTCGAAGTGGTAGGCATCGAATCCGGCTTCGGCAAACAGTTCCAGCCGATCCGAACAGTTCCCGCAGACGTGCAGGATAAGCGGCCCTTCGATCTCCGCCGTCAGAATTTTATGATAGGGGAGCAGCAGATCCTCATAGTGGTAGGCGCCCACCAGGTTGCCGGTGGCGTGGTCGGCCAGAACCACGACATCGGCGCCTGCCCTGAACTGGGCTTTTGCCGAAGCGATGGTCGCGGGCATGAGCTGATCGAGCATCTTTCTGACCCGGTCCTTCTCCCCCATGCCGATCTGAAGCAGAAAGTTCTGGGTCCCCGCCATATGGTAGGATAGGGTCCAGGGCCCCATCACTTTTCCGATAACGGCCGCCCGCCCCCCCACGTGGCGCCGGAGGATTGCAAGGGCGTCCAGAAGCACCCGCATGGAGGGCCTTTCCAGAAAATCGTCCGGAACAACGACGTCTGAAAAATCCGCATATAAGAATGATTTGGTGTCCGGCATCCGGTTGCGGTCGCCCCAATCCACATCGGCCCCGAGGGCCGCCACTTCCTGGTCCACGCTGAATTCCGGCATGACCGTGTCGAAACCGGTGATCTCATGCCCGGCCAGGGCCAGTTCCGCCATGGCGGCCGCATCCAGGTGCGCTGCCGGAAAGGAGACACCGGCCGCGTCCATCAGCTCATGACAGGCAATGGAGGTTGGGTTCACCGCCGGTGGCCGTTCGCCCCGGCGGCCGCCGTACAGGGCCGACATGACCAGATTATGGCTCGATGACTTCATGACTGCCTGCGGCCTTTCCCGCGCTTGATTCTACTAAAAGCTTTCTCAAAAATAACTTAATTATTTCAAAGGTCGGGAGGTATGTTGAATATTTTCCGTTCCGGCCTGGGTCAGGCCGGAACGCCGGCACACGCTGAAGTAACGGCGGCGCACTCCAAAGATAGTTGCAATAAGACTCCCCGGCTTCTCAATCATTCAGCGTATAGTTTATTTTGAGATGGCTTCTAGATAGTATCGGATTTCACTAAAAGCAAGGGATCATTTCAGGGACCGGATCTTGTCGGCCACTTCCGCGGCGTTCCCGGCATAGCCGTCCGCGCCGATTTCATCAGCGAATTTCTGGGTCACCGGCGCGCCTCCCACCAGCACTTTAACGGATTTCCGGATGCCGGCGGTTTCAAACGCCGCGATCGTTTCCCGCATGGTGGGCAGGGTGGTGGTCAGCAGGGCGGATATGCCCACAAACTCCGGCCGATGCTCTCTGATCGCACCGATAAACCGGTCCGGCGGGGCGTCGACGCCGATGTCGACGACTTTGCAGCCGGCCCCCTCCAGCATGATGGCCACGAGGTTCTTGCCGATGTCGTGCAGGTCCCCCTTGACGGTCCCCAGCACCACGGTGGCCAGGGAGTCGACCGTCTTTCCAACCAGAAGAGGCCGGAGCTTTTCCAGGCCCGCCTTCATGGCTCTGGCGGCGATCAGCATTTCCGGCACATAGATTTCACCTGATTTAAATCTTTCCCCCACCACCGTCATCCCCGCGATCAGCCCCTCCTGGATGATATCGCCCGGCTGCATGCCCGCGTCGAGGGCCTGGCCGATAAGGAGAAGCGTTTTATCCCTGTTCCCCTCGATGGTCGCGGTTTTGATCCCATCAGAAATTCCCATTTTTTCCTCCTCCTCGCTTTGATTATTCCGGGTTTTGTTGCCGGTCGCTCTCACCGGTAAGGGCCGTAGGCGAGAATCGTCTCGTTCATGACCCGTACGTTTTCCGGTATGCAATAGGAAACGAGTCCGTTGGCGCTGGCGATCATGTAGCCGCCGCCCTTGCCGACCCGCTCGAGCTTCTCCCTGACTTCCGCCCGCGTTTCCTCTGCGCTCCCCCGGGTCAGGGTGTAATGCAGATCAATGTTTCCCACCAGGCACACCCTGCTTCCGACGGTTTCCTTGAGTTTGAAAATATCCATGACCGGAGGCTCCAGGTTGGCGATGCCGGCCGGATTGTACTGCAGGATGTAGGGCAAGAGCGCGTTGTAATCCCCGTCCGAATGATAGACAAAGGGGAACCGGATTTTTTTCGCCATTTTTTTCATATGCGGGAAGATGTACTTTTCATACTGCTCCAGCGTCACCATGGGGCCGTTCTGGAAGGCGATATCTTCGCTGGTCCAGGCAAAATCAAAATCCATTTCATTGACCCGCTCGATCACCCGGGCGCACCAGTCCCCGAACACTTCGAAGGCCGCCGTTACGAATTCCGGACGGTCATAGAGTGCAAAGACGAATTCCTCGTACCCCATGCTGTTATAGACATTGCTGACGCCCAGGCGCAGGCTTGCCAGGGCGGCAAAGTCCCCTTTCTGCTTGAGGAGTTCCTCGGCATTGGCGTAAAATCCGTCATCCAGGGGATCGGGCAGCCATTTTTTCAATTTCTCCAGATCCTCCCAGGTTTTCAGCCGGGGCCGCTTGATCTGCTCCAGGTCCCCGCTCTTTTCGGTATCCGCGTAGATGGGCGGGCGAAAGTCGTAGGAAATATTGTCCAGGCAGAGCTTTTCCTGAATCTCCGTCCCCAGGCGGGTTCCCGGAATCGGGCGGATGGTCCGGCCGAGAATCTGGTTGATCAACCCGGTATGAACATAGTTTTCCACCCAGGGCACGCGATCGGGGATCTCTCTTTTCAGTGCGGTCAACACCCGCTCGCGGGACGTCATTTGCTCAGGCATAATCCGGCTCCTTTCGTAAATAAACAGTTTATACGACTCCAACAGGCTGCTAAGCTTTGACCAGCACCTGCCCGTCCCTGATGACCACCTCGCCGTCAAACGACAAGGTCGGCGCGTCAATCACCACGTCGAAATGGATCGGCGCCTTGACTTCTCCGCCCAGCTGGTGGCTGGTACCGATGCCGAAATGGATCCGGCCGTAAGATCCGTGATCGTTGCTCATGATCCCGTTCAGCCGCCTGCACTCGGGATTGAGACCCACCGAGATCTGGCCGATATTGTATACCAGCGGGTCGCCGATGCTTTCCAGGATATCTTTGAGAAACTGCGCCTCCTTGCCGCCCTTGATTTCGGTGATGAGGCCTTTTTCCACGGTCAGTTCGATGGGGGTGTCCACCACCCCGATCCCGAAATTCGGAACGCTGCCGTCCACGACGATGGTTCCCTCGGAAGTGTGTTCCACCGGAGAGACATTGGCTTCGATATGGGTCAGCCCCGACAATTCCCCCGGGTTGTGGACAATACCCGAATGGGCGTTTCCCTTGCGTCCCTTGATGCTGGCGCTAAAATTCGTGCCGCCGGGGCTGGTTACCGTGACGGTATCGGACTCGCTAAAATATCGACCGAACCGGTCGCACAGGGGCTTCTGGGCCACAAAGTCGGCCTTGATCCCGCCGGTATACAGCAGTTCGTCGGAGAAACCCGCCAGTGAAATGATCCTGGCGCCGTTTTTCATGGCGCTTCTTGAAGCGCTGGAATGCGCGATGGACACGGCCACCGGGATCAGGATGACATCCGCCGCCAGCATGGCCGCAGCGACGACGGGCGGCGGCTCCTGCCCGTCCATTTCCCTGGGAAGCATCACGCAGGTTACCGGTTCGATGTCCCTTTCAACAAATGCGGCCGCCAGAACCTTGGCGACAGTGAGGGTGTCCGTATCGGTGACGATCAGGGCCTTTTCGCCTTTTGAAACATTTAAACAGGTGTCCAGCAGCTTGCGGGCCCCCCTCATCATTAATACTTCTTTCATGAATACACTCCTTTTCGAGTATCTTGCGGTTCGGCAGGGCGATGCCGCCCCTTGCATGTCAACGCGATGTGCCTGCACCATGATTGCAGATTCCCCTGCGGTGCCGCCTGCGGCGGGACGGGGCTTGCGCCCGCTACTGCGGCTTGCCCGGTCCGGGCAAATCCGAAAATCTCTCTCCGGTATACTGCTCGTAGGCGGCCAGGATATGCGCCCGGTTCATCCGCTTGAAGGCCTCGGCGTCCCGGTTCCTCAGCGCGGCGATGAGGGCCCGGTGTTCTTCGACGCTTTTGCGGACCTGGTCCGGGTGCAGCCACATGTAGTGGCGGACCACGATGGCCCGGTTGCGCAGCTGATTGATCATTTCGACCAGAATGGAATTTCCGCAACCCCCGATAATTGCCTGGTGAAATTCAATATTGGAGCGCAGCATGTCTTTGAAATTCTTACACGCCACCGCCTGCTCGAACGCCTGGTTGGCTTGCGCTATCCCGGCAAGGCGCGAATCGTCGATATGTCTTGAAACCAGATCCGAGGCATAGTCTTCCAGCAGGACGCGCATGGCGTACAGTTCTTTGGCTTCCCTGGTTTCCATCTCGGCAACCAGAACCCCCCGGTTGGGAATGTGCCGAATCAGCCCCTTGTTCTGGAGTTCTTTAAAAATATTACGCACGGCGTTTCTGGTAATGCCGTGCTTCTCCATGATTTCCGATTCGATCAGGCGCTCCCGCGGCCGGTATACTCCCACCAGGATATCCATCTCCAGTTTCTCAAGCGCCTCATTGAATTTTTCCCTGGTAATCGTCTGCATGGCAGCGGCTCCTTCAGTGAGTCCCGCACCCGCAGAGCGGGTGTCCTCAGGTGACCTTCTTAAAAGGGGTTAACATTTAGCCCAGACAATTAAATTCGAAATCCGCAGCACAAAATTCTAAACAAATCCGAATGACAGAAATCCAAATAACCCAAACATAATAATCTCTTTCCTCGCTATCGATCACAGAGTTTCGGTCATTTGAAAATTCGTATTTTGAAATTGTTTCGAATTTCGATATTCCAATTTCAGGTGAACCCTTTCTCACCGGATCGGTAGAACCTATCCGATCTACCAGAGGTGGAGGGTTTGGATCAAAACTAACCGGCAAGGATCGATTTAAAACGCGACTTCTGAACAACCATTATCGATTATATTATCGATAGAATTATCGATAATATATAGGTTGTCAATATTATTTTGTTCCTTGGCGATAAAACTTTATTTTTTCTGAAAAATCGTATTAGGATGCTATCAGGACTTTTGATGCTATCGAACATATTTTTAAACAAAGGAATATTTTTATGCGGCGCAGACACAGCGAAGTCACGGACCCGGCAAAGATCGAAGCGATTCTTGCATCAGCCACCATCGGCAGGCTGGCCACCGTCGGAGCGGACGGTTATCCCTACATCACGCCGGTTAATTTCGTCTATTACAAGGGGAATATCTATTTTCACTGCGCGCCGGAAGGCGAAAAGCTCGACAACATCGCCAGGGATCCGAAGGTCTGTTTTCAGGTGGATACCCCCCTCGCCTATCTCGACAGGGGCTACAGCCTGAGCCGGAACAGCAGCAGCGTTTGCGGGCTGCATCAGTTCTATCACTGCGTCATCATCCGCGGCGAGGCCAGGGACGTTCCGGACGGCTCCCTGAAAATCGAAGCCCTCAACGAATTGATCGCAAAGCATGAACAGCATCATGATTTCGAGAAAGTGCACGGCGACCTGCCGGCCTACCGCGCCTGCAAGGTTATCGAAATCAGGCCCGAGAAGATATCCGCCAAAAGCGAACTGCATCAGAAAAAATCCGCAGAGGAAAGACTGGCCATGGCAAAATATCTCAAGGCGGCGCGTTCATCCAAATATGTCGAAACCATCCAGGCCTTTGGTTTTGATCCTGAAGATTTATAACGAAGAATAAGGTCAAATTGGTGAAATTGAAGCCGACCGGCAAACGCAACGTCGCTGCCGTCCGCACCGGACGGTCGCTTCGGCTCAAATGCGAGCGGCTGCAACTGGTAATAGTTAAGGATCATCTCCAGATTAGTTGATGATCCTGTAAGGGATCAAGGGGCCAAGGAATCGAGGGGTCAAGTGCAATGCTGAACACCTGTAAGGAATTATAGGTTTGGCAGAAGTCTTATCCATTGTGTGTGGCAATTCATAAGGCAACGAAAATATTTCCGAAAACAGAGAATTTGGCTTGACTTCACAAATGACAAGAGCGGCTTTGTCAATTCCGGGCAACATTGCCGAAGGATATGGCAGAAAAACAACCCCGGAGTATTTACGTTCATTATATATTGCCTACGGCTCAACAGGTGAACTTGAAACCCAAGTGCTATTATCCGGAGACTTGGGTTATCTTGATAAAGAACGTCTTTCAGGGCTCCAAAGGGATATCGGGGAGGTTGAGAGGATGATCAAAGCTTTAATAAATTCATTAGAAAAAAGGCACTTGAACCCTTGACCCCTTGAATCCTCGGCCCCTCTTCTCCAATAGTTTGGAGAAGAACCCTATTTAATTACCGTGCGCAACGCACAAGGTGCAGAGATAAAACGCTTTCATCTTTCCCCGGGCCGTAAGCCCTTAACCATTAGCCGGGTTCGTATTTCTCAGCGCTTCCATAAACTGATGTTTGATCCGGACAGGGCTTTTCGGCGGGCGCCCGGTCGCGTGGGACGAATCGGCCTTGGCCACCAGAATCCAGGGGCCGTGCCGGGAGATGATTTGGGAAAGCGCTTCTTTAAAGGCCTCGAACGTATTCACCGTCAAGGCCTGCCTGAAGCCGGCGCCCCTGGCAATCGCTTCGAGATCGGCGATTCCGCCGGTATGGGTCGGCTGCCCGCCGGTAATCTGATACTGCGCGTTGTCCCAGATGATGTGAACAAGGTTGGCGGGCGCTTTAGCGGCCCCGGTAGTCAATGAATTTAAATTCATCAAGACCGCCCCGTCGCCGTCCAGGACGATCACCTTCCTGTCCGGGCGGGCCATGGCCAGGCCCAGGCCGATCGAGGACGCCATGCCCATGGAATTCCACATATAGAAATTAGCCTGGCGCTCCGGGGCGGCGTCGAATAGATCGAATTTCGGGTTGCCGCAGGACGCGACAATCGGCTCGTCGGAAAGCTGCGCCACCAGGTATCGGGTTGCTTCCAGTCGATTGATCATTTTTCATCCTTCCAGCCCACCAGGGCGGTGGACAGAATAACCGCAACCGGCTGTTCAGAGGTATAAGCCGTTTTAATCGCGCCGCCAAGAATGGTTTCCAGTTCGTCTTCCCGACTCACGGTATGGTGCTGGATCCCCAGGGCCTCAAGGATGTTGCGAAGGGCTTTTCCCATGACGACGTGGCAGGCGTTGAATTCCCCCAGCTCGCCCCGCTGGCTGATCAACATCAGAAAAGGAATCTGGTAGGGGATCGCCAGCGACGCCAGCGCATTGACGCAGTTGCCCAGCCCGGCGCTCTGCATCATCAGGGCGCCATACCGGCCCCCCAGATATTCCCCGGTGATGATGCCGATACCTTCTTCTTCCCGGGCCAGGGTCGTGAATTGAAAATACGGGTCCTTTTCAGCCTCCTTCAGAATCCGGTCGATAACGGTGTCCGGTATGAATGACAGCGAACGGATCTCATTGGCTTTCAGCAAGGAAACAATTATACGGGGCCACTCCAATTTTCCCCCTTATAAAGGTATCAGGTTTTCCGGGTAAGTGTCGGCGATGTATCTAACATGCAGCCCCGACAGCTGTCAATCGGGGACTGGCCGGAGCGGGCTTTATTGTGGCTTGATCGCCGGTTCGCGTTTCAACTGCAAGCGGGCCCCTTTTAATTTATTTCCGCGGTTTCTATCGGGAGGGTCGGGTCTTTTTCGGTCGCGGCGGTGTCAACCGTCCTGTTTTCCAGCTTGCGCTGTCTTTTTTCCTCTTTCTTTTGTTTCCTGGCCATTTCTTTCTGACGTTTCTTGAACTGATATTGCGATTTTGCCATGGCGTTTCCTTTCTGTTCGGTTGCCGGGGCCGATAAGATCCACTGGCGACGGGGAAAAGAATCTTAGCCGGCGTAATTACGGTTCCATGCGGACGGCAAAAAAAAGGCACCCCCGATTCACAGGAGATGCCTTTAATTGCCTTGAAAAGCAGGTTAGACGCTGGTCACATTTACAGCTGCCGGACCTTTGGGGCCCTGCTGAATGTCAAAACTTACGCGTGCACCTTCACTGAGGGTTTTAAAACCGGTTGCGTTGATTGCGCTGTGATGCACAAACACATCCGGTCCATTGTCCTGCTCGATGAATCCAAAACCTTTGTGGTCATTAAACCACTTAACGGTTCCAGTTGTCATGATATCATCCTCCTTTCAAAAAATTTCAATGTTGCCGACTGAAGGATGATAGCGTTTTGTGAACGGGTATGTCCTGCAGAAAGAAACCGTTCAGCCGATTTGCGGCTGAACTTTATTGATGCTCCATCATAAGCACCCTTATTCCTGATAGCAAGCGAAATATTGATTATTTTTGTTTTTATCCCGATTCGTTGGGAGAAAGGATTCAAAGATTGAAGAACCCTGCAGCAAGCTGCAGGGAATCTTCGACCGTAAGGATTTTTTTATATTCGCTCGCTAACCCCGCAGCAGGCTTAGGGAAATGCGCGCGCTGTTGCGGTTCAAGGGGCCAAAGCATAAAACGTTCCACGTTTGGCCATGATGCCAGGAAGCTATCTGATACGCTTTGCATGCGTATCATCTTGCCGGCCTCCCGGCTTTCCAGCCCCTATCGCTTATTCTCATTTCACCCGAATCCCTGAACCCTTTCCGGATTGTCAGCGAATCTAGAGAGGGTCCTCATTGTTTATTCCCCTCCCCTTGCGGGTTTGTTACGAGCAGCTGCATCCCGAACCGCAGTCGCAGTCGGACCCGCAGCCCGGAGCTTCCTGGGTGGGGGTGTCGCTGATGCCCACCACTTCAATGGCAAAGGTGAGCGACTCTCCGGCAAGCGGGTGGTTCAGGTCGAACGTCAGGTTTTCATCGTCCATTTTGACAAGCCTGGCCGGTATCTTCTGGCCTTCGGCCGTTGAAAAAACCAGGTTGTCGCCCACCTTCGGCGCCATCCCCGCGGGAAGATCGCTGAGGGGAAAAGCGATTACCTGTTTTTCATCGCGCAGGCCGTAAGCCTCTTCGGGCCCCAGGGTGAATTTCTTTTTTTCATTCAAAGACATGCCCATCACGGCATCTTCGAATCCTTTGATCAGCTGTCCCGCACCGGTCTGGAACTCGAGCGGGAGGCGTCCTTCGCTGCTGTCGAACACCTCGCCGTTTTCAAGGGTTCCGGTATACGCAACGCTTACGAACATGCCGTTTTCGACTTTTTGCATTTGTATCTCCTTTAATTTTATTTGGAACCTTTCCCCAAAAAAGTTCAGCCCCTCGACATGCGCAAGCATTCCTGCGGGCGGGTGTGTGGCTTCGCCTTGATCTGAAAAAAACCTTATTTTGAGACAGGTTCAACTCATCCTCACTACCATATGGATAAATTCGGACATGTCAAGTGCTTTAATCCTTCAGGGGTCCCGGGTTTCAGAAAAACATTTTGGAACCGCTCCGTAAAACGCCGTTCAGGGACGATGCCGGTTCGTATAATCGCCGGGATCCGGCAGCGGGTTGACTTTCCGCGTCCGTCGGCCGGACGCCGGTCGCGAGCCGGGCGGCCCCCGTCGTCTTCTCAGTACATCTCGTATTTAACCAGCCGGCCGTCAAGCCCGCCGGCATTGATCGGCTTTTTCCATGCTGCTTTGAGCCCGATTTTCTTGATATACGCCCGGTCTCCGAAAAAAACAAAAGCGGTCGAGCCTTTGCATTTCTGTTTCAGGAAATCGCCGAAGCTTTTATAAAACTCATCGAGGCTCCCGTCGCCCCCCATCCGAATGCCATAGGGCGGATTGGTTACAATGACGCACCCTTCAAGGGCGGCCAGCTCCCTGAAATCCGCCCTTTCAACCCTTACGTTGCTTCCGTAATGGAGCCCCATCAGGTTTGTGCGCGCCGCGCTGACAGCCTCCGCGGACACATCGCTTCCGGCAATCAGCCCCTGCGGCAGTTCCCGGATGTGCCCGTCGGCCTCTTTTTTTACCCGCTTCCAGACAGCGCCGTCAAAGTCGGGCAGAAATTCAAAACCGAATCGATCCCTGAAAACCCCCGCAGGAATATGACTGTAGCGCATCAGCGCTTCACACAAAAGGGTACCCGAACCGCACAACGGATCATACAAGGGGACCGAACCGTCCCATCGGCTGAACCGGATAATCGCGGCGGCGACGGTTTCCTGCATCGGCGCCATAACGGTCTCCTCTCTGTAACCCCTCCGGTGCAGCGCGCCGCCTGAAAGGTCGAAACTGATTTCCGCCTGATCGTTCCGGATATGCAGGTTCAGCAGGATATCCGGCTCCCTTGCCGACACATCCGGACGCTGACCGGTTTTTTCTCTGAAATAGTCGGCAACCGCATCCTTCAGGCGAAGGGCGGCGTACTTTGAATGCGAAATCGCGCTGTCGGAAACATTCGCCGATACGGCGAAGGTATGGCCTTGTGCAATAAAATCTTCCCACTCGATCTGTTTGGCCTTCTGGTACAGCGTGTCGGTATCACGGCAGGCAAACGATGTTAACGGCGCAAGGCACCGTGAAAGCAGCCGGGTCAGATAGTTGATTCGATACAGGGCCGCCTGATCCGCCCTGAAATGAATTCCGCTGAATTCCGGCCGGACATCTTCGGCGCCGAGCTGAGTCAATTCTTCCGCTCCGGCTTCTTTTAAACCACCGGCTACCATGGCGAAATACCGGCGATCCTTCTGGTATTGATATACCGCCGCTTGCCGTTTTTCTCTTCTGATGCGTTTGATCTTGTCGGTCGAACCCATTTTTCCCCGCTTTCGGTGCAATCGAAGCCGGCAGGAAGGCCCGCGATAGTGCTTGATCATTTCAAACCGTTGCAGTATGAGCGGTTAGGCGCCTGGATCCGGTATGTGACATGTCCGGGTGAGCGGGCGTTGACCGGTAAGCATGCGAGCGCGCTGCCGGAAGAAAATTTTAACGGTTGTTGAGGCCTGACATATGGATACGGATGATAAAAGCAGAACCCGCAAAAAAAACGAAGACCGGGCCCTGCAGCGCCTGGGCGAACGGCTGGTCGCCCTGCCGCCCGGCCGGCTTGCGGCCATAGAGCTTCCGGATGAACTTGTGGCTGCCATCGAATTCGCCCGTAAAATAAGGAGCCATGGCGCCCGGCGCAGGCAGATTCAGTTCATCGGCGCCCTCATGCGGCATATCGACCCGCAACCCATCGAAACCGGCCTCGAACAGATCCGGTCGGAAAACCTGCGAAAATGATCCGGCGCCCCGCCGGAAACACCCGATTTTATGCCCGCCCCCAGCTTTCCTTCACGACCGGTCATATGAGACCGCTGCCAAACGCCCCCTTTTACCCAATTTCGGCGCCTGCCCAGTGGAATTCCGCTTCGCGGACCTCCTCAGGAGGATTCCTCAGGGTAAAGCTCAGAGTTTAATCCTCGAATGACTCACGGTATGCCTGCGGAAAAAATCCTGGCCTTCCTTGAAATTGAACGAAATTGACCCTTTTCCAAAGACTTTGATAGGTCTATCGAAAAAATTTTTTTTCTGCTGATGCGGCATTTCATCCGGCGCCTCTTCAACCTGTCAGGATATATACGAAAACGGCGTGATAACGCAACCACTTTATTTCATAAGCGTTTTTTTGCGCCCTTGCTTTCCCGCGGCCATTTCAGGCCGCCCGGCCATTCCTGACGGCCCCGGCGGATTCAGATATAATCCGCAAATCAGTGTTTGCTATTTCGCAAGATAGTGTATATATAGCGTCGTCGATGAAAACAGGGTAACCCGACCCGTTATTTCAGGTCGGGTCTTTTTATGGCAACAGATAGGCTCAGGTTTGCGGGACGAGTCGGATGTTGACCGGCAATAGATGCATTCCCTGAAAAGGGGTGCAGCCCACTAAACTTGTCAAATTGCAAACAGGAGCACTGTCATGACCAATGAATTTGATTCCATCGGTCTGCACCCGGAAATGGTGCAGACCCTGATCGAAAAGGGCTACACCGCCCCCACCCCCATCCAGTCCGAACTCATTCCGGTCATGCTGGCCGGTCGGGACGTGATCGGCCAATCCCAGACCGGTTCCGGCAAAACGGCGGCCTACGGGCTGCCGATCCTGCAGGCGCTTCAAACCGGCCAGCGCCATGTGCAGGGCCTGATCGTGGTTCCCACGCGCGAGCTGGCCATTCAGGTGTCCGAAGCCGTGGGCCAATACGGCCGCCGGGTCGGCGTCAGGGTGTTCGCTTTTTACGGCGGTCAGCCTTACAACACCCAGCTCAGCCGCCTCAAGAAAGGCGTCGACGTGGTGGTGGGAACCCCCGGCCGCCTGCTGGACCTGATCGAACGCAAATTACTGAACCTGCAGCGCGTCTCCACCGTGGTCCTTGACGAGGCCGACGAGATGCTCAGCATGGGTTTTATCGCGGATATCGAGGCCATTCTGGAAACGACCCCCGCGGACCGCCAGACCGCGCTCTTTTCAGCCACCATGCCCAAACCGATTCTGCGACTGGCTGAGCGCTATTTGCGTGATCCCCACCGCTTCACCATGGGCCGCCGTAAACTGACCGTGGCCACCGTGGAGCAGCGCTACTACCTGATCAATGAATCGGATCGCCTGGCGGCCCTCACCCGGCTGTTCGAGTTTGAACCGATCGTCAGCGCCCTGGTGTTTGCCCGCACCCGAACAGGAACCGGCGAACTGGCCGATGAGCTGGCGGGCCGGGGATTCCAGGCCGAAGTTCTCAACGGCGACCTGGGCCAGGAGGCCCGGGAGCGCGTCCTGCAGCGCTTTCGCGACAACCGCATCAAGGTGCTTGTAGCCACTGATGTGGCCGCCCGCGGTCTGGACATCGACCATGTCAGTCATGTGTTTAACTATGACCTGCCGCAGGACCCCGAAATGTACGTGCATCGCATCGGACGCACCGGCCGGGCCGGCAAATCGGGTATCGCCATCTCTCTGCTCACCCCGCGGGAACGCTGGCTTCTACGCAGAATCGAAGCGTTCACCCGGCAGAAAATGACCCCGGCAAACCTGCCGGTCGAGGAAGACATTCAGCGCCGGCGCGACCACCTGCTCGTCGAACGCATGATGGTCTGGCTGAAACGCGGCCGATGCCAGCGCGAACGGGACGTGGTGGCGAAGCTGTCCGAACAGGGCCACGACGCGGCCGAGATAGCGGCGGCAGCCCTCAAGCTGGTGCGCGCCGGAGAAAAACAGCGCCCGATCGCCCCCATCACCGCCCTGCGCGAAGATCGCCCCGTGCGCACCCGACCGGCCGTCAAACGCCGGAATCAAGCCAAAGAAAAAGAGACCGGCCGCACCGCCCCTGAAAAAGGCATGGTGTCCCTGGTCCTGAGCAGCGGCAAGGCGGACGGCCTCGACGTCAGCCGCATCGTGGGCAGCCTCTCCCACCATGCCGACATCCCCGGCCGCTGCATCGGCAAAATCCGAATTGAAGACCGGGCCTCTTTCGTCGACGTACCCCGGGAAGTCGTCAACCAGGTGCTGGCCAATAAGGCAAACTACCGCATCGGCCGGCAGCGGATCGATATCGCACGCGCATGAAGAGACCGTCGCTTTTACCGGTTCTTCACCGGCGCGGCCGGCGTTGACAAAAACGGCCGGAGGACTTATCTTGGCGGCAATCCGGGTTAAGCCGTTAGCGCATCAAGCCCCTGGGGCCTGTTAAGGCAGCCGGGGATTTTTTTAGGGGCGGATGATTCGTGCTGTTTCAAATGGAACTTGAGCGGGACTGCTGCCGGACGCTAATGATTCGATAAAATGGTTCCGGCTTTGACGGAACGCGAAGGCTGCCCCGGGCCGGACCGGAGAACATGTAAAATACTCCCCGACTCATGCGATAATTATATTTGTTTTTAAGATAGCTTCTAACAGGCTGTTGAAAAACAAAAATCAGGCTGATAAGCAAGGCGCGCGGTGATTCGGCAAGCGCAGCCTATTCAAGTATATGTGGGCATTGGCGAGAGCCGCGCAACGCTGCATAGCAGCCTCAGGCGCAGTTTTTCAACAGCCTAAATAAAGGTCTGCAAGCCGGCGGGTTTCAAACCGGTTTGGCGTACCGGATTTTCAGTTAATGGACCCAACTATTCAAAAAGAAATCAGCCGGCGGCGGACTTTCGGCATCATCAGCCATCCGGACGCCGGCAAAACCACCCTGACGGAAAAGCTGCTTCTTTTCGGCGGCGCCATCCAGCAGGCCGGAGCGGTCAAGGCCAGACATGCCGCCCGCCATGCCACCAGCGACTGGCTGTCCATCGAAAAGGAAAGAGGGATTTCCGTCACGACTTCAGTGATGACGTTCAATTACCGGGGCTGCGAGATCAACCTGCTCGACACGCCGGGCCACCAGGACTTCTCCGAAGACACCTACCGGGTATTGACCGCCGTGGACAGCGCGCTGATGGTGATCGACAATGCCAGGGGGGTCGAAGCCCAGACCGAGAAGCTCATGGAGGTCTGCCGGATGCGCAACACCCCTATCTTTACCTTCATCAACAAGCTTGACCGCGAGGGACTGGCGCCGCTGGAAATTCTGGATGATATCGAGAACAAGCTGCAGATCGAATGCACGCCGCTTTCCTGGCCCATCGGGATGGGCAAGCGCTTTAAGGGAGTCTACAACATCTTTCACAGGCAGCTGCACCTGTTCACGCCCGGCAGGGACACCCGCAGGCAGGACGGGGTCGTGATCCATGATTTATCGGACCCGGTCCTGGATAAGCTCCTAGGCGCCCAGGCCGACGAACTGCGCAAAGACATCGAACTGATCGAGGGCGTGGTCGACCCCTTCGCGATAGCGCACTTTCTGAAGGGCAGCCAGACCCCGGTCTTTTTCGGCAGCGCCATCAACAACTTCGGCGTTCAGGAGATGCTGGACGCATTTGTGGAAATGGCGCCCCCGCCGGGACCGCGCGCGGCCGTCTCCCGCGAGGTCTCGCCGTACGAAGACACCTTCTCGGGTTTTGCATTTAAAATCCAGGCCAACATGAATCCGGCCCATCGCGACCGCATCGCCTTCGTCAGGATCTGCTCCGGCAAGTTCACGCGGGGAATGAAGGTGCTTCATCACCGCATCGGAAAAGAAGTCGCTCTGGCCAATGCCACCCTCTTCATGGCCCAGGACCGCGCCAATGTGACCGAAGCGTTTCCCGGGGACATCATCGGCATCTACAACCACGGAACCATCCGGATCGGCGACACCTTCAGCGAAAAGGAGCTTCTGAAATTCACCGGCATCCCCAACTTCGCCCCGGAGCATTTCCGGCGCGTTCTTTTAAAAAATCCGCTCAAAGTCAAGCACCTCCAGAAAGGCCTGACCCAGCTTGCCGAAGAAGGCGCGGTGCAGGTTTTCAGGCCGGTTGCGGGAAGCGACTATATCCTGGGAGCGGTGGGCGTCCTGCAGTTCGACGTCACCATGGCCCGGCTAAAGGCCGAATACGGCGTGGATGCGGTCTATGAACCGGTGGACTTTTCGGTGGCGCGCTGGATCGAATGCGGCGACCGCAAAAAACTGGCCGAATTCGAGAAAAAGAATACGGCCAACCTGGCCAGGGATTCCCAGGGCTGCCTCTCCTATCTGACGACCAGTGAATACCAGCTCAATTACTGCATGGAAAAATGGCCGGAGGTGACGTTCTACAAAACACGGGATATCAACTGACCATGGCGCTGATCGGAATGCGGGAGGTTTGCTGGGGGTTCGGCGAGCCCCCCCTGCTGGAAAACATAACGTTCCAGATCGAAAAAGGGGAGCGCGTCTGCCTGGTGGGCCGCAACGGTACAGGCAAGTCCACCCTGCTCAAGCTGCTGTGCGGCGACATGCTTCCGGACAGCGGCGAGATCTGGCGCAGCCCGGGCATCCGCGTGGCGGCGCTGGAACAGGACGTCCCGGCGGGATTCGACGGCACGGTCTTTGATGTGGTTGCCGCCGCTTTCGGTGAAGCCGGCCGGCCGCTAAAAAGGCGCGACGAACGGCAGCTGCTGCCGGACGCCGACGTCGGCTGGGAACTGTCGACCCGCGTCGAAAACATTCTTTCGCAAACCCGCCTGGAACCTGGGAAACGGTTCAGCGACCTTTCCGCCGGCCTGAAGCGGCGCACGCTGTTTGCGCGCACCCTGGCCCTCAAACCGGACCTCCTCCTGCTGGATGAACCCACCAACCATCTGGACATCGACACGATCATCTGGATGGAAGAATTTATCCTGCGCCACATAAAGAGCGTTCTGTTTATCACCCACGACCGCGCCTTTCTCAGGAAGATCGCCGGCCGGATCATGGAACTGGACCGGGGCCGCCTGGTTTCCTACGACTGCGGCTACGCCGCCTATCTGGAACGAAGGCAGGCCGCCCTGGAGAGCGAAGAAACCCAAAACAGGGAGTTCGACAAAAAACTTTCCCGGGAGGAAGCCTGGATCAGGAAAGGGGTTAAAGCCCGCCGGACAAGAAACGAAGGCCGCGTCCGTAGCCTGCAGGAGATGCGGGCCGCCTGCCGGGCCCGCCGCCGCAAAATCGGCGATGTCAGGATGCAGGTTCAGGAGGCGGAGCGGACCGGCAAGCTGGTCATCGAAGCCGGGGGGGTGAGCTTTTCCTGTGGACAGACCCCGATTGTGCGGGATTTCTCCGCGGTCATCATGCGCGGGGACAAGGTGGGCATCATCGGCCCCAACGGTTCGGGCAAAACCACCCTGCTGAAAATTCTGCTGAAAACGGAGCCCCCGCAAACCGGCAGCGTCCGCCACGGCACCCGCCTGCAGGTCGTTTATTTCGACCAGCTCCGTTCGCAGCTCGACGAACAAAAGTCCGTGCGCGAAAACATCGCCGCCGGCAGCGACTACATTGACTTTAACGGCCGCAGGCGCCACGTCGTCGGCTACCTTCAGGATTTTCTCTTCCCGCCCCAAAGATGCCTCACGCCGGTCCGGGTCCTTTCCGGCGGTGAAAAGAACCGGCTGATGCTGGCAAAGCTGTTCACGCAGCCGGCCAACGTTCTGGTCCTGGACGAACCCACCAATGATCTGGATGCCGAAACCCTGGAGCTTTTGGAGGAGCTGATTTTCGAGTACCGCGGAACCCTTCTGCTGGTCAGCCACGACCGGGAGTTCCTGAACAACGTGGTCACCAGCACCCTCGTCTTTGAGGGCAACGGGCGGGTGGTCGAGTACACCGGCGGGTACGATGACTGGCTCAGTCAGCGGCCGCAGCCCGCCGCCGGGAGTCCGCCGGGAAAAAACGCTCCCGGAAAAATCCGGCCGAAACCCGCGGCGCGCCCCTCGCGCAGGCTGGGGTATCTGCAAGAGCGGGAAATGCAGGCGCTGCCCCGCAAGATCGAGGCCCTTGAATCGGAGCAGCAGAATCTGTTTGCGCTCCTGTCCGACCCGCTGTTCTATAAAAAAGAAAAAAACGAGATCGCCGGGGTTAAATCGGATCTCGATCGCGTCGAACGGGAAATCGAGAACGCCTACCGCCGCTGGCAAGAGCTTGAAGCGCTGAAGTCGCAGGCGGGCGCTTGATCATTTCCCGGCATTGCACCCGAACCCCTGAACCGCAACAGCGGGCGCATTCCCCGCAGCTTGCTGCAGGGTTCTTCAATCCCCGCCCCCCGGCCCCTTTCAGCCCGGCTTGTTTTTGCGGGGCTTGCCAGCGGCCGGCCCGGTTTTTCCGCCGGTTTGAGCGCCGGACACTTTCCTGGCGATATAAACCACATGTCTACGCCCTCCCCGGCCCGGACGCTGCCGGTTAAGGGCGAACCCGGCGGCTTTCAAACGTTTTTCAAAAGCCCTGTCCGGATCTTCGGACCAGACCGCAAAGATTCCGCCCGCCTTCAAGGCGGAAGCGCTCAAATCCAGCGCCGGATCGCCGTACAGATACGCGCCCCCGCCCGCTTCCGTCTCATGGGGGCCCTGGTACAGGTCCAGAATGATGGCATCAAAGCGCTCTTCCCCGCCCTTTACCGCCGCATGGCGAATGACCGAAGCCGCGTCATCGATCACGACCTTGACCCGCGGGTCGTCAAGCGCCGCGCCGTTCAAACGGGCAAGCGGCCCCCGGCACCATTTGACCGTTATCGGGTTCAATTCAACCACCACGACTTCGGCATCGGCCGGCAGATTGTCGATGGCCGCCTTCAGGGTGAAGCCCATGCCCAGCCCGCCCACCAGCACCCGGGGGGTCTCATTATTCTTCAGGGGCGCGCACGCCAGTTCCGCCAAAACCGTCTCGGAGACGCTGGCCGAGGAATTCATCAGAACCCGGTTGCCGATGGTTATCAGAAAATCCGTCTCGCCCCGCTGTCGAAGATCGAGGACTCCTTCCTCGGTATCGATCGCGTCGACTATCCGCCAAGGTTTGGCCATTCAACATCCTTATCATGTGCCCTAACAGCCTGTTAAACGGTATGTACGCTTTTGATTATGAATCCGCCTGATTTTTGGTCGCACTCCAGTTCCAGAATACCCTGCGCTTGGGCGCCTTCCAGCAAAGCGCCGAAAGACCGGAAGCCGTAATAGGATTCATTAAAACCCGGTCTGCGGCGCTTCAACGCCTGTTTGATCATGGACCCCCATATCTTTTCCTCCTCGCCGCGCTCCTGTAAAAGGGCCTCATAGGTCTCGACGATCAAATCCCAGGCCTCCTGCCGCTTGTCGTCGGCGGCAGGGGCCTCTTTGCTTTTTGGGGCGCGGGGCGGCTTCGGCCTGCCCTTGACCGCCGGCGTTTTTCCCCGGGGCTTTTTGTGCCGGACCAGATCGTCATAGTAAATGAATTCGTCGCAATTGGCGATGAGCAGATCCGAAGCCGAATTTTTAACGCCGACGCCGATGACGGTTTTGTTGTTCTCGCGAAGCTTGCTGACAAGCGGGGAAAAATCGGAGTCGCCGCTGACGATGACAAAGGTGTCCACATGCTCTTTCGTGTAGCAAAGGTCCAGGGCGTCGACAACCATGCGGATATCCGCCGAATTTTTCCCGGACTGGCGGACATGCGGGATCTCGATCAATTCAAAGGAGGCCTCATGCATCGTGGACTTGAACTCCTGGTAGCGCGCCCAGTCGCAGTAGGCCTTTTTCACCACGATGTTGCCTTTCAGCAGCAGCCGCTCGAGAACCTTGGCAATATCGAACTGGGCATATTTCGAGTCGCGCACGCCGATGGCGACATTTTCGAAGTCGCAGAAAACGGCCATAATCTTTGCATCTGAATGAAGGGTCATTGGCATCATCCTTTGTGTAATGGAATGACAGGTCTGCCGGTGGATCACCCCTTTACGGGTGAACCGGACTGTCGATTCCGTTGAAAATATTCCCGGCGCAGGAAGGCATACCCTGCAAACCCCCACCAGCAGGCCGCACTCAGGCCCGCAGCCAGCATCCCCACCTTTACGATCAATCCGGTTTCCGGCCCCCCGGCCGCAACGCCGTATTTGCCCAGCAGCGCCGCCAGGTAAGCCTCCAGGGCCCTTGTGTCCAGCACCAAGACCAGCCGGTCCAGCGTATAGACAGCGGTTGCCGCAAAGACAAGCCGGTACGCCCAGGGCCTGGCCTTGTACAGGCCGAAGCCCAGCAGGAAATAAAGCGCGACATAGACCAGATGGTAGACCGCGGCAGCCGGGCCGCCCCGGATACTCCCGAAAAGCGGTACCGGCGACCGGATCGAAAACAGCTCGACGATCGCGGAAACCACAAGCAGGACTCCTGCTGATTGAAAGGTGAATTTTCCTTTGATTCGGGTTTTCATCCGGCACCTCGTTTCGGGTTGCAGTCTCATCCCCGGACACTCACCCAATCCCTGCCCCGTTACCCGCAACGCGCGATCTCGGAACCGAATTCAGGGTCAGACTGTGATCGCAGTAACGCTGGGCGTATTCAGCCGCGGATCGCTGTGAAACCCCCGCACGAGCAGGATGCTCTGGCCCTTGTCCGCAAGGCCGTGCGTCAAGACCGTGCGCCGGGCAAGCTCAACCGGGCTGTCGATCCCGGCAAGATCGACGGTAACCGGAATAACGCCCCAGAGCAGGTTCGCGATGCAGCTGGCCCGGTAATCCGGGCAGATCCCCACAATGGGCGCGGCAGGCCTCGAGGAACTCATCACCGCCAGGGCATGGTCGTTCAGGGATATGGCCACAATGGCGCGCACGAGCAAATCGCGGGACAGGCCGGACATTGATTCCGAGAGGGCGTCTTCCACCGGCAGCGGCCGGGGGATGTCGTAATGCCGGGCCAGGGAACCGAACGCGCCCCGGCGCCAGAGGTAAGCTTCGGTCTGCCGGGCGATGCCGTCCATCATTTTCACGGCCTCGACCGGGTACTTTCCGGAAGCGCTTTCCGCCGACAGCATGACCGCGTCGGCGCCGCTGCGGACCGCGGTGGCCACGTCCGAAACTTCGGCCCGGGTCGGTCGCGGATGTTCGATCATGGACTCGAGCATTTGCGTCGCCACGATCACCGGTTTTCTGTTTCTGCGGGCCAGATCGATGAGCTGGTCCTGGGCGTTGGGCACGCTCTGGGGAGGCAGTTCCACTCCCAGGTCGCCGCGGGCCACCATGATCCCGTCCGCGGCCGCTATGATTTCAGCGATATGGTCGAGCGCCTCCGGCTTTTCGATTTTGGCGATGATGGCAACATGCGCGCCGGCCCGGGATATCAGGGCGCGCAGGCCTTCGACGTCAGAACCGCGGCGGACGAATGAAAGCGCCAGGAAATCCACCCCCAGCTTCACGGCAAAAAGCGCGTCCTTGCGATCTTTCTCGGTTAAGGACGGCGTTGAAACATGAACGCCCGGCAGATTCATTCCCTTGTGGTCCCGCAGCAGGCCGCCGGTAACGACCCTGCAGGCGATTTCGGTTCCGTCGACCGATTCGACCTGCAGCTCGAAGTTGCCGTCGTCCAGGAGAATCCGGTCGTCGGCCTTGACGTCGCTGCAAAGCGCCCGGTACTGGGAAGGAATCAGCCCCGCGAAACCCTCCACGTCCCTGCAGGTCACGGTCACAATGCTTCCCTTGGCCAGTTCGACCCGGCCCCCCTTAAAGGCGCCCACCCGGATTTTGGGTCCGCACAGATCCGCCAGCACGGCCACGGGTTTTTGCAGCTTTTGGGCCGCGCTGCGAATGTGGCGGTAGACGGCGGCATGGTCCTCCAGGGTGCCGTGGGACATGTTGAGACGGAAAACGTCGGCGCCGGCGTCGATGAGGCCCTCGATGGTCCCGATATCGTTTGAACTCGGGCCCAGGGTCGCCACGATTTTGGTTCGACAGTTGATCAGGAGCTCGATGTTGGTGTCGATCGGCATGGAGATACTCCTTTTCGATAGGGGGCTGGGCGCTGTGACAGGCGATTCAGGTTATCGTATCTTAAAGCAGGGCCCGGATGCAATCCGTTTTTATTGAGAGACCTTTGAAAAATGCCCAATTTTGTTCAAGTTCAAGGAAGGCGATAATTTTAACCACTAGAATACATTGAGTATTTCGAGGATTAACATTTGAGCCTGACGCTGAAATCGGGCAAAAGGGGGTGTTTTGCAAAGGTCTCTTAAGACGGCGTATCGGTCCTCAGCGCTTTGAGCCGGCGGCGGAAGAACGCTTCCGCGTCGATGACCGTCCCGTCGGACAACCGTATCCGGTAGGCCTCGCCGGACAGGGAAGATTTCGAAGCGCACAATTCGATGAAATCCTCCGCGCTCTTTACCCGGTCCCCCGCCATCTTGAGCTTGATTCGCAGGTGCTCCGCCGCCTTGCCGGCGTCGTATTCGCTCCCGTTTCTGATAAACGCCGCCCCCTGCAGGGCTTCAACGGATTCGATCAGGTGTCGGATCTCAACGGCCGCGCTCACATTCTGAGCGCAGGCATACCCGCCCGTGAAGGCCAGGAACAGCGCCAGCCATAACATGATTTTTTTCATTGCGTCCTAATCCTTCGCGTCCGCCCGCTGCCGGCCTGCCGGTCCGTTCCTGTCGTCGGGACGCGCGGCCGCATCGATCGGACGCCCCAGCGCCGGCGTGATGAATGCATCCGGTTTCAACCCGCGCTCTCTCAATACCAGTTCCAGCTCCTTCGGGGCGTCGTCGAATCCGTCACCCCCCAGTTGAAACACCTGAAAGTGGGCGGCGATGCTGAGCCCGGCCCCCAGATCCAGGTGCGCCTGGACGGCTTCCGCCGGTCCCATGTGAACCCCGGCGAAATTGCGCTGGGCCGGTTCACCGGGCTGCCGGGGCCTGAAGGGCGAAATCGGAAGGATGGCCGCCCGGACCGGTGAAAAGCGCCGGGCGATCTCCCGGAAATGGGGGCCGTACCCCGTGTCTCCGCTATAATAAATGTTGCCCGCCGGCCCGGATATGACAAATCCGCCCCAGAGGGTTTCGTTCCGGTCCCAAAGGGTCCGCGACGAAAAGTGCCGGGCGGGGACCAGTGTTACCGTGACCGTCTCCGAGAGGCGCAGCGACTGCCACCAGTCGAGTTCATCCACGGCGGGAATGCCCGTCTCCCGGATAAGACCGCGGTTGCCGAGCGTCGTGACGGCGCGCTGTACACCTTTGCCTGCGAGGCGCTCCAGGGTGGGCAGATCCAGGTGATCATAGTGATTGTGGGTCACGAGAACGGCATCGATGGCGGGCAGGTCTTCGAACCGGAGGCCGGGGGCCTGGAAGCGCTTCGGGCCGGCCCATGCCACCGGGCTGCAGCGCTCCGACCAGATGGGGTCGGTCAGGATGTTGAGTCCGTCCAGTTGGATCAGGAACGTTGAATGCCCGACCGGGGTTATGGTGAGTGCGCCTGTGGGAACCCGGGCGGCGGGTGGCGCTCCCGGCGCAAGAGCCGCCGGCTGCGGCCATTCCGGCCAGTCGTTTCCGAGAAGCAGCCGCCAGATCCACCTGGACCTGCCGCGTCCCGGCGTCTCAGCCGCAGGCGGCGACGCCGGCCCCTGGAGCGTTGGGTTGAAAAACAGGCGGCCGTCAAAGTGGTCCGAAACACGCGCGCGGCCGCCGGCGAAACCGCCCGGTTCGGCGCCGTGGGTGCAGGACGCCAGAAAGCCTGCCAGCGCCAGGCAGGCAAACAGCATGGCGATGTTGTTAGGAAAGAACCCGCCCCTCCCCGGGCCGTGCCATGCGTTCATCTGATCTTGGAATACGCTGTGGGGATCAGAATCTCGTTGGTCAGCTTTGCCACGATCGGGCCGTCTTTCTCGGACGCTTCGCGCGCTTTCTGCCACTCCGGATCAGCCGAGAATGCGTTCCACTTGCGCTCGCGTTCAGCAAGATTCTCCCATTCAAGCAAATAATAGAGCACCTGATTGTTTTGACCGATCAGGGTGGTCCAGAAACCCGCCTGGCGGATGCCGTGTTTTTCCCAGAGCTTGAGCGTTACCGTTTCAAAGCGTTTATGCAGCGCCGGAAGCCTGCCCGGCACGCACTCGTAGATGCGCAGTTCATGAATCATCGTCTTTCCGCTCCTTTTCGATCTTTATCTGCTAACCCGCAACCCGTCTCTCACCTTCCCGTCCGTCTCGCCCGTCGATCTTGTTTAAATCCCTGGATTACCCACCGAAGGCCCCAGCAAACGACCAGGGGCAGAACGCCCATCAGGGCGAACTTCCGCATAAACACGGACAGGACAAAGTATTTATTCGGCTCTACGATGTAGATGAACGAGAAAATGGGCCAGAAAATAGACACGATAATCGAAATTCTCAAGGCTTCCGACATTTGCCGGAATCGCTCGTTTATGGAATTGATGCTGGTGGCCATAATCATTCACCAAAAGCTGATCCGAAAAAGTGTTTAGGCTGCCACCTGTACCGCAGCGCTGCCCGCTATGCCCAACGCGCAGAAATAGGGTCCCGCACCATATCTGAAGCGTCCTTCCGATGGGTTTGCCTAATTTACACCAAATTTTCGCGATTGTCGAGGGTGTCGTACACCCGATGCAGGCGCCAGGGGCCGGTTGGCGGACTTGCCGCCGGCTGTTCCGCCGCAGACCGGGCTGAACGTTCGCTTCGCCGGAGGCCCGGGCCGGCGCAGGTCAGGGCGCGGCGCCGCCCGTTGCCTTCCCGTTCAACACCTGCAGGGTATTGACGCCCAGGGCGCAGACAATCAGCGCCATGCCGGCGGCCTCGAACGCGGTGGGCTGCTCCCCGAGCTGAACCCATGAGGCCAGCACGCCCGCCACCGGCGTGGCCAGCGTCCCCAGCCCTGCCGAGCCGGCGGAAAGCCGGTTCAAGGCATAAAACCAGAGCAGCCACGCCACGGCGTTTCCCGGCACCGCGCTGTAAAAAAGGGCGGCCGCAAACGGCAGGGACCAGGTAATCGGCTCCGAAGGGATGCAAAGGGTAATCAGAACGAGCGGAATGCAGCCGAACAGCATCTGCCAGGTGGTATAGGAAAGAAGGTCCAGGGACGTTTTCTGCTGGAGCTTTTTTGAAACGATGATGCCGGCGGCCCAGGACACGCTGGATAAAAGGGCCAGTCCCTTGCTGAACAGGGCCTCGTCCGGCCGAAACGGCATGAGGATGAAGAGCAGCCCCGCCAGCGCAAGGACCACCCCCAGCCACTGCACCCTGCGCGGACGTTCCCCCAGGAAGATCCAGGCCAGCAGCAGGACCCAGAACGGCATGGCGTAGTTGAGCACCGCCGTCTTGCCGGCGCCGCCGTTTACCACGGCCCAGGTCGAAAGGCCGTAAAACCCGCCCAGCTGCAGCGAGCCGGAAAGAAAGGTCCCCGGAATTTCTCTGGGCAGAATCGGCTTGCGCAGCCGGATGAGCACCGCCAGCAGACAGATCCCCCCCAGAAAAAGCCGCAGGGCCGCATAGTCGAACGGGGGGGCGTACCGTACGGCCACCTTCATGACCACCCAGTTATAGCCCCAGAGAAAAACAAGCGCCGCCAGCGCCAGGACCGCCCTGCCCTGCGCGGTCAGCCGCTGCGAAGCCTGGTTCAAGTACGTTTTCAGCATGACTCCGATTCTTTAACGATAGGTTTATTTCAAGGGTCGGGGAGTTTTTCGAACGTTGTCCGGCCCGCTCGGGGATTGCCCCCTGGGGACCGCAAACATCTTATCGAATCATTTACGCACGGCAGCGATCCCGCTCAAGTTCAGCGGAGCCAGCCCCAAAAGGCTGATTTTCACGGCGGAGATGATCCTCTCTGCCTGTATGGGCCAGGCGCAAAGGTTAGGGGGGCGTGCCCGGTGCTCAGACCCTTTGGTTGCGTCCCCCAGGGGGCAATCCCCGAGCGGGCCATCGACAAACTGTGAACCGACAACGTTTCGCCTCACAGGCATTTGAAAAAAACTCCCCGACCCCTCGTTTATCTTTCACCGGTCCGACGCTGCTCTCTAACAGAAGCGCGGGCCGAAGGCAAGTGCCGCGATGGACCGGAGGCGGCCCCGGAGAATGGCCGGGCCGGGTGAACGTTTGAAGGAATGGGACGGATCGGCGAATCCGGCCGCTATTTCCGGATATACCGCACAATCCGGCGGCCTTCGATATAGCGGGACTGAAAATACCTGTCGCTGAAAAGAACGATGGTGACCCCTTTGCTGGAGGAGGCGTGAGCCAGGAGATTTCCCCCCAGATACAACCCCACATGGTTGATCCACCCCTCATTTTTCGTGTCGAAGAACACAAGATCCCCAAGCTGCAGTTCCCCCATGGATACCGGACTGCCGACTTTTGCCTGGTCCCGGCTCACGCGCGGGATCAGATAGCCGTTCTCCTGCATGACCAGCTTGGTAAAACCGGAGCAGTCGACCCCCCGGCGGCTGTTGCCGCCCCAGAAGTAGGGCGTCCCCAGAAACGACTCGACGGAATTGCGGAAAGCTTCAAAATCGATGGCCGCTTGCCGGTCCGGGCCATAAGGCGCGCTGGCCGGAGCTTTCGGCGCCTCCTGCAATTTTTCCCGGGCCCGCCTGTCGGCATCGGCGATTGCGTCCCTTACGATCTGTTCCGGCGATCCCAGGTTCTGGGCGACGGAAATGATCATGAAAAGAGCGATTTTCTCCAGGTCCGCGCTTTTCCCGGAAGCCTGCACCAGGCCGTCCATGATCGTTGCAAAGGTTTTTTCAGGCCAGTTCCCGGTTTTGGATATGCTGATCATTTCCCACACAATGGGGACGGGTATCCCGGCCAGTTTGCATTTTTTTAGGACGCCGGCATAAAAGCGGATGTTTTCCGAAGTCAGCGTTGCGGTAAAGGCAAACAGGGACATCTCGGCCACTTCTTCCAGCGGGCCGCCGTTGTCCACGGCCACGGCGGACTCCAGGGCGACGCGTCCCGCGGTATTCAGGTCGACGCCGTTGAAATGGGCCTCGGACAATATGCCGTAAACCAGCCGGCTGTAGTCAAACGACAGACGCCTGCCGTCGAAATATTTTCCGATGACCGCAAGCCACTCGTTTTTCCTGACGGCGGTCAAGCCGCGATCGTTTTCCACGAGGCGCACGAAATTTTCAAAGGGGCCGGCAGCCCGGCTAATGGTTCCGGGCAAAGTGAAGAGCAGAAAGATCAAAAAGAAAAACACCCGGTTGAGCCTTCGGCCGTTATATCCCTTTAAACATGTTATGCACACCGCAACGGACATGCCAGCGCCTTTCAGGAAGGTTGGAAGTCGCTTCAAAAACCCGGACCGGCAGCGGGAGCTCCGCCCGGGACTTCAGACCTATAATCAGCATCTGCCATTTTATTCCGAATGCCGCGACCGGGTCAAGAGCGGATCATTTTGTTGACGCGGCCGCAGACATCATTTAAGATCCCGCCCGGCTGTTTGCCGAAAGAAAAGGTCCCCTGCCGAAAAAGTTCGGGACCCGCCTTTCCTGTCAACCACCGGATGAATCGACCGTTAGCGCGGAAGCGAACAGAAAATTTTATGCTTATGCTGAAAACTGCTCCGAAATTACTGATCCTGCAATTTGTCCTGGCCCACCTGAGCCACCACATGGCGACCGGCGTCCTGATTCCGATTCTTCCCATCCTGCGGGAAGGATTCAACCTTAATTATTTCCAATCCGGCATACTGGTCTCGGCCTTCAGCGTCGCTTACGGCATCGGGCAGGTTCCGATGGCCATGCTGGCGGATCGTTTTAAGCCCCGGCCCGTCATCCTGCTCGGCCTGGCGGGCACCTCCCTTACGGCCATAGCCGTAAGCCTCACGGGCGGCTTCCGGCAGATGGTGGTCTGCTTTATAGCCATGGGGCTGCTCGGCGGCACTTACCATGCACCGGCCGCCTCGTTTATTTCAGAGTTTATTCCGCCGGCCAAAAGGGGAAGGGCCCTGGGGATGCACATCATCGGCGGCACCGCCAGCTTCTCCATCACCCCTGCCGCGGCCCTTGCCATCGCTTCCCTCTTCCACAGCTGGCGGGCGTCCTTTTTTGTCCTGGCGCTGCCGGCCCTGCTGACGGCCGCCATGCTGTGGCATGCCACCCGGCAGGGCCAGTCGGTCGGGGACGGCGTGGGGCCGGCAACAAATTCCCCCGGGGAAAAGGCGGTCGCACCCGCAAAGAACGGACCCGGGGCTTCCTGGATGGAAATCATCCGGGCCCTCGGGGTTGTCGTCTGCCTGACCGTGGTGCTGCAGATCGTCATCTCAAGCGTCAACTCGTACCTCCCGCTCTACCTCGTGGACCACCACCACATCTCCCCCAGGTGGGCTGGCATCGTGATCAGCGTCATCGCGGCCGCCGGCATGGTCGGCGCGCCGCTGGGCGGCGCCCTCTCGGACCGGTTCGGCCGCCGGCAGGTGGTCCTGCTGACATTCTGCCTGGCCGGCCCCTTTTTTTATGCCGTGACAACCGCGCCCTTCGGCATCTTTCTGCTGCTTGCCCTGGTCTGCTACGGCATGGCCATGAGCTTTCGAATGGCGACCATGGAATCCCTGATCGCCGACGTGGTGCCGGTGGGCAGGCGCACGACCGTCCTGGGCGTCTATTTCTTCATGGGCCAGGAAATGGCGGGCGTCAGCACGCCGGTTGTGGGATGGTTTATCGACCGCCACGGCCTCGAACCCGTCTTCCGGATCCTGGCCGTCGGTCTGTGCGTGTTCGCCCTGTCGGCCTATCTCCTGCGAAAGCGCTGGTAAGCCCGCCCGCCGGCTGTTTCAGCGGCCGGGGGGAAAGCCGGAAGCTCCGGACAAGATATGTTTTTTTTCCTTGACTCGCACGGGTGCTTCTCTATAGTCTTTCTCCGGAAAATCGGTTTTCCATCGACTTGTTTTGATATTCCAAAGGGAATCAAGGATATTGCTGGTATTGGTACAAATCATTAAAAAGGAGATTCAGAGATGACGACAAGCGACGCGGCAGAAAAAAAACCCCTCTGGTTGTTGATCGAGGATCAAATCCTCGGGCTCGCCCCGCAGGACCTCGCGGTAGAAAACCTGGAAGCATCGATTCAGCGCCTGGCGGGCGAACTTGACAAAACGGGCTACAATGTTTCGCGTTACGGCGGCCATATGCTCCAGCTGAGATGGGCGGTGAATGAAGCGCACAAAGTCGGAAGGCCCCTGATGCGGGATTTCAACGCTGCGATCGCGGCATTTACGCTGGAGGACCTGGCGGCCCCTTATGCGGCAACGGACAAGCTCATCGGCGACATTGGAAAGACGTGGCCGGAACTCCGGAAATCCGACCGCCGGCCTGACGTGATCCGGATCGTCGAGAAGACAAAACTCGACCTGCTCATTGCCAAGGCCAAAAGCCTGCCCGGCGATGAAGGCATCCGCCTGCTGATCGGAGAACAAGTGGCGCCGGAAGTGATCACCGGCGCGCTCGAAATCAGCGCGGACAAGCTGAAACAGGTCAACGCCGAGATGGAAAAGGAACGCGCCGAGAAAGGAAGGGTCGCGGAGCTGCTCGAAGCGGCGGCGGGCAAGTCCAGCGAGGAAAAGATCAAGCACCTTTTTGCGAACAACGTCTCCGAAGCGCTCATGATCGAAATGGCCGGGGTCGACCAGGACGCGATCAATGCCGTCAAAGCGGCAATGGAAGCGGAGCTGAAGGAAAAAGAGCGGCTGGAAGCCGAAGCGGCCGCGCGCAAAAAGGAAGCGGCTGCCGGCCCTTCGCTGGAAGCAATTCCGCCGGACCAGATGCTCGCCTACATCGAGTCCATCCGCGAAATCATGGAATTCAGTGACGTGGAAAAAGAAATCCGGGTCATGTGCGAGCAGAGCTCCATTCCCAAGTCTCTCGTGGACGTTGCCGTTTCAGATCCCGCCAGGCTGGATGAGCTCGAAAAAAAGGCACAGGGATAACCGCACTATCCCCTCCCCTCTTTTGAACCGCAACAGCGGGCGCTGACCCCGCAGCCGGCTGCAGGGTTCCTCAATAACCGATGTCCATTGGGTTCCGGCGGCTCTATGCCGCCGGCCCGATGGAGGTCGCTCTCTGACTGTTTTTACCGATTGAAACGCTTACGATCTCCATTCAACATTCTCTGCGCCGGCATCCCCGTCTTCGTTCCCGTTTTGGCAGCGGCGCCCCGTCTTTTAACCCGGATATTTCATGAAAATTTTTCAGCAAGTTTTAAAATGGTTCTGATAATAGTCGGTTAGATGTAAACTTGACGTAAAAACCAGAAATACGCTTTGTTACTTCTATTGAAAAAGACAAATGCTTGAAACATTTTCACCCTGGGGGCGAAATGCATTCGCCCATTTGTTGCGTTATCCGGGGCTTGCGGTACGAAAAGTACAACTGCACCCCGGAGTGCCTTGCAAATGAACGAATGCATTTCGTTAAATAACCGGGTAAACGGGTCAAAGATCAGCCGAACCGGTCAACGAGGTCTTTGAGCCCCAGCGATTCAATGGCCGCATCGGTCGGCGTTCCGGTTTGTGCATCCCAGCCCATGGCCTTGTGGTATTCAGCGGCAAGGCTCTCCATATCGATGGTCACCCCTTTGAGCGGGCCGTCCTCCTTGGGCGGAATGCCCGCCATTCGGAGCGGGAGCCTGGAATCGGCTGCAACGATGCCCTCGCGCAAATTGAAACACTTGCGCAAAGTCTGAATGCGGCCCCCGGTCTGGAGCGCCTCGGCCATGCTCATTTCCCATCCGGTTGCCGCATTTAAAAAATCGATCAACGGAAAGAATCCGAAAAAGACGGACGGAAAGAGACACACCCCGGCACAGTTTCCGATTTGCAAATATTTCGAGGTCACGGCGCTGGCCGGCCCTTTGCGCTTGTATTCGTACTTTTCAAGACCGGTGAACTTGAGCTCCGGATACGGAGCGATGACCGCGGTACCGGCATCCAGGCGCGCCATGGGCGTCGCGGTGTGCCGGCCGGGGGTAGGGTCGCACGCATAGCCGGTGCCCCGGCCCGGCAGAAACAGTGCGTTGTGCAGTCCCGGCTCCTGCCCGCCCACATGGATCGCACAGGCGTCGGCCCCTTTGCCGATTTTCCGGGCGGCGATCCGGACGCCGTCGGCAAGGATATCGCCGAAACCTTCCCTGCGGATGATTTTGTCCAGGAGCGTGATCATCGCATCCGGATTTCCCCAGACAAGGTCCAGGCCGTCGGCGTCGCTTTTCGAAATGATGCCTTTCTCGTAACACTCCATGGCAAAAGCGATCACGGAACCGGCCGAGATCGTATCCAGGCCGCTGCGGTTGCACATGTCGTTCAGTTTGATGATGGAACCCAGGTCGGTGTTGAGGCACATGGCGCCAAACGCCCCGATGGTCTCATACTCGGGCTTGTGGGCATCTGCGACAGGATAGCGCCCCTCGGCGACCTTATAGACGCCCCCGCAGGCGACGGGGCAGTTCGCACAGGCGTATTTTCGAACCTGGGAGGCAATCACCGTGTCCGGGTCGGTGATCCTTTCCATCTCCGGCAACGCCTGGGCACCGGCCGACAGCCAATTTTTCACCGGTGTCGCACCGCAGGCGATCAGGGCGCCGGTGATTCCGCAGGTCCCGTGTTTCATCAGCACATCGACAAATCCGCCGGCTTCGCGCATGTTTTGAATAAAATCCTTGCGCAGTTTGTCGAGCCTGGCGGCATCGGCGACCGCCACCTTGCCGGTGCCGTGGACCACCACGGCCTTCAAGCGCTTGGACCCCATCACGGCCCCCACGCCGGACCTTGCGGCCGCCCGGCCCCCGTCGTTGATGATGCCGCTGATCAGCGAGAGTTTTTCGGAAGCCGGGCCGATGGCTGCCGTCCGGATCCTGGAATTGCCGGTTTCCTGCGCCAGCCGGGTTTCGGTCTGGTGGGTGTCCAGCCCCCACAGGTGCGAGGCATTCTTGAGTTCAATGCCTGTAGCGGTTATCAGGAGGTATGTCGGGGCGGCTGCAATGCCGGAAACAAAAACGGCGTCCCACCCGGCGGACTTGAGCTCGGATCCGAAATATCCGCCTGAATTGGCATCCCCCCAGCCGCCCGTCAGGGGGGATTTGCACACGGCCATGTACCGTCCGCCGCTGGGTGTTCGGGTGCCTGTCAGGGGGCCGGTGGTAAAGCCGAGGATATTGTCCGGCCCCAGCGGATCCGCGCCTTTCTGCTGGCGTTCGTACAACACCCGGACCCCCAGCCCGTATCCGCCTACAAAGCTGCGCGCCAGGGTTTCGTCCAGTTTTTCTTCGCGCACCTCTCCGCTGCCGAGATCCACAAAACCGATCTTTCCGGTATATCCTCCAGCCATCACAGACCTCCTTTAATCGTTCAGGTTTCAGGGCGGTAATGGGAAAAAAAGCTGTCCGAATGATTACCACCGCATAAACGCCGCGTAAGCTGACAATGGTACAGGTCTCGTTTCATCTGAACCGGCATCTCCCGGTTCAGATACATACATTCCCCCTCTGTGTCCTCTGTGTCTCTGTGGTGAACCATTTTATTTATTTTTGCCGGTAAAATCGATCCCGGCCACGTCTTCAATGTTTTCGAAATCACAGAGCCGGTCAAAAAGCCGGACCGCTTCCTTCCCGCCCAGGCGATAGGTGAGCTTCAGGTATTTTTCGCGCAGATCGTCCAGGGTGAACGGGCCGGTCGGCAAACCTTTGAAGCCGGGGGCTTCGTGCGTGATCGTGCGCCCGTCCTTCAGGGTCACGTGCAGAATGCTGCCGTAGACGTATTCAAAGCGCTTTTCTTTGGGGAGCTCCCTGAGCGTCGTGTTGCGGCACACCTCCCGGATTTTCGGATCGTTGACGCTTTCCTGCGAAAAACTGCGCGGATCCAGCGGGTCCTTGAACAGCGCCAGTGCCGCGCAAAACGCCGGGCTGTATTGACCGAGCATCACGTCTGCGGGTTCCGGGATGTTGTGATGGCTGACGATTTTTTCATTGCCTTCGATGACGATGCTTGCGACATCGTCGCCCGTGAAGCCGTAGCGGGCTTTCATGTCGAGGATGCCCTCTACCGGCGCATGCGCGGTGAGGTGGCACGAAAACCGTTTAAAAGCGAAAAACGGCGCATCCCAGCTTTTGCCGAGATCTTTGGTCAGCTGTTCGGCCGCGGCGTTGCGCGCGTAAACATTCAGGAACCCGAACCGGCCTTCGAGGATGGTCTGGGGGCCGCTGAAGCCGTCGCGCGCGAGGGTGGCCGCCAGAATGCCGCTTTCCGCGGCGCGGCCCAGGTGCAGCCGCTTGACCATGCCGCCGGTGCCGGACCTGGAAAACTCGAGCAGGCCCGAAGACAGGGAACCGGCAATCCCCAGGGCATTGGTCATCTGTTCGGCGCTCAGGCCCATCAAAGATCCTGCGGCCATGGCGCCGCCGAATCCGCCGTTGACGCCGGGGGCGTGAAAACCGAGCGCCTCGCAGGATTGCCTGGCGCAGCTGCCGATGCGGCTTAAAACCTCGAGGCCGGCGGTAAACCCGGTGATGACGTCTTTGCCGCCGGCGCCCAGCTCCTGGCCCACGGCAAGAGCGGCCGGTACCAGGATGGCGCCCGAGTGTATGCCGATGGACGGCATGCGCGGGTTGTCAAGCTCGAACGAATGCGCCAGGGCGCCGTTGGCAAGCGCCGCCATTGCGGGCCGGACCTTGTAGCCTTCGGGGCCCAAGATGCTGCTGCTGCCCGGAGCGCTGGTCGCGGTGGCGTGCCTGATGATCATCTTGCTCCAGGGCAGCTCGCTGCCGAAGGTGCAGGCGGCGATCGTGTCGATGATGCAGAATTTCGTTCGTTCGACGATCTGCGCCGGGATCTGGTCATAGGTCAGGCCGGCGGCGAATCTGGCCAGGGTCTGGGTCTGGTTGAGCGGCATGTTAAAGGATCCTTTTCCGGGCAGCGCTCAGCAGGTGCCGGGAGCTGAAGGCGATGCGCCTGCCTTGCATCGCGCTACAGAATCTTCCGGCCGTCGGGCGTCAGAAAGCCGAAGGCCTGCAGCGGCGTACCCACCGCTGCCCTGAAATGTTCCAGCAGCAGTTCGGCCGTCCAGCCCCCCGGCATGACGGCGGTTTTGGCGTGATGGGTGTGTTCGCACACGGCCAGCCGGGGGCCGTCGATGCAGATGAACTGGCCGGTTATCCAGTGGGCCTGATCGCTGGCCAGGAACACCACCAGCGGCGCCGCTTCCCCGGGTTGGAAGTACCCCAGGTCGGCGTCGGTCAGCTGCCGCCCGTTTCGTTCGAGGGCCGCCTGCTTGGCCTGCTGCCGCCGCTTTTCGTTGAGCCGCGTTGCGGCGGAGGTGCGGATGGCATTGCAGGTAATGCCGTACCTGGCCAGTTCCACGGCCCAGGTCAGGGAGATGTTCAGCACCCCGCCCTTGCTGGCGGCATAGCTGGTGGCCCCTTCCTGGCCCAGTATGGAGCCGGAGGACATGTTGATGATGCGCCCCTGCCCCTGCCGGATCATGTGGGGAACCGCGTGCCGGGTGCAGGCGAAGGTCCCTTTAAGATTGGTGGCGATGACGTCGTCGAAATCCTGCTCGGTCATGTCCACCAGGTTTTTGCGGCCGGTTATGCCGGCGTTGTTCACCAGGATGTCCAGGCGCCCGAACTTTTCCATCGCGGTTTGAACAATCTTTCGGGCGCCTTCCATTCCCGCCACGCTGGCGGCGCACCCTTCGGCAATGCCGCCCGTCCTGCGGATCTCCTCCACCACAGCGGCGACATTTTCCGCCGTTCTGGAATTGACCACCACCTTTGCCCCGGCGCCGGCAAGCCCCATGGCATAGGCGCGCCCCAGGCCCGTCCCCGAGCCCGTCACGATCGCCACTTTCCCGTCCAGCAGCATGATCCCTCCGGCAGGCCGGTGAAAAACTGCGGGGCGCCAGGCAGCGCTGCGCGGGCCTCGCCAATGCTCGCATATGTTGAATATGCTGCGCCTGTCGATTCGCCGCGCGCCTGGCCTGACGACCTGATGCCTGTTTT
>JBFLWU010000023.1:0-71634 GCA_040757625.1 Thermodesulfobacteriota bacterium | reverse complement strand
GAACGTTATGAATTCGTCCGGCTTGTTAAGAAGTTCTTTGCGGGTTACCTTTTTTGCTGCCATCTGATCCTCCAGCTCGTCTGTTGTCGTTTAAATTACATTGCAGTTCATAATATTGTTTCAAATGCACTTTTTATCCTGTCCCAGCCTGCGTCGGGGATTGATGCGCCCATCACCTGGCAGACTTCGTAGCCGCAGGCAGAACCCAAGGCGCCGCATTTTTCAAGGGGAAAGTTGTTGACCAGTCCGAAGAGGAAACCGGAAGCCCATAGATCCCCGGCACCGGTGGTATCGACTGCATTTCCGGACCCAATGGGGTCGATGGGAATTATTTGACTGTCATGAAATATAAAACTTCCACGCTTTCCTACTTTCAAGGCGGCGATGGTCGTGTGTTCAGCCAGCTTTTCAAGAGCGTTGCGTTCATTATCGATGCCCGTAAAGGCAAGGGCTTCATCTTCGTTTGCAATCAGAATATCGACATACTCCGGAACGATTTCCTTTAGAAACTTTTTTGTATCTCTGACAACCGTAAAACTTGCAAGATCGAGCGAAATCATTGCGCCGGCTTTCTTGGCGGACTTTAAGGCAGCCAATATCAGATCCCGGTTAAAAAGGAGGTAGCCCTCAATATGAACAATAGACGCTTCTGTCAGAGAAGTACCGCTGAGTTCCTCCGGGAGTGTTTCGGCTGATGCGCCAAGGTAAGTCAACATGGAACGCTGAGCATCCGGTGTGATCACCGAGAGAACCCTGCCGGTTGGCAGATGGGATCTGAACAGGATCGGTTCAACACGATTTTTTTGGAGCCCGGCTTCAAAAAGCCTACCCAAATCGTCCCTTCCGAGTTTGCCGATGAAACGGGCATTTCCTCCCAGTTTGGCAATACCGATCGCCGTGTTGCAGGCCGAACCGCCCGGAACAATATGCGGTGTATTCTTTGTCAGCAAAAGGGTCTGCTGGATATAGTCATGGTCCACCAGCGTCATGCCTCCCTTGGGAACGCATGTGTTCTCAAGAAAGGCGTCATCCTCCCGTATAAGGATATCAACAAGGGCGGAACCGATGCTGACGATTAGTTTTTTATTTGGCGTTGTTATCCTAACTCCAGGCATATGCGATGGCCCCTAACAGGTCGTTTGGAAAATCATAAGGTGTTATCCGGATGACACCTTTTTACCATACCAAAGACTGATGAATCCAGCCATTATCTCCATCGGCATGTTGAACATGGACCCAGCTGCCTTTCCGCTCCAGCACTTTGAAAGGAATTCCCTTCCCGACGGTAAATAGAACGGAAAAAGAGGTTCCCGGGCCAGAGCGGATAGTGCACTCATCTTGAATAGTAATCAGGGTGGCGATTTTTTGAACCAGCGATGAATGAATCCAGCCTTCGTCTCCTTCAAAGTCTCGGAAATAGTACCAGTTTCCGGATGTTTTTAAAACTTCAATGGGATGAAATTTTTCAATTTGCCACAAAATGTCAGAGGTGGTGGCCGGACCGGACCGAATGTTGGCAAACGGCGCCGAAACGGCCAGCCGTTCGGCTGAAACGGCTGGAACCGCTGAAAAACAAACAGCCAGCCCTATGAGAAGCCCGAGGCAACTCATATCGACGAGATGATGAAGATATCTTTTACTGGGAATCATCACAAAATGCTCACATGAGCTTGTTGGAAAAATTGCTGCCGGCAGAGCTACCATATCGTAAACACCCGCCGGGGTTTGTCCAGCCGGTTGATTCCTTCATCCCGGGCAGCCTGCAGCGCCTGCTGAAATTCATATGGCGATAAGGAAACGGCCAGCGCATTGATGTCAGCCGCCCGGCCGCAGGGGCGATATTGCGACATGATGTTGACATAGCTGTTTTGCGATATTTTCCGGGCGATGAATCGCATGATTTCACGGGTCCCGGCCATATCTTGAGGCAGGACCAGGTGCCGAATCAAAAGGCCGCGCCGGGCGATGCCGGCTTCGTCCAGAATCAGGTCACCGCACTGACGATGCATTTCCATGAGAGCCCTGCGGGCGGTTTCAGGATAATCTCCGGCATTACAGGTCATTTCGGCTACAGCCGGATCCCAGAACTTAAAATCCGGCATGTATATATCAAATACGCCTTCAAGCAGCGCCAAGGTCTCCACGCGGTCGTATCCGCCGGTATTATAGACCAGCGGAACCGACAACCCCCCGTCAATGGCAATTTCAAGGGCAGACAGGATCTGGGGAACCACATGCGTCGGTGTGACAAAATTGATATTGTGACAGCCCTCTTTTTGCAACTGTATCATAATAGCGGCAAGCTGCTCACTTGACACCGACTTTCCGAAGCCTTCATGGCTGATGTCATAATTCTGGCAAAAATTACACAATAAATTGCAATGAGTAAAGAAAATAGTCCCGGAACCTTTTTCCCCCACCAGGGGGGCTTCTTCACCAAAATGGGCATTATAACTGGAAACAGCCGCATCCTTACCGGTTTTACAGATGCCGGTCTGTTCTGAATTTCGATCAGCGCCGCACAGCCTGGGGCATAGCTGGCAATCGTCCAGGATGCGGTGAGCTTTCTCGATTTTATGCCGCAAAAGTCCCTTTTTAAAAGTTTCAATATAAACGGGCTCAGTAGCTGACATGATTCAGATCGGATATTAGCTTAAACCAATTAACCTGCCGCCCTGGTAAACGGCAAAAGCCGCCAGCCAAGCCACCAGAGTACTATACACGATACTGACTATCGTCCACTTTGTGGATCCGGATTCCTTCCTGATTGTTGCGATTGTTGCCAGGCAGGGCACATATAATAGCACAAAGACCATCATTGCAAAAGCGGCCAGGGGGGTCATGCCAGAAGATAACAGCGCATTCTGAAGCGCTTCGGGTTCTTCTCCGGCGACGTAAAGAATGCCCAGGGTGCTTACAACGATTTCTTTTGCGAAAAAGCCGGTAATCAGCGCCACGCTGCCCCGCCAGTCGATGCCTAATGGGGCAAAAACAGGTTCACAAGCCTTCCCGATCCGGCCCATGTAAGAGCGTTCGGCCTGTTCAGCTTTTTTAGCTTTTAAAACCCCGGACAGGGCGGCATCGCGTTCCAGCAGCAGCCGGTTTTTTTCGCTGTCGCCGACGGCCGTTATCCGGCTGCTGTAAGCTGTTTTTATAGCCTGTATTTCAGCAGGATAGTCGCGTGAATAGGTGTCGTTGCGAGGAAAGGCCGATAGGGTCCAGACGACAATGGAGCCGACCAGAATCACCCCGGCCATTCTTTTGAGAAACAGTTTGCTGCGGTCCCACATGTGGATCAGCAGGCTTTTCAGCATGGGAACCCGGTAGGGAGGCAGTTCCATTACAAAGGGGGCGTCGGCCCCCTTTAGAAGGGTTGAGCGAAACAGGCGGCCGGTGATGATAGAGAGCAGTATGCCAATAAGGTAGATTGAAAAAATGACGGTGCCGGCTTTGCCGGCAAAGAAAGCGCCGGCAAGAACGATATAGACCGGCAGCCTGGCGGAACAGGACATAAAAGGGGTAATGAGAATCGTCAATATACGGTCTTTTTCGCTTTCAAGCGTACGGGCCGCCATGATTGCAGGCACATTACAGCCGAAGCCCATCAGCATGGGAATAAAAGATTTGCCGTGAAGCCCGATCAGGTGCATGATTTTATCCATTAAAAAAGCGGCCCGGGCCATGTAGCCGGTGTCTTCAAAAATAGCGATACAGAAAAAAAGGATCAGAATATTGGGTAGGAAAATAATGACGCTGCCGACACCGGCAATAATGCCGTTAACGATCAAATCCTTAAGCAGATTATCCGGCAAAAGCATTGAGAAAAAAGCGCCTACCCGGTTGACGCCGCCGTCGATCCAATCCATGGGATAAGCGCCCAGGGAAAACGTCAATTGAAACATGGCCCAGATGAAGAAAATAAAAATCGGAAAACCGAGGAACCGGTTCGTTAAAAACAGGTCGATATTTCTTGAGAGATCGATTCGCTCCTTGGCCGAGGTTGTCAAAACTTCCTTGATAATGCCGGATATAAAGCCGTAGCGCTCACCGGTCATGACAATTTCGGGATCGTCATCATACAGGTTCGATAAATTTTTTCGCAGAAGCTGAGTTTCCTCAAGGATCAGCTGGCAATGATCCGGAATTTTTTGGCAAATACGGTCTTTTATAATTTTATCGTCTTCGAGAAGTTTTACCGCAGTCCAGCGGGGATTGTAAGGGAAGGATTCGGGAATTTTGTCCAGAAGGATCCTTTGCAGCTTTGCAATGGCGCTTTCGATATCCTTGCTGTATTTAACCCGGCGCCGTTTGGATTTTTCCCGGTCGGACGACGCCAGTTCTATCGCTTTTTTCAAAAGGTTATCAATGCCTTCATTTTTATTGCCGACCGTGAAAACAACCGGAACATCTAATAATGCCATCAACTTTTGGGCATCAATTTTGATGCCGCGTGCCCGGGCAACGTCTTCCATATTCAGGGCAAACAGCACGTTGCAGTCCAGTTCCCGCAACTGGGTCGCCAGATAAAGGCTGCGTTCCAGGTTGGATGAATCAATAATATCGATGACCACATCGGGACGGTCATCCAAAATAAAATTACGAGCGATAATTTCTTCGATGGAAAAAGGGGTCAGACTGTAAGTGCCGGGAAGGTCAACGATTTTGAGATCGTAACCGAATTTATTTACACTTCCCTCTTTTTTGGCCACCGTGACCCCCGGCCAGTTGCCGACTTTCTGCCGGGTTCCGGTGATATCGTTAAAGATGGTCGTTTTCCCTGAATTGGGATTGCCGGCAAGGGCGATGGTGATAGGGCCTGGCTGCGTCATGATGGTTTCGGTTCTTTCCTCTCAACCGTTATTTGGGCCGCTTCTTCGACCCGCAGAGAAACATGGTAGCCCTTCACGATCAATTCCACCGGGTCTTTCAACGGGGCGTATTTTTCAATATACAGCTCGGTTCCTTTAATGATTCCCATTTCAAGAATCCGTCGCCGCAATGCGCTGGTTCCACCGACATGCAGGACCTTTCCGGTCTGACCCTCTCTTAATTCACTCAGTCGCATAGCCCCTCTATCCGTTATTTTTTCCAACGGGTTGAACCATTATCTTCTGAGCCAGCCCGCGGCCGAGAACATAGCGTTTGCCCTCCACGGCAATAACCAGCTGCCCCTTGCTGATGTTGGTAACAATGTCGATCTGGTCACCCTGGCGCAGTCCCATGGTCAACAATCGCATGCGGGCACCGGCCCCCCCTAGAATATCTTTGATGATCAGTTTCTCTCCCTGTTTGGCTGTGTTAAGCGGCAATACCTGAACACGTTCCTTCAGGCACGAAGCACAAATTCCGTATATTTCCATTTTATGCTGCAGCATATGAAAACCATAAGTTGCGGCAATTTTAACCTGCAGTTCCTCAAGCTGTTCATTTTTAAATTCAAAAATGCCCCGGCATTTGGTGCAGATCATATGGTCGTGGTGCTGGCCGAGATGCCGATGCTCGTAGCGAACTTCCCCGTTGCGAAATCGGTTTTTCTGGGCAAAGCCATAACGGCACATCAGTTTCAGGGTTTCGCGTACAAGTTCCGGTTCCACCCGGTGGCCTTTGTCGCTCAGAATTTGAAAAAGTTCGGTGCTGGTCACATGCTGTTCGGTTTGAAGGAAAGCCTCAAGGATTTTGAATCTATCTTCAATGTTATCAATATGTTCTTGAGAAAAAAGTTTATTGAACTGCTCATGTTCCTGACGATGGATCTGTTTCATCTGCAATCCCTTTACTGATAATTTTTATGAACATAGTGATGAAGCCCGACAATGTCAATATATTGAAAATTCATGATTTTCAAGAAATAAGGTGTTCTTCAGGGTTTTAAAAGGAAGGAAATTACCCGGTAGATGTTTACGACGCAAATAAAGGGGGGTGCTACTTGCCTGGTCCCGCGATATCATAGGTGGTGCATGAACCGCCTGGGCAGGTTCTATCCTGTGAAATTGCTCCGCTACGCTGACCGGGACCACTGCCGATGGTATAACTGGTGGTGCTGAGAACCCGCTCGATGTCTTCGGAATGACAGTTGGGGCATTGCAGCTCGAGCGATTGACTCTTATTTATCAGCAGCAGTTCAAATATATCGCTGCACTTTAAACATTTAAATTCATATATTGGCATCGAAGTCTCTCCGAATCTAAGCTTGTTAATTTTTATATCTATGCAAAATGGCTTTTAATTGTCAAGCGAAACGGTCCATTACCCGGAATTATGTCATTGAAAGATGTAATCATCTGAAATAAATATAATTATTCGAACAGTTCAAACCGCAGGATCCACTTGGGTCGAATTTGAAGCCGCCCTTGAACATTACCGTTCCCGCAGCATTTCGCTGGCGTGGTCAAGCGCGGTTTTGGTGATCGTGGCCCCGCCAAGCATACGGGCAATTTCTTTAATGCGTTCATTATTATCAAGGGGCTTGATCATTGTCACTGTTCTACCGCCGGAAACCTGTTTTGATATTTTGAAATGGTGGGTTCCAAATTTAGCGATCTGGGGCAGATGGGTAATGCAGACGATCTGGTGAAAACGGGCAAGGTCCGCCAGTTTTTTTCCGACAACCTCCGCCACGCCGCCGCCGATACCGGCATCCACTTCGTCGAATACGATGGTTTCAACTGAATCCGTATCTGCCAGAATGGCTTTTAAAGCAAGCACCACCCGGGACAGTTCGCCTCCGGATGCAATATTGGCCAGCGGTTTGAGTTCTTCGCCGATATTGGGGGCAATCATAAAAGTTATCCGGTCGATACCGGTTTCGCTGATAACAGAATCGTCCAAGATAAGGCTCGGATCGGTATGGGGATCTTTAGCTGTCTTTCGAAAAGATACTTCAAAGCGGGTGTGGCTCATTTTTAAAGAACCAAGTTCCTTCTCCACCATTTTAGATAATTTTTGAGCGGCCTGCGTTCTTTTTTGTGAGAGCTGTAAGGACAGACCCGCCAGTTTTCCGTGCAAGCGGCTTATATCCGCTTTTACAGCTTTAATTTTTTCCGATAAATTTTCTATTTCGGACAGCTCGTCATCGATGCTTTCAAAATGCGAAATCACGCGTTCGATGGATCCGCCATATTTACGTTTGAGCTTCTGAAGTATGTCCAGGCGGGATTCGACCGCCTCAAGCCGGTTTTCGTCAAAACAAATGGTTTTCAGATAACCGCGCAGATTTTCCACAAGATCTTCAATCTGAAAGGAGACCTCATTCATTCCTTTTACAGCCGGAAGCAGCTGCGGATCGATCTGGCCGGCCTTGTCCAGTTGCTTTTTCAATGTTACAAGGTGTTCAATCACGGCTCCCTGGCCGCTGTATAGCGTTTCAATACCGTCAAAAACCACCTGATAAAGGGTTTCACTGTTTTTAAGACGAATTTTTTCCTGTTCAAGAGCCTTATCTTCGTCTGGAACAACCGCGGCAGCACTGATCTCTTTTTTCTGAAACCGCAGCAGTTCGACATGTTCATCCTGGCGGTTTTTTTTCATATTCAGTTCATTCAGTTTTGCAATGGCCGGCAGGAGCTCATGAAAACCGGTATAAACTTCCGATCGTAGCGGGATGAGGCCGCCGAACTGGTCTAAAATTGAGAGCTGCTGGTCTTCTTTTAAAAGCCCCTGATGGGCATGTTGACCGGAGATGCTGGCAAGATTTTCCGTAAGTGCATGAAGCAGCTGAATGGTGGCCAGACGGTCATTGATATAGATCCGGTGACGTTCATTACGTGAAATGATTCGTCTGACCAGCAGACTTTCGGAGGCATCGTAACCATGGCTCGCCAGAATGGCGTGCATCTGGCTGTCTGGGGAAAAAACAAATAAAGCCTCAAGTTCGGCGGTTTCAGCCCCGGACCGAATCAGGTCTACAGATGCCCTAGTCCCCAGAAGCAAATTGACGGCGTTGATGATTACTGATTTTCCGGCCCCGGTTTCTCCGCTCAATATGGTCAGGCCGTCTGAAAAATGGATCTGAAGATCATCAATGATGGCAAAGTTGCGTATGCTGAGTTCCTGAAGCATATGGAAACATATTGTCGCTGAAATTGGTTGGTATTTATCCAGACGACTTTGTGAGGGACACGCGCCTGATTAAGCCCCTGTGCTAGAATATTTTTCTGGCCCTGGCGATATCGTCGACATCTCCCATGACGATTAATGTCAAGCCTTTTTTTAACTCCTGATCAGGGGAGGGATTAAATTGGATTTCACCCATATCCTGTTTAGCGCCCAGAACCAGCAAATTGTATTTGTCCTTTAAGCCCGACGTACTGAGCTTTTTTCCTTCCACGGCGGAATGTTCGGTAACGGCAATCTGGTGTATGCGTAAATTGCCCTGGCTGCTTCGCAGCATGCTGTCGAGAAAGCTGACAACCGTGGGGCGAAGCATTTCAGATGCCATGCGCAGGCCGCCGATATAGTTGGGTGAAACCACCTGGTTGGCGCCTGCTTTTCTGAGTTTGGGCTCTATGGCGGGGTCGATCATCCGGCTGATGATGCGCGCCTCCTTATTCAGCATTCTGGCGGTCATGGTGACATAAAGGCTGTCTTTATCGGCAGGAAGCGTTACGACGATTCCAGAGGCTTTTTCGATGCCGGCGGCCTGAAGGTTCTTATCATCGGTGGCGTCCCCCTTGATGTAGAGCAGATCGCCAAAGCTTTTACAGCGTTCAATATTTTCTTCACTTTGTTCGATGAGAACGACATGCTCTCTGTTTTTAAGCAGTTCGGACAGAACATGGCGGCCGGTCTCCCCGCCGCCGCAGACAATGTAATGGTTGTGTAGTTTTGCAATCTGTTTTTCCATTTTGTTTTTCCTTAAGATTCCCGACAGCTCTCCCTCGATGATCATGGCGGTTAACGAGCTTATTGCATAAAGAATGATCCCCATTCCGAAGGTGATCAGGATCATGGTAAAGATTTCAACCGGGATGTTTCCCCTGACGTTGAGGATTTCTCCATAACCGACGGTTGTCAAAGAAATTACCGTCATATAGATGCAATCCATAAACCGGGGCTCGCCGCCAAGGAGGATGAAGTAGCCGATACTTCCCGCCATGACTACCAGGAAAACGGCCAGCAGCGCAAAAAGGAGACGTTTCTTAATATACATTGTTTAGAAGTCAGAACTCGATAAAGAAATGGAAAGCGCACTTGCGACAATGATAAACTCATACACCAGCATGCGTTTTTGTGTAAAGGTTTTTTTGTAAACAATCCCTTAATCCATAAAGGTTTTGACCCGATTTGCAGGCAAAAACAGGAAGGTGAAAAATCTTTACAAAGGCAAGGGTATGTTTTATAAATTGAAACCAACTCCAACAGATTGAGTGATTTTATGGGGATTCAGGGGCCCAGGAGTCAAGTGAAATTATTATACCCCTCCGGTTGCAACCGAGTTTTTCATGCCCTTCAGGGGACAGCTCGCCAGCGCGTCGGTTACTTTTTTGAAGCAGATCAGGCCATTATAAATAATTATATTCTGAGAATACAGAGAATTGACTGATGCCGCCAATAATTACGATTGTCATTGCGACGCGAAACCTGGGGAAAAAAGCTGAAATTAAGAAACTGTTAAAAGGCTTTCCGGTTGATATCAAAACGCTGGATGAATTCGGGCCGGTGCCCGAGATAGAAGAAAACGGGAAAACATTCGAGGAAAACGCTTACAAAAAGGCTGGTTTTATAGCAAAGATTCTGGGGATGCCGGCTCTGGCCGATGATTCTGGCCTTGTGGTCGAGGCATTGGACGGAAGGCCCGGTGTGCATTCGGCCCGATATGCCGGTGAAGATGCGACCGATCAGCAGCGCTGTCAAAATCTGCTCAGGGAAATGGAAGGCCGGACCGACCGCCGGGCGGCCTTTGAATGTGTTATATCCATTGCCGTTCCTTCGGGACCCGCCTTGACTTATGAAGGCAGGTGCGAGGGTCTTATTGCCCCATCAGCGTCAGGTTCCGGCGGGTTCGGTTACGACCCCATATTTTTTTATCCCCCGGCCGGCAAAACCTTTGCCGAAATGACTGCGGAAGAAAAAAACAGCGTCAGCCATAGAGGAAGGGCTTTAAGAGATTTGCACGGCGAATTTGAAAAGGTAATGGTTTGGATCCGGCGGCACTTGCCGCTGCCGAAGCCCGGTGACTGCTGGAACGCTTAAATCAGGCTTCTGTTGCCCGTACCCTTCACTGAAAGGCGTTTTCCCATCGAAAAGAGCGGACAAACTCTCAATCAGGATTCACTTCTCACTTTGATTTTCAGCCGGCGCATGCTGGTGGCGTTGATGATGGGATTTGCCTGCGGGTTGCCGCTTCTGTTAACCATCACCGTTCTGCAGGCGTGGATGAAAGAAGAGGGGGTGGATTTAACCGTAATCGGCATGATGGCGCTGGTGGGCCTCCCCTATACCCTTAAATTTCTATGGGCCCCGGTGCTGGATCGCTATACGCTTCCTTTTTTGGGGCGGCGCAGGGGCTGGTTGTTGATTGCCCAAATCGCGCTGATTTTTTCCATTGCCGGCCTGGGGACCCCCGACCCCGGAAACAAACCGTGGCTGCTGGCCGCGGTCGCTTTTATGGTAACTTTTTTTAGTGCGACCCAGGATATTATTGTCGATGCTTACCGACGCGAGGACCTTTCAGATGCCGAGCTCGGACTGGGTTCGTCTCTCTATATCAATGGATATCGGGTGGGAATGTTGCTGGCCTCTGGCGGGGGCCTGATCATGGCGGATTATCTGCCGTTTTCACTGGTGTATGTCATCATGGCAGCCTGTCTGCTGCCGGGCGTGGTGACCACCCTTTTGGCGCCGGAACCTGTTATTTTCACGGGTACCCCCAAAAGCATGCGGGAAGCAGTTCTGGCCCCTCTGGTCGAGTATTTCAGCCGGCCGGGAGCGCTTTGGATTCTGGCGTTCATTCTTTGCTATAAAATTGGTGATACCATGGCCGGGGCCATGACAACCCCTTTTTATCTGGATATCGGTTTTTCAAAGACCGAAATCGGCGCCGTCGTTAAACTGTTCGGCTTCTGGGCGACAGTTATTGGCGCCTTGATCGGCGGGATCATCATGCTGCGCCTCGGTATCAAACGGAGTCTTTGGATTTTTGGTTTTCTACAGGCGCTGTCTACGGCCGGGTTCATCTTTCTGGCCCGAATCGGCCACAGCATACCCGCCTTGTCGGCGGTCATCGGTTTTGAGAACCTTAGCAGCGGCATGGGGACGGCCGCTTATGCCGCTTTTATGGCCAGCATCACCAATAAAAAGTTTACCGCCACTCAATACGCCCTGTTGAGCAGTCTGATGGGGGTTCCACGGGTCATGGCGTCAGCCCCGACCGGTTTTATCGCCAAGTACCTGGGCTGGGAGGGCTTTTTTGTCATCTGCACGGTGATAGCGATTCCGGGGATGCTGCTGCTCCTGAAGTTCGCTCCTTGGAAGTTGGCGGATTCGTGAGTTTTTTTCAACCCGGATGCGGTTGCCGCCGCCGGGTTCAACAAGTCAAGTTAAGGTATGGCTTTATTAATGAATATGTTAAAATCGGAATAATTCCATGACTGAAGATATTCAAATAAAATCCGTTGCGGCCCACGGGGAAAAATATTTCAATGAAAGGGAAAAGCTCCTCTCACTTCCCCCCGAGAAGATCCTAAACTATATACTCGAACACCCCCGTCCGGGCGATCTGGTTCAATCTTTTCCGCAGGAAGACTTTTATTTTCTGATCCATGATATCGGCCCCGAAGATTCATTGGCGCTCCTGGCAATGGCGTCTGATGCGCAGTGGGAGTATATCATTGATTTGGAATCCTGGCAGCGGGATCGAGTGGACATCTCAGCGCTGACAAAATGGATTCAGTTGCTGCTCAAGGCCAATCCGGGCCGCCTGGTGGAATGGCTGTTGAAAGACAAGATTGAACTGTTTGAATTCTATCTGTTTAAAAATATCGAAGTCATTGTCCGGGAGCATGACCAGGACCCGGCGGATTTCGGCAAAGAATTTTTTACCTTTGATGATGTCTATTATATCAGAATCGTTGAGGAAAGGGTGGGCGCCAAGCCGCAAGGCCCGGACAAAAAGATGGCCGAAGATGTTCTGCCGGTTTTACTGGAGCGCCTGGCCGAGTTTGATCACATTAAATTTCAGCAGGTTTTATTTGAAACCCGCAGCGTTATTCCGGCCGAACTGGAAGAGGAAGCCTATCGCTTGAGAAATGTTCGCCTGGCTGAAAATGGATTTTTACCCTTTGATGAAGCCTTGGGGGTTTATCAACATTTGGACCCTAAGGACCTGCAAACCAGGTATTCCAAAGTCATTGCCGCCGAGGCCGGACCGCGGGAATCCTTGCCGGTTCCGCTCTATCCTACACGGCTGATCAGAGACGAAAGCCTGTTTTCAACAGCGCTTCAGGCAATCGAAGGTTACGATCTGCTGCAGCAACTTCAGACGGAATTTGTTGCTTTATGCAACCGGATCGTAACGGCGGATCAGAAAAAAATTCATGACAGGGAGGCGTTGCGACATGTCGTCAAAAAGGCCTGCGGATATCTCAGCATCGGGTTGGGGCGCCTGCTTGATTTAAAGGTCCTGCCCGCTGAACACCAAAAGAAAGTTTCGGCCGCAAATCTAACAAGGTTTCCGCTGTTGGATATATTTCGGGTCGGCTACGGGTCGGCATTGGCGCTGAAGTGGCGGGTTGAAAAATGGGTTGAAGGCAGTTGGTTTAAAGCCGCGGGACTTCCCCTGAGTTTTTGGGGGGAATCATGGCTGGGGGTTTTGGGCGGGCTTTTGCTCAAGCGGCCGCTTTCTTACGATAACTATAAAACCGGCGCACTTTATAAAGAATTCAGCCATAACGAGGATATTTCTCAAACCCAAGTGGTGCTGGATGCGATTGCTGCCTTCGACGATTTGTTTTCACACATGAATATCAAAATCAAATCCGTTTCCGCCAACACGTTAATCAACCACAAAAATCTGATATTGACCCTCTGGGCCCGGCATTATCTGGACCTTTCAAAGGATGTCCGCCCCTTGACCCTTGCTGAATTTAAAAAATTCTTTAACGCCTTATGGATCGATGCGAATACCCCCCGTAAAATTCAGCAGTCGGTTAAAACGTCTTTTTTAAACTGGCTGGCAGAGGAAACCGGGCGTGACATCACTGAAATTTCTTTTCGACTTGGCGATAGCTTCGAAAAACTATTCGGTGAAATAGAAAGCGAATACGGCTACGTGTCGGAAGCGGACCTGGATCCGAAATATATTCACCTGTTTCTGCTTTCAACAAAAATAGACCCCTTATGAACGTAATATTCGATAAGGCCGCGGCTGCAATGAAAGCACCCGAGGCGTTTTGCTTTGCGTTTCGTAATCATGAACTGCTGGTCAAATTGACAGAAGAAGGTGACGGGATTCCGCGAATTAAAGACATCGTGTCTTTTAATTCAAAGCTGATGCCGAATCGGTATGTGGGCGAATTCGATAAGCGCCCCTGCTTTTTCATGGAACTGTCTGATGATTTTGTTTTGCCGCCCGGCATGTTACTGACAGGGTTGCGGGGATTGTTCGGCCGGTTGCCGGACGGGTTGTTTGTTTTAGCCGGACGCTCCTTTCAAATGATTCTGTTTGAACAGCGCCATCGGTTTTGCGGGGGATGCGGTTCACCCACGGAATTTAAACCGGACGAATATGCCAAAATTTGTCCTAATTGCGACCTTGTTAGATATCCCGGCGTATTTCCGGCCATAATCGTTGCGGTGATAAAAGACAGACATATATTGCTGGCCCGGTCCCAGCGTTTCCCGAAAGGGCGCTATAGTGTATTGGCCGGTTTCGTGGAGCCCGGAGAAACACTGGAGGGTTGTGTGCGCCGGGAAATCAGGGAAGAAGTCGGGCTGGAAGTAAACAATATCCGTTATTTCGGCAGCCAGCCCTGGCCCTTTCCAAATTCTCTGATGATCGGTTTTACTGCCGCGTACGCCGGTGGAGAGATTGCCATTGATAATCAAGAAATTTTGGACGCAGGCTGGTTTGCGCCTTCAGCGCTGCCGGACGTGCCCGCAAGACCGACGATTGCCCGGCAGCTGATCGACTGGTTTGTTAATAATTCAGGATTACCTCCTAAAGAGTTGATAATTCCATGAGGATTCAAGGGATCCAGGATTCAGAGCCGGGGGGATGGGAAGTGATAAGCAAGGACAAGCGTGGTAAGGAACACGACAATTGGGGCCGGGATCCGGCTGTTCAGCATATACGCAGGGTTTTTGCCGGGATGGAACAAATTCAAAAGATCCAGCTGGATCAGTTGCGACTGTCCCTCCTTGACAACCGCCTGCGATCCATCCGTGAGACCGCTCTGGGTTTTTATAACAGGGCGACGGTTCTTGCGGTCGAAAGGGGAATACGGCTGACTGACAGCACCATGCTCGGCATCTATAGGGTGTGTCTACAGCAGGCCTTGTCAATTGCGGGCATAACCATATCATCCGACCTGTTGACTGATGACAGCCCCCTGGGCGAATTGGTTCGAGAGGTTTCCCGATGATCCGCTTAAGGTTGTTCGGGCGCTGCCGTATATACCACGATCCGGTCAGCCCGGTCCTGCGGGCGCCGGCCCAGATCGGCTGGGAGGCCTGGTTCCGCCGCATCGATCTAGTTACTCCCAGACGGCTGAAGGGGAAAGAACTGCTGATGCGCACCCGCGGCTGGTGGACGGTGGAGCCTGATGAAGTGGCCGACATTGTTGAAGCGCACGGACAACTGGCGGTTGGCGACCGGGGAGAACTGCTGGTGGAACTGGAGGGCCTGGACACGGCTGAAATACTTGCAAATGCATTGTCGGAGCGCTTCGGCGACCAGGTCATGCTGGCCCCGTAAACTGAGAGACCTTTGCAAAACGCTCCCTTTTGCCTAATTTCAGTTTCAGGCTCAAATTTCAATCCTCGAAATACGCCGGGTATTCCTGTGGTTAAAATTTTTGCCTTCCTTGAACGTGAACAAAATTTCAAAGTTCTCACTGGAAATCCGGGTTAACGCACCGGAGATGCGACAACGAGGATAAGACAGTCTTCTTTTCCGTTGTTCAGCAGGCGGTGGACGGCGCCGGTGGGAATCCAGGTGGCGTCCCCGGGCCCTACCTGCTTGGATTCATCGTCAACCTGCATTTCGCCGGTCCCGCTTAGAACAAAGTAGATTTCTTCCATCGGATCAACATGGGCTTCAATTTCCCTGCCGGGAGCAAGGCTGGCAATTGCTAAAAATCCGATTTCTTTCAACGTGCGTCCGTCCAGAATCATCTGGGCAATGGCGCCGCCATGGGCGATGTAAGTGGTATCCAGCACTTCCCGGTCATTCAGGTTTCTGACGATCATGTTGTATTTTCCCCTCCTTTCTCCCGATCCATACGGAAATTATTGCCCCGCTAAATTAGGTTTCAAGAAGCGCTTAAAACATGTTTATCGAGAAAGATCTGCCATATCTTTTTGAATGTGGCAGGAGAATGCCCCCCCTCAACGGCAATGACCCTGTTTGCGGGGAGGCTGTCGGCAAGCAGCTTTTGGACGTCGTAATATTGATCATCATTACCGACGCCGAGATAAATCGGGGTTCGTCCGTCCGGTTTTGCGCAATATTGTTTCAGCCAATCCCAGATCAAGCGCTGCCAGTCTTTCTGGCCGTCGTAAAGTCCGGGCGACCATTGCATCAGGCCGCCGGCCTTTGAAATTTCATCTGCAATGGATGCATCCCCCAAATAGGGTCCCAGCAGCAGGACTCCATCAATATATTTGGGATGATTTCTGAGAAATAAAATGGAGCCCAGTCCGCCCATGGAGACACCCGCCAGCCAGATCTTTTCATATCCTTTTGCCTTAGCTGGCCGGATCACATCTTGCATCAACCGGTCATCTATGGTGCGATCCTTGTAATAGCCGAAATGGGCGTTCGGGGCGACCATGTCAAAAGGAAGTTTTCTTTCCCGCACCGCTTCAACAAGTCCTTCGGTCTCAAAGCATTTGTGCGGTTCCCAAAAACAGCGCCAGGTACCCCCGAGCCCCCGCAAAAAGACGATCAGCTGCTTGTTTCCTGCGGGCTCGGCATAGGTGAGCGTCTCCATGGGCTTATGTCCATTTCCCATACAGCCGCTGCAAAGAAACGCAATCAGGGCTGTTGCAGTTCTGAGAAATTCACGGGTTATTTTCATCATAACTTACCCTTTGCATGAAACGGTTGTTTCATCAAACGCTGATTTTCGTTATGGCATGCCTAGACGCATCAGGATTTCGTCACCCCGCGGCCCTTCCGGCTCAAGGGATTCTATCGTTAAGGGCACGCCCTTACTGCGCAAAACAGAGGATTGGATTTTCTGTATAGATTTTCATTCTCATGAAACGCTCGGTTTATCAAGCATTGCTTTGCATGTACGGCATCGGTAACAATGCTGCCGGCAGGATCAAATGGGCGGTCAGTGAGAAGAATGAACTCTTTGTCACAAACAGCCATAAAAATTAAGTTGTTAAATCGAATTGTTTTACCGCCTTTTGAACGATTTCCAGCGGAAGCATTCGCAGTTCTTCGGCATCAAAACGATGTTGTGGTAAATGTTCAACGACTAACTTTCCAACGGCCATCGCTTGTCCGTGATCACGTTGTTTCTTAATCGGTTCACGATCATCCTGGCTGCTTAACCAGAATTTATGTAGTGCGAAGGCACGAGGGTCGGGTACGATCATCGGTGCGGCCAATCCATCATCCCCTATAACCGCTTGTGTAAATTTCGGTAAAGAGATCAACCAGTACAAATTCCGAATGTCAGCCGCTTCCAGATCGCCGGGGCCACCGAACCGCATGGGCGCCTTTTTATGATTTTTTTCGGCAAAGGCTTGATGAGATCGACCATATTATTGTCAATAAGTTAATGCTTATGAAAGATGAAAAGATCTTTAGGGACGATAAAATTTACCTCGATGGCTGCCGTGTTCCGCAGGTCGGGATGAAAAAGGGGTTAACCCGCACGGCGGACTTTTACAGAGGGAAAGCGCGAAAGATCGGTATGCGGGAGGAATCTGGCAGCGCTGAAACGGGCCATGAACTCCTGATTGACGTTTAACTCCAGATAGGTGATGCGGTCCCTGATGGAGTCAATCTCTTCCAGGCAGCCGCCTGCGATGAGGGCCAGGGCTGCTCCGCCGATGGAGCTGTTTCCCAAGGAAATGAAGCGGGAAAGAGGCAGGTCGGGGAGCATGCCGATGGTAATCGCCGCTTCGGGCTTGATGATGGAACCGAAGGTGCCGGCCACATAGAAAGCGGTAATGTCTTCCAGCGAGATACCCACGGAAGCGGCAATCGTCTCCAGGATCGAATACATTGCCGCCTTGGAGCGGATCAGGCTGTCCAGATCCGTCTGGCTGACGCCAAGGTCCGTGCCGGTGGCCGACAGGCTTGCCGGAACGATCACAAGATAGGGGGAACCATTTAATGTTTTCAGCTTTTCGCCGCAATTTTCAGACACGAACCGGCCGCGGCTGTCGATCATGCCGGAAGTGAACAAAAGCGCGGCCAGTTCAATCAAACCGGATCCGCAAATGCCGGTCGGCGGAGAACCGTTAATGGTATGGCAGCGAAACCGTTCTTTATCCGGCGCCGGCTCAATATGATCGATTACGCCTGGTCCCGCCATCATTCCGATCCGGCTGGCGCCGCCTTCCAGGGCCGGTCCGGCCGCCCCGGCGCAGGCAACCAGCCAGTCCCGGTTTCCCAGTACGACCTCGGCATTGGTGCCGACATCCACCAGAAGGGCCGTGTCGGTTCGCCGGTGCAGGCTTGAAAATAAAATTCCGGCGATCAGATCGCCGCCGAAGTAGCTTCCGGCGTTTGGAAAGATGAATATGCGTGCCTGGGGATTGACCGCTATCCCAAGTTCCGGCGCTGTTGTCAGCCCCGGCCGGTTGACTGCCGGGATATAAGGCTCGCGAATGATCCAGTCCGGGGTCAGTCCCATGAACAAATGGGTCATCACGGTGTTGCCGGCAACGGATAAAAAATAGATGTCGTCCGGATAAAGGTCGCAATTGCTGCTGATTGCTTGAATGGAAGCGTTCAGGGCGCTTATCAGAAGATCATGGATCTGCGTCAGGCCATCGGCCTGTCCGGCAAAATGGACGCGGGTTAATATGTCGGGTCCGATGGAAAGCTGGGGGTTATGGAATGAGGATTCGGATAGAACGGTTCCGGAAAGAAGGTCTATCAGGCGCAGAACCACCGTGGTGGTTCCCAGATCAACGGCCAGGCCGGTTAAGGGGGAGGTGTCCTGCGCATCCCTGATGCCGATGACGACCCATCGGCGGCGGTCTTTGCACAGGATGCACTTTATTTTAAAGTTATTGTTTCGCAGCTGATGGGGCAGTTTCTTGAGCAGATTGAAATCGATATCGACGGCGTCGGTTTTCAGTCGTTCCTTAAGGGCTCGCAGCAGCCGATCCGCATCGGCGGTGTTGTCCTGCAACGAGGGGGGCGGCAGGGAAACGATTTGAATCCATCCGGTTGGTCCGGTATTCATGATCGACTATCCGATTCGTTCCATCTCCGCCAGGATGGAGTTCATGATTTCCCCGGCTTTGCCCTGTATCAGATAATCGCTGACGCTGCCGGTGAGGGGGGTTGGTTCAGGGTTGATTTCGATCACTAGGGCCCCGGCGTCTTTTGCGACCAGCGGCATGAGCGCGGCCGGCTGGACCACCGCGGACGTGCCGATGACCAGCATGACATCGCACTGTACGGCCGCCTGACGCGAACGCAGCAAGTGCTGCGGCGGAATCATTTCACCGAAGAAAACGCATTCCGGACGGTATATCCCGCCGCACTCGCAGCGGGGGGGAATCTGCGAGAGGTCGATCCGGTGCGTTTCACAGCGCCGGTTGCAGTCCAGGCAGCGATGCCAGGCAAAATTACCGTGAAATTCGATGACATCCGTGTTTCCCGCCATCTGATGCAGGCCGTCCACGTTCTGGGTAATAACCGTTTTCAGCTTTCCCCGGTCTTCCAACCTGGCAAGCCCTTTATGGGCATCGTTGGGCCGGGCCTTGTCAACGATCGCTTTCATTTCCTTGAGAAGTAGGTTCCAGACCCTGGCCGGATCCCGCATGAAAGCATCGATATGGGCAACCTCCATGGGGTCAAATTTTTCCCATACCCCGCCCTTTCCCCGAAAGGGCGGGATCCCGCTTTCGACGGAAATGCCGGCGCCGGTTAAGGCAACGACATGTTTTGCCGCGCTCAGATCCTTAGCGGCACGCTTAAAGAGTTGTTCCATAAGAAAGTTATAGTGGGTTTTATAAATGGAAGGCCATATCGCCGTTGCCGGGCACCGCAAAACATTCCAGCTGGCTTCCCTTTTCAGCGATGCGCCGCCGGCAGGATTCGACAATCTTATCCACCGCCGTATCAGACCGTTCCTGATTTAAATGAAACAGCCCCAATTTTTTTACGCCGGCTTCAACCGCAAGGTCCAGTGCTTCACTGAAGATCGAATGTCCCCATGCCTTTGTTCTTTTATATTCGGTGGGGGTGTACTCGGCATCATGAATCAGCAGATCTGTATCCGTGCAAAATTCGGTATAGTCTTTGCGCTGCAGCCCCCCGGGGTGAACAACCCCCAATTCATTGTCCGTGAGGAAAACAAAGGACTTGCCGTTTTCGACAAATTTATAACCGCTGCCGCTATTGGGGTGACTGATGGGAATGGGGGTAATCTGAATCGAACCGATTTCAAAGGTTGTGGGACAGGCGTCCTCGTAAAATATTTTTGCCTTTAAATCCGCATATCTGACCGGGAAGTTGGGGGGGGCCATGACTTTTGAAAGAATGGTTTCGACAAACTTGCTGTGAAAGGGACAGCGATGCATCTGCAATTGGGCATGCTGAAAATAGAGGGGTTTAAAAAAGGGAAATCCCATGACATGATCCCAGTGTGCGTGCGTAAAGATGAAATTATACTGAAAGCGTTTTTCCTCGATCAGCAAATTTCCCAGTCTGCGAATCCCGGTCCCCGCATCGACGATGATGATATCACCGCTTTCAGACCGGATTTCCAGGCAGGTGGTATCGCCACCGTATTTGAGATACTCTTTTCCCGAGACAGGTATTGAGCCCCTGGATCCCCAGCATTTGATATACATAGCATCCTTTTAGCTATATTTTCAGGAGGATTTCAAGTAATTTTTCCAAAAAAAGTATACCAGATACCCTCGATTTCCCATTTCTTGATAATTCTGACCGGTTTGTCGGATAATCCGGCGAGGATGGTGTTTGCCTGGCTGCGCAAAAGCCCGGACAGGATAAAATTTTTTTTTGATAAAAAGCCCTCGGCAGCAACCAGTTCTTTCATGACGTCGTAATGGATATTCGCGACAATAAGCTCTGCGTCGACATTTACAAAGTCTTGAGCCTTCCCCTGAATCGCCATGATTCTATCTTCCAGCCGGTTGAGCCGGATATTGTTCAAGGCGGTTCTGACAGCCAGCAGATTAAGATCCACCGCCAGTGTTTTGGGACAGCCCAAACGGGCGGCAGCAAGCGCCAGCAGGCCGGTTCCGGTTCCCAGGTCCAGAGTCGAAGCAAATGAATCCGATTGAAATGCAAGCTCCAATGCTTCCAAAGAGCTTAAAGTTGTGGGATGGCTGCCGCTGCCGAAAACAACGCCGGGGTCGAGTATAATGGGCTGCTTTTCAATCGCCAGTGTTTCCGATGCTGCCGACCAGGGGGGGGTGATGAAGAAGCTGCCGAAACGCCCCGGACCTAAAATACTCCCCTGCCAGTCGGAATAAGCCATTTGATATTTATCAATAAATTCTAAACAGGGTTGTACCGAAATAAACCGTTCAACCGCGGCAAGAGAAGGCTCTGAAAAAAAAAGAAATGAAAAACCGTCTTCCAGCCAGGCACCGATAAATGCGCGGCCAAAGTCACGGCCGTCTGTTTTCGCAAGCCCTTTCAGATAGTAGATAAATAAATCGGTATAAGGAGATGCGGATGGATTTCCAGGTAAATTATGCCGGGTTCGGACATCAGTCATTTTTGGGCAATTGGTCCAGATACCATTCCATGGGGTCCAGCAGGGTGAAACCCAGCTTTTCCAGCTTCTTTTTAACATTGGTGACATTCAGGGTCAGCAGATAGGGGAAAACCGCCCGTTTGCCTTCTTCCCAATACCTGGCAACCAGGATGCTGCCGAAGGAGATATTCTCCTCTGTGACGGCGTCGACAATTTTTTTCATCTGGCCGATTTTTTCTTCCACCAGAATACAGAGCAGTGTTCCAGGCTCTCCGATTCCCAGTACGTTTATAAATGCCCGCATCAGGTCCCGGGTGGAAAGAATACCTTTCAGGATTCCCTGCTCGTCCACCACCGGGAAAGCGCCGACTTTCTTTTCCTGGATCAAGAGGAGGGCGTCCTGCAAGGTATACTGGGGAGACAGGGTGACAGGGTCTTTTGTCATGATTTCGGACACTTTAATTTTTTTAAGGCGCGTCTGAGACTTGGCGCGGTTCGGATCCTCCAAAACGCTGGACGGCATGGCGCTGCGGATATCACGGTCCGTTACAATGCCGCAGAGGCAATTGCCCTTGGTAACCACCGGCAGATGCCGGATGCGGTGTTCGGCCATTTTTTCTTTTGCTTCTAAAATATCAGCATTCTTATCAATTGAGATAACCTTTCGGGTCATTGACCTGCTGACAAACATGGGTTCCTCCTCAATAAGGCTATAATTGAGTTATTCATCCAACAGAACGGATACATGATTGCTGGCCAGTTCGGGCAGACGCTCGAGAGCGTATCCGCCCTCGAGGACGGAAATAATTCTCCCCCCTGAATAGCGGTCGGCCATATCAACAATCTGCTTCATCATCATGGTAAAAGCATCGGTAGAGAGCCGGATGTCCGACATATCATCTTCGATATGGGCGTCAAAGCCGGTTGAAACGATGATAACTTCCGGTTTAAAATCTTCAAAGGCCGGTAAAAGATCTTTTTTTAAAAGGCGTTGATATTCGCTGTCGCCCCGGCCGGGTAAGACCGGAGAATTCAAGGTAAAGCCGTAACCCGGCCCCGACCCTTTTTCGAATTCACGTCCGGTGCCGGGAAATGCAAACGAGGGGTGCTGGTGGATAGAATAATAAAATACCGTGGGGTCCTGATCGAAAATGTGTTGGGTGCCATTGCCATGGTGAACATCAAAGTCAACAATTCCCACTCGGTTGATCCCCCCTTCATGTTGAAAATAACGAGCCGCAACGGCAACATTATTAAAGTAACAGAATCCCATGGCGCGGTTGCTTTCGGCATGATGCCCGGGGGGTCTGACCGCACAGAAGGCATTATCGATTTCTCCCCGGAGTACGAGCTTGGCAGCTTCCAATACGCCGCCCACAGCCAGTAAAGCCGTTTCATAGGTTTCAGCGGACATCTGATTGTCCGCGCTGTCCAGCATCGAGTCGCCGGATTGGCAGGCGGTCTGAAAGCGACGGACGTAACGGTTTTCATGAACGGCTTCGATCCGTTGCAGGTCAGCCGGAACGGCCTGAATCAGTTTAAGCTTCGGTAAAAGTCCGGCGGCCTTGATGCCATTGTAAACGGCCTGCACCCGTTCAGGAACTTCGGGATGATAGATGCCCGTGTCATGCAGCAGGTAACGTTCATCATACAAAAAGCCGGTCTTTTTCATTTATCATTCCAAGCGCCGGATCCTGTGCCGCGTTAAGTTCATTTTGGTCCGGTTTTTCACGCCCGTTCAGGGGATAACCCGCCGGCTTGCGATTAGCGGGTACGGTTCAAAAGGAAAGTCAGCCGATAATTTTATCAAAAATTGCAAAAGCCTCTGTAACTGCGGGATTATCCTCCGGCATTTGAATGGTCGGTTGGCCATTGAGATCATATTCGTAGACACCTTGATTTTCAGAGATGGTCCCGGCAAGTTCCAGTCCGGACCGGTTGAGCAGGTCTTTAATCTCGCTGTCGGGTGGGGTTTTAACCCGGTTGATGACCACATAGCTATTGGCGACACCTATATTCAGTGACTTGGCAAGCTCATGAATCCGGATAGCCGCCTGCAGCCCGCGCCGGGATGTGTCTGAGACAATCAGCAGAACATCGACATTGCTGGTGGTCAGGCGGCTGATATGTTCTAGGCCGGCTTCATTATCCATGACGATGTAAGGGTAATTGCCCGTCAGCCGTTCAAGGAATCCGGTCAGCAGGGTGTTGGCGGCGCAATAACAACCCGGGCCTTCGGGCTGCCCCATTACAACCAGATCATAGCCTGCGGCCTCGACAACGGCCTGCTCCAGCTTCATGGACATAAAGACGTCTTTGGTCATGCCGCTGGGAACCCTGCCTTTTTTCATTTCCTCGCGTGAGTTCCCCAGGGTATCGGTTACGGTCAGGCCGAGAACTTCATTCAGGTTGGCATTGCTGTCAGCATCAACCGCCAAAACCGGGGTTTTGCCGGTTTTGACCAGGTATTTTATCAGCAATCCTGCCACAGTGGTTTTGCCGGTGCCTCCTTTTCCGGCCAGCGCAATTGAAAAAGCCATTTGGGATGGGTCCTTTCGAAAAAGTCAATTTATGACAAATGAGATTAAGACAGTTTCCATAATCCGTCAAGTTTCTTTTATATATGAATTTATTACCAAAATTTTTCTATTACACGAAAAAGGAGAATGGGCTTTATTCCGATCGGCTGTTTTTCAATCCGACGGAAAACCTGAAGCGCGGACTGTCGGATCGACCCCCAAACACCTTGCAAAAGCCCAGGGCATATGCTAAATCCAAAAAAACAATACGAATTTTTGCCCATAGGGGCTGACAGCCACGAAGCCTGCATCCGAATTCAGAAAACGTCTGGAGGAAAAGAATGGACTTTGAACTGAGCAAATCACAAAAAGAGATTCAAAAGGCGGCCAGGGATTTTGCCAAGGGTGAATTCGACAAGGAACTTGCGCTGGAACTCGAAAGAAAACACGAGTTTCCCAGAAAAATATGGCAAAAAGCAGCGGAACTGGGCTTTCTGGGGATTCATTTTCCTGAAAAATATTCCGGCCAGGGATTGGGGGTTCTGGAAAATATCATTATTGCCGATGAATTCTGCCGGCGGGATTCCACCATCGGCAGTGCCGTGATACTTGCCGGCTTTGCATCCGAATGCATCCTACGCTTTGGTTCCGAAGAACTGAAGGAAAAATTTTTGCCGCCGGTGGCCGAAGGTAGGATGCTGTCCGCCGGGGCCTTTACGGAACCGGATCACGGATCGGACATTACCGTCATGAACACCAGCGCGGTCAGGGAAGGGGATGAATGGGTGATCAACGGCACCAAGACCTTTATCACCAACGGCGGGCTGGCCGGATTTTATTCCGTTCTATGCCAGACCGATCCCGCCGCGCAGCCGACCTATCGCGGTATCAGCATGATTCTGGTGGAGGCCGACCGGCAAGGCTTGACCGCCACGGATGTGGGTGAAAAAATGGGTATTCACATGATGGCCACGGCGGAGGTGAATTTCAAGAATGTGCGGGTGCCGGCATCGAACCTGATCGGTAAAGAGGGCCGGGGGTTTTATCAGGTGCTGGAATTTTTTGATGAGAGCCGAATCCTGGTGGCGGCCCAGGCCTTGGGTACGGCCCAGGGCGCTTTTGACCGCGCCCTTGATTATGTCAAACAAAGAGAACAGTTTGGAAAAAAGATTGCGCAGTTTCAGGTCACCCAGCATAAGCTGGCCGATATGGCCACGAAAATTGAGCTGGCCCGCCTGATTACCTACAAGGCGGCCTGGAACTATGATCAGGGCGGGCGAATTGATCCCAAGCTGACCTCCATGGCCAAAATGTTTGCGGCAAGGACCGCCGTGGAAGTGGCCGATGAGGCCATCCAGCTGATGGGGGGATATGGCTATATGGCGGAGTATGAGGTCGAGCGTTTTTACCGCGATGCCAAAATTACGGAAATTTACGAGGGGACCAAGGAGATACAGAAAAATACGATTGCAAGCGCACTGATAGGAAAGATTTAAGGTGATGTGAAACCCAAAGAAAGGGGGACGCCGTGATAGATCTGATCAAAAAGACCATGATGGCCGGCATCGGGCTGGCGCTTAAAACCCGGGATGAGGTGGAGGATATCGTCAAGGACCTTGTCAAAAAAGGAAACTTGAACGAGCAGGAGGGGAAAAAGTTTCTGGATGAACTGCTCAGCCGTTACGACGAGGCCAAGGTGAAGATGGAAGAGCGGGTTGAAAAAATGGTTAAGGAATTCTTAAAAAAGGCCGATGTCGTTACCGGCGATGAACTAAAGGCATTAAAAAAAGAGATCAGGGAGTTGAAAAAGGCCATCAGCAGCGACACCAAAACAACCGGTTGATCTTTGTTAAATTCAATGCTCAGCATAAGAAAAATCGGCGTTATCGGCCGCACCTACCGCCATCTGAACCGCTATCGTCAAATCCTGGCTGTTTTAATAAAGTACGGGTTTGAGGATCTGGTGGACCGTCTCAAGATCGACCAGTATATTGAAGTCGGCCTGCAGATGATTTCCCGGAAAAAAGGAGAACGGGAAGAAAAGCTGACAGGGGCCGAAAGAATACGCATGGCCCTTGAAGAGCTGGGTTCGACTTACATCAAACTGGGCCAGGTCCTGTCCACCCGGCCGGATTTGGTCCCGGATAGAATTATCAAAGAGCTTGCCAAACTTCAGGATGATGTGCCCCCCTTTCCCTTCCCGGAAGTTCAGCGAATCGTTGAAAAGGAACTTTCTCTGCCGCTTGAAGAACTCTTTGAGTCTTTTGAGAAAAGCCCTTTTGGATCCGCGTCCATCGGCCAGGTCCACAAAGCGCGCCTGAAAGAAGGCGAATCCGTAGCCATCAAGGTGCAGCGACCCGGCATCAAAAGAATTATCGAGATCGATCTTGAGATCATGCTTCACTTGGCGACCCTGATGGAACGGCACGTGGAAGAGCTGGCGTTTCACCGGCCCGTTAAAATCGTTGAGGAATTCGCCCGAATCCTAGAAAAAGAAACCGACTATACCATTGAAGCTGCAAACATGGAGAGGTTTTCCCGCAATTTTCTGGGAGATCCCACCCTCTATATACCCAGGGTGTATCACGGGCTGACGACCGCGCGGGTTTTGACAATGGAACTGGTGGAGGGGATAAAGGTTTCCGAAGTCGACCGACTCGATGCGGCCGGCCTCGACAGAAAGATCATCACCCAGCGGGGGGCGGATCTTATCCTCAAACAGGTATTTGACCATGGCTTTTTTCATGCTGACCCGCATCCGGGAAATATATTCGTACTGCCCCACAATGTCATCTGCCTCTTGGATTTCGGCATGGCGGGTTCCGTTGACCGCAGCACCCGGGAAGATTTTGTCGAGCTGATCGACAGCGTGGTTCGCCAAGATGAAAATCGGGCGGCCCAGGTTCTACTGAAGGTGACCACCTGGGACGTCGAACCGGATCTGCGCCTGTTGGAGAAAGAGGTCGCCGAGTTCATGGGAAAACATTTATATAAGTCTTTAAAGGAAATCCGGATCGGCAGATTGATTCAGCATCTTTTCGAGATGGTTTCCGCACATCGGCTCCGGATTCCGCCGGATCTATTTCTGATGATGAAGGCCCTGAGCACGGTGGAAGGGGTCGCCGTGACGCTGGACCCGGATTTTGACATGATTGCCCGGGCAACTCCCTTTATCAAAAAAGTCAAACTGGCCCGATTCTATCCGGATCGAATTGCCAATGATGTCATCCGGATCGCTGCGGAGTTGTTTCAGTTCGCCCAGCAGTTTCCACGAGATGTTCTTGAAATAACCCGATTGATCAAACAGCAGAAGCTCACGGTTAAAATGGAGCATGAGGGCCTGCGGGAGATGCTGGCAACCCACGACCAGATCAGCAACCGGATTTCTTTTTCCATCATCATTGCCGCCCTGATCGTCGGTTCGGCCCTGATCGTCATTTCCAAAACCCCCCCTTTCATCTACGGCATTTCCTTTATCGGCATCATCGGTTTTCTAGCCGCCGCCGTCATGGGCGTATGGCTACTGGTGGCTATTTTGAAAAAGGGGCGACTGTAACACTTCGTTGATTGTAAGTATTGACTCGCCAGAAAAACTGATTATAATACCCGGCAGTGGAGTTAAGTTTTCAGAAGGTCTTCATATGGTCCCTTTCAACAAGGGGCCTTTTCTTTTTGGTTTTTTAGAAATATTTTCCAGTGCAACCGTAGCCGGTGTTTCCGACAGTTTTGCTCCACGAACAGGAAGCCCCGTTGCGGTTCTGGATAAGATAAGAGGGAGAAAACGATGAGAACTATTTTTATGGTCGTGGCTGCGGTGATGATTACGGGCGCGATACTGGCAAAGCCGCTTGCATATAGCTGGAAGCGGTTTCGGTCGCGGTAATCTGCCGATACCGACAAAACCATCCTTAAAAAAGGCAGTGGATAAATCCTCTGCCTTTTTTCATTCAGCAGGGTGTTAGGACTTTGGCCGAATCTCTTCCTTCAACAGGCAGCAGGCAATTTTGTATAGCGATGAGTTGCTCTTGTCGTAACTCAGGTTGTCGGGCTGGATGAGCTTGTTCATGACGCATCCTTCGGGAATATTTAGCCGGAACAGATCGCATTCGTTGATTTTGCCTGTGGGCATGAGCCGGTCTTTTTCAAACACCAGGCTGTGGACGGGAAAATCTTCGCACAGCGGGCAGCGGTAAACTCTGCCATTGGGAAAGATAAAATAGTTGTCGGCCACTTGCCCGGCGCATTCAAAGGGTTCATCGAGCGATAGATAGACCTTGGGATACGTTGCAGTGATGCCGCGATCGGCCGCGGTTCTGGCCACCGCCGGAACGATACGGAGCCATTCTTCCCGGTCGACCTGCATCTTTTCCGGCGGGCGGCCTGCCGCTTTCCCTCTGATACCGATCACCTGTATAAAAAACCGGTCTATTCCCAGCCCATTCAGCAGGAGCGGCATGTCTTCCAGTTCATCGATATTGGTGCAACTGACGGTGTAAATCAGACTGGTTTTAAACCCTTTGGAAACCGCCTGCCCGATCCCATAAAGGCATTGCTTATAAGACCCTTTCCCCCGAATCCGGTCGTTCGTCTTTTCTGTGGCACCGTCCAGACTGAAGCTGAAATAGTCCACCTCCCGGGGGCTAACCTTTGCGAGAATGTCGTTGAACAGGTAGCCATTGGTGTCAACGGTTACGGAGCGGTATCCCAGGGCCCTGGCTTTTTTGATGCATCGAGAAAGGTCTGGATGCAGGCTGGGTTCGCCCCCCAAAAAGACCACATTGGTTTCCTTTCCATTGGAAATAAATGTTCCCAACCAGTTTTCAATGGTTTCGTAAGGCAGGGCGTCCCGGCCGTGCTGGGCGGGGTTGATGTAGCAGTGGCGGCAGCTCAGGTTGCAGCGGGTCAGTATATGGAAAAAAATATTGGTGGCATTTTTTGTAAATGAAACCGTGGTGTTCATTTATTTCTTACCGGTTTCCTTTTTAATCTGCGACAGCTCATCATTGATGATCCGCAACCGGCTGGATAAAAATTCCGCAAACATTTTGTAAAGCAGCAGCAGAAACTTGGTTCTCTGATCGGGCGACGACAGGCTGTCTGCACCATAGGGATCAAATGCCAGGCAGACGGTTTTTCCTTCCGCATAAACGGAGGCCGATCGTGCCAGTCCGTCCAGGAGTCGCATTTCGCCGAAAATTTCACCGATTTTGTCAATGATGGCGATTTCCATCCCTTTTTTCTCTACCCGGACCTTGCCGGAGAGCAGAAAGTAAATCCAGGTATCCTGACCGCCCTCTTTGATGATCAGTTCGCCGGATTCATACTCCCGTATTTTACTCAACCGGATCAACTGGCCCAGGTACTTGGTTTCAAATTTTCGCAAGGGCGGGATGGTCATCAGTTTCTGAATATTCTGGACGCTGTCTTTCAGGTATTTCGACTCAATCATACTTCCTCCGGATTCATTTTTTGCTAACTTGATTCAAGGCAATCCTTGGTCACACGTTCGTCGAATTCTACCGGATAGCAGCCGTCAAAGCAAGCTTTACAGAAATTATATTCCGGGTCTTCGATGCCGGTTGCCTGAAGAAGCCCGGGAAGGCTTAAGTAATACAGCGAATCGAGGCCCAGAAAGTCACGCAGCTCTTCAACCGACATGCGCGCGGCAATCAGCTCACCTTTGGTGGAAAAATCGATTCCATAATGACACGGAAAGCGATGCGGGGGGCCGCTGACGCGCATATGGATTCGCCGGACACCAAGTTCGCGCAAGGCCTTGACGCGGGTCTTGGCGGTAGTTCCCCGAATGATGGAGTCTTCAATAATGATAATGTCTTTTCCCTTCAGCAGTTCTTTGACAGGATTCAATTTTATGCGAACGCCGAAATCCCGCATGCTCTGCGTCGGCTGGATAAACGTACGCCCCACGTAATGATTGCGGATCATGCCCATTTCAAAGGGAATTCCGGAAGCCTCTGAAAAACCAAGTGCGGCATAGGTTCCGGAGTCGGGAAACGGCATGACCATGTCGGCGCTTACCGGGGCCTCTTCGGCGAGCTGGCGGCCGTGCGCTTTCCGGGTCAGATAAACATTTTTACCGAAAATGGTGCTGTCGGGCCGGGCAAAGTAAATGAATTCAAAGATACAAAACGATTTCCGGGAGGGGGATTGCGGCCGGATGCTTTTGACGCCGTCTTTGCTGATGATAACGATTTCGCCGGGATCGATTTCACGTATGAATTCGGCCTGAACCAGGTCCAGTGCACAGGACTCCGAGGCCAGTACATAGTGACCGTTCAATTTCCCCAGGCACAGCGGCCGGAACCCGTGGGGGTCCTTGATGCCGATAACTTCACCCTTGCTGGTCAGAACGATAAAAGAAAAGGCGCCTCTTAATTTTGCAACACTCTCAACCACAGCCTGTTCGAACCCGTATTTTAAGTTTTTGACAAAGAGATGCAGAAAGATTTCACTGTCCATGGTGGTTTGAAAAATCGAGCCGGAGGCCTCCAGTTCGCTTTTCAGGGTGTGGGCATTGACGATATTGCCGTTATGGGCAACAGCGTAGGACCGCTGGCTGTGATGCACCACAAAGGGCTGGGCGTTAAAAAGGATGGAACTGCCGGTGGTGGAATAGCGAACATGGCCGATGGCGCTGCCGCCTTTAAGCTGCGCCAGATGGGAATCGTCAAAAACCTCCGGTACCAGCCCCATCCCCTTATGAGAGGAAATATGTCTGTCCCGGGCGACGGCAATGCCGGCACTTTCCTGCCCCCTGTGTTGCAGGGCGTACAACCCAAAATAGGTCAGCCTGGCGGCTTCGGGGTGATCATGAATACCGAACAGCCCACAGGCCTCCCGCGGATTTTCTGAAACTATCATGAGTTATGATACTCCTGTAAAGGTTTAACGGTCAGACGTTGTTCCTTTAAAGCGGAAATCCCTCTGCCCATGGCCATGGCGCCGGCAATGGTGGTGGTATAGGGAATGTTGAACTGGATAGCCGCCCGCCGGATCAGATAGCCGTCCCGCCGGGGGGCGTCGCCCAGTCCGGTGTTGATAATAAACTGGATTTTTCCGTTTTTAATGGCATCGACCACGTGCGGCCGCCCCAGCGAAACCTTGTTGATAACGCTGCTGGGAATGCCTTGGGATTCCAGAAACGCATGGGTTCCGCCCGTTGCAACGATGTCGAAGCCCATCCGGTGAAACAGGGCCGCCACCGCCAGTGCCGTTTTTTTGTCCGCATCCTGGACGCTGATAAAAACCGTTCCGCTCAGGGGCAGGTTCTGGCCGGCTCCCAGCTGCGCCTTGGCATAGGCGGCACCGAAGGCCGTATCAATGCCCATTACCTCGCCGGTGGATTTCATCTCCGGCCCCAGCAGGGTGTCGACGCCAGGAAAGCGGTTAAAGGGAAGAACCGCCTCCTTAACCGAAATATGAGCAGGAATGATTTCCCGGGTGATACCGAGCTCCCTGAGGCTGCGGCCGAGCATGATCTTGGTCGCCAGCTTTGCAAAGGGGATACCGGTGGCCTTGCTGACAAACGGAATGGTTCGGGATGCCCGTGGGTTGACTTCCAGAACGAACAGCCGGTTGCCTTTGATGGCATATTGGACGTTCATCAGCCCGACTACCTGAAGCTCCGCCGCCATGGCTTTGGTGGCGGCAGCGATGGTTGCGAGCATTTCCTTGCCGATGCTGTATGGCGGAAGCACGCAGGCGGAATCTCCGGAATGGACGCCGGCGGCTTCGATGTGTTCCATAATTCCCGCGATGATAGTGACGGTTCCATCTGAGACGGCGTCCACGTCCACTTCCAGCGCGTCTTCAAGAAATTTGTCGATCAGGACCGGGTGTTCCGGCGACGCCAGGATGGCCAGCCGGGTAAAATTCTCCAGCTCCTTGCGGCGGTATACGATCTTCATGGCCCGGCCGCCCAGGACATAGGAAGGGCGGACAATCACCGGATAGCCTATTTTTTCAGCGATCGTACAGGCCTCCTCCACATTCTGGGCCGTACCGTTGGCCGGTTGAATCAGTCCCAGTTTATTGAGCATGGCCTGAAAGTGTTCCCGGTCTTCGGCCCGGTCGATACTTTCCGGCTGGGTGCCCAAAATCGGCACACCCGCCTGATACAGCGGAACCGAAAGGTTCAGCGGGGTCTGGCCGCCGAACTGTACGATGACCCCCAGGGGTTTTTCCATTTCAACGATATGCAGCACGTCTTCCTTTGTCAGCGGTTCAAAATACAGTTTGTCGGAGGTGTCATAATCCGTGCTGACCGTTTCAGGATTGCTGTTGACCATGATGCTTTCCACGCCTTCTTCGCGCAGGGCAAAGGAAGCGTGTACGCAACAGTAGTCAAACTCAATCCCCTGGCCGATGCGGTTGGGTCCGCCGCCCAGAATGATCACTTTTTTCCTATCGGATAGCCTGGCTTCGTTTTCAATTTCATAGGTGGAATAGTAGTACGGTGTGGCGGCCTGAAATTCCGCGGCGCAGGTATCCACCAGTTTGTAGGTGGGCGTTATGTTGTAATTCCGTCGGAGTTTTTTAATACCGTCTTCGGTTGTCCCCTTTAGGTGCGCCAGTTGAATATCAGAAAATCCAAGGGTTTTAGCCTGCCTCAGGATCGGCGCCGGCAGGGCGCCGGGGGTTGCGGCTATCTGTTTTTCAAAATCCAGGATCTGTTTGAGCTGATGGAGAAACCAGGGATCGATATGCGACAGTTCATAGATCGATTCAATCGACATTCCTTTCAGCAGGGCGTAACGCAGAAAAAAAATCCGCTGGGAGTTGGGGATCGACAACTTCTGTTCGATCTCTGCAAGGGTCAGGCCGCTTTCACCCGGTCTGGACGGGTCGGCTTCTAGTGAAAGATCCTTACCGTCGCTGCCGAAACCGAACCGGCCGATTTCAAGGGAGCGCAGCCCCTTTTGCATGGCCTCTTTAAAGGTACGGCCGATGGCCATGGTTTCCCCCACGGATTTCATTGAGGTTGTCAGATAGTCTTTGGTTTCCGGGAATTTTTCGAATGTCCAGCGCGGAATCTTGACGACGCAGTAATCGAGGGTCGGTTCGAATGAAGCCAGAGTTTCGCCGGTGATATCATTGGGGATTTCGTCTAGGGTATAGCCCACCGCCAGCTTGGCGGCGATTTTCGCTATGGGAAAACCGGTGGCTTTGGATGCCAGGGCAGAGCTGCGCGACACCCGGGGGTTCATTTCAATGACGATCATTTCACCGGTTTTGGGGTTGACGGCAAACTGCACATTGGATCCACCGGTATCAACCCCGATTTCGCGCATGATGGCAATGGCGCCGTCGCGCATGCTCTGGTATTCGCGGTCGCTGAGGGTCTGGGCCGGGGCCACTGTAATGCTATCGCCGGTGTGAACCCCCATGGGGTCCATATTTTCAATGGAGCAGATGATGACCACATTGTCATTGTGGTCCCGCATCACTTCCAGTTCATATTCTTTCCAGCCGATCACCGACTCTTCCAGCATGACCTGGTTGATCAGGCTGGCATCCAGGCCTGCCTTGGCGATTTCAAGGAGATCTTCGGGATTATAGGCGACCCCGCCGCCGGTGCCGCCCAGGGTGTAGCTCGGCCGCACGATGAGGGGATAGCCGATTTCATCGGCCACCGCCAGGGCGGCGTTTAAATCCGTTACAATACCGCTTCTGGGGATCCGCAAACCGATCCTGGCCATGGCCGCCCGGAAAAGATCCCGGTCTTCGGCCTTCTGGATGGATTCAACCGAGGCGCCGATCATTTCAACCCCGTACTTTTCAAGAATCCCCATCCGGGCCACTTTTATGGCCGTGTTCAATCCGGTCTGGCCGCCCAGGGTGGGAAGCAGCGCGTCCGGTCGTTCCTTTTCGATAATCATGGCAACGGCTTCGGGAGTCACGGGCTCGATATAGGTTCGGTCCGCCATTTCCGGATCGGTCATGATGGTGGCGGGGTTGCTGTTGAGCAGAACGACCTTGCAGCCTTCCTCCTTCAGAGCCTTGCAGGCCTGGGTGCCAGAATAGTCGAATTCGCAGGCCTGCCCGATGATGATGGGACCGGCGCCGATGATCAGGATCTTATGCAAGTCGGAACGTTTAGGCATCGTTTTTAATATTTATCCATCAATTGGGTAAAATCATCAAAAAGATATTTGGCGTCGTGGGGGCCGGGGGAAGCTTCCGGATGGTATTGCACAGCGAAAATCGGAAGCCTGCGATGCCTGAACCCCTCCAGGGTGTTGTCGTTCAAGTTGATGTGGGTGATCTCAATATCATTTCCCGGAAGACTTTTTGTATCAACCGCAAACCCGTGATTTTGAGAAGTTATCTCAACGCGGCCGGTCAGCAGGTTTTTTACCGGCTGGTTGGTGCCGCGATGTCCGAATTTTAATTTATAGGTCGCACCGCCCAGAGCGAGTCCCAGTAATTGAATCCCCAGGCAGATGCCGAACAGAGGGCGATACCCCAGCAGCTTCCGGATGGTTTCAATGGCATAACGGATCGGCTCCGGGTCGCCGGGGCCGTTTGAGAGGAAAATACCGCCCGGCGCCATGGCCCTGATCACGTCCGGGCCGGTGGCGGCCGGCACCACGACGATTTCGCAGCCGGCGGACTCGAGGGATCGTAAAATGTTGTACTTGATGCCGAAATCATATGCCGCCACCGCATGCTTTGTCTTGCGATGCCGCCAGATGTTTGAATTGAGAGGGGTGTCGGCGGGGATCGCAACGGGTTTTCCACTCTCCCAATAGTAAGGCGTGCGGGTGGTCACCCCGGTGGCCAGATCCTGCCCGGCCATGGTGGGAATGCGGTTGGCGCGGGCGACCAGCGATTCGGGGTTCAGGTCTTGGGTTGATATGACCGCCCGCATGGCCCCGGCGGTTCGAATATGCCGCGTGAGCGCCCGGGTGTCGAGACCTTCGACACCCATGATATTCTGGGCGGTCAGGTATTCGGCCAGGGAAGCGGCTGCTCGGAAGTTGCTGTAAAACGGCTGGTACTCCCTTACCAGAAAAGCGGATACCTGGATCCGGTCGGATTCAATGTCCTCTGCATTGACCCCGTAATTGCCCATCAGCGGATAGGTCATGGTGACCAGCTGCCCCCGGTAGGAGGGGTCGGTGAGCACTTCCTGGTAGCCGGACATGCTGGTATTAAAGACGACTTCTCCGGAAGTCTCGCCGGGTCCGGTAAAGGAACGGCAGGGATAGGTGCGTCCATCTTCAAGGGCTAGTAGTGCGTCCATGACTGTCATCGAATCAGGTTTTATTTGTGGTTAGAATTTCCGTAAAATTCAAATGCTCCAGCTCTTCCTGCCAGTCGCTGCCGTATTCTTCGGAGGCGGTCGATTCCATCGCCAGAACATCCAGTTTGACGGCTTGGACTTTACGATAAACGTCGCTATATTGCCGAATCTTACCGTCAACTGTCAACAGGTCATTTAGGACCGAAATACCGAATAATTTCTCATTTTCCTCTAAATAAGGGAGAATCAGGTTCCAGTCGGCCGGGCTTAAAGCGACAATTTCGCCGCCGTTCAGCTGGTTTTCCACTACCTTTCGATCGGGATCGCGGATATAAATGGCGCCGCCTGAGGCCAGTGAAAAAAGGTTGGATCCGGGATAGGGGTTATCCAGCGCCCGCAGGACGCCGTCATCATCGAACGCCATGCCGTTCAGGATCACAAATCCGCCACCTTTGACGGGATCGCCGGCCATGAAAGATTCGGCCAGATAATCGAGGCAGGTGCCGTTGATGACCACCCGCGGGCGCCCCACCGCATTGATCAGGGGGCGGCCGGCGGCGTTTCCCATCACAAAAACCGTGCCGCCCTTGGCGCCGTACATGAAGGTCTGTCCTACGTCGCCATATACAACCAGTTTGCCGCGTTTCATGATCTGGCCCAGCTGATCCTGGCCGTTGCCGTGAACCACCAATTCGGGGCCGTCGATGCCGGAGGCCAGGTAATCCCCGGAGCTGTCATAGATATCCATGCGAACGCCGTCGGCCTTTTCACCCAGGCCGCAGCCGCAAAACCGCTGCCCTTTGTAGCCGTAAAGGATGAATTGCCGCCAGCCCAGTTGATAGGCCGCAGCAATCAGACGGGCGTCGCAGTCTTCTCCTTCCGGCGGAAACTGGCCGGCATTGAGCACCAGGATTTTTTCATCTTCACGGGGCGCGCGCAGGCTGTTACGGGTATTCCAGTCGATATGGCGATAGCTCCCGGTTCCAGTATCATTCAGAGAGGGGGATTGACGGAATATGGCGGCCAGGCTCTCCCTTATGATTCGCAGAACCGAGCTGCGTTTCAGTTTGCCGGTGCTGTAGCGTCTGTCGTTGAGGGTGGTCAGGACGGCAATGGCCCTTGTTTTGTTTTCAGCGTCTGCCTCGGCCAGCTTTTCCATTTTCCGGCAGAAACAGGTTAAATCGGTAAAATTCCATCCGGGCAAGCGATTCATGAAATCCTTAAGGAAAGCGGGAAGGTCAGCGGCGGCAAGAGCGGCTTGAACCGTGCTGGCAATCTCGCCGGTTTTTTCAGAGACGGAAAGCCGTGGGGTATGCTTATAAAACTCTTGCTGCCGTGGGATTTTTACCTCCTGGCCGAATTTGTTGGTGCAGACGAGCTTCCTGGAGCCGTCTCCCTTGCCGGCATCGCTAACCGTGAACAGGAAGGCGCCGCCGTCGGTGGCGCTGCCGCCCCGGGCATTCCAGTATTTATCGGCAATGGGGCTGAAGCGGGGATCTTCCGCCGCCAGGTTTTCCAGGGTGGCGTCAATGGCCTGTTTTTCAGAACAGATCAAACCGATCTGCACCCCGTCCCCTTCCTGCAGGGCAAATACCTGGGGCCGCAGCATGGCTGTGTCGGTAATGCCGATGAGCTGAAAAAAATTGCGGTAGGGATTGTTGCGGGCAATAATGAAAAACCAGGGTCCGTCCGGGGAGCCGTGGACATGGTGAGACTGGATGTGCCGGTAGACCTGCTGCCGGTCCGCCGGGAGCAGGTCAAAATCGTGCTCGCTGGTGGGGGCCATGGCTTCAATGATATATTCGATCGGGTATTCAAAGGTCCGGTTGAGCAGGTCCAGCAACAGGACCGACACTTCGGTATCGGTCAGAAACTGGGGAAAGATGTTGTTCTGCTTCAGGTATTCGGCAACCGCATGGTAGTTTGCAAAATCGCCGTTGTGGACCAGGGCTTCGTCCATCCCGATAAAGGGATGAGCGCCGCCGGGATGCCAGACGCGGCCCTTGGTGGGATAGCGCTGGTGTGCGATCCAGCCGTGGGCCTTAAAATCTTCCAGAAGATAATACTGCGCCACCTGCTCGGCATAGCCGACAATTTTCAGGATCATGAGGTTGCGCCCGTGGGACAGTACAAACGCCCTTTGTTCGCCCAGGGAGGCATAAAATGTCTGGTTCAGCTTATAAGTATTCTGGGAGACGAATTCATCTTCAGCTCTGCGCGGATCCATGTCCGACAGCCCGTTTTCGGTGACAAAGCGGTCCAAAGCATCGTTTTTTACCCTGACGAAATAGCGCCAGACATCGGGGGGTTTGACCGTCAGTCCGTCGATGTCGCGATAATCGTCCAGGGTCGGGATCGGTCCGGCTTTGTGGATTTCAAAAAACGGTTCGATGTTTGCCCGTTCCACATCCGGACGGGCGTTTGGGTCCAGCAGCGCCACCTGCAGCAGGTAGTGCGAATCAAGAACATCCTGGCCGACTCCCAGGCTTTGGGCTGAAAGGCCGACAGCGGCAATCCCTCCCCCCTTGCCGTTGCCGCGGTTGTGCATCTGGACCGACGGCTCGAAAATATGGCGGCCCCGGACCGGAACCGACGAAATAAAACCGGTCACCCCGCAGCCGCCTTCTTCGGCGGCTTTTTGGGTATAATAATTTCCACGGGGCAGTTTTGCCCGGGCGGCTAATATATTATTAATGATCGCTTCCCTGTTGAGGCGCATGGATAAATGATCTCCTCTGTATAGGTGTTTAAACTTAAGACTGAAGGATAAAAAAGTGATGGGGCTGAAAGACCGAAGAGGAAATATCTTTAGCCTTCTTTCAGCCTTCAGTCTATCCACCTTCGGCCTGTTTTTATATTATCAACTTTTTATTCGGCGCCGGCTGGTATTTTTTTCTTTCACGTTCGTCCAGATAATCCAGGTGTATCAGCAGGTCCGTGCGGCCGGTGAGCTCCCGCATGCTGGACAGGCCGTACTGCCTGAGCAGCCCGCACCACTGCCGGCGCCAGGCGCTGTACATATTGACGATGCGCTGTTCGGCCCACGTCTCCGTTATCATGTTGCCCAGTTCGTCATCGGTTGAAGCGATGCCGCGGGCGCAGCCGCGGCCGCTTTCGCAGTTTCCGCAGCGCACGCACTCCATCGCGATCAGCTCGGCGGTTCCGATAACGACGCCGTCCGCGCCCAAGGCGATGGCCTTAGCGACGTCCATGGCATTGCGGATGCCCCCGCTGGCAATCAGACAGATGTCGTTGCGGACGCCTTCGTCTTTCAGAAACTTGTGAACTTTGGGAATCGCATATTCGATCGGCATGGCGATATTCTTCTTGGCGATGTCCGGCGCGGCCCCGGTTCCGCCGTAACTGCCGTCAATGTGCACGATGTGGGCGCCGGCATAGAAACTGCCGACGGCCACCATGTCCACGTCCGTCGGGGTGGATACCTTTACGGATACCAGGACGCGCGGGTTGATGGCCTTCATCCAGTCCACATGCTTCTTGTGGTCTTCAACCGAATAAACGCTGTGAAAGGGAAACGGGGAAAACAGGGCGTTTCCCACCACGGTTTCACGCATGGCGGCGACCTTGGGCGTGACCTTGTCCCCCAGCAGATGGCCGCCGAGACCCGGCTTGGCGCCCTGGGCGTACTTGAACTCCACCACCGGGGCCTGCAGAACGGTTTTTTCCCCCACGCCGAACAGGCCGGTGGCCACCTGGGTAATCACGTGATCCTTGTAAGGGACCAGCTCTTCGGGATAACCGCCTTCACCGGTACAGGTCAGGGTGTTCAGGCGTGATGCCGCCCGGGCTCTTCCAACGATGACATTCAGCGCAGTTGATCCGAAGGACATGCCGCCGCCGTAGCAAGGCAGGGAAAGCTTTTTGGGGGGGCGCCCGTCTCCGCGCTTATTGAGCGCCAGACTGGTGTCGATATCTTCATCTTTGATGTCGAGATACGCATCCGGCTCCGGGGGGATAAAGCGAATCTTATCAAATCCGCCCCCGGAATTGCCGAGGCTGTATTCCAGGTCGGCCAGCGGCAGCGAACCGTCTTCGGCCATCTGCCAGTGGGCGATGAGCATCTCGGAAGTCCAGCGGTAATCCCCCAGCGTGTCCAGAATGGGATTCAGTCGCAGGGTCAGGGCTTTTTCCGGACAGCGGTCCACGCAGAAGTATTCATTTTCGCGGCAGCTGAAACCGATGCAGCGGTGTTCTTTGGGGCGCAGCGGTTTTGCAAAATTTTCATAGCGGGGATGCACCCCATAGGGGCAAAGCTGAGCGCACAGCCCGCAGGAGGTGCAGCGGGAGTTTCTGCGGATGGTATATTTGCCGATGGTATTGCGAAACCGCGACGGAGCGGCCTTAACCTGCGGAAATTTGTATTTTTCTTTTTGGGTACGCATCTTTTATTCCAACCCTGTTTGTTTTTTTTCGCCGAAAATCGGACCGAAATTTTCCCGCTCCAGGTCTTCAAACCACATAGAACGGCCGATTTCGCCCCGCAGCCGCCTGGCTTCACGGATTCCCATGGCGCCCATCACTTCAATGAGCTGGTTGCGCCAGGCCCCCATCAGGTTGACGACGCGGTGATGACCCCACTCGGGATCGACGTTTCCCAGTTTGACCGGGCAAGCCTTGCCGGATTTGCAATGGTAACATAAGCGGCATTCCAGGGCGATCAGCAGGGGAAGATCAATGACAACGCCGTCGGCGCCGCAGATGATCGCCTTGGCGACATGTTCGGCCATGGCAATGCCGCCGGAAAATACCAGGTTGACCCTGTTTCTGACGCAGTGGTCCACGAGGTGGAGATGAATTTCTCTGATCATCTCCTTTAAAAAGCGCGGCGATGCTGAATGCTGCTCATTACCGCAGTCATCTGCATAAAAGTGAAGGGTGTCGACTTCGGCCCGGGTCATATCCAGAGCGCGGCCGGCTGCTTCCGAATTCAGAGGCATGCCTACTGAAACGATCAGTTCCGGCTGCCGGGCGCGCAGCCGCGCTATCTCGGTTTCAATGCCGGTTTCGTAACCCAGTTCAATCATCTGAAAACCGGGAACAGTCTCAAGAAAATGACGGTAACTGGCTTTCGACAGGCAGGGCACCATGCATTCCACATAGGGCGCAAAGTTTTCAGAATAATAGTCCGGATTGAAATAGATCATGGTGTCCAGCGCGTACGCGGCCCGAACGGCCGCCTGCAACACATTTTCACTTAAAACGCCGAAGGTCGGCTGCTGAAAAAGCATCGGGATCGGCACCTCAAAGATGGGTGGCGAATCCTCGGCAAGAGACATGTCCGGATTGAATACCAGCCGTCCTTTCCGGCGGGAAAGCTCGATGCCGGTGTTGATGTATTCGCGGCCGTGAATGCCGTCGCGGGTGGGGCGCACGATTTCAGACATGTCCGTCCACATGGAATCAAACCCTTTGCCCACGAAAGGACCGCGGTAACCGGCGCCCGAAACGGGAATTTTGCCGGTATGGGCCTGATACCAGGTTCGGTGGATGATATCGGCCTTCCAGTAGTCATCCCCTAGGGAGCGGTACTCGGGATTGATCACCCGGGAAAAAATTCCTTTGGTGCACTCCTGTACGCAGCGAAAACAGCTCTGACAGGCATACAGGTATTCGGGCTCGTCCATGGCGGCGATATGCTTATAATTTTCATCAAAGATGCCGTAAACGCATTTTTTTTTGACGCACTCCCGGCAGCTTCCGGCGCAATCTTCGCGGAATTCCACGGTGCTGTATTTGCCCACGGGTTTATAACGGGGCGGTGCAGATTTTACAGGGACATGATATTTCTTCGGCATAGCGCACCCTCCCGGCTAATCTGCCGCCGGACGCGGCAGGAGGCCTGCGGCCTCGACAATTTCGGCGACAATTTCTTCCCATTCAATCGCCATGATATGAATCCCCCGCACCCCTTTGATTTCGCGCAGGGCGGCGATGGTCTCCAGGCAAATGTTGATCCCTTCCCGGGCGGCGTCTTTTTTGGGGACGCCCGCCATCCGCCTGATCACGGCATCGGGGATGTCCATGCCGGCCACCCGGCCGGCCATATATTTGGCCATGCCCTCGGATTTGAGCGGCGTTATCCCTGCCAGGATATGGACCCTGTCGGTCAAGCCTTCATTGCGGGCTCCCTCCATCCACCGGGCGAAACGGTCCAGGTTGTAAACACACTGGGTCTGGATGAAGTCGGCGCCGGCGTCGATTTTCTTAGCCAGCCGGATGACGCGATACTCAAACGGATCGGCAAAGGGGTTGGCGGCCGCACCGATAAACATCCGAGGTGGCGTCTTCAGGCTGAAGCCGCTCATGTCCTGACCGGTTTCTCTCATGTTCAGGACGGTTCGCACCAGGTTGATGGAATCAATATCAAAGACATTCATGGCGTCGGGCTGGCTGCCGAAACTCTGATGGTCGCCTGAAAGGCACAGGATATTCTTAATTCCCAGGGAATAGGCGCCCAGTATGTCGGATTGCAGCGCTATGCGATTACGGTCGCGGGTGACCATCTGCATGACCGGTTCGATGCCCAGCTGCAGCAGGTGCGAGCAGGCGGCAATGCTGGACATTCTCACGATGGCGGTCTGATTGTCGGTGACGTTGACGGCGTCCACAACACCTTTGAGAAGCGCTCCTTTTTTACGGATGGCGTCGGGATCGGCCCCGCGGGGAGGACCGCACTCTGCGGTAACCGCAAAAGAACCGCCGTCCAGGACTTGTTGCAAGTGGCCGGGTAATTCCATATTCATATGATATGATCCTCTCTAACTAATTTTCTGGGTCCGCCGGCATGGCTGGTTTTCCAGTTTTTGGGCGGTACATAGACCCTCAGGTTGTTTAGCTGTCCCAGAATTTTGAGCCGTTCGATGATCTGCTGCCAGGCGCAGTCCAAATCCGGTGAGACTTCGCATTTCCCTTTCTGGGAGCCGCCGCAGGGGCCGTTCAGAAGCTTCTTGGAGCAGCGGGTTACCGGACAAATCCCTCCGAATACGGCCAGTTTGCAGTCGCCGCAGCCCAAACATTCTTCGGTGAAAAGCCCCTGTTTCTCGAGCACGCCGATAAAGGTCGTGTTCACCCCCGGCAGGACCGGGGTTTTGCCGAAGCGTCTGGCAATGGCCTGGACACCGGCGCCGCAGGCCAGCGACAAAACCGCGCTGTTCGGGGAAATGTGGGCGGCCGCTTCCTGAATGAACTCGTCCTCGCACTGCCGTTCAACGGTAAACTCTTCAATGGCAAGTTCTTTCCCCTCTTTCCTAAGCGCCAGGCGCAGGGCTGATGCCAGAGTGGCGACCTCGTCTTGCCCCCCGGCAAAACAGGTTTTGACACAGGTGCCGCAACCCAAAATAAGCAGTTTTTTATAAGGAGCGATTATCTCCTTGATTTCGGCAATTGTTTTTTGTTCTCCAACGATCATAGCGCTATCCTCTTTTTGGCTTTTAAAAATAAGATCATAGATTCATTCGGACCTTCCGTCCCATGAAGGCGGGGCTGCCTGCCGGCGGAAAGCGTTTCGTTCAGGCTGCCGGGTTCGGACCCAACTTAACGATTTCCGGCAGGATCTTTTGGATGATTTCCACGGCAGCGGCGGCATCGCCGGTGGCGATGTTAAACAGGGCCAGGCGTCTTCCGTCTATTTCGATTTCATCCAGCAGTTTCTTAACAAATTGAACGCGCTTGCCTGCGCGGATATTGCCCTCGACATAGCGGCATTGTCCTTGCGGGCAGACAAAAACCAGTACGGCGTCTGCGCCGGCCTCAAAGGCCCGCAGCAGATAGACATCTTTCACCATGCTGGAGCAGGGTAGCTTGAAAGATTTGATGCTGAAATTTTCGTCCTCCGAAAACGGCAAAGCGGCCCCGTCAGGAAACGTGCTGATGCAGTGAAAGACGGCTATTTCCGGTTTAAACTGGCGTTTCATTGTTTGATTCCATATCGTTAAAAATAAAAAAAGACGGCTATTTCTCGCCTCTGAGAAAATAGACGTCTTCGTCTCATGAATGATTTGGTTACAGGTAACCGCACGGCCTTGTGCCGGTTCACTTGTAACCCCGCGCTTTAAATAATCGATTAACGGGATTTGTCAAGCTGTTTTTACAATTAGACCAAAATTAGATGTTTGTAAAGCAAATAATCCGTCCTAAAAGGTTTTTGTTCAAAAACAAGCTGCTTTCCGATATATTCAAAATAATACGGATAAAATAAATTACAATATATGTGGGGAAAAAATTCCAAATCCCGCAGCTCAAAAACAGACAATAACCGATGCGCGAACAGTATAATAATCCTAATCAAAAACCGCTAAAGTTAATATAACCTTCAAGTTAACAATGGCATATTGAAATGAAACCATACCGTTTGCCTCATGAACTGAGCGATGATGCCGACAACCGATGGACCGCCGTATGCCGGGCAGCTGAGGAGGCCGGGGTCGTGTTGCCGGAAGCTCCGGAATTTGTCGCCGGTCTCAAGTGGGTTCTGGGGTTGAGCGAGTTTGTCGCGCACAGTTGCATTTCAAGCCCTGAAATTCTTTCGGACCTCTTTCAAAACGGGAGCCTCAACCAACCCCTTCCGGGCGATCATTGGCATGACAGTTTCCGGAAGGCGGCCGCTTCGGCAGCCGACCCGGAAACACTGGGAATTCTCATACGCCGTTTTCGGCGAAGGGAGATGGTTCGTATCGCTTGGCGGGATCTTGCCGGCCTGGCGGATCTTGTTGAAACCATGGCCGCTTTGACCGGTCTGGCCGAAGCGTGTATCGAAGGGGCGCTGCAGGTGCTGTATGGATGGCAGTGCCGCCAATCGGGTTTACCTGCTGCGGCAGACGGGCGCCGGCAGCAGCTGGTGGTAATCGGCATGGGAAAGCTAGGGGGCCGCGAGTTGAATTTTTCTTCGGATATCGACCTGATTTTTGCCTATCCGGAGGCCGGCGAGACTGTCGGCGGCGCAAGGGCGATCGACAACGACGAGTTCTTTACGATCCTGTGCCGGCAGCTGGTACAGACCATCGGGGCCGTCACGCCGGAAGGGTTTGCTTTTCGGACTGACCTGCGCCTGCGGCCCTATGGTGAAAGCGGCCCTATCGTCATGAGCTTCGATACCCTGGAGGCGTATTATCAGCAGCAGGGCAGGGACTGGGAACGCTATGCCTGGATCAAGGCGCGGGTCGTTGCAGGAGACCATGCGGCCGGTCGGGATTTCATGAACCGGATCAAGCCGTTTGTTTATAGGCGCTATCTGGATTTCGGCGCCTTTGAATCGCTGCGGCGCATGAAGCAGAACATTGAATTGGAAGAGCTGCGCAAAGGGGTAGAAAATAATATCAAGTTGGGGCGCGGGGGAATCCGGGAAATTGAATTTTTCGGCCAGGTTTTTCAGCTGATTCGCGGGGGGGTCGAACCGGCGCTGCAACGCCGCGGCATTCGAGACGTACTGGCGGCGCTGGTTGCGGAAGCGCACATCCCGTCGGCCGTCAGCGAGGATCTGGAAAACGCCTATGTTTTTCTGAGAAGAACGGAAAATCATCTGCAGGAATTATCGGACCGACAGACCCATATTCTCCCCCAGGAAGCCTTAAATCGCCTGCGTCTGGCGCTTTCCATGGGGTATTCAAACTGGAAAGATTATCGGTTCGAACTCGACCGGCTGTTAAGCCGTGTCCATTTCCATTTCAACAAACTGCTGGTTGCCGGAGATGCCGGCCGGGATCGCGACAGTTTGGCCGCCCGGCTGGAGGGCGTCTGGCTGGAATATGCGGATGATGAAGAGGGGCGGGAGATCCTCGAGGCGGCCGGTTTCAACCGGCCCGGAAAGGTGATGCGCCTGCTTGAGGACCTTAAGAATGATGCCGCCACGCGATCCCTCAGCAATGAGGGACGCGAACGCCTGGACCGGGTGATACCCTCCCTGTTGAAACAGGTCGGCGAGTCTTCCCAGCCTGATGAAATTTTAAACCGCATCCTTGATCTGATCAAGACCATTGAAAAGCGAACCTGCTATCTGGCGCTCCTGGCGGAAAATCCCGGCGCCCTGGTTCACCTGGTCAGGCTTGCCGGTGCCAGTCCGTGGATCGTTTCGTTTCTGGCTCGACACCCGGTTCTGCTGGATGAGTTTCTGGATCCGCGGACGTTGTATGCGCCGCCCGAAAAAAAAGAACTGATTAAGGAGATCAATAAAAAACTCAATCGGATCGATCCGCAGGATCTCGAGTATCAGATCGAAGAACTGTGTATTTTTAAACAGATCCATACCCTGAGAATCGTAGCGGCGGATGTCAGCGGCGCCATCCCCCTGATGCGGGTCAGCGATCACCTTTCAGATATCGCCGAAACGGTGGTGGCCATGGTGGTGGAGCTGTGCTGGCGCCACCTGGTCCGCAAACACGGGGAGCCCAGGTGCTTATTGGACGGGAAACGCTGCCAGCGGGGGTTTCTGGTGGTGGCCTACGGCAAGTTCGGCGGGTACGAACTGGGGTATGATTCCGACCTGGACCTTGTATTTCTTCATGCCGGATCGTCCGGCAACCTCAAATCTGCAGCTCCTCCACTGGACAATTCCCAGTTCTTTACACGGATGGGACAGCGGGTGATTCATATCATGACCGCCCATACACCGGCCGGCACCTTGTACGAAACCGATATGCGCCTGCGTCCCAGCGGGAGTTCCGGCCTGCTGGTGAGCCATATCGAAGCCTTTAAACAGTACCAGGAAGAATCGGCCTGGACCTGGGAACATCAGGCGCTGGTCAGGGCGCGGGTTATATATGGAGACGACCGGCTGGCAAGCTATTTTGAACAGGTTCGGGCGCAGGTGCTGGCCCGCAGACGTGACCCAAAAAAGCTGCAGCATGAGATCAGCAGTATGCGGGCACGCATGCGCAGAGAGTTGCTGATCAAAGATGCCGGGATCTTTGATCTTAAGCAGGGCCCGGGCGGGATCGTCGACATTGAGTTTCTGGTCCAATATCTGGTGCTTCTGGGGGCTTGCCGGCACAGCGAACTGCTGAAATGGACCGATAATGTCCGGCTGCTGGGGGCGTTGGCCCAAACCGGCATGATGGACGGCGATGCAGCCTTCTTCCTCAGGAAAGCCTATCTGTCCTACCGGCTGGTGTCACACCGACTCAGTTTGCAGAACAGGGCGGCCGTTGTGCCGGATAGTGAATTCCGGGTGCTTCGTGAAAACGTGCAGGCGATCTGGCGCACCTATATTAAAGCCGAAGCTTAAACCCTAATTGAGCGAAAGCCGAGGCTGCCCGGCTTTCCCAAAGGGGAGACAAAACGGAGAGATTTTTTTTATAGATAGCTCATTTACAAAAGAATGATGCGAAAAGGCAAATATTCATGAAAAAGTAACTATTTTAAAATGTTAATATGGTTCTCCGTTTTGTTTACGCACATTTAGGATGAAAGTTTATGGTTTCCAAACCGCGATGGTGATTTTCAATACCCCGTCCGCTTGCGAGGGGAGGCTTTATGGTCCGGTTTAATTGCAGAATACATTTATGTAACTTATGGCGCAAATTTGTTACGTTTTTGTATAAATAAAGACTGCCTGCGCCGGATTTGACAATTAACGGGGCATGTTTTGTACAGGCTTGCTATTTTGGACGTAACCGTCTATAGACGTGAGACAATATAAGCGAAAGGCGTGGGTCTGATCGATTCGAAAGGGCCTTGCCGTACCAGTTCAAGGAGGAAATTGTATGAAGAAGGTCGAGGCGATTATCAAGCCGTTTAAACTGGATGATGTCAAAGAGGCGCTGAATGAAATCGGGTTGCAGGGGATGACCATTTCCGAGGTTAAGGGTTACGGGCGCCAGAAGGGACACAAAGAAATTTATCGGGGTGCGGAATATGTAGTTGATTTCATACCTAAAATAAAACTTGAAATTGTTATTGACGACGGCCGGGTCCAGGCGGTGGTGGAAAAAATTCAACAGGCCGCCAATACCGGCAAAATCGGGGACGGCAAAATTTTTGTTCTGCCGGTGGAAGAGGCTGTCCGGGTCCGAACCGGCGAAAAAGGAAAAGACGCCATCTGATTAAATTCATATGCCTGCCAGTCAATAGCGGATGCGCCGACAGGTCGCGCAGCCGCTATTTTTTTATCCACATTTTTGTTTTATACCTGATAAAAATTACAAATTTGTATCTTAAGATTTGGCCGCCCTCCTGACCGAAGTCTATTATAACTATTTGAAATAAATAATATATTGATAGTAAGAGTTGGTTGGCATGTTGCTTGCTTTATAATGGGCTGAACGCATGTATAATTCCCTCCGGGGGCGCCGCATCAGGATTGACGCCGGCCGGAAGGGTCGCAATCAACAGCGGAAAAGCGCATATGGGCAGTAAACACATATTGGCGGCAAGAAGCCTCAAGCATAAACGGCAGCAGCTGATTTTGTCCTTTATCAGGGATAAAGAGGACGGGTTTATGCATCGCTATGCCCAGAGCCTGGATGAATATTTTTTCCAGAGTTTTGCAAGAAGCGAGGTGGGTCCCCGCATGGGCATCAGCAAAAACCCTTATGCCATTATCGCTCTGGGGGGCTACGGCAGGCAAGAGCAGTGCATTCACTCGGATGTCGATGTTCTATTCCTGTTTCAGAGATCGGTACCGGCTGCAGCCGAAGAGCTGATCCGGGAGATCGTATATCCCCTGTGGGATATCGGGCTGGAGGTCGGATATGCCATGCGATCGCTGAAGGAATGCCTCTATCTCGCCGGCAGCGACAATGAAATTCTGACCGCGCTGTTGGATGCCCGCTTTGTCTGCGGGATGTCGCCTCTTTATGCCGATTTGAAGGATCAACTCCACGAGAAGGTCACGACGCGAAATTACCTGAAAATCATACACTGGCTGATTGAAAAAAACCGGCAGCGGCATCTGAGCTTCGGCGATGCCTCCTATCTGCTGGAACCGAATCTAAAGGAGGGTCAGGGCGGTTTAAGGGATTATCATACCATGATGTGGATCGCCCGGCTGCGCAGCAATGTGCATAAATTCGATGATCTTGTCACCCAGGGTTATCTGACCCGAAAAGAGTTCGAGGATTTTTCAAAGGCGCTGACATTCATCTGGTCGGTCCGAAACCGGCTGCATCATTTGACCGGCCGAAAAAGCGATCAGCTTCATTTTGAATACCAGGTCAAACTGGCCCGGGCGATGAAATTCACCAAAGGCGACGGTCGCCAGCCGGTTGAAAATTTCTTGGGGATGCTGCACGGGCATATGGAATTCATCAAGCAGCAGCAACTGGTTTTTCTCTATGAGCTGGGATTTTTAGACCGACCGGACCGCAAGCGGGTTGCGTCGCGGCAAACCCGCATAGAGGGTCTGGAAGTCAGAGAGAATCTGTTGACCTTTGCGTCCCCGGAGGCAGTCCTGTCGGCGCCGGAGTTGATCCTTAAGATTTTTGAAGAAAGCGTCCGCCTGAAAATGCCGCTGAGCGCCGAAGGGCGGCGGCTGATCCATCAGTTTTCAGATGTGATTGCCGAAAAGTTGCGGACATCACCCCAGGCCGTTGCAAGTTTTGAACGGATACTGGCTACGCCGGAACTGACATTCAATGTTCTCAATGAAATGCTCAGCAGTGGATTTTTAACAGCCTTTATACCTGAGGTTGCGACCATCGTGAACCGGATTCAATATGATGCCTATCATATTTACCCGGTTGCCAGACATTCGCTCCAGACGGTGTGGACCGTTAAGACATTCGATTCGCTGGAAAATGTTTCCGGGGACCCTTTCAACGGCAGAATATACGAAGAAATCAAAAATAAAAGCCTACTGTTGTGGGCGGCGCTGCTGCATGATATCGGCAAGGGCGTTCCCGGATCGGATCACGCCCGCAAGGGGGCGGCGATTGCCCGGGATATTCTTAACCAGAAGGGATTATCCCAGGACGCGGTTGAAACCATATCTTTTCTAATCCAGTACCATCTGTTTTTAAAAGAAACAGCCACCCGCAGGGACATTCAGGATGAGGAAACCGCCATCTTCTGCGCCCGGAAAATGGGCAGCACCGAGCGGCTCAAGATGCTCTATTTGCTCTCTGTCGCCGACGCCATCGCCACCGGGCCCAAGGCCTGGAACGACTGGACGGCGGCAATTTTAAAGAGTTTTTTTCTGAAGGTCTTGAAAATTCTGGAAGAAGGGGAACTGGCCTCTCAAACAGCCATCAGCGATGTCGAACGCAAAAAACAGGAGATCCTTTCAGCCCATGCCGATACCGAAATCCAAAAAGGCGTAGTGGAATTGCTGGAGGTGATGTCGCCCCGGTACCTCCTTTATACGACTGCCAGAGACATCCGGGCGCATATCGACCTTTACGGTCGGCTGGAAGATGCCGATTTTATCTGGAACGTATCCCGCACGGATGATTCCGACACGCGGACGGTTACGGTTTGCGCAAAAGATCGGCCGGGCTTTTTTTCCAAAGTCGCCGGGGTGTTCACCCTCAACTCCATCGACATCCTGGATGCCCAGATTTACACCTGGCGCAACAACACGGCCTTGGATATTTTCAGGGTCTTGCCGCCGCCGGACAGACTGTTCGAAGAAGAACGCTGGTCCCGGGCGCATGCGCATTTAACGGAGGCCCTGGCCGGGAGTCTGGACCTTACGAAGGCGGTGGGCGAAAAAACGGACCGGGTGCGCTGGATGGAATCTCCGCTGGTTTTCAGTCCCCACAAGGTTGTGGTGGACAATGACAGCTCCAGTTTTTTCACGATCATTGAGGTCTTTGCCAATGATTTTCCGGGGCTGCTGTTCACGGTGACCGACACCCTTTTCAGGTGCGGACTGGACATATGGGTTGCCAAGATCGCCACCAAGGTCGATCAGGTGGTCGATGTTTTTTATGTCAGAGATTTCGACGGCCAGAAAATCGATTCCGCCGAGCAGATTGCCGCCATTCAGGCCGCGGTGGGCCGGGCCATTGAACAGTCAGGGCCCCGGAAGGCGGCGGCCGGTACCGATTTATAAGCGCAGGTTGAAAAAATAAGTTAAGGAGGCATTCAAATGTTGAGGATAAAAAGCACGTTCCTATCCTTGCTGCTGATACTGATCTGGGGAACTTCGGCATTGGCGGCAGAGGGGTTGAATTCCGGGGACACGGCCTGGATGATCGTTTCCACCGCACTGGTCATGATGATGACGCCGGCAGGTCTGGCGCTTTTTTACGGCGGGATGTCCCGCTACAAGAATCTCTTAAACACCCTGGCCATGACGTTCGTGGCCTACTGTCTGGCAAGCGTCATCTGGATGATGTGGGGGTACACCCTGGCTTTCGGGCCGGATAAAGGCGGCTTGGTGGGCGGCTTGGACATGTTGTTCTTAAGCGGCATCGGCGTCGGCAGCCTCTCCGGGACGATCCCGACCTTTGTGTTCGTACTGTTTCAGATGACCTTTGCGGGAATCACCGTCGCCCTGGTTCTGGGGTCAATTGTCGATCGCATGAAATTTTCAGCCTGGATCGTTTTTACGGGACTGTGGGTGACGTTTATCTATGCCCCCGTGGCCCACTGGGTGTGGGGCGGGGGCTGGATGGGAAAAATGGGTGCGCTCGATTTCGCCGGCGGGAATGTCGTACACATCAATGCCGGTGTGGCCGGGCTGGTCCTGGCCCTCTTTGTGGGCAGGCGCATCGGTTTCGGCAGGGAAGCCATGTTTCCCTCGAGCATCTCGTTAACGGCACTGGGCGCCGCCCTGCTGTGGTTCGGATGGTTCGGTTTCAATGCCGGCAGCCAGCTGGCGGCGGACGGTGTGGCCGCATCGGCCTTTCTGGTCACCAATACGTCGGCTTCAATGGCGGCCCTCTCCTGGATGTTTACGGAATGGATGGTCAATAAGCGTCCCACGGTCCTGGGGCTTGCCTCGGGCGTGGTGGCCGGTCTGGTTTCGATCACCCCGGCTGCGGGATTCGTCAGCCTGTCGGCCTCGCTGGTTATCGGTCTGGTTGCCGGCGTGCTCGGCTTTTACAGTGTCAGCGTCCTCAAGCATAAGGCCGGTTACGATGATTCCCTCGATGCATTCGGCGTTCACGGTATGTGCGGGATCTGGGGCGCCCTGGCCACCGGGCTGTTTGCCAACCCGGCCGTCAATGCGAATGCCAGCGGGCTTTTTTATGGAAACCCCAAACAGCTCTGGATTCAAATTCTGTCGATTTTGGCGACGGCGCTTTATACGGCGGTGGCCACCATCATTGTCGTATATGTAACCAGACTGGTCTGCGGCGGTTTGCGGGTGGATAGAGAAAAGGAAATTGAAGGGCTCGACAGTTCGGTTCATGGCGAAAGGGCCTTTGAAATTCCGTCATAGGGCATGGTTCGGAAAACGATAACAGTGTGTGCTTATTTAGGAGAAAACCCATGAAAAAAATCGAAGCGATCATCAAGCCGTTTAAACTTGATGATGTCAAAGAGGCCTTAAATGAGATCGGTATCCAGGGGATGACGATTTCAGAGGTCAAAGGATACGGCCGCCAGAAAGGTCACAAGGAAATTTACCGCGGCGCCGAATATGTGGTGGATTTCATACCCAAGATCAAGATTGAAATCGTGGTGGACAACGACCGGGTCAACCCGGTGCTGGAGAAAATCCAGCAGGCCGCCCATACCGGCAAGATCGGAGACGGCAAGATATTTGTCCTTGCGGTAGAGGAGGCCGTGAGGGTTCGGACCGGTGAACACGGGAAAGATGCGATTTAGCGCGGCGGCCAACCCGTTCGCCGCGGCCGATTGATAAATTTTATTACTACACCCCAACAACTTATAACTAAGGAGGATTTTACGATGAAACCTGAACAGGTATTGGAAATGGCAAAAAAGAAGGGCGCCAAGGTAGTGGACCTGCGCTTTATGGACTTTCCGGGCGTCTGGCAGCATTTTACCGTGCCCATCAGAGAACTGGAAGTATCGAGCTTTGAAGACGGATTCGGCTTTGACGGGTCCAGTATCCGCGGTTGGCAGCCGATTCATGCCAGTGACATGCTGGTAATACCGGATGCCGCCACCGCAAAAATGGACCCGTTTTTCGCCGAACCGACCCTGGTGTTGATCGGCAACATCGTGGACCCGGTTACCCGGGAGCCTTATTCGCGCGACCCGCGCCACATTGCCCGAAAAGCGGAAGCCTATTTAAAGAGCACCGGCATCGGGGATACGGCTTACATCGGCCCGGAAGCGGAATTTTTTATTTTTGACGATATCCGATTCAAGTCATCCAGCAACATGGCCTTTTATGAGATCGATTCCATTGAAGGAACCTGGAACACCGGCCGGGAAGAGTGCCCCAACCTGGGGTATAAACCCCGCCCCAAGGAGGGCTATTTCCCGGTGCCGCCCATGGACAAGTTCCAGGATCTGCGAACGGAAATGCTCCTGGTGCTGGAAGGCCTGGGAATCGATATCGAGGCCCAGCATCATGAGGTGGCCACAGCCGGCCAGTCCGAAATCGACATGCGCTTTAAACCCCTCCTGGAGATGGGCGATCAGCTGGTGTGGTTCAAGTATGTGCTGAAAAATGTGGCCGCCCGAAACGGCCACACCGTAACGTTTATGCCCAAACCTCTGTTTGGGGACAACGGTTCCGGCATGCATACCCATATCAGCATATGGAAAAAGAACAAACCGTTGTTTGCGGGCAACAAGTATGCCGGTATGTCCCAGGAAGCGCTCTATGGCATCGGCGGCATCCTGAAGCATTGCCGGGCCCTGTGCGCCTTTACCAATCCCACCACCAATTCCTACAAGCGATTGGTCCCGGGGTTTGAGGCACCGGTGAATCTGGCCTATTCCGGTCGTAACCGCAGCGCAGCGATCCGGCTGCCCATGTATTCCACCTCGCCCAAGGCAAAGCGGATTGAGTTCAGGACGCCGGATCCTTCCTGCAACGGCTATATTGCATTTTCCGCCATCCTGATGGCCGTGCTGGACGGTATTCAGAACAAAATAGACCCGGGCGAGCCGCTGGATAAGGACATCTATAACCTGCCGCCGGAAGAACTGGCCCAGATCCCGTCCGCGCCCGGATCTCTGGAAGAATCCCTGGCGGCCCTGAAAGAAGACAATGCATTTCTCAAAAAGGGGGATGTTTTTACCCAGGATGTGATCGACATGTGGACGGACTATAAAATCAACAAAGAGATTAATGATGTGAAGCTTCGGCCGCATCCCCATGAATATTTTCTCTATTTTGACATCTAAACCGGCCATTCTTCCCCAGCAGGCAGCCCGAATGCGATCGGGCTGCCTGCCCCTCCTTTTATTATTTGCATTAAAATTAAAAAAACAGTAAATGCTAATAATACTGATTATCAAAAGAGTCCTTGACGCCCCTTGAGAAAACCGCCGGGGTTTTCCTGCCATTGGCAGGATATCTAAACCTTAAGCCTGATGGAGTGCCGGTCTTGAAAAACCGTTATCAGCCGACACGAATAGAAACCGGGCTGAGCCTGCTGGCGCTGGCCGTACTTGTTGGAATCGGTGCGGCGATCTTCCACAGCCAGTTTGAGTTCAACCCGGCCGTTGACGTCGGCAGGACGGCGCTTCCGGATAACCGGCGACCGGCTGCAACCGGCGATAGCGCCGCAGGACGCGGCTGGAGCGGACTCCTGCCGGACATGACGCTGCTGACACCGCCGGAGGTTTTTGAAGCGGCCAACCTTTCCGATAAAATCAATGGAAAAGCAGATCTATACCTGTCGGCAGGCTTCCGCCAGCTTAAGAGCCAGCGGTTTAAAATGGACGGCAACGAGAACAGCTGGCTGGAAATTTTTGTTTATGACATGGGGAGCCTGCAGAACGCCTTTTCGGTCTACAGCCAGCAGCGCCGGGAAGATGCCGCTGCCGACAAATCGGGGCGATTTTCCTACCGAACCGAAAATGCCCTGTTTTTTTTGCATGGCCCCTTTTATGTGGAAATAATCGGGTCCGAGGGAACAGAGCCGCTGCGCGGGCAGATGCACATTTTTGCTCAGAATTTTATTCAAAATACTCCGGTGAGTGCCGAGAAGCTTGAAGAGCTGGAACTGTTTCCGGAGCAAAACCTGGATCCTGGCAGCCCGGCCCTGATTGCAGACGGCGGATTTGGTTACGAACGCTTTAAACAAATTTTTACGGCCGTTTACACCGAAGGTGATATCCGCATGACGGCCTTTCTATCCCGGCGCAGCAACCAGGAAGAAGCCAGACAGCTGGTGCAGGGGTATCATGATTTTCTGATCACCTATGGGGGCAAGGCCCTGAAAACGACGCTGCCGTTGAAGGATGTTCATCTGGTGGACATCCTGGGTAATTATGAACTCTTTTTCGCCCGGGGCAATTATCTGGCGGGAGTGCATGAGGCCGCGGACAGAGAGCTGGCCGAACAGTTGGCGCTGTTATTGGACAAAAAGTTGAGCGAGGGGGGGCGGTGACTGCAAGCAACGAAACCGGCAACCTGTTCAGCCGGCGGGGGTTCCTGATGCGTTCGGCCAAGGCCGGCGTGTCGATTGCAGCGGCCTGCTCGGCCGGTTATCTGTTTTACGACAGCGGCGGCGCCATCGCCCCTCGGGAGCCGGAAGCGGTCCGGCTGCCGGATTTTGCCCTGCCGGGAATGAAAGGCCGGATGAGCGTTGTCCGGGGCTCGGACCGGGTAAAATCCCTCCGGGCGGCATTAAACGGCCTGGGCGGCCTGGCGGCTTTTATCAAAAAAGGAGACCGGGTCCTGCTCAAGGTTAACGCCGCCTTTGCATCGCCCCCGGCGCTGTCGGCCACGACGCACCCTCAGCTGATAGTCGAGACCGTGCGCCTGTGTTATGCCGCCGGAGCGGCGTCGGTTGTGCTTACCGACAACCCGATCAACGACCCGATGAGCTGTTTTCGTCTGACCGGCATTGAACAGGCCGCCCGGGAAGCCGGGGCCGAACTGATCCTGCCCCGGGAACATTATTTTAGGTCAACCAGCGTCCCTGGAGGGATGCTCATTCAAAACTGGCCGCTTCTGTATGAACCGTTTAAAGGGATCACCAAGCTTATCGGGATGGCACCGGTCAAAGATCACCACCGCAGCGGGGCGTCCCTGGGTATGAAAAATTGGTATGGTCTTCTGGGAGGGCGCCGCAATATGTTTCATCAGAACATTCACACCATCATCCAGGAACTGGCGCTGATGGTCAGACCGACCCTGGTCATTCTGGACGGCACTTTCAGCATGATGACCAACGGACCCACCGGCGGGTCCCTTTCGGATCTTAAGAGGACGGACACCCTGATTGTCAGCACCGATCAGGTCGCCGCGGATGCGTTTGCGGCCAGACTGCTCAACAAGACAACCGACGATCTGCCGTTTATTGCCAAGGCGGCGGCAGCGGGGGCGGGAACGGCTGACTACGAAGACCTGCGGCCGGTAATCATTCAGGCTGAAGGCTGAAGGCGAAAGGCGCGGGACAGTTTTGAATGATGAATTGTCAATCGGGGGAGATTCCAAATCGCAAGTGCTAAAATTGATGAGCTCGTAAAAAGTCAAAATTCCGATGGCAAAGTTAAAAGCTCAAAGTTCAAGGCGCGCGAATCTTGTGTGATGAGGGGTACTTATGGTACGCCGCAATTACAACGAGATGAAGCGCAACGCAGAAATTGGGCTTTTACAAAGCCATCAAACTTAAACCCAACAGACCCGATAGACCATGTGATACAGTAACATGCGAATCGTAACCGCAAGACGCATCAGCCAGTTTTTCTTTCTGCTCGTTTTTTTGTGGTTTTGCGTGGTGGCAACCCTGGGGGAAGCCCCGTGGCAGCTACGCGGCTGGCCGGTCAACCTGTTTCTATATTTAGACCCTCTTGCCGGGCTGGGTACGCTCCTGACGACCCACAGGCTGTATGCAGGGCTGTTGTGGGGGGTGGCGACCGTGGTTTTAACGATCCTGCTGGGGCGGTTCTTCTGCGGCTGGCTGTGTCCGTTTGGGACGATACACCAGTTTGTCGGTTATCTGGGAAAACGCAGGAAAAAGATCGACGCAAAAATCGATTTAAACCGTTGCAACCGCGGTCAGGCCGTCAAATACGGCCTGCTGATATTTATCCTGGCGGCGGCTTTGGCCGATCTGGCCCGCTTCCTGGTGCGTCTGCCCCGGGATGCGGCCCTGATATTCTGGCTGGCTTTCATGGCCTCGCTGGCGGCCGCCACCGTTCTTGCGGTGTTAAAATTGAACATCCGCCCCCAAAAAGCGATCCTGTTGCTGGGCTTGATTTTTGGAGGCTGGCTCTTTCTCGGAACGGTTATGCGGGAAGGCCGGCTGCTGGCGGCTTCGCTGCAATCGGGCCTGCTGGACCCCCTCTCGCTGCTGCATCGCTCGGTAAATCTGGTGTTGCTCCCGCTGCTGGACGGAACGGTTTTTACGCTTTCAGCCGGCGTGCGCTATTATCAGGGCGCCGGTCTGATCGGTGCGATTTTTCTGGCGGCGGTCCTGCTGAACCTGAAAGCTCCCCGATTCTACTGCCGTTATGTCTGCCCGCTGGGCGCTCTATTCGGCGTTCTGGGCCGCTTTGCGATATGGCGCATCGGGAAAAAGGAGGATACCTGCCGCCGTGGCTGCCATATGTGTGAGGCAAACTGTGAAGGTGCCTGTATGCCCTCACGGCAGATCCGGATCAGCGAGTGCGTCCTGTGCTGCAATTGTCTGACGGACTGTTTTAAACAGGAGATGGGGTATCGCGCGGCGCCGTCCGCGTCCGGCGAAATTCTCACGCCGGACGTATCCCGGCGGGCGTTTCTGGTTTCAGCCCTGTCAGGGGCCGCGGCCATTCCTATGATGCGACTCAGCGGCCGGTTGGCAGGCCCGAACTGGACGGCAGCGCTTGTGCGGCCGCCGGGGGCGCTGGAAGAACAGGCCTTTCTTGACCGGTGCATCAAGTGCGGTCAGTGTATGCGGGTCTGCCCCACCAATGTCATTCAACCGGCTGCACTTGAAGGCGGCCTGGAAGGATTATGGACGCCAGTATTGAATTTTCGGGCCGGGACCAGCGGCTGCCAGCTCAACTGCATCGCCTGCGGCAATATCTGCCCCACCGGCGCCATTCGGCCGATCACGCTGGAAGAACGGCTGGGGCGGAACCGGTTTGCCGACAAGGGACCCATTAAAATTGGGACCGCCTTTCTTGACCGGGGGCGCTGCCTGCCCTGGGCCATGGACCGGCCCTGCATTGTCTGCCAGGAGAACTGCCCGGTCAGTCCCAAGGCGATTACCACCCGGATCCATTTCAGTGCAATCGAAGGCCTTGGGAATCTGGAAGTCCTGAGCGCCGGACCGGGTCAGATAACGATTGCCGGCAGCCGTCTGTTGCCGGGGCGATTGACATCCGGAGATTTTTTCTGTCGTGTAAGCGGACGGCCGGACACGCTGCCGCGCGCCATTATCGAAAATACCGAATCCGGGCTGACGCTGTCTTCCCGACAGCTATGGCCGGAACCGCCGGCGCCCGGCAGCCGGGTGGAAATTTTGATCCGTCTGCAGCAGCCGTACGTCAATCCCCAGCACTGCATCGGGTGCGGGATATGCGAGCATGAGTGCCCAGTCAGAGGGCAGCGGGCCATCCGGGTAACCGCTGACAATGAGACCCGAAACAGGGAACATGCCCTAGTCCTGTCGCCGGTATGGCAAAGCTTGATATTCTGAAATTAGGAATTATTATTAATAGCGATATTTGAACAACAAACCCCGATTATTAAACAATGACAAAAATTTAAAGCCATTCATTTGATTTTATTGAGGAGCGGCCTGCATGTCTGTTGACGAAAATAAATGCTCCCGCCGTGAGTTTTTGAAAACAGCCGGTGCCGCCGGTGTGGGTTCAGCCCTGATGGCCCTGGCAGGGCCGCCAGGTATATTTGCAGCTGAAAATCCGGATCGTTCAACGGTTCCCCAAAGACCTTTCGGCAGGAGCGGAATGAACGTGTCCATCCTGTCCCTCGGCGGGATGTTTGACACCGGGTCAAATCAGCTCCTGCTCAAGCAGGCCGTTAAATGGGGGGTGACCTACTGGGACACCGCCGACTGCTATGGATGGAGCGGAAGTGAAAAAGGGATCGGTAAGTATTTCAAAAGGTATCCCGAAGATCGCCAGAAAATTTTCCTGGTGACCAAATCCGACGATCGCGATCCGGAAGGGCTGTCCCGGCTGCTGGATCGGTCCCTGGAGCGCATGAATACCGATTATGTGGATCTTTATTTTGTTCACGGCATTTCCGGTATTGATGAGCTGGGCGGCCGGACCCGGGCCTGGGCCGAGAAGGCCAAGGCCGACGGGAAAATCCGCTTGTTCGGCTTCAGCACGCACAGCAATATGGAAGAATGCCTGCATGATGCCGCCAAGCTGGGCTGGATCGATGGCATCATGATGACCTACAATTTTCGCTTGATGCATTCACCGGAAATGAAGCGGGCGGTTGGCGCCTGTGCAAAGGCCGGCATCGGGCTTACGGCCATGAAGACCCAGGGGGGCGGTTCAGTTAAAACCAGTTCTGATGCCGAGCTGAAGCTGGCCGGCCGGTTTGTGCAAAATGGATTTACCGAGGCTCAGGCCAAACTCATGGCGGTCTGGGAAAACCGGCAGATCGCCAGCATCTGTTCACAAATGCCGAACCTGTCGCTTCTGGCTGCCAACACGGCCGCGGCGCTCAACCGGACGACGCTTTCGGCCGTCGACCGGAAGCTTCTGCAGCAGCATGCCTATGAGACCGCTTCAAGCTATTGCGCCGGCTGCGCGAAGATCTGTGAAACGGCTCTGGGCGGGCGCGCTCCTGTGAACGATGTCATGCGTTACCTGATGTACAGCCGTAGCTACGGGGACCGGGAATACGCCGCCGGTCAGTTCCATAACATTTCGCAATCATTGCGGAAAAATTTTCTAGCCCTCGATTATTCTCAGGCTGAAGCGCGCTGTCCGCAAAAAGTACCCATTGGAAAGCTGATGAGAGAGGCGGTTGAAGAATTCGCCTGAATAAAAAGAGGTTAAGGCTAAGGTTGAGAAAACAAGGGATAGGGCGAAAGGTGTAAGGCAAAAGGTTAAGGGCGCGTTGGTTTGATCGGGTTAAAATAATCAGGCTAAGGCTAAGTTTGAGGCTGGGAAAACAGGGTAAAAGGCATAAGGCGCAAGGGGCAAGGCAAAAGGCAAATTTGGTTTGAGACTTGGCGCTGCAACTGTGTTTTTTTACCTTTACCTTAGCCTTAACCTGTTTTGAATTTGGACGCCTAAATTTGAGATTATTCCCTTCAGCCTTGAACCTCGTGCTTTGAGCCTGGTTTATTGAAATTGGAGGTGTCTATGGCAAAACCTGAAGAGATGTATCAGTGTCAAACGGTCAATTGCGGGTGTATTTACGACCCGGATCGCGGGGATCGCAGGGGCAAAATCCCCAAAGGGACCCGGTTTGAAGAAACCCCTGAAAACTGGTGCTGTCCGGTTTGCGGCGCCGGCAAGAAGTGTTTCCGACCCTTGGCCGGTGCCGGGTCGGCTCTGGAAGAAGGAATGTAAAGCCCCTGCGCTTGCGAGCGGGGTTTCCTTGCAACGTCAAACAATAATCCGAATGAAACATTCAATTCGTTTAACCTGAAACAGAAAGGAGAAAATCAATGAGTCAGACCGAAAAGAATTTAAAGGAAGCGTTTGCCGGAGAATCACAGGCCAATCGGAAATATCTCGCCTTTGCCAAACAGGCTGAAAAAGAGGGATATCCCCAGGCTGCCAAACTGTTTCGCGCTGCCGCGGAGGCGGAAACCGTGCATGCCCATGCGCACCTGAGGACCCTGGGAGAAATCAAAAGCACGGCCGAAAATCTGAAGGCGGCCGTATCCGGTGAAACCTTTGAATTCAAATCCATGTATCCGGACATGATTAAAACCGCCGAGGCGGAAGGCAACAAGGCGGCCCATCGCAGCTTTACCTATGCCAACGAAGTCGAAGAAGTTCATGCCAAACTGTACCAGAAGGCGCTGGACAACCTCGATTCATTGTCGCCGACGGATTATTATGTGTGTTCGGTTTGCGGCTATACCTGCGAGAACGAACCTCCCGATACCTGCCCGGTTTGCGGTGCAAAGAAAAAGGGATTCTCTAAAGTCGATTAATTTTAGCGACCGGCGCCATCCCGAAAGACAGCAATCCCCGCTGCAACGGCGGGGATTGCTGTCTTTGTTTGATTAGTGAATTTTCCCAACGGTTTGTCATATGTCCAGGAAAACTGTGCCTCTTCCGGCAGGATTAACGCTGGTCCTTTGTTTGAAAATGAAAGCTTAAGGCTGCTCCCGCCATGAGCAGTAAAAGGATGCCTTCAACAACAATGATCTTGCGGACCCCGATCAGGGTAATCAGATAGAATGCCGTCAGCAGGGTCCCGAAGATGCTGCCCAGCGATGAGAGGGCATAGAGGTTGCCGACGCCGGTACCCAGCCGGGAGATATTTTTCACCTGTAGTTTTACGGCAAAAGGGCTGACCGCACCCATGAAAATAGTCGGAGGGAAGAACAGGGCAACCGATGCCAGCAGCGGTTCGATGCGCAGGCCGTATCCCCGATCGAAAATCCAGATATTGACGGTGTCGCTGTAAAGCGGCAGCAGACACAGGTTCACCCCGGGGATGAACAGCAGAAGGGCGAAACAGCGAAGATCGGGGATTACATCCGCCAGTTTGCCGCCGCTCCAGTATCCCAGGGTCAGCCCGCTGAGGAAAACACCGATCAGGCTGCCCCAGACAAACATATCGTTTCCAAAATGGGGGGACAGGATGCGGCTTCCTAAAATTTCAAAGGACATGATGATACAGCCGGAGAGAAAAACAATAAGTGGGATCATTTAGAATAAGGCCTTTCTTGAGCGTAAAACCTCCACAGGGGCAAAGTCATCGAGGAGCACCTTGGCGTTAACCGGGACGGCGGACATATTTTCAAAAGTGTTCGCATAAGGCATCAACTGAAAGTTAAATTTAAACCAATTCTGAAAAGCCGGTATGCGGTCCTGTAAAGTGGCTTTTGTCATTACCTTGTCATGGGCGTGTGCGATGAAAATGTAGCTGAAAGATGTGATGCAATCGATCACATACACATGGGGAAAGACCTGCTGATAGGTCTTTAGCTCGGAAAGATAAAATTCATCGGTGCGCGGGCCCCAGACGTTTGCAGCGACAACGCCGGTCGGTGTCAGGCGTTGTTTGACGATTTCAAAGAACTCTTTGGTGGTGAGATGAAAAGGGATGGACTGATCGTCGTAGGCGTCCAGGAAAATGATGTCATAACGGTTCCGGCTGCTGCGCAGAAAGCGGCGGCCGTCCATGGTAGTCACCTTCATCTTCTTTGTGGTCTCAAAGAAAAAATATCGCCAGGCGACATCGACGACGTCCGAATCGATCTCGACGATATCGATCGGAATGTCGGGATAATATTTTGCCAGCACCCTCGGGATAGTTCCCCCGCCTAATCCAAGGATAAGAATTCGGCCGGGTTTTTGATCCAGAAAGGCTGGTACCACAAAGACCGCCTGGGTGTAAGGAAACTTCAATTCGTAGGGGTCAGCGATGCTGACCACGCTCTGGTTGCCGCGGGCACGGTTAAAAGAAAGATAGCGGTAGCCGTCCGCTTCGGAGACCTGGAGGTGATGATATAAAGAATCCCTTTCGTATAGGATTTTGTCCATTTCCGGCCAGGCCGGGGAGGGGGCGGTCCATACGCTCACTAGTGAAAACAGCAGAGATAAGAATAAAGTTTTGTTCATAAGATTTTTTTGATGCGTTATCAGGTTTAATCGGGTTGCGACACTTAATGGGCCGCCCGCATTTCGCTGCCTTCCGGCCAGGGCCGTTTGCCCTCAGCCGCTATCCAGGCTTTGACCCAGTCCGGCAGCTCAGCCGACCAGTTTTCGATCCCCATTTCCTTAATGACTTCGCCAGCCGGGACCAATCCTGCCATAGAGCGAATGCCAGCCTTGATCAGGGCGGCCGAACAAATTTTTTGCGCTCTGGTGGTCGTCTGCTGAAAGTAGAACCATCTGCCGTCGTGTCCCAACAACCGGGTTGTCAAGGTAAACTTTCTGAAAAATGGTATTTTGCGGCGATAACGAATACTGGCGCCGCCAACCACCAGCCCCCAGTTTTTCCTTCTTGCCAGTCCAATCAATCCGGTTCTGACGGCCAGATCAAAACGTCCCAGATCCATCAGGGTTAAATGTCTGCCGTTATTGACTTCCGGATATAAATCAACGTCTGAAAAGCCTGCCCGCAAATGCAATATGCTTTCACCGTCGATCTGCAACCCGGGCCTTAATTTAGACTGCAAAAAAACTTTTAGAGCTTTAACATACGGATACATATAGGCCCTTTTTCAACGATATTTGCGGTAATCGACGCCGTAGCGCTGCGCCTTGTATGAAAACTTTCGGACCGTGGTTTTCAGAACTTTTGCTGCCGTGGATATGTTTCCCCGGGTGTTTTTAAGGGCGTCGATAATCATTTCCTTTTCAACATTGGCCACGGCATCCTCAAGGGAAACGGCCGGCAGGGTGCCGGATTCGGTGCCGGTCTGCAGGGTGGGTGGCAGGTGGTAGCTGTGGATGACCTTGCCCTCGCACAGCAGTACGGCGCGTTCGATGCAGTTTTCAAGCTCCCGAACGTTTCCCGGCCAGTGATAGTCCATGAGCATGTCGATGGCCGGAGTGGAAAGACGCAGCACTTCCTTGTTGTTTTCCCTGGAGTATTTTTCAAGAAAGTAGTCGGACAGCAGCAGGACATCGGTTTTGCGCTCCCTCAAGGGGGGGAGATAAATCGGAAAGACATTCAGGCGGTAATAAAGGTCGCCCCGGAAAGTTTCGGCTTCCACGGCTTCTTCCAGGTTTTTATTGGTGGCGGCGATGACGCGTACGTCGGTTTTAATGGTCCGATGTCCGCCGACCCGTTCAAACTCTTTTTCCTGCAGGACGCGCAGCAGGGAAACCTGTACGTCAAGGTCGATGGACCCGATTTCGTCCAGAAAGATGGAGCCCTTGTGGGCCAGCTCGAATTTACCCATTTTTTGTTTGATGGCGCCGGTAAAGGCGCCTTTTTCATGGCCGAAAAGTTCGCTTTCTATCAGGTTGACGGGAAGCGCCGCGCAGTTCACTTTCACAAAGGGGCTCTTGGCCCGAAGACTGTTGTAATGAATGGAGTTGGCCACCAGCTCCTTGCCGGTCCCGCTTTCCCCGCGGATCAGTACGGTTGCATTGCTTTTGGAAACCTGTGATATCATCTGGAAGACTTCGCGCATTTTATTGCTGTTTCCGATAATGTCGGTGATGCGGTACTTGTTTTCCAGTTCCGTCCGCAGACGGATGTTTTCTTCCCGCAACTGATCTTTTTCAAGCCGGATAGTTTCCAGGTTGATCACATGCCGGGCCACCATGGTGGCGATGACCGACAGCAGCTTTTCGCCGTCGGCGAGGGAATAGGTTTCGTCGTATGGCCGGTCGACACTGAATGCTCCGATTACCTGGTTTCCCTTTTTAATGGGGACGCAGATAAAGGACAGCTCCTGGTCCTGCTGGGTTTTGCGGGATGAGGTGCGGTTTAAAAAAAGCGGCTCTTTGCTGATCTGGGGGATGGTCACAGCCTTGCCGGACTCGATCACCCGGCCGGTGATTCCTTCGCCCAGTTTATATTTGCCTTTTTCCATGGCGCCCTTGGTCAATCCGTGGGCGACCTCGATGTTGATTTCATCCGTCAGCGGATTTAATAAGGTTACGGTCCCCCGCACCATATCCATGGAACTGGAGAGAATATCCAAAACCTTATAGAGGGATTTTTTCAGATCAAGGTTTTCATTCAGGGTCATGCTGATGTCGTAGAGCAGGGTGATTTCTTCGATTCTTTTCATAAGGCTCAGCCTCTTTTATTTACAATAGTGAAATGACTTTGATATGGTTACAACAAAAATGTAAGAAATAGCAAGAGCCGATTTCAAATGACGCATCAGACAGCTAAAAGACCGGATTCCGGGAAGCCTCTGCTGGGGGCTCATTTTTCCATTGCCAGAGGGCTCCACAATGCCCTGTTGGAAGCGGCCGCGTATCATTGCAGCGCCCTGCAGATATTTACAAAAAACGCCAGTACCTGGAAGGAACGGACCCTTTCGGCAGGTGAAATCGAGCGGTTTGAAGCGGCCAGGCTCGCTGCCGGGATCGATTGGATCGCCGCCCATACCAGCTACCTGATCAATCTGGCGAGTCCGGATAGAAAGAAGCAGGAACTGTCGGTTGCGGCGCTTCGGCAGGAACTGACCCGGGCTTCTCAGCTCCATATTCCTTATGTGGTGCTGCATCCCGGCTCTCACCTGGGGACCGGCGAACAGGAGGGAATCGTCCGAATCGCAGAGAGCGTTAACAGAATCTATGATGAGGACAGTGGGATCACAGCCCGGCTGCTGTTTGAAACCACCGCCGGCCAGGGCGCCAGCCTGGGGCATCGCTTTGAACAGCTGGCGCTGCTGCTTCACAAGGTTGAAAATCAAAACGGCACCGGCATCTGTCTGGATACCAGTCATGTTTTTGCGGCGGGTTATGACATACGGACAAAGCAAACCTACCTGAAAACAATGGCGGCGTTTGAGGCCGTCATCGGGCGGCGGCGTTTGAATCTGATCCACTTAAATGATTCCAAAAAAGAACTGGGGTCCAGAATCGACCGGCATGAACACATCGGTCGGGGCGAAATCGGAATAGCGGCTTTTGGCTTTATCATGAACGATACCGGACTTGCGGATATCCCTAAAATTATTGAAACCCCCAAGGAGTCGCAGGGCAAAGACTGGGATGCCGTCAATCTGAAATGTTTAAAAAGGCTGGTGCTCAAAAAGCGGTAAGACAGACGCTGCGCCCATACCCCCTTACACCGCCAGATTCAACCGCCTTGCCAGGCGCAGGTGTTCCTCCGGCGTAATCCATTCAACCCTGAGGTAATCCAAAATCTGCGCGTCGCTCAGACCGAGACGGCGGGCTTCCTGGGTGCAGAAAGCGTAGGCTTCAATTTCGGTTTCGCGGTCCACATAAGCCTTGCTCCGGTCATAGAGGTTCAGTCCCTGGCGGTGCTGCTTGACATGCACCAGTTCATGGATGATATCCAGATACAGAACAACCGCATCGGACTGCATCAGGTGGCGGGGATTGATGAAAATAGACCCGTCCGCATTATCCACCTTCATATAGCTGGGCCGGTCCGAAATGATAACAGCCGTTCCTTCCAGCACATCTGTTAACTCGGACGGTGTTTCGAACAGTCTCAGCAGGATGGGATTTTGGCCGATATCGGGGAAGATATCAGAAATTCTATATCGGCCGCATATTGCGTCGCGATTAATTTGGACCATGGGGGCGCTCTCCAAAGGGGATGTAAAAAATTAGTCTTGAACTATTGCCTGTAATCCCCTATGAGTCAATTTTTATTTCGAATGAAGCAGAAAATGTCTGATACAAAGAGAGACCTATGCAAAACTCCCCCTTTCGCTCAATTTCGGCGTCAGGCTCAAATGTTAACCTTCGAAATACTCAAAGTATTCCTCGGTTAAAATTAGCGCCTTCCTTGAACTTGAACGAATTGAACATTTTTCAAGGGTCTCAAAGAGAGGGATAAATTGTTAGGCACAATCGTCAACACACTGGCCGTTATCGTCGGCAGCCTTATCGGTGTCGTCCTGAAGGGCGGAATTCCCAAAAAATATAACATCACCGTGATGCAGGCCGTCAGCCTGGCGGTTATTCTGATCGGGCTCAGGGCTGCGCTTAAAACGGATGAATTGCTGCTGGTCATATTCAGCCTGGCCATCGGCAGTTTGGCCGGGGAGTTCTTAAGAATTGAGGGGCGCCTGGAACAGCTGGGGCAGTGGCTCCAGACGCGGTTCTCAAAGGGCGGCAATGATATCGGTAAAGGGTTTGTCACCGCCAGCCTGATTTACTGCGTCGGTTCCATGGCGATCGTGGGTTCGCTGGAGAGCGGGCTGACCGGCAATCATCAGACCCTGTTTGCCAAATCCGTACTGGACGGCATCGCCTCGATTATTCTGGCTTCAACACTGGGCATCGGAGTGGCTTTCTCGGCACTGTCCGTTTTTATTTACCAGGGTGTCATTACCGTAACCGCCGCTTTTTTGAAAACCTCCCTGGTCCCCTCGGTGGTCAGCCAGATGTCGGCCGTCGGCGGGCTGTTGATCATGGGCATCGGTATTAACCTGATGGAGATTAAGAAGATAAGGGTCGGAAACATGCTGCCGGCCATAGTCGTGCCGTTCGTCTATTTCCTGGCAAAGAGACTCCTGTCCGGGGAAATATTTTAAAATAACAGAGGCATCCTGTGGGAAATAACAGGATGCCTTTGGGTTGAGGCTGCGGGCTGGTCAAATTTTTTTGACGTTTTTTGCTTCAGGTCCCCGGTCGCTTTCGTTTATTTCGAAACTGACCTTATCTCCTTCCGCCAGCGTCCTGAAACCAGGCATATCAATGGATGTATGGTGGACAAACAAGTCTTTACCATCACCGCGTTCGATAAATCCATACCCTTTTCTGTCATTAAACCACTTTACGATCCCTTCCGCCATAACTCTAACCTCCTTCTTCAATTAACCATCGGTTATCATTTCTCCGCGCGGGGGAAATAAACCCTGGGCGAAAAAAAACCCGACCAATCGGACGGGTTAACATTTTACAAAAGTTATGGGGTCCAGATGTGTGAAAAAAGACCCAACCAAGCAATTAGCGATTCAGGGTGTTGAACGGATGCTGGTGCTGTCAGCCGCTTTGGCGGAATATGTATCAATGGGTAAGTCAAACTTTTCAAATAATACCTGGGTTAGTGACTTTTCCGACTATTAAAATTATAATACGTAACAATATTGTAAGATTTTTCGACAGTCAAGAAAAAAATATATTATGTTCAGCCGGCTGAATCAGCAAAACGATTCAGGCGGTTTTCCGGAAACAGAGTTAGATCTTTATTAAATTAGGATTTCGCTCTATAATGATTGCTAAACCGGTTGTTTTGACCGGTGGCGTCAGTGATTATTGCTGCCGGAGGACTTGCATGCATATCCGCGTTGAATGTTATGCCGGGTATCGCGGCGAAGAGACGCCGCGCAAATTTTGGCTGGGATCACGAAAGATAGAAGTCAGCGAAATTCAAGACCGCTGGATTGCTCCGGATCATCGCTACTTTAAACTGGCCGGCGATGACGATTCCGTTTACATTATCCGCCACGATATGGAATCACTGGACTGGGAACTGATCTTTTATCGAAAATCCGGCACCCCCCTTGACGCGGGAGACCTGGCCGAAGGCCTGAGCGATATCTGACAGGCTGAGAACCCCTTAGTTTTTATGGCCCGCCGGCATGATCAGCAGGAATTCGTGCGTGCGGGGTGTCTGGGTCAGACGGTTGACCGCTTCGCCGTAAAAAGCGCCGACGATGCCGGCTCCCAAGCCGACGGTTTCGGCCATCAGAAAAATATTCTGGCCGATATGCCCGGCTTCTATCATGGCATAGTTGGTTCCCCGCTCGCGATATTTGATGCGCGTTCGGCTGGACTCGGCCGTGATGACAAGGCTCAGCGGCGCCTGTGCCATCCAGTAATGGAAAAGGGCGGTGCGTGCCAGTTCTTTCCTGAAATCACCGTCAACAACCTTCGTTAGGGAGATCCATAGCGGTAAATCCCTTCAGCAAGACCTTCAGCGCCTTGCGCGCCCACGACGGCATAGATCTCAATCGGTTAGAGTGCGCCGGTCGACCAAACGTGCGAATAGCATCTGCGGGTCAGGTGGGCGGGCATGAACGCCTCCTCTTTTTAGAAATCATCTAATCGTACCGTTTTCGGGGAATGAACACAACAGGTTCGGGCATTCAGGGGCGAAAGAGTTGTTGACAACTATCGGCAAAAAGAATAAAAAATTAACAAACAGTTCATTTTCCCCAGAGCTGTCTTTTCTCGCTGTCTTCTTGCGTTTTCAATGATTCCAAACTCCTGCAGGGTTCGCTTCCTCTCTTTCAGACAGTTATGACAACCGTTTTTTCAGTCACGGGCGATTGGAAAGGAGGGCATTATGGCGGGTCAAAAGGTTCTATTGCCGTATAATTTTACGGATATGGATCGCAAGGCCACTGAATTTGCGGTTAAAACGTTTGCGGGGGCAAAAGACTGCAACATCACCTTGTTTCATACGTATACCCCGCTTCCCAAAATTGAAACCGATTCAAGCACCGTGATGGGCCGGCTTTCGGCCAGCATGCAGTTTTTATCCCAGCAGCAGCGCAAAAAAGAAGACTCCCTGCTGGAGGTCAAAGCGTATTTGCGGGAGAGAGGTTTTGCCGAAGGGCAACTGGCCTACATTTTCAGGCCTCGATCAAAGCCCCTGGCAGATGAAATCATTGATACGGCGGCAACGGGAAAATTTGATGTCATCATCCTGAATTATCGGCCGTACCGCATCACGCGGCTGTTTATTCAGAGCGTTCACAACAAGGTTGTTACCGCCTTAAAGGATGTCGCCGTATGTATCGTAACCTGAACGGGAGCGCGTTTTCACTGCGGAATGACCTTCGCATCAAGGACACAATTTCCACAAGGAGGAAAAAATGAAAAAAGAAGACAGGATCGATGTGGAAATTTTTAAAATCGTCAGCAAGTCAATAGCAGCCTCCGACAACCTGGAGCTGATGACCGGCCATTTAAGCCAGCTGCTGGTGGCGGCGCTGGAAATAAAGGGGTGCGCCATTTTCGCCCTTAATCCGGCTACCAAGGAACTGGAAACCCTGGCCAGTTTCGGGTTGAGCGCGGGGTATCTATCAAAAGGTCCGCTGCTGGCTGATAAAAGTATTGCAGCCGCCCTAAAGGGGCGGCCGGTCATCATCGAGGACACCAGCAAGGATCTTCGTCTGCAATATCCCAAAGAGGCGGCCAGAGAGGGCATCGCCGCCATCCTGTCGATCCCGATTATGTTTTCCGGTGAGATCCTGGGTGTATTAAGGCTGTATCATCATGCGGTATGGGCAATTTCAGAGCGCGACACCGATTCGCTGCTTGTCTTGGCAGAACATATCGGCCTATCCCTGAGATATACCCGGCTGCTGAACGCCCTGCAGGCCATTCAGGATGTTATCAGGGATCTTCCGCTGGGACTTGAGACTTAGGGTTGTGCCCTACTGTCGTGTCCCGGAAATATCTTATAAAAGGCGCGGTCATATTTGGGGTAAGGTCGGTATGAACTTGCTGTCTGCATGAACGTTTTTAGGATATAATCCGAACAAAATGCCGATGAGATTTCATCGGCATTTTGTTTGACAATTCAAGCGTTAACTTTTATAAAACCCATGATGCTATCAATAGGCGAGGTCAAATGCTGTTTCGCAGTCGGCCGCAGCACCGACACGGACGATTATAATATGTTAACCGGTGTTTTTTTACCGGTATTATTCAAGAGACGGTTTTTCTGTCATGGGGAATAAACATAGTCAAGCATCAATTCTGGTGGTTGATGACGTAAATGTGGATCGGGAAATTCTTCGCGGATTGTTGATTCGGGAGGGTTACCAGGTCCAACTGGCGGAAGACGGTCTCAAGGCACTCGAACTGTTGCTGTGGGAAAAGGTCGATCTGGTGCTGCTGGATATCCTGATGCCGCGGCTGGATGGGTATCAGTTTTTGGAAAAAATTAAATCCGATCCAGATCTCAAATACATGCCCGTGATCATGATCTCGGCGGTGGATGAGATCGACAGCGTTATCCGCTGTATTGAGATGGGGGCAGAGGACTACCTGACCAAACCCTTTAACCGGGTGCTATTAAAAGTCCGCATCGAAAAATGCTTGGAAAAAAAACGGCAGCGGGACCAGGAGCAACGGATTTTAGCGGTATTACAGGAAGAGCAGGAGAAATCGGAAAATCTTCTCTTGAATATTTTTCCCAAGTCCATTGCCGATCGGTTGAAAAAGGGCCAGCGCACCATCGTGGAGCATTTTACCGATGTGACCGTCATGTTCGCCGATATCGTCGGGTTTACCCAGTTGTCTGCAAGGCTTGATCCACAGGAGCTGATTGAATTTCTAAATGATATCTTTTCAAAATTTGACCAATTGGCGCATACCCATGGCCTGGAAAAAATCAAAACTATCGGCGATTCCTACATGGTCGTGGGGGGAATTCCCGATCCGGATGAAAACCACGCACGGTCCATTGCTGAAATGGCTCTGGATATGATGGACGTAATGAGCAATGTCAGAATTAAAACCGGCGAAACGGCATCTATTCGGATCGGAATCAATACCGGTCCGGTGAGGGTCGGTGTGATCGGCACAAGCAAATTCAGTTATGACTTGTGGGGAGATACCGTGAACATTGCCAGCCGGATGGAATCCCAGGGATTGCCCGGGATGATTCAGGTCACCGAATCCACTTATAAGCACTTGAGCGATTATTATTTGTTTGAGGAGCGCAGAGACCAGCCCGATTTTAAAGGTAAGGGCAAAATGTCGACGTATCTACTGAAAGGCAGAAAGGAATTTTGACTGCGGCATTGGAACGTTACCCTGATTGGATTTGTCCCGGGGCGGTTCAGATCGGACCGCCCCTTTTGCACTCCTTAGCCAAAAATCCGGGCCGGATGCGCAGGGATCTACGTTTGAAATCGAAACGGCTTGTGGATTATCAACAATCGGTTCAATGAAGGCAATTATCGGGGAGACATTTCGTATCTATTTAGAATAGTTATGCATAAACGCATCAATTTCACTTCAAGCAACCGGGTCTTAATCGGTCTGATCGTTTCCCTTCTGGTTATCAAGGGATGTGCCGGATTTGGAAAACCCCTGGAACCGCCCCGTATCAGTCTCGTGAATATTCTGATTCAGAAGGTGACCCTGTTTGAAACGACCTTTAAGATCGAGCTTCGGGTTTTCAACACCAATGATGTGCCGTTGACGATCAGAGGAAGCGACTGCCAGTTACGGTTGCAGGGAAAAGACTTTGCGACCGGCGTTTCCAATGAACGGATCACAATTCCGGCATTTGAAACAGGGGTCGTCGGCATGTCGGTGTATTCATCCGTCGTGGAGGTCGTTCAAGGATTGCTGGCGCTGCCCGTTGAAGAAAAGCTTGAATATATCCTCACCGGCAGGGTCTATTTAGAGGGAGGGGCGCTGGTGCCATCATCCTTATCGTTCAGATCCGAAGGCCGGATATCACTTAAAGATTTAAAATGAAATACTTGGGTTAGGGGGTCTGGAATGGAGTGTAAAAAAGACCGGAACCTGACGGCATGCAACTGCAGCTATGAGCCCTGCTCCCGCAAGGGGATCTGTTGCGAGTGCATCAGCTATCATTTGAGGGACCGGCAGCTGCCTGCGTGCTGCTTTCCCGACAGCGCCGAACGGAGCTATGACCGTTCGTTTGAGCACTTTGCCCGTTTGGTGGGGCAGAAAAAGGTTTGATGTGGAGGGGGCCGCTAATCCGTTTCTTCGGGTTCTTCACTCTGTTCTTCAACGTCCTCTTTGAGTATTTCGTCTTCCAGGGGCTTGTCAAACAGGGTGAGTTTTTCGGGAAATGGCTTTCGATAGGTTTCGATGTGCTGGCGCGCCAGAGTTTCTCCACCCAGCGCCAGATACATCAGGGTCGTTTTTTTGAAGTTTTGATCATTCAGGTTCTCAGCTGATGCCGATTTCGAAAGGCGCTCATACATTTTTTCGTATTCTTCCGGGGTGGGCCGCT
>JBFLWU010000022.1:0-73069 GCA_040757625.1 Thermodesulfobacteriota bacterium | reverse complement strand
TGGCAGAGCCCCGCCAGAAAAATTCCGTCCGTGGCGCTGTCCAGCGGTTTGATCTTCGGATGGACTTCAGAGAAAAACCCTTCGGCATTGACGGCGACTTTGAAGGCCTGTGAAAGGGCCGTATTGTCACGGGGGACAATGGCGGTCGCCAGGGCCAGAAAATCGGCTATAATCGCAACCGGCCGTTGCAGCACGTGATCGATTACAGTAACCCTTAACTTCCCGTCCTGCGCTTCCACCTTCGGTAAATTGTCCAGTGTATACCGGATAAAAATGATCCCTTCGTTTCTGGCTGCCGCGTAAAGAGTCTCTCTCTCGCCGTAGGTCCGCATATCCCGGTACAGAACATAGATCTCGGCCGTCGGATTCATCTTTTTGAGCTTGATCGCGTTTTCAACGGAATGACTGCAGCAAAGCTTGTTGCAATAAGGCCTTTCCGGAATCCGGGAACCAACGCATTGGATAAAGACAAAGGTGCGGGCATTGCGGATCCGTTTCGCCCCCTGCTTGATTTCAGCGTCCATTTCGAGCAGGTTCATGACATTCGGGCTTTCGCCGAACAAATACTGCCCCACGGGCTTATAGGATTCGGCGCCTGTGGCCAGGATGGCGACGCCGTGTTCGATCGTTTCTTTGTTCGCCAGAACAGAGGTAAAATTGCCGACAAAACCGGAGGCCTCCGCGACGCTTGTTTCCATATGCAGTGTGATTTTATCGTTTTCCAGCACCTTGCGGGTGATATCATCCAAAAACGGACTGATCGGTTCGCCCTTCCAGGTTTTGTCCAGCTTGAACGCCTGCCCGCCCAGAAAGCCGGCTCTTTCGACCAGATGGACATCATATCCCTGTTGTGCAATTCCCAGGGCACTTATCATGCCGGCAACGCCGCCGCCGATAACCAGCGCGCTTTTATTGACGGCAACCGTCTCATTGATGAGGGGTTTGAGCAGACGCGCCTTGGCAACGCCCATGTTAACAAGGTCCATGCATTTTTTTGTGGCCTGGTCCGGTTCGTTTTGATGACACCACGTGCAATGGTTCCGGATATTGGCCATTTCAAAGAGATATTTGTTCAGGCCTGCGTTGCGGAGCATTTCCTGAAAGATGGGCTGATGGGTGGACGGGCTGCAGGAGGCGACCACCACCCGGTTGAGATTATGCTCTTTAATCGATTTGATAATGTCGTCCTGGGAATCCTGCGAGCAGGTGAAAAGGTGATCCTTGACATAAGCGACGTTCGCAAGCCCTCTGGCATATTCCACAATGGCCGGAACATCGGCAACGCCGCCGATATTTATGCCACAGTTGCAGACAAAAACGCCGACCCGGGCCGGCTCGTTCAAAACGTCTTTTTCAGGCGGGAAAACCTTCTTTTTTTCAAGCGTACCCCTGGAAGCGGCCAGCGCCAAAGTCGCGGCGGACGCTGCCGCACTCGCTTCGGCAACCGTCTGAGGAATATCCTTGGGACCGGTGATGACACCGCAGGCATACACGCCGGGTCGGGATGTGGCCACCGGGCTCAGACAGCTGGTGTCGATGAAATCGTGGGGACCGAGTTTAATCCCCAGGGAACGGGCCAGCTCACCGGTCTTTTTGGGAACTTCAAGACCGATGGAAAGAACCGCCATATCAAATATTTCATTTTTCATCTCGCCGGTTTCCAGCGCATAACGAATACTGAGGTCTCCATTGCCGTTTACCGGTACAATCGAATGAACCCGGGAGCGGATCAAGCGGCTGCCCTGCTTCTTGACGCGTTCATAGTATTTTTCAAAGTCCTTGCGGTGGGAGCGCATGTCCATCATGAAAACCGTGGTCTCAAGGTCGTTGCCGATATGTTCTTTGGCGATGATGGTCTGCTTCAGGGATGCCATGCAACATATGGTCGAACAATAGGGATGAGCGCCCTCACGCGCGCTTCTCGATCCCACGCACTGCACCCAGGCGATCTTCCTGGGTTCCTTGCCGTCCGAAAATCTTTTTACATGTCCCCGGGAAGGGCCGCTGGGGCTGAGCATGCGTTCAAATTCGAGGCTGGTCAGGAGGTTCGGCTGGCCGGTATAAGCGTAAGTATCCATGCCGCTGGGATCAAAGGGACGGAACCCGGGGGCCAGGATAACGGAGCCGACATTGATCTGCGTGACCTGGCTGATTTCATCATGATGGATGGCTCCGGCCAGGCAGGCGTCCAGGCACTGATAACATTCACTGCAAATACCGCAGGCAAGGCATCGGCCTGCCTCGGACAAGGATTGTTTTTCATCGAACCCGAGTTGAACCTCCCTATAAGTGTTCCTGCGTGCGTCAACTTCCAGACGGTCCATTTTTTGCCTGGCAGTCCGCACGGTTTCATTCAGAGGAATATCTTCCGCCGCCTTCCAATCCTTTTGTCTGCCTTCATTAAGATCTTTGCCCTGGATGAACCGGTCGATGGAAGTGGCGGCCTCTTTGCCGGCATAAACCGCTTCAACCACGGATTTCGGGCCGGTTACGGCATCCCCGCCGGCGAATATGTCCGGATCATCGGACTGGAGGGTGACCGCGTCCACGTTGATGGTTCCCCAGTCGCTCAGGGTGCAGGCGCACTCTTGCGTCAGGCAGCCCCAGTCGGACTCCTGGCCGATGGCTGCGATGACGGCATCCACCTCCATAATAAACTCGGAACCGGCGAGGGGTATCGGCCGGCGCCGGCCGCTCTTATCCGGCTCGCCCAGTTCCATTTTAACGCATTCAATAGCCCGGACACTTCCGTTTTCGCCGATGATCCGGACGGGGTTGGTAAGGGTAAGGATATCAATCCCCTCTTCGGTGCATTCTTCAATTTCTTCCTTGCTGGCGGGCATTTCCTCGTAACTGCGCCGGTAGAGGACGAAAGGTTTCTTCGAGCCGTTGCGCAGGGCCGTGCGAACCGCGTCCATGGCCACATTGCCGCCGCCGACCACCGCCACCCGATCGCCGAGTGAAACCGTTTCCCCGAGATTGATCCGTCGCAGAAATTCGACCCCGGAATGAACGCCGCCAAGACCTTCGCCTTCGATTCCCAGCAGCTTGCATTCGTGGGCACCGACGGCCATGAAAAAAGCGCGGTAGCCTTCTTGTCGCAGCTGGGCGATGGTCACATCCTTGCCGATTTCGATACCGGTCTGAAATTTGACTCCCAGGTCCCTGATGACCTGAATCTCTGCTTCAATGATATTTCTGGGCAGGCGATACGCCGGAATCCCCAAAGACAGCATGCCGCCGAGAATCGGTGCTTTTTCAAAAACCGTCACCCTGTATCCTTCAATGGCCAGAAAGTAAGCACATGTAAGACCTGCGGGACCGGCTCCGGCAATAGCGATTTTCTCCTCCCGGGATGTTTTGATTTCAGGAAGATAAGGTGTTTCCGCCGCCAGGTCCTTGTCGGCGATAAAGCGGTGAAGATTTTTAATGCTTAAGGCCTCGTCCACATCTTTACGCTTGCAGGCCAGTTCGCAGGGATTGTGGCAAACCCGGCCGCAGACTCCGGGAAAGGGGTGGTTCTGCTTGAATAACGCCAGTGCTTCCTTGTATTTGCCGTCATTGATCAAGGCGATGTATCCCTGGATACTGACGTGGGCGGGACAGCTGACTTTGCAGGGGGCAATCCCTCTTTTGGTGACGGCATAAGCGCCTGGGATTGCCTGGGGATACTGCTTATAAATCGCTTTTCGCTGCGAAAGTCCCCGGTCGTATTCGTTGGGGAGCTTAACCGGGCATACTTTCACGCACTCGCCGCAGCTGGTGCATTTGGCCAGATCGACAAAACGGGGCTTACGGTTGATTACGGCGACAAAATGGCCCGGTTCGCCCGAGAGCTCCGACAATTGTGAATTTGTTAAAATCTCGATATTCAGGTGCTGGCCGACCTCGACCAGTTTCGGTGAGATGATTCACATGGCGCAGTCATTGGTGGGAAAGGTCTTGTCAATCTGCGCCATGTGGCCGCCGATGGCAGAACCTTCCTCCAGCAGATAGACATAGTAGCCGGAATTGGCCATATCCAGCGCTGCCTGCATGCCGGCAATGCCGCCGCCGACAACCAACACCGAGCCTATCGGTTGATCCGTCATGGACACCTCCTCATTTACAGTCCGACTTCCGCCAGATCCGGTCCAAGATACATTCTTTCGTTTTCGCCCAAGCACCCAAGGGCGATACCGAACACCGTCCATAAATGGACACTGTGAAAATTCGCCTTGTTGAATTTTGCCAGATCATGAATTTGGGAATGACAATTGTGGCAGGGCGTGATGCAGTAATTCGCGCCGGTGGCCAGAATCTGATCCAATTTCAGTTTTCCATATGAACGGCGTTCTTCCACAAATCCCGACTGCAGAGAGCCGCCGCCTCCGCCGCAACAGTAGTTATTGGACCGGTTGGGATACATTTCGATGAAATTTTCTTCGCCCACAAGCGCCTTGGCAACGTAGCGCATGGCTTCTGCTACTGAATCGCCGAAGGATTTACGTACGATCTGACAGGGATCATGCAGGGTAAATTTGATTTTCAGGTCCTTGTTCCATTCGGAGCTGACTTTCAGTTTGCCGTCGCGGATCCAGTCGGCATACTGGTAAAAAATACTGTCGACCTCAAAATTGTGCGGAATATTGAACTTTTGCAGCCCGGCCCGGACCGCGAAGAGTTCGTGACCTCACTCCGTGTTGAGCCAGACTTTACACCCAAGGTCATCTACGGCCTTTGCCTTGGTGGCAACGATATGTTTCCAGTTTTCTTCGTCCGCAATAAACATGCAGTAGTTTTCAGCGGCCCAGCCCTTGGAGCCATAGGTCCAGTCGCTTCCGGCCGCATGCAGAACCTTCCACAACGGCACCATCTCATCAGGTTCCATAACCGGTTCCCTCGAATTCTGGTTGATGAAAAAAGCAGCCCCCTTTTTATCAAAGGGCGCCTGCAGATCTTTGAAAGCCGGCTGTTCCTGGCGGACTTCCGTGAGCACATCTTCCACAACGAACTTAAAATCTTCCGCAGTTGCTCCCATGGCGCTGCAGGTCTCGCTTTTAAGCGCCAGGTCGCACGATCCGAGAATCCCCCTGGGCCTTTTTTCCCGGGGGACCTGTTGCCGTCCGTAGAAGACAAGCTGGGGGATGTTGACATTCATAGGGCAGGCATGCACACAGCGCATGCACATGCTGCAAAACCAGATCCATGGAGAGGCGGCGATTTCTGCTTCCATGCCCAGGACCGCCATTCGTAGAAATTTTCGCGGGTCCATGCCGGCCAGGCCCGAGGCCGGACAGCCCGACGTGCAGCTGCCGCAGGTCAGGCATTGATTCAGGTTGCCGCCGTCAGGTAGCATGTCCAAGACCCTTTGCTTGAGTGTGCCTTTTTTATCGGTGCCGGATATCACAATCGGTTCGGATTTATCCACGCCTTCTCCTTCCTGCGGGTACCTGGACGGCCCCCGTTTTTTGAATTACAAGAAGTATAACAGCAACCGTTTGACACGCGGTTTTGTTCAACTTAAACGTGCCCGCGTGAATTTATAGCCGCAAAACGTCGCGGGTTTAAGAGCGCGGCAACATAAATGTTGAGATGCGTTTTTTCAGCTTGCGCCGGACACAGGCAGATTCAAGATACGCACCGTGCGTGTATCATTTGTGTTAGATCGGTTGGGCCCGCGGAAAGTACAAAAAAATGGCCGCTACCCGATAGGGGCATTTTTGATGACGTGACTGCGTAGGACTTGGAACTATTTTATTTTAATTGATTCCCGCAATAGGTCGGGCGCCGACTTCTAATGGCAATTTATCAATTTATGGATTCAATAAAAATTAAAATAGAACCAGCAGATGCGGAGGAACAAGAAGGAATAAATCACAAGAGGCGCTGTGAACAAAATCAGCAAAACCAAAGGTTCAGCATGCAACAGAGATATCATTCAGGAAATAAATTTCTTTGATTGAATTTTATATGTTGTTATATATTGCAGGAATGCGAAGCATGTCAAGCAAAAATGCATTTTTTTACAAAGATTTTAGCTATTTATACCACATTGTGGCCCTCCTGCCAAAAGAGGCTCTGCAAGAAAAGGCGGGTGTGGGTGCAGTGAAAGTTTAAGGGGGGCGCCCCGGCCAATCCGGGGAAAGGATTCGCCGGCAAAGCTGTCGATAATCCGGTCGACGCGGCATATCGGGTAGTAGGGATAATCCGGATAAAAAATCGAACACGATGGTTTCGGGTTCGATATCTTACATACGTTTCATATGCGGCATGCTGTTTTAATGAAAGAGAAAAGCCTGTCGCGTTTTCAGATTTTCGCTATGCTGGCTTAAGAAGGTTTCGCGGCCTTAGTGCGCCGGTACGTGTGTTTCAGCCCACAGGATATTGTATCTATTCTCTTCAGCATCGGATTAGATGTTCCCGTTTTGTCAGGTCTCATCAGGTGATAAGACCTTGTCAAGCGCCTTCAGGGAATATAATGCGGCAGCCTCATCGATTTTATGGATGGCATAACCGGCATGGACAATGACATAATCGCCGACTTGAATGTCATTAACCAATAGAATGCTGGCATCTCTTTGAACCCCGGAAATTTCAATCTTTGCAATATCACCTTCGATATGGGTTACTTTACATGGTAGGGCAAGGCACATGCCGCGATGCTCCTTTTTAAGTGGTTTTTTCAGGCTGGTTCAAAGATGATAGCATCTAAACAATTCTCATGCAAGGCTGGCAGGCGTGTTCACAGCGTTTAACACGACGACGGATAACGTTGTAAGAAGCTATCTCAAAAAAAATATGATTATTTCAGGAGTCGGGGTGTATTTAACTGCTCTCCGGTCCGTTCGGAAATAGTCCCCACGGTGGCTGTCCCAGGTTGGTCCGCTGGCTGACGGTGGCGCGACGACTGCTTACTCCATAGGCTTTTATAATAAAACTCCCCGACCTTTCACTCATTTAGAGTATAATTTTATTGAGACGACTTCATCTTAGGTAATACCTCAATCGGGCATTTCTGGAACGAGCATTGATCATAGACACCATGGGAGAGGGAAATGATACCATGGAAGAGATCGCGATATGAGTCCAGACCAGAAGCAGGCAAAGACCGTCCCCGGAAACAGCGCGTCATGCCCTCACTGCCGCCTGCGCTTCCGGGCCGTCGACAAGGCGTGAAAAATAGCGCCGCTGCTTCCCGGGGGCGGACATCTCTATAGGGGCAACACCTTTTACGGGGCCGCCGGCGTCATCCTGGAATTGCTCGTTGCCGTATGGTTGATCCTGTCGCTTGCGGATAGGTTCCATGAGCTAACGGGAAGCATTCCGGCTGCAGCCCTGCTGAGCATAACCCTGGCGGGTATCAAGACGGTTGCGTTTTTTCATTCCCAGGATCTGCTGCAGGGGTGTTTCCCGGTCAATGCGGCAGCGGCCGCCGTTTAAATCGTAGCCCGGGGCCTGCTAATGCGGGTAGGCGCCTAAAATATAGAACTCATATTCCACCGGAGCATCGAGGGACCCCTTGTACTTCTTCTCTATGGCTTTTCTCTGGGGGCTGTTTTTCCAGTTTTTCCAGTTTTCCAGGGTTTGCCACATGGAGGCGACCACGACCTTGTTGGGATGATCATAATCCCACAGGGTTTCGGACGAAATGTATCCCTCCTGTTCCATGGCCCCGAGACGTGCTTCGCGGATGGCTTTGGAGATTTCGATCACATCGGCTTTCTTGAATTTTCTTTTAATCAACACCTTGACGGCCATGATGATCTCCTTTCTTTAGCGGTTAAATAATACTTTTCCGGAAATCAGAGCAATCACCACAGGGAATCAGGAAATGTCGCGAACTAGGTAGAAGAACAGGGGGAAAATTCAGTCGGATGTTCACATGATAGATAAATGCTCAGGGAATGTCAATTCAGGTGGCGTTTAATTGATGATATCGTCTTTTATTTTTCGGTGATACGCCGCTATAATCGGCTTTGAACCTGCGCCGCAGCTGATGACCGATCTGAGGGCCTCTTCGACCGATACCGGCACCGGGTGAACGTGCTCCTTCTTCATATGAATGATATAGCCGGTAGTCGGATTGGGACCGCAGGGAACAAACACAGTGAAACTGCCGTCCGGGTGGGTCTCGGTGATAAATGCGGTCATGAGGCTTTCATCATCGAATGCCCGGACCAGCGCCACGGAAGAGAACGGGGTCGATTTTCTGTCGAAAAACTGGGTGACCGTCAGCTTGATCATGCTGTAGCCGGGGACCAGTTTTGACAGGCGCATATCGATATGCTCGTGCAGAAAGCTTCCTATTTTTGTTTTAACAATGGCGCCCACAAGGAAACAGGTTGCCAGGATGATGCCCAGTACAATCACATCCGCAGCAAGTACCTGCAAGTGGGAGGTGGCAACCAAAAGGCTGGCAAGGGGTTGAATAATCCGAATAATGACATTGAAGATCCACTTGAAAATAAGAAATAAAATGGTAATCGGCAGAATAACGGCAATTCCGCCGATTAAAGACGTTTTAACAAATTTTCTCATTCTGCTCATGATTTGATGCCGCTTCCCGTAACGATTTCAGTCCCTCCCGGTGACTGATGTTTTACAATTTCATATTTCGGTTATAAAAGCAATCCCTATCAACTGCGCCGGCCGATGCACAGGTAGGTAAACCCCATCCGTTTCATTTCCTCGGGATCGTAAATATTGCGTCCGTCGACGATAATCGGCCTTTTTAAAAGGTCTTTGACGGTCTTCATGTCCGGATTCCGGAATTCGTCCCATTCGGTGACCAGAATCAGGGCGTCGCAGTCCCGAACGGTTTCATAGGGGTCATCGAAAAAACGGACATCTTTTAAAACTTTCTGGGCATTGGGGATTGCGATCGGATCAAAGCTATGGATGGACGCGCCCAGGCGCTGCAGCTCCGCGATAATTTTCAATGACGGGGCTTCGCGGATATCGTCGGTTTTGGGCTTAAAGGAAAGACCCCAGACGGCCACGCAACTGCCGCTGATGTTAAGAACGGATTTGAGCTTATCCACCACCACGATTTTTTGGCGTTCGTTGATCTGGTGAACCGCCTCAAACAATTCGGCATCGCAGCCGTGCTGCTTTAAGGTCGCGATAAGCGCTTTAACATCCTTGGGCAGACAGCTCCCGCCGAAACCCAGGCCGGCATAAAGGAATCTCGGGCCGATGCGGCTGTCAAGCCCCAGCCCCCGGGATACGGCCTTGATGTCCGCCCCGGTTTTTTCACACAGGTGTGAGAGCTGGTTCATAAAGCTGATGCGGGTCGCCAGCATGGCGTTGCTGGCATATTTAATGATTTCGGCGCTGCGGATATCGGTGATCATGATGGGGCGGTCGGTTCGGGCGACCGAACGGTAAAGCGACGACATGATTTCCCGGGCCTTATCGCTGTCGGTTCCGATAATGATCCTGTCCGGGTTTTCAAAATCTTTGACCGCCACGCCTTCCCGCAGAAATTCCGGATTGGAAACCACATCGAAGGGGAATTTTTCGGTCTGGTTCTCCCTGACGATTTCGCGGACAAGGTCGGCGGTTCCCACCGGAACCGTGCTTTTATTGACAATCACTTTATAACCGTTCATGTGGCGGCCGACGGCAGCGGCCACTGCCCTGACGCCGGTCAGGTCCGCCTCCTGCAGGTGATTGCTGGGAGTGCCCACGCAGATAAAAATGAGATCCGATTTCTGGATGGCCGAAGCGGTATCCAGGGTGAATCTAAGGCGGCCGCCCTTGAGGTTCCGTTTGAAGATTTCCTCCAGTCCGGGCTCATAAATGGTCAGGCTGCCGCCTGCCAGGCGGTCGATTTTTTCGGTGTCGACGTCTACGCAGACAACCTCATTGCCAAGGTTCGCAAGCCCGGTGCCGGTAACGATACCGACATAACCGGTTCCCATGATTGTCAGCTTCACTTAGTTTTCCTTTCCTTTTAGCAGATTCGTTTTAGCGGCGTCCGGTCAAAAAAAAACAAACCGTACGAACCGGCATGAGGACTTTCTATCTGTCAATCCCATAATATGTCCGATACCAGGAGACAAATGCGCGGATGCCGGTTTCAAGCGAAGTTTCGGGTTTGAAACCCACCGCACGGGCCAGGTCGTCGATGTCGGCATAGGTGGCCGGCACATCGCCCGGCTGCATGTCCATCAAATTCCTTTCGGCTTTCTTGCCGAGAACTTTTTCAAGGACGCCGATAAAATCGGTCAGCCGGACCGGGTTGTTGTTGCCGATGTTATAAATCCGGTAGGGGCCATAAGACGTTCCGGGGTCCGGTCGGTCGCCGCGCCAGGCGGGATCGGGTTCCGGCAATCGCGCCATTATCCGGGCGACTCCTTCGACGATATCGTCGATATAGGTAAAATCCCGCTGCATGTCGCCGTGGTTGAAAACCTGAATGGGCGTCCCTTCCAATATTGCGCGGGTAAACAGAAACAGGGCCATGTCCGGCCGTCCCCAGGGGCCGTAAACGGTAAAAAACCTCAGGCCGGTTGAGGGCAGCCCGAACAGGTGGCTGTAGCTGTGGGCCATGAGTTCGTTGGCCTTTTTGGTGGCGGCGTAAATGGATACGGGGTGATCCACATTGTGATGCACGGAAAACGGCATGTGGGTATTGGCCCCGTAAACCGAACTGGATGATGCATACACCAGATGGCGGATGGGGTTGTGGCGACAGCATTCCAGTAAATTGATGAATCCCGTCAGGTTGGATTCCACGTAGGCGTGCGGGTGGGTGAGGGAATATCTGACCCCGGCCTGGGCGGCCAGGTTGACGACCACGTCAAACGGCTCCTGCTGAAACAAACCCTCCAGGCTTTTTTTATCGGCAAGGTCGATCCGGTAAAAGGAGAAGTTCCGCTGGGGGGTCAGGAGGTTGAGCCTGGCCTTCTTGAGATCGACATCGTAGTAGGGATTCAGGTTGTCCAGGCCGATGACGCGACAGCCGTCTTTCAGCAGCCGTTGGGACAGATGAAAACCGATAAAACCGGCGGCCCCGGTGACGAGTACATTTTTGAATGTCAATTTCATTGTTATTGTCTCTTTTGCTGCCGATACCATTCCAATGTGATTTGAAGGCCCGCTTCCAGTGAATGAGCCGGGTTGAAACCAAGCTCGGAGCGGGCGCGGCCGATGTCGGCCACGGATTCTAGGATTTCACCGGGCCTGATGGGTTCAAAAATGGGTTCAATCTCAATTCCCGACAACTCTTGAATAACATTCCAGAGTTGATTAATCCGAATGGATCTGCCGGTTCCGATGTTGAATACCTGCCCTTTGGCCCGGCCCGCGGAGGATGCGGCCAACAGATTTGCCGCTACCACGTCCTTTACAAAGACAAAATCGCGATACTGGTTGCCGTCGCCGTAAATGACCGGCGACTCCCCTGCAATGGCCCGGTTCATGAATATGGAAATGACGCCGGAATAGGGGGACGAAGGGTCCTGCCGCGGGCCGTAGACATTAAAATAGCGGAGAAACAACGTCTCCATCCCGTAAAGGCCGCTGTAAAGCCTGCTATACTGCTCGCCCGCCAGCTTCTGGATTGCGTAAGGGCTCAGCGGCCTCGGTGGCAGGCTTTCCTCTTTGGGATTGTCGGGACCGTCGCCGTAGACCGCGCAGGAGCTGGCGCCGATAAATCGCCGGACATGCCCATGCCGGGCGGTTTCCAGAACCTGCAGGGTCCCGGTTTCATTGACCGACGCGGATTCAAGCGGGTGCTCCACCGCCCAGGGAACCGAAACGATTGCCGCCAGATGAAAGAGCACTTCACAGCCGGCGACGGCCGGTTCTAAAATCCGGCGATCGCGGATGTCCCCCTGATAAAATGTAATCCGGTCCCGTACGGCCGCGAGGTTCGACAAGCGGCCGGTTGAAAGGTCGTCGACGACCGCTACATTGCAGCCCGCAGCCACCAGTGCTTCCACCAGGTGCGATCCGATAAATCCGGCGCCGCCGGTAACCAGTGCGTTTTTAAAATTGAGATTCATATGGACAAATTGCATCCGCCAATAAACAACAGGCAGCTTGACTTTCCGGGAGCGCCCGCTTAAAATGATTTCTATAACATTGAGGAGAATTTCTCAATACCTGATTTCATATAAATAAATGAAACCCTCTGTCCAGATTAAACTGTTTGCCGATCTGAGCGCCTTCACTCCGCCTGGGGCCGATACCTTTCCCATAAAGGCCGGGACAACCGTCAGACGGCTGCTTGATGACATTAACGTGCCGGCTGAAAAGGTCCGGCTCGTATTCATCAACAATATCAAGGGAGATTTGGATACGATCCTCAAGGGAGGCGAGCGCGTCGGCATCTTTCCTCCCATCGGAGGAGGATAAAATTGGAAAACGGACTTGTTAATGAAATCCGCGCCGTTGCGGTCCCCAAAACGTTTCGCGACAATACCCCTTACATCAGCCTGTCCGTTGAACAGGCGGCCCTGCTGGCCCGTAAATACAGCCTCGGCGGACACCGGATTGAAATCGAAGCGCTACAGGCCGGGATCGTCCCCGAACGCTATGCCCGCAACATGCGGACATTTTCTCGGCCGGAACAGGTCGTATTGCTGCAGTCACGGGTCAGCGTGGTCGGCCTGGGGGGGCTTGGCGGCGGCGTGACGGAAATTTTGGCCCGCATCGGGATCGGCAGTCTCAACCTGATGGACGGAGACACCTTCGAGGACAGCAATCTGAACCGTCAGTTCCTGAGCACGCACGAGGGGCTGGCGAAACCAAAGGCGGAGGCGGCGGTTGCGCGGATTCGGGCCGTCAACGCGTCCGTCGCGGTCGAGGCCCATACCGAATTTCTGGATGCGGACAATGCCGCTGGACTACTGGCCGGCTCCCAAGTGGTGGTGGACTGCCTGGACAGCCTCAAATTCCGCTTTATTCTGGAAGCGGCCTGCAAAACGGCCGGCATCCCCCTGGTATCGGCGGCCATCGCCGGGATGGCGGGGCACGTCACCACGATTTTCCCCGAAGATATCGGCCTGAAACTCATTTACGGGGAAAAGGATCGGCTTCCGGTAAGGGGGGCCGAAGCCAGCCTGGGAACGCTGCCCCCGTGCGTCACCATCCTATCCGCCCTGGAAACGTCCGAAGTGGTCAAGGTGCTGCTCAAACGGGGCGTCCTCCTGAGAAACAGGCTGCTGGTCGTCGATCTCATGGACAATACCATGGAGGTGCTGAAGCTGCAGTGAGCCAAATGAAGGGTTCAAGGTGCAGGGTTTATATAACAGGTGATAGCCGGCAGGTCATCGCTCATAACAAAATTTGTTGTTTGTTTTTCCTCAATTTAAAATCCATCATTTAAAATTTTTCCCTGTCTTCAGTATTCAGCCTTTAGTCTTTTGTTTTGCAATAAAGTTAAACATCTGTCCCACCACCATGGCGATGATCTCTTTCGGCAGGAGCGCTGCCGGGATTTTTTCCATCAGCAGATCGGTTATTTCCGCCGAACTCTGATCCACGTTCCCGGTGCGGGCGTAGGAATCTTCCAGCAGCGTGCGGGTTTGAGCGGCAAATGCCATTGAGCGCTGCAGATAATCGCGGCCGTCCGAACCGGTCAGGGCGCCGAAATGTTCCGCCAGGTAAACCTCCACGGGATACCCCGCCATTTTCCGCAGACTTTCCTGGTACTGGTCGAAATTGGAGTTGGCGGCGGTAAAGATCCAGTCGCCGGCGGGGATGCCGCCGGCATCCGAAGCAAACAGGGCCTTCTGGTCTTTAACGTATACGGCCACGGAACAGGAGGAATGCCCGGGCACGTCGATGATTTCCAGGGTCAGTTCATCGCAGTTGAGCACGTCGCCGCCGGCAACGGCGGATTCCACGGTAATGCCGCTAAAATCAAGCCCCAGCGCTTCGCCGGCGCTTTCGCGTCCGGCCCTTGCCAGCAGCATCTTGTTCAGGAACGCAATGGACTGGATGATTTTAGGGGAAGACAGCATTTCACCGGCCCGGGCCGAAGCGGTGACCGCGGCCCAGGGCCAGCGTTTTTTGAAAAAAGGGATAATGCCGCAGTGGTCAAAATGCGAATGCAGGATGAGCATGCGCCGGATTTTGCTTTCATCGATTTTAAAGATTTCGAGCTGTTCGAGCACTTCCGGCACAATGGTGACCATGCCGCCGCCCAGAAGGGCGTATTCATTTCGGCCTTTCAGCAGGTAGACGCAGGACTCCCGGCGTCCCAGCAGGATAATTTTATCGGTAACATTTCCCGGCTGATTAATGATCATGGCGTTTATCCTTTCATGTTCTCCGGTCCGCTCTGGGATTGCTCCCGCGTGAACCGGAACCATCTTTTCGAATCATGAGCGCACGGCAGCGATCCCGCTCAAGTTCCATTGAGCCAGCCCCAAAGGATGATTTCCACGGCGCCGATGCTCATCTCTGCCTGTTCCGTTTAGCGCAACGGTTAGGGGGCGTGTACAGGGCTCAGTATCTTTGGTTACGGTTCCCACGGGGGCTATCCCAGAGCGGACCGCCGGCACACGGTGAAGTGACGACCGCTCACGCCATAGACATTTGCAATAAAACTCCCCGACTCCTCAATTATTTCGAGAATAATTTTAATTGGGATGACTTTAAGTCACATGGAACCCCTTGCTGCAATCAGGGCCGCACCGACGGCGCCGGTCAGCTGCGCTTTCGGGGATACTTCGACGGGGCTGCCGATCCTGGCCTCGATGGCTTTGACGACGCCGATGTTTTTCGCCACGCCGCCGGTCATCATGACCGGGGCCGTTAGCCCGATGCGGCCGGCCATGGCCGTGACCCGTGCCGCAATGGCGGCATGAATTCCGGCAATGATATCCTGGCGCCGGGCGCCCTTTGAAATCAGCGAGATGACTTCGGATTCGGCAAACACGGTGCACAGGCTGCTGATGGCGGCAGGGGCTTTTGACGTAAGGGAAATCGGGCCGAAGTCATTCAGGTCAAGGTCCAGTGCCCCGGCCATGACTTCCAGGAATCGACCCGTACCGGCGGCGCACTTGTCGTTCATGGCAAAGTCCTTGACCCGGCCGTTGGCGTCCATTACCACCACCTTGCTGTCCTGGCCGCCGATGTCGATAACCGAACGGATGCCGGGGGAAAGAAAACTGGCGCCGGCGGCATGACATGAAATTTCGGTGACGGCCCGCCCCGCAAAGGAGACCCGGTTGCGGCCGTAGCCGGTTGCAACGACCGCGTCAACCTCGGCGGATTTTAGTTTTGCTTCTGAAAGGACGCCAGCGAGAACCGTTTCGGCGGCAGCCTGGGCCTGATAGCCGGTTGCCGTGATCTTTTCCGAAAGGATGCTTCCGTCCCGGAGCACCACCGCCTTGGTGGTAATGGAACCGACATCGATGCCAACGGTAATCATTTCAGCACTTCCATAAAAGCGTCTATGCGGGTTTCAACCTGGCTTTCTGAAAAACTGCGTTCATCCACCATGTCGGCCTCGATCAGCAATACCGGCACGCCCCGTTCCCGCTGGATGATTTTTCTGATGTCGTACTGGCCGAAGGAATAAGGCTTGCAGCTCCGGTTGGAATGCATGATCACCCCGTCGACACGATATTTGTCGATCATGGCGATGACGTTATTGGCCATTTCATCCACCCCGATATTCAGGTAGATGCGGGAATAGGCTTCAGCCATGCTCCCTAAAAAGTCGTTTTCGTCGATATATTTTATCGTGCCGCACCAGGCCGACGTATAGGTATCGGCCACCAGGCAAGCTTCATGGGCGGCGAATTTTTCCGACAGCCAGCGGGTGCGGTACCAGACCGGCAGGTTGTCCCATAGCAGCCGGTAGGTCTCTTTGGGGACTGCGCTGATCCGGTTTTCGATTCTTTCCTTCATTTCCGCCAGGAGCGCCGTGTAATAATCCACAACCGTCTGGGTGCCCCGCAGGGTGACGATCAGCGCCAGCTGAAAGAAGGCGTCGAAAGCGCTCATGGGCGCAGGTTTGTGCGCGGTGGTATCCAGTACCGCCTGCCACAGGCGCTGCCCCTCCAGGGACAGGCGGCCGACCGCCTGCATGCGGTCTTTGTCCAACCTGCGTTTGCAGGCGTCTTCCAGAAACTGGATGTACTCATCCACCTGCCGGCGCACGTAGCGACGGGCTTCGGCTGAAAACACCGTATGACAGAAAGGGGTGTCGAATATAAAAAGCGGCACCCCGAAATAACGGGCCTGCACCTGGTACCACTTCAGGACCGTTCCGCAGATATTATTGCAGCAAATGAGCATATCCGGTTTAGGCAGCCCGCCAATGGGCCCGCCGTTAACGGGCGCGCAGGCGATGTCGGCCCGGGCATAAGAACACAGGTCCCGGGAGTATCCCATGGATTCGGCCTTTTCACACAGATCCGGGCCCATCTTGGCAGCCCCGATCATGGCGCCGTGGTTTTCGGGATAGACGGGGATGACATCCATGGCAATCAGCGGTTCAACCGGCCCGCCGCTGGTGATCCAGGCGATTTTCCTGCCGGTCTGTTCGGCTGTTTTGGCCTCGATATAATAGGCCGTCATGATTTCCTTCATCTTCCCGACGGCTTTGATTTTGCGTTTTTCCTTTTCAGGATCCGCAGGTTTGGTTTGATCGCTCATGGTCTTACCCCAGTTTGAATAGCCGATTTATATTCATCCGGTTATTTCATGATAAATTTTCATGAACCCTGAAAATCCCGGTTCAGGGCTGAAAACAAGGCATAAACCGGTGAAAAAGCGCAACATGCACCAGCGTATGCGAGCATTTTAAAGTGGCTTGCTAAAGTGTTTCCAGAAATGCCTGACACCTCGTCTTGACCTGCTCTTCGGACGGCAAAGGCGCTTCAATTTCAAGCAGCATGCTGGCAACTCCCTCCTTGTCCAGCAGTCCCTTGATATAGGGATAATCAAAGGCATGCGGGTCGCAGAACTTTAAGAATAAAAAGATGACGCCGTCGGCCCGGCTGGTTTTCGCGGTTTCCACAAGGGCTTCGCCGCGGCGAAACAGATCGGCATGCTTGGCCGGGCATTCGATTTTTTCAATATAGCGCTCGGCAATGGATTCGATGATATCGCCGTCCGGGCGGATGGCGCCTTCAAAATAGCGGGCGCCGCTGCAGCTGTCGTCCCGGACAATGGCGGCACCGCAGTCTTCGATGAGCGCATGCATTGATGAGATATTGCACATACCGCCCGAAAGGACCAGGCGCTTCAGGGGTTTAGGCGGACGGGACGGAGCTGCTTTCAGGTTGTCGACAACGGCCGACAGGTTTTCTGAAAAAGCGTCCCGGTCCATGATCATGGAGGCTTTTACGATTGTCTGCAGGTCGCCACCGCTGATAACCGTCGGGTCTTCGCGCCGCAGGTCGAATATCCGCTGCATGTCGCGGCGCAGCCGGTTGAATAGAACGGCGGTGCTTATCAGGGCGTCCGCTGAAATATCGGTGCCCAGATTGCCGGACAGTTCGGTTTTAAATTTTTTGAAGGTGTTTTTCAGGTATTCCCCGGCGCTGGCAGTGTTCAGCTTTACCGGCAGCCCGATATCCGTGTGAAATCCCGGGCCCGAATTGATGCGCCAGATATCGGAAAGACGCTGGATCGTATCACAGGTGTGGGGAAAGACCGTCCCGTCTAAAAAGTCGAGCTTGCCGGTCAGGCCGTCGGCCAGGGCGCTGCGGACGAAACTGCAGCTGTATGCCTGCAGGTGTTCGTCCGAGCGGGAAACAGCATCGCCCGACCCGAAAATTCGAAACGGCAGGGCGCCGGCCGCATAAATGATTTCTTCAGGGGTATAGGAACAGAAGTGGCCGACGATTTTACGGGAATGCTCCTTCTTCCAGTTGCGGGCGTAGTCGTACGGACGGGCGACGATGTCTTGAAAGAGCTGGATTTCCTTCATATAAAGCGGCTCCCTGATAAATCCATCATAATGGGATCGAAGCAAAACGCTCCTTTCCAAACTGTTCTGGTTTAAATCATATATTCCAAAAAATCAACCGGTTCATGGAGTTTCGTCCTTGACACCCCATACCGGTTTTTCTAAACTCCCGGGAGCATAGGGATATATTACGGAGTGCCTATTTGAAGAGACGTGATGCCGCCGGCTTTCCTATCAGCCGGTATGTCGATGGACCGGCACGCTGATTGGTAATGCATAACGGATCGCCTCCGGGTGAAAGAAATGATTCTGAACAGAGAAAAGGAAAATCTGTTAAAAGAGACCCGCAATCTGCTGAGCGACCTGCGGGAAGCCATGGGTCGTTCAAGCGCCGGCGATGCGGACCGCAACGCGCTGGCGAATTCAATTTCCCAGCTGGACGAACTTTTCCTGCTTGTCGTGGCCGGGGAATTCAACTCGGGTAAAAGCGCGTTTATCAATGCTCTCCTGGGGCAAAAAATTCAGGTCGAAGGGGTGACCCCCACCACCAGCAGGATCCACCTGTTAAAGTACGGCGACACCCCAGAGAGTCGGGCGGGGGAGGGGGGGGTATGGATCCAGAGCGCGCCGATACCGCTGCTGCAGACCACGATTATCGTGGACACGCCGGGGACCAACGCGATTCTGCGGGAGCATGAAATATTGACCGCCGAATTTGTGCCCCGCAGCGATCTGGTTTTGTTTATTACATCGGCGGACCGCCCCTTTACCGAAAGCGAGCGGGCGTTCCTGGAAAAGATCAAGTCCTGGGGCAAGAAAATCGTCCTGATCATCAACAAAATAGATATCCTGACATCCGAGGAGACGGAAAAGGTTGTGGCCTTTGTTAAAGCGGCCGCCAATCGCCTTCTCGGTGATACCCCGGAAATTTTTGCCGTGTCATCGCGCAAAGCGCAGCAGGCCAAAACCGGTGCGCCGGACCTGCAAGGGCCCAGCGGGTTTAAAGAACTCGAAACCTATATTCATCAAATCCTGCAAGACGTCAACCGCTTTCGCCTCAAGCTGCTCAATCCTCTGGGGGTCGGCCAAAAGCTGATCCGGCAGCAGCTCGACGGCTGCCGGCAGGATCTGGATTCCCTCTCCGAAGACCTGACCGTTCTGGATGACATCGACCGGCAGATGGCGGTCTACCGCGAAGATATGCAGCGAAATTTCAAGGCCCGCCTGGGTGAAATCGATTCGCTGTTGTTTGAGATGGAGCGGCGCGGCAATGATTTTTTTGATGAGATGATCCGGCTGGGCCGAATTGTCGACCTGATGCGCACCGCCAAAATACAGCTGGCTTTTGAAAAGGATGTCGTAACGGATACTCCGCAACAGATTGAAGCGCTTGTCAGCGAGCTGATCGACTGGCTGGTGGAGCAGGACCTGCGCCAGTGGACATCCGTGGCCGAGCATCTGGAACGCCGGCAACGGCAGCATGCCGGTCGGGTTGTGGGACAGGGCGGTCCCAGGGAGGGAACCCTGGCATATGACCGCAAACGCCTGGTGGATTCCATCGGGCTTGCCACCCGCCAGGCGGTCGCAAGCTACAGCAAGGAAAGGGAATCGACCAAACTGGCCGAGTCGGCCCGGGAAGCGGTGGTAAACACCGGCCTGGTCGGTTTCGGCGGCGCCGGCATGGGGGCCGCGATCGCCGTCCTGGTTCATACGGCCTGGGCGGATGTCACCGGCATTCTAACCGGTCTGGCGGCCGTGACGCTGGGGCTCCTGATTCTGCCGACACGCCGGCAGAAGGCCAAAAAGCAGCTTTCGCAAAAACTGGCGGATCTTAGGGAAAAGCTCATGACCGGTCTGAGCGAGCAGTTCGACCGCGAAATCCGGCGAGGCGTCCAGCGCATCGAAGACGCGGTAGCGCCTTACAGCCGGTTCATTCGGGCCGAAAAGGAAAATATCGCCCAGCGTCGGGATCAGTTCAAGGCGCTGGAAGGCCGGATCGGCGGGCTGCAGGATCAGCTGAAGGAAATACAATCTCTGCGGACGGTTTTACCGAAAAATGAAAGCTCATAGTCGGCATTCTGCCAGTTCTTTCAAATAGCTGTCTTCCTGGCAGACAAAGGGCTTGTAGTGATTTTGAATCTTTTTTAGTAAGTTCCCGGCATACAAGATCAATCTTTGCATGCCAGCAAAGGCCACAGCTCGCGCACGTCGTCCAGTTCTTCCAAAGTGTTCACCCGTCGGATGAGACGTTCCGTCTGCACGGCACCAAGCACCGGCTCCATCAGGGGCTGCGCCTTGGCGTTTACCTGCTCGGTATTCAGCGGATTTTCCTTCGTGTCCGGGGCGTGGCGTGTAAAGTGGCTGACGGTGCTTCCGTCCCGCAGGGTCACTTCAACCAGGCCGCTTCGCGGCGCGGCAGGGTCCATGAGTGCCGGATCGGGATCCAACGCGATGATATTTTTGGCCGCGCGAACTTCCGGGTCCGCCATGCATTCGAAGGAATGGCTGTCCGCAAACGAGACTGTGCCTTTCACCAAGGCCACTGCGATGATGTTCTGGCAATTGACATCAGGCATGGAGCGGTTATTGACGATTGGGCTTTAGTCACCGGTTCGAAGTCATCGGTTTCGTCGGCATGACCGAACATACCGTTGACCAGAGCGGCATTAACGGCCGAGGTTTTGATGCCGGTGGCGATAATGCCCGCTTCGGCAGTGCCGCCTTGGGCGCGCACAAAGCGGATGGCCATCTCACCCGGTTTGAGTCGCGCCCCCGCGACGCCATCGCGGCGATCGTATCCAGGATGCGATGTTTGGCGGCCAGGGCCACTTCCGGCGCGAGGTTTTGTCCTTGGCTTTCAACCATATACCGTGCCAACCGACCGGTAACATCAACTGCTGACATATCAATCCTCCTTCTGAATGGGAAGCGCCCGTACGCTGGTGTCCCTTAAGCGGTCCATGAAATAAATATACAAATTTTCAAATAGTTATAGACGATTTCCTTTCCGATAAGACATCGATCATGCTGTAGACCTTCCCCCGGCTGTTTTCTTCGACTTTCCGATGCAGGTAGGCCACAGCATCGAGGGTGCCTAAGGCATAAATCTCCCGGCCGTTGACATTGTGACTGAACTGGAAGCGGACGGTTTTATCCGGTGAGTCGAGGGTGTAGGTGTGCCAGGCGTGGCCGCCGAGATATTCTTTCGGGATTCCCCACTGTTCGTGCTGGGTTTTGGGGTCGCGTTCCTTGATGATGCCGTCTTCGGAAAACGGCGTCCCCAACGCATTGAAATAACGTACCATCGCTTTGGCGGTGCCGCTGGTGTCGGCCTTGCCCTGCTGATGGCTTTCACGGATCTGAAGGGTGTATCCCTCGAAGAGTCCCGCGTAACTGGCGGCGGTATATTCCATCATAGCCTGAAATCCGACAATCTGCTTGGCCATATTGGGCGCGATGACGGCGGAAACGGCCGAGGCGGTTACAAGTTTTTCAAGAAGGCTTCGATCCCCTCCGGTGGTGCCCATCACAAAGGGAAGCCTGTGGCGGCAGTAAAATTCTGCGTTGGCCTGAACCGCGGCCGGGTGCGTAAAATCCACCGAAATAAAACTTCCTTCCTTTGCCTTGATCGATGCAATGGCTTCCTCACGGGTGTTGGGCCGGATCAGGCCGACAGCGGTCGCTGCGACCACCTGCCGGGGTGCGGTTATTTCAGGCCCTGTGAGCGAAAAAGGCACCAGCTGAAACCTTTTGTCTTTCAGGACGTGGCCGGCCACGGTCTGGGCCATATTACCGGGGATTCCGTTTACCATCACCTTGATTGGGTTCATGATATTCCTCCCATGAATGTTTTTCTAATCTGTTACGTAGCAAGCACAGTTTGATTCGATTAACACTTTTCAATTTTTTTCACAATCAGCCGGGATAATGGGGCAGGGATTCAGGGGTTAAAAAAGACCCGCAAAGGTCTGGGGGATTGGATGGCAGCAGCCAGTTGAGTCTCCTTCTATTCCGGTTTTTTCGGTTGTCGCGGCTTCGCCTTAATTTTTATTTCACTTGAAACCTCTGCCCCTTAAACCCTCGCCCCCTTTTTCAAAGGCTCTCGACGATTTTGCCAAGTTGCGTAAATTCTTCCGGAAACATACTCAGGTTTTCCCTCAAGGTTTTTACCGCCGGCGGTATAAAGGCTTCAAAATAAGTTTTACCTTTTTGGCGGCTCAGGTATCCGAAGGCGCCCAGCATCTGCAGATTGCGGGTCAGGGCGCAATAGCGGTAGCCTGTAATAAAATGATTCCGCGTAATTCCGGTGTCTGCCGGATAGCGTTCAAAGCAGTAGTTCAGAAGCTCATCCTGAATACTGCGCGGGAGCTGGACATAGGGATCGATCAGCAGGGACGCCAGATCATATTGAATCGGGCCCATGCGGCTGCCCTGGAAATCGATCAGAAAATACCGATGGTTTTTCACCATGATGTTGCGGGACTGCATGTCCCGGTGCATCAACCCGATTGCGGCGTGTTGCAGGGCTCTGTCGGCCAGGGCTGAAAATTCTGCTTCCAGAACCGTAAAAGGAATGTTTCGTTTCAGAAAACCGTTTAAAAATGCGTCGACAAAATAGCGGCACTCTCTTTCAAGAATCAGGGTGCGGTTGTAATCCGGGGTTTGATACGCCCACCGGGGATCAAAGCCGGCGGCGCCCTTAAGTGACAGCGTTATCAGGATATCGATGACTTCCCGGTAACAGGCGCAGATCGCATCGCAACTGTCAAGGCTGCGGACTAGGGCCTGCAGGCTGACATCGCCGAGGTCTTCCAGAAAGACCAGGCCGCTGAAAGTGTCGAACAGAAAAATTTCCGGCACCGGAAGGCCTTTGCCGAACAGATGCCGGCCGATGGATACAAAGGAATCCGCTTCGGATTGTGTTTCCTGGTTGCGGATGCCGTGGTCGGCCAGTATCAGCGTGCGGCTGCCGGCAGACAGCCGGTACCATTTACGGTCTGAACCGTCTCCCGACAAGGGAGCATAGGCGATGGAAAGGGGCTTGCCCCCGCCGTGGGCCTCTTTGAATGCCCTGGGCGCCATCCGGTCGAGGACCGCCTGCCGGTATCGCGCCGGTGTGCCGATATCCGTCCAGGACCGGGCCGGTGCAAGGAAGGCTTTTAATTTCCGGCCGCTTGAAAGCAGTTTCGTGTACATGTCGATGCTGCTGGAAAAACGGTTGCCGGGAATAAGCGCTATCACTTCGGGGTCAAGAACCTGAATGCCGGTAAAGGTCAATTTTCCGGTCTGTGGCGGCGACAGCGGTTCGCCGGCAGGTTCAAACCCGCAAATAAAAAAATCCGGATCGACCCTGACGGTGTTGAACTCCGGATCGTCATAGAGCACCAGCGTGGCCGGGTAAGGGTGCGCAAGATGAAAATCATAGACCGCCTGCAGGGGGATATCCGTATAGATATCGCTGTTGATAACCATGAAAGGTGCATCTCCCCAGAAATCGGCGACATTTTTAATGGCGCCGCCGGTTCCCAGTATTTGGGATTCGTGACGGATCGATACCGGTATCTCATATTGCCGCCCGGCAATGAAGGCTTCAATCTTATGCGGCAAATGGTGAGTGTTGACGACAATCTCCCGGCAGCCGGCCTTTTGCAGATTTCGGATGATGATGTCCAGCAGCGGGCGGCCGTCTATAGGGAACAAACACTTGGGGGTGATTTCGGTATAAGGCCGCAGCCGGGTGCCCAGGCCGGCGGCCAGGATCAATGCTTTCATGAAAGACCCGTGCAAAATGTCCAATGAATACGTATGACTTCAGGGGCGGTTGCCGTTTTCACCGGGATGTCATAAAGACATGTAGCCCAGGAATCGCTGGATATGCTGATCATAGTGTTTGATTTTTTTTGTACTGGCGGAACCTTTGACATCATGGGCGACGAAATAGTTGATGGCATTGTCGTAGTTGACCTTGGAGAGTGCCTCCTTGCGCGTGATTTCCTCTTTTTTATACATCCGCAGCCCGCGGGACTGGATTCTTTTGATCCGGTCCTTGGGGTTGTTGGCATTGGCGGGGTAGCGGCGGAAGTAATTCAGAACGATCCAGTAGGATTCAAAGTAGGTTTTTAAAAAGTTCGCGAAAAACTTCAGTTTGCGGAGACCGGCCGAGGTGACATTGTATGTGTCCGGCAGAGTGGGATGCGGCATCAGTATGGCATCGTCAATGAAGGCCTTTAGGGTTTTGCGGATGATATATTCGGGGGGATGGTCGACATCATAGGCGAATTCGTTTTGAAAGAAATCCCGCAAAAAGTTATAGTCGTCATAAAGTTCCGATGCTGAAAACTGAAACGCTTCCTTTGCGATAATGGCCAGCGCCGTATAGGCGGCCGGGATAAAGAAGGAGATGCTGTTGTTTTTATAATATTCCAGATGCGCCCGCTTATTGACCTGGACCATGTAAATGACATCATCCGAAACGCTCTGCCTGCTCGGCTCAATCCGGTCGATAAGTTTTTGCTGAACGTAACTCTCAAGCACCTGATCAACGGCGCGGGCCGGGTCCAGCAGCAGGGTGTCTGCCAGGATGGCATTTTGAGCGGCCAAGTGCTTCATGAGGGTGTCGATATGAAACATCATATGCTTGTATGAAATGCGCTTGCGGGAACAGTTTAAAATCGCACTGGCGGTCAGTGCGTGCGGGGTGACCACCGTGACTTTATTGATGGCATTGATAATCCTGAACCCCAGGTAGCGGCAGAGCGTATTTACTTCTTTCGGCTGCAACGCGGTGATCGACGTATTGTTCTGCTCCAGCCGCTCCTTGATGGAAATAGGCTCATGAAATTTGATGTAGATCCTGCCATAGCGGGTCTTTAAAAACTTTCTGGCTTGAATGACCTGGGAAAAACTTTCCGGTTGTTTCTGGCCGCCTTCGATTTCGTTTAAATAGGAGCCTTCCTCCAGCACCCGGTCGTAGCCGATGTATATCGGCACAAAGACCATGTCCTGACAGGCGCCGTTTTTATAGGCATCCAGAAGAATCGAGAGCAGTCCGAGCTTGGGCATGATCAGTTTGCCGGTCCGGCTGCGGCCGCCTTCGATGAACATTTCAATATTAAATCCTTCTTCAAGGAGTTTTTTTATGTATTCCGCAAAAACCCTCGAATAGAGGACCGCCCCCCGGAAAGTTCTTCTGATAAAAAAAGCGCCGCCGCCCCTGAAGAAGGGGCCCACCGGCCAGAAGGAGAGATTTTTTCCCGCCGCCACATGGGGACAGGGCATGTTGTTGAGATACATGACATAGGAGAGGATCAGATAATCGATATGGCTTTTGTGGCAGGGGATCAGGATCAGCGGCCCTTTCTGGTACATGCTTTTGAGCTGATTGAGTTCATCCTTGTTGACCGAGACCCCTTCGAACATCGAGCTGGTAATCCACCCAATCAGAAGGGCGCCGAGTTTGATGATCGCCGGGCTGTAGGCCGCCGCGATTTCGTCGATATAGGTTTCAGCTTCCTTCTGGACATTCTGCAGCGGCACTTTCCTTTTTTCGGAATATTGCGTCATGAACTGTTGAAGGGATTCATTCGTCAGAATGTTTTCCTTAAACTCGATGCGGGATTTCAATATCGGACCGGTGATGATCTGCCGGTGACGGTTGATCTGAAGCAGCAGGTTGCGGCGAAGCAGCAGCGCCTGGTGTTCAATGGTGCGGTCTGCATTCTCGGGGCTGGACACAAATGTTTTCAGATTGATCGGTTCGGAGATTTCCACAAAAACGTTGCCGGGATCCTTAAACAATGTTACGAGCCGACGCATTCTGCCCGGGTTCGTTTCCGTTCCGAAGAGAATATCGGTGAGGCTTGAAACCGCCCGCTGCGGGTTTTTGCTGAAAAACATCAACTGGGGCACCAGCACGATCGGCCGGTTGGTGTTTTGCTGCAGCCGGATCAGAAATTGGAGTGGGTCTGTCTCTTTTTTTACAAAGCGTCGATAAAATCCCTTTTCTTCAATCAGTGAGAGCAGCGACGCACGTCCCCTTAAGAGTTCCTTGCGGAAGTAGTCGTTTTCATAAGGATTGAGTTCTTTTTTATAAACGAAATAATTGTCGATGTGCGCCAGAATAATTTTAATGATGCGGGAGACCGGCTGCCACAAGAGTATCCGGTAATCAAAACCGATTTGTGGAAACGGTAATTTTAGCAGCTGATAGCGGACAAAGGAAAAGAGGAGCTCAAAAAGACTTTTATTGCGGGTCACATAGACCACGATGGCGTTTTCTTCAATTTTTTTCAAAGTCGGGACCTGGGCTTCGTCCAGCGTTATCCCCGAATAAAAAAGTTTCAGAATATTAAAAGAAAGTGCGCCGATTTTCTGGGGAAGATAGCACAGATAGTGGTTGTATGTCCCCTGCAGATAGGCGGTCAGCCACTTTCTTAGATTTGATTTTACTTTTTTAAACATTACGGGTGCGAAAACCTCAATTCGATAATCAAACATGCCGCATTTAACGTAACTAATAAAACTAACAAAAATTAAAAATCAGTTCAATCTTTATTTGTAGAACGTTTAAAACATTGCAGGGATCTATACCGATCGGGAATGTCCGGTTCATGCCTGCTCAGGGGTTTGCCCGCCGGGATATTCGTCTTGCAAATAGATCCGTATTGCTATGATATTAATATAGATATCCGAGGATTTTCAAAAAATAGTCTTGCGTTCCGATATCTGATATGTTAGCTGTTTAGGTTAGATAAAAAAGAAACGGAACAGTTTGCACCTCACGTGCTGTTTTCAGTTTGCTGCCTTTGTTGACCAACATTTTCAGACAAAAACCAAAATAGAGCCAAAGGAGGGTGTTTTTTATGAAGACGTTAATTGGTGGGGCTATAGCAGCAGTTTTGGGCATCATTGGCCTGGTGGTATGGTTTAAAGAGTTTTTACAGATTTTGGCCGGTGCTATCCCCGCAATGCTTATATTGGGGGGCGCCCTGGCGATTTACTTGGGCTTTGACGAGCTGAAAGATAATTGGAAAAAAGAAGAAGTCTCTGCGGACAGCTCGGCTCAGGCTGAAGATGTTGAAAAATACAAAAGAGAAATCGACGACCTCAAGAAAGAAATCGACACGCTCAAGCAGGATAAAGCTTAATTACATTTCTTCTCCGTCACGCATGAGAGCCCTTTATGTTCGACATAAAGGGCTCTCATGCGTTTTAGGGGTTATTTTCCCCGCCTATGGCCTGATGGCTGCATTGCCAGCCTCTTCAAAAATGTCCGTCTTCCATGGCTGCTGCGCTTTTTCATCTGCTTGCACAGTGCTCTCAGACCTGATCAGGGATTTCGAAATGACTTCTAATCTTCATCGCTGCGCAACGCCGTAGTCGCCAGGAAATCCGCTCTTTCATTTTCGGGCATGCCGCTGTGCCCCTTAACCTTTATAAATTTGATATCGCGAAATGCGGCCATCAGATCCTGAATGGACCTGACCAGCTCCGGGTTTTTCTTTGCTTTCCAGCCGAGCGCCAATACACCGTGGGCGTAACTGCTATCCGTGAAAATCCGCACGGGCAGGTCGGTTTTCTTGATTTCCAGAAGGCCGGTTCTGATGGCTTCCAGCTCGGCGATGTTGTTGGTCGCAATCCCGATGGATTTGGATATTTCCTTTGTGCGGGTCCCATAGCGCATCACAACGCCGACCCCGGAAGGGCCGGGGTTGCCGGATGAAGCCCCGTCCGTAAAAATACAGACGGCATTCTTTTCAATCGTCGGCGCGGGATCTTCGATGGATTTCTTTTTCGGAGGTTTTGTTTTCTGACGGCTTGCGGCAAAGGCTCCCTCCGGGCGATTGATTCGGGGAGAAGGTTCGGATTCAACCGCTGCAACCCCTGCGGGGTGGACCCAGTATTCATGTTCCTGATCCAGCTGATATTTAATCAGGACCTTGTCGTTTTTGACGATCGGATTTCCCTGGGAATCCGTGGCCATCCAGACCTTATTGGTTTTAAAACGCATCCGCTTCCAGTGAGGTATTGTCTGATCCAACCCGTTTTCTCCTTGAGTTAAAAGCCATTTTAACGCGTTAAAAATATTGATTTCAACCGCCGGGCAATTCCGTTTCAACCGGCAAGAACCTGCAGACAAGCGCGCGTAACAATCGCTCCCTGCCAGGATGTTCAGTTCAATTGAAGCGAATCAATTATCGACAATGATACGGCATTGCGGATCAGGTTCAACCTGATATGCCCAAACGGTTTGCCGGCTGAAACGAAATCATCCGGTGGCTGTCGTAGAATCCAACCGATTCAGACTCGGTTAAATGAGCAGCCCTAGCCATACAGATAGCAGGTCTTTCTGATTTCGTTAAACGCCGACAGCTCCTTTTCCCATGATTTTTCGATGGCATCCATATCATCGAACATTTCAATGCGCTCCCGGATCTTCCGGTTGCCGATTATCAGATCGATGGGCAGTCTTTCGAATTCATACTCATAGGGGGGCGATTTCCACTGAAATTCATTGTCATGCTGACGTTTGATCGCCTGCAACAGCCGGAGGCTGGTTCGATACGGCCGGTAGCGATCCGGATCCGTTATGTGAAGCTGGAATCCGCGGCATAAGCGGCCCTGCCATTTGTTGGCGGTAGGTTCAAACGAAAGCGGTCGCAGGATAACGCCGGTATCCGTCGCGTCCGCAACCGCTTTTGACAGTTTTTCAATGTCGATAAAGGGGGCGCCGAAAATTTCAAACGGCTGGGTCGTTCCGCGGCCTTCAGAGACATTGGTGCCTTCCCATAGCACCTGCCCGGGATAAACCATGGCCGAAACCGGCGTCGGGAGATTGGGGGACGGCGCAATCCACGGCAGGCCGGTATCCCTGAAATACATAATTCTTTTCCATCCCTTCATCGGAATGACTTCAAGATCGCAGCCGATGCCGTATGTGACGTTGAACAGCCGGGCCAGTTCACCCATGGTCAGCCCATGCCGCATGGGGATCCCATAACGGCCTACAAATGATGCACATTCCGGCGACAGGCAGTTTCCCTCCAGGGTGACGCCGTTTACCGGATTGGGACGGTCGAGCACGACCACCTTGATTCCCCGGGTTTTAGCAGCCTCCATGGCGTAGGACAGGGTGGTTGCAAATGTATACACCCGCGTGCCGGCATCCTGGAGGTCCACCAGCAGGATATCGATCAGCTTGAGCATGTTTGGGGTGGGGCGGCGCGTCTGACCGTAAAGGCTGAAAATCGGAACGCCTGAAACCGGATCAATCATATCGGCGGACTCGATCATGTTGTCCTGTTTTTCCGCGAAAAAGCCGTGCTGGGGAGCAAACATGGCGCGAAGCTGTCCAGGGAAAAACTGTTGAATCAACCGGGCGGCGTGCCGGAAGCTGCGGTCGACGGAAGCGGGGTTGCTCAAGAGCCCCAGACGGAGTCCCTTCATCCACAAGGGCGGGGACTCAATCAAGGTTTCCAGACCGGTTTGCACGATGGTCATAAGACATCCAATTTGTTAGGCTGAAGGCTGAAGACTGAAGGCGGTTGATTGATGATTGAAGTGGAAACGGTATTACCTTCAGCCTATCACCTTCAGTCTGTTTCCCTTTAGCTTCTTGATTAACACATTGATATGCGTTTCAAAAGCGAAAAAATCGCATGGAAGGCGCCCCGAAGCAAAATATTTACCTTAAATAGCTTGACATGGGAATTAATTAAAATTACATAAAGAATTTGTGTTTTTAGCCTATTGCATGGCGCCCTTAAATCATTCCGGCGTCATATTTTATATCAGGGGAATCGTATGGAGATTAAACTGACCGGTATTGTCGGTATTGTCGGCAATTACGGCAGCGGAAAAACGGAAATCTCGATTAACCTGGCGGTTAACAGAAAACGGGCCGGCATTGATGTTCGGGTCGCCGATCTCGATCTGATCAACCCCTACTTTCGAACCCGTGAAGCCAAGGCGCCGCTCAATGATCTGGGCATCGAAGTGGTGGTGCCCAACAAGGAATATCTGCAGGCGGACCTGCCCATCGTGAATCCGGCGATTGCCGGATTGATTCGAAAACCGGCGCAGCTGACCCTGCTGGACGTCGGCGGGGACGATGCCGGCTCCACCGTATTGTCGAGCCTTGCAGATCACCTCAGGACCCAGAAGGTCGCCATGCTGCAGGTGGTCAATCCGCACCGTCCCTTTACCAATACGGTTGCAGGCTGCCTTAAGATCAAAGCGGAAATCGAATCGGCCGCGAGACTGCCCGTCACCGGCCTGATCGGCAATGCCAATCTGATTGATGAAACATCGGTTGCTAATATTTACGAGGGATATGAGTTCGTAACCGGCTTGTCCAGGGAAAGCGGTTTGCCGCTTGAATTTATTACCGCAGCAACCGACTTGCTCCCGAAAATGGATATGGATCGGTTCAGCTGCCCGGTATTGGCGCTGGAAAGGCAGCTGGTCCCGCCCTGGAAGAAAGCGGCGCCGCTGGGGATAAAGAACTATGCCGTTTACCGGCATATTCTGGGTCGATAAACGACAGATTCCGTTTTGAACTCGGCAGGGTCTTTTAAAGCAGATTGCTCTTGTGACCCATTGCTGTAAAATTTATGAGAGGAGTTTCACGGATCATGGGATATCAACACACCATTGACAGCAACCGCTGCAAGGGCTGCGGGTTATGCATCGCGGTATGCCCAAAAAAAGTTTTGGAAATTTCCACAGATGTGAACACCAAAGGCTATTTTCCCGCATATCAGGCCAGACCGGCGGATTGCATCCACTGTACGGCCTGCTGCATCATGTGCCCGGATGTGGCCATCACCATCACGGAGACCGCTGAAAAAACGTCCGCGGGGAAATAGGGAGAGGGAAAACTATGGCTAAAGTACTGATGAAAGGAAATGAAGCAATCGGCGAGGCCGCCATCCGGGCCGGATGCCTGAATTATTTCGCCTATCCGATTACCCCGCAGACGGAAGTCGCCGAATACCTTGCCAGGCGTCTGCCGGAGGTCGGCGGCGTTTTCCTGCAGGGAGAGAGCGAAGTGGCGGTTTCCTACATGCTTTTCGGAGCGTCCGCCTGCGGCGCCAGGGTTCTTACCACGTCTTCCAGCCCGGGGATCAGCCTCATGAGCGAGGGGCTCAGTTATATGACGGCCGCTCAGTGTCCGGTCGTTCTGGTCAACATCATGCGCGGCGGGCCGGGGCTGGGGGGAATTCTGCCGTCCCAGGGGGATTATTTCCAGGCCACCAAAGGCGGCGGCCACGGTGATTACCGCCTGCTGGTCATGGCGCCGGCCAGTGTTCAGGAGGCTGTCGAAATGGTGATGCAGGCCTTTTCGCTGGCGGAAAAATATCGCAATCCGGTCATGATTTTGGGCGACGGCCTGATCGGCCAGATGATGGAGCCGGTGGAATTCCCGGATGAATATAAGGCTGAACCCAGCAATAAAGACGCCTGGGCCACCAACGGAATGGGGACCCGCAAGAGCCGCACCCGCAACCTGGTCAAGACACTCTATCTGGACCCTGACGAGCTCAACAATCACAACCTGCTGCTCAAATCAAAATACGACCGGATGAAACAGGAGGAGGTCAGGTTTGATACCTACAATGCCGATTCGGATTATCAGGTTTTGATCGTGAGCTACGGCACCATGAGCCGGGTCTGCATAACGGCCATCGATAATTTGAAGGCCGCCGGCCTTGAGGTCGGGATGCTGCGGCCCCAGACCCTTTTTCCGTTTCCTGAAAAGGGCGTCCACGCGGCCGCCTCCAAGAAAAGCTGCAAGATCGTGATCAGCGTGGAAATGAGCATGGGTCAGATGGTGGAGGATGTCGAGCGTAGCGTCAAGGGGCAACGCCCGGTGGAATGGTATGGCAAATGCGGCGGCGATGTGCCGACACCGGAAGAAATCATGGACGTCGTCCGGGCGAAGTTAAAACAATCGTCCTAATGCAAGGAGCTGAGAACCATGGGTAAAACATACAAAAAACCGGAGGCGCTCTCCGACAATTATACACATTACTGCCCGGGTTGCACCCACGGCATTATCCACCGGCTGGTGGCCGAAGTCATCGACGAGCTGGGGATCCGGGACCGGACAGTCGGGATTGCCCCGGTGGGGTGTGCCGTTCTGGCCTATAATTATTTCACATTCGACTTCCAGGAGGCGGCCCACGGCCGGGCGCCGGCCATGGCCACCGGCATCAAACGGGTTCGGCCGGACCTGATGGTTTTCACTTATCAGGGCGATGGTGACCTGGCGAGCATCGGCTTGTCGGAAATTATTCATGCCGCCAACCGCGGCGAGAAGTTTACGACCGTTTTCGTCAATAACGCTGTTTACGGTATGACCGGCGGTCAGATGGCGCCAACCACGATGCCGGACCAGCGCACCACGACATCCCCTTACGGGCGCAATGTCGAAGAAGCCGGCATGCCCATTCGGATGGCAGAGCTGCTGGCCACGCTGGCAACCCCTTCCTATATTTCGCGCCATACGGTGATTCGGCCCAAGTATGTCATCCGGGCAAAAAACGCCATTAAAAAGGCGTTTACCTATCAACTCGAAAATCGCTGCTTCAGTCTGGTGGAGATTGTCAGTACCTGCCCGACCAACTGGGGAATGACGCCGACGGAAGCGCTCGACTGGACCGAAGAAAAACTGCTCGCCTATTATAAACTGGGCGAGTATAAAACCCCCGAATAACTGGAGGAGAAACGCATGCAGAGTGAAGTGATGTTTGCCGGTTTCGGTGGACAGGGGATTTTGTTAATCGGAAAGATTCTGGCAAGCGCCGCAATGGAACAGGGCTTCCAGGTGGGGTGGATTCCGTCTTACGGGCCGGAGATGCGCGGCGGGACCGCTTATTGCACGGTGGTAATCAGTGACCGGCCCATCGGTTCTCCCATTATCCGCAATCCAAAACATCTGGTTGCCATGAACCGCCCGTCGCTGGAAAAATTTGCTCCCATGGTTAAACCCGGCGGCGTCATCCTGATCAACAGTTCGCTGATACCCGTCGGCACCGGTCGAAAAGACATTGACGAGCTTAAAGTGCCCGCCACCGATATCGCCAACGGCCTGGGTAATATCCGATCGGCGAATATCGTGGCCTTGGCTGCTTTTGTGGCCCGCAGCAAGATTGTGGATTTTGAGGTGTTGCGCAATACCGTCAAGGAAGAGTTCGCACACAAAAAGAATTTGATTCCGCTCAATATGGATGCCATGGAGGCCGGTCAGAAGGCGGCGGCGGATTCGCCCGCCGGATCATAGATGGATTTGGAAAGCAGATGAAACTTACAGTACCGGATTATATTTCTGGCTTGAAACCTTACAAGCCCGGCAAGCCTTTGGAAGAACTCGAACGGGAGTACGGTATTTCCGACTCCATCAAACTTGCCTCCAACGAAAACCCGCTGGGACCTTCACCCAAGGCGCTGGAAGCGGTCCGGGGAGCCCTGATGAATCTGCACCGCTATCCGGACGGCAGCGGATTCAAGCTGAAGCGCAGGATTGCCGAGAAATTCGGTGTCGACTCCGGCCGGGTGGTTCTGGGAAACGGCTCGGATGAGATCATCGGCATGTTGACGCGTGCCTTTCTGCAGCCCGGGGACGCGGTGATTTTGCCCACGCCTTCTTTTTTAATGTACGCGATTCTGGCGCGCAGCGCGGGCGCCGCTCCGGTCTATGTTCCCCTAAAGGAGCTGTCTCTGGATTTGAACGGCATGAAAGACCGCGTGACCTCGAAAACCCGCATGCTTTTCATCTGCAATCCCAACAACCCCACCGGAACGTTTATCGGCGGCCGGGATTTGGGGGATTTTATCGATGGCCTGCCGGAGGATCTGATCGTGGTGGTGGACGAGGCTTATATTGAATTCGTGCGGCAGGCCGGAGCTGTCAGCAGCATCGACTATCAAAAGGACGGACGCAAGCTGGTGACCCTGCGGACATTTTCCAAGGCATACGGCCTGGCCGGATTGAGAATCGGTTTCGGGATCATGCCCCCTGAGGTCGCCGACCTGCTGAACCGGGTTCGCCAGCCTTTCAATGCCAACAACCTGGCGCAAGCCGGCGCCCTGGCCGCTCTGGACGATACTGCCTTTTTTGAAAAAACCATGAAACTGGTCCACAGCGGGCTCGATTTTCTTTACCGCAGCCTTGATAAAATGGGGATTGAGTATTTTCCGAGCCAGGCTAATTTTTTTCTTATCAATGTCAGGCGGGATGCCGATGCGGTCTTTGAAGCCATGCTGAAACAGGGGGTCATTGTCCGTTCAATGACCGAATACGGCTTTCCCGAGTATATTCGAATCAACGTCGGCCTGCCGGCTGAAAACGAACGATTTTTAAAAGCACTCGCAAAGGTTCTGGGGTGAAGCCGTTGCTCATTACCATAGACGGCCCGGCGGGGGCCGGCAAGACGACGGCGAGCCGGTTGTTGGCGGACGCGCTGGGCTACCGCTACATCGATACCGGCGCGTTGTACCGGGGGATTGCCGTTGCGGTAAAGTCCGCCGGCATCGAACCTGACGACGACACCGCCCTTGAAACACTTTGCAGCACCCTGGCGTTGCAGTTCAAGCGCAATGACGCGGGCGTGCGCCTATTGCTCAATCAGCAAGATATCAGTGATCAGATCCGGACGCCTGAAATCAGCATGCTGGCGTCGGCGGTGTCGGCCCGTCCGGTTGTCAGAAAATGCCTGTTGGGTCTTCAGCGGGAAATGGGCAGAGAGAAAAACGCCGTTTTTGAAGGCCGCGATATGGGAACAGTTGTCTTTCCGGATGCAGATGTAAAATTTTATCTGGACGCTTCACTGAAAACGCGGGCGATCCGGCGGTTCCGCGAACTCAAACCGGAAGTTTCCCAGAGCCTGGAAGCGGTGGCGGCGGAAATGGAACGACGCGATAAAAATGACAGCACCCGCCAGGTTGCACCTTTAAAACCTGCGACGGATGCCGTTATCATCGACTCGACCGATTTGACGGCGGAAGCGGTTGTTCAATTGATGCGGTCCCATATCATGAAGCGACAGTGAATATTTTTATAAATAATCATTGCAATTTAAAATAGGGCTTGATAATTAATATAAGTTATGCGGTTCTTTAAAAATGGGTGGAACCGTGATTTAAAATCGGCTTAGGGGGTAATTTTTTAATGGAAGATTCCAAAAAAAACGAATCAACTCAACTTTCAAACCGGCAGGAAACTGCCGACAAAAAGATCGAAAAAAAAGAAGACGCGCTGAAGGCTGAAGGAATAGCGGAAACCCAGAAATCCAAAGGTTCCCGCGAATCTTCTGAAAACATGGAAAACTTCATGGACTTGTACGAGGAAAGCTTCAAGCGTTTTCAAGAGGGCGAGGTCGTTACCGGCAGAATTATTTCTGTCGATAAAGACTCCGTTTCAGTGGATATCGGATACAAATCCGAAGGACAGATAAGAATCCATGAGTTCAGGGATGAAAACGGCGACATCACCGCCAAGGTGGGCGATAAAGTGGAAGTGATGGTCGAATGGTGGGATGATGAGGAAGAAGTCGTTGTCCTGTCAAAAGAAAAAGCGGCTACCGTCAAGGTTTGGGAAGAGATCAAAAAGGCTTACGATGAAGACGGCGTTGTCACGGGCGTGATCGTCAACCGGGTCAAAGGCGGTTTTTCGGTGGACATCGGTGTTCAGGCCTTTTTGCCGGGTTCTCAGGCGGATTTGCGTCCCATTCGCAACCTGGATGATATGGTCGGCAAAACGTTTAAATTCAAAATTCTCAAATATAACCGCAAGCGCAGCAATATTGTCCTGTCCCGGCGGGCCCTGCTGGAAAATGAGCGTGAATCCAAACGTGCCGCGACGCTCAAGTCCATTCATGAAGGCAAGGTCGTGGACGGCATCGTCAAGAACATTACGGAATACGGTGTCTTTGTGGATCTGGGCGGCGTGGACGGACTTCTGCATATTACCGATATTTCCTGGGGCCGGGTGAAACATCCATCCGAACTCTTTTCAATCGGCGACCAGATCAAAGTTAAGATACTGAATCTTGATATTGAAAATGAACGCGTCTCCCTGGGGATGAAGCAGCTGACCGAAGATCCCTGGCTGACGGCCACGCAAAAATATCCGATTGGATCGCGCGTGACCGGCCGGGCGGTGAGCCTGACCGATTACGGTGCTTTTGTGGAACTGGAAGAGGGAATTGAGGGATTGATTCATGTGTCCGAGATGTCCTGGACCCGCAAGGTGCGCCATCCTTCCAAGGTCGTTTCGATTGGAGAAGAGGTTGAAGCGATTGTTCTGGACATCAAGCCGGACAACCGGCGGATTTCCCTGGGAATGAAACAGGTGGCACCCAACCCCTGGGACGTCATCAGTGAGAAGTACCCGGTGGGAACCACCATTGAAGGAAAAATAAAGAATATCACAGACTTCGGCCTGTTCATCGGTATCGATGAGGGTATCGACGGGCTGGTTCATATTTCGGATATTTCCTGGACCAAACGGATCAAGCACCCCTCGGAATTATTTAAAAAAGGGGAAACGGTTCAGGCGATCGTTCTGGACATCGACAAGGCGACGGAACGCTTCTCACTGGGGATCAAGCAGATGCATGCGGATCCCTGGCAAACCGTGGCCCAACGTTATGCGGTCGGCAAGGAGATTACCGGCACGGTTACCAACATTACCGATTTCGGTGTTTTTGTGGAGTTGGAAGAGGGGATCGAAGGCCTCGTTCATGTATCTGAAATCGCAAGGGAAAAGCTGAAAACCCCTGTTGGTCAGTTCAACGTCGGCGATATCATTACGGCCAAGGTCATGAATATCAACAGCGAAGAAAGAAGAATCGGCCTTTCCATCAAGCGCCTTGAGATGGAAGACGAGCACAGCCTGCTGAATGATTATATCAGCAGCATGCGCCCCACGACATCTGACTTCGGTGAAATTTTAAGAGAAAATCTCCAGGAAAAATTCAACGAAAAATAAACAAATCCGGCCTCCCATGATCGGTGACCACCAATATCCGGTCAGGGGAGGCCGGATATTTAAAAGATAGCATCATGTTTTCCCGCCGGCATCCGTATCTTTTTTTTATTCTGATTTTTTCAGCCATTTCCGCAGCGTTTATCATTGCCGTATCCCTGTTGTTTCTCATGGGATCCCAGGATTCGGAGTTTGCCGGTCTGGACAGGGGCGGCGACAAGGTCGGCGTGATCGAAATTGCCGGTGTTATCTCCGACGCCAAGCAGGTGATACTGCAGCTGAAAAAATTCCGCAAAGAAGATTCCATTAAGGCCATCGTGGTGCGGATCGATTCCCCCGGGGGCAGCGTCGGCCCGTCCCAGGAAATTTTTCGCGAAATTCGCAAAACGATTGAATCCAAAAAGGTGATTGCCTCCATGGGGGCCGTAGCGGCTTCCGGCGGATATTATATTGCCGCCGCTACCAACGGCGTCGTTGCCAGCCCCGGCAGCATTACCGGCAGCATCGGGGTCATCATGGGCTATGCCAATTTTGAGCAGATATTGAAAAAAATCGGTTTGGTGCCCGTTGTGATCAAAAGCGGAGAATATAAAGACACGGGATCGCCGGCCCGCGAGATGACCGGCTCTGAGCAGAAGCTGCTGCAGGATTTTGTGAATAAGATTCACGGCCAATTCGTGAAAGACGTCGCCTTGGGGAGAAAAATGGACGAAACCGAAGTGGCGAAGCTTGCGGATGGTCGAATTTTTACCGGTGAAGAGGCCCAGAAGCTGGGACTTGTGGACCGCTTGGGAAACCTTGAAGACTCCATTGAATGGGCCGGTCGCCTGGGGGGTATTAAAGGGGACGTTACGGCCGTCTATGTCCGCGAAAAGAAATTTTCCATTCTGAAATACCTGGCCGAATCAACGCTGCAGGGGATTTTTGACAGCGCAATCAGCCCGCACCTGACGGGCGGCTACTTGTATCGGCCCGGCAATTAAAGATCATTTACCTGCATTAGAAAATTCTATCTTAAGGGGCGGGTCGGCCTCAGGCGGCGCCGCCTCAAAAAAATCTTCAAACCCCAAAAAACCAAAATACAAACAAATTTCAAAATCCAATACTATTTGAATATGGACACATCCCCAGCCCCTTTTCGGATGACCTCGGGCCGGTCGTCGATCAGAGAAATAACGCTGGAAGGATTCCCCGGGATGGGGCCGCCGTCGATGACCGCGTCCAGGCGGTTGCCGAAATAATCGTGGATCAGAGAGGGATCATAAAAGAGGGCGCCGTCCGGCATGGTCGCGCTGGTTGAAATGATGGGGTTTCCCAGCGACTCCACCAGGGCGATGCAGATGTTGTTGTCCGGCACCCGGATGCCGGCGGTTTTCCGTTTGGTCAGCATCATCTTGGGAACCAGACGGGAGCCCTCCAGAATAAACGTATAGGGCCCCGGCAGAAGCCTTTTCATGGTCTTGTAGGCATAGTTGGAGACCTTGGCATAGTGACTGATGTTCATCAGTCCAGAACAGATAAAACTGAACGGTTTGTTTTTGCTGCGGTTCTTTAACAGGTAAATCTTTTCGATCGCCTTCTTGTTGAGGATATCACAACCGATACCATAAAAGGTATCGGTGGGATAGGCGATGATGCCGCCCTTCTGGAGGATTTCGACAACCTTGCGAATGAGCCGCTCCTGCGGATTTTTTGAGTTAATTTTCAGCAGCATAACAATCCATCAACGCTTCAGGTGAAATTGGCACTTTTCAGAATCTGCATTATCGGACAAAAATCTCTATTAACCTACGCGAATTTACAGGACAATTCAAGAGAATGTTTCAGATGTCAGGGAGCAGGGGCCGGTTGTCAGGGATTGGGTGAATAAAGATCATTAATCACAGTGACGGTCAGATTTTTTTCAAGAGAAACAGGAGATATATCAAAACCGCGGTAAGTTTTAATCGGTTTATGGTACAGCGTTTCCCCTGAATCATGGTCCCCGCCCCCTGAGCCCTGGCCCCTGCCTCCGGCGTAAATTAGTCATTGCTAAAGAGGAAACCATCTGGTATTTAATCTGATTATTTATATAATGAACATTCAAACTTATTGAAAAAACTGTAAAAAATTAAACATGTCGAAACGGGAGGACGCCCATGATGAAAATACCACCTGAAGAAGGTTATTCTTTTGATGATGTATTGCTGGTTCCAAACCATTCTGAGGTTTTGCCGAAAGACGTGAACACCAGCACCCGGCTGACCAAAAACCTCAATCTCAATATCCCCATTGTCAGTGCCGCAATGGATACGGTTACCGAGGCACGCACGGCCATTACCATGGCGCGCGAGGGCGGCATCGGTTTTATCCACCGCAACCTGAGCATTAAAACCCAGGTCATGGAAGTGGATCAGGTCAAAAAATCAGAAAGCGGAATGATCATCGATCCTATCACGATTCCACCGGATCAGACCGTCGGGGAAGTTCTGAAACTCATGGAAAAGTATCGGATTTCCGGGGTCCCGGTGACCCAGGGCGATCAACTGGTGGGAATCGTTACCAACCGGGACCTGCGTTTCGAAACCAATTTAGAAAAGAAGGTTTCCGACATCATGACCAAGGACAACCTCATAACCGTTTCGGAAGGGATTGCCCTGGAAGAATCCAAAAAACTGCTGCACAAGCATCGCATTGAAAAGCTGCTGGTGGTCGATAAAAAAGGACGGCTGAAGGGGCTGATCACCATTAAAGACATTGAAAAAATCCGTAAATATCCTAACGCCTGCAAGGACAAGCTCGGACGGCTGCGGGTCGGCGCCGCAGTGGGGGTGGGCCCTGACATGGAAGAGCGCGCCGAAGCGCTGCTGCAGGCAGGCGCGGATGTGATCCTGATCGACACCTCACACGGGCATTCTAAAAACGTCCTTGAAGCCGTCCAGCTTTTAAAGAAAAATTTTAAGAACATCGAGCTGATCGCAGGGAACGTCGGCGCCGGCAAAGGCGCCGAAGATCTCATTAAGGCCGGTGTCGACGGAGTCAAAATCGGGATAGGGCCCGGGTCGATTTGCACCACCCGGATTGTCGCCGGTGTGGGGGTACCCCAGATCACGGCCATCATGGATTGCCGTTCGGTTTCCAACAAAACCGGCGTGCCGCTGATCGCCGACGGCGGGATCAAATTTTCCGGGGACATCACCAAGGCGATCGGGGCCGGCGCTCATTCGGTCATGATCGGCGGTCTGTTTGCCGGTACCGAAGAAAGTCCCGGTGAAACCATATTTTATCAGGGGCGCAGTTACAAGGTCTACCGCGGCATGGGATCGCTGGAAGCCATGAAACAGGGGAGCAAGGACCGCTACTATCAGAGCGAGGAAGTCGAGGCGGACAAGCTGGTCCCCGAGGGTATTGTCGGGCGGGTGCCTTACAAGGGATCGCTTTCAGCCAACATTTTCCAACTGGTGGGCGGATTGAAAGCCGGCATGGGGTATACGGGATGCCGCACCATCGAAGAATTAAGGGAAAAAGCACGGTTCATAAAAATCAGCGCCGCCGGACTGCGCGAAAGCCATGTTCATGATGTCATTATCACCAAAGAAGCGCCCAACTATCGTTTGGATTGACCGGCATGACGAGCCACCATATCGACAGTTCCGATTTTATCCACCTGCATGTGCATACCCAGTACAGTCTGCTGGACGGCGCCATTCGCATCGAGCCGCTCTTAAAGCAGGTTAAGGATTTCGGTATGGACAGCGTGGCCATCACCGATCACGGCACCATGTTCGGGGCGGTGGAATTTTATGAGGCGTCCCAAAAGTCCGACATCAAACCGATCATCGGGTGTGAATGCTATCTGGCGCCGCGCAAACTGACGGATAAAACTCCGGAAGACAGCCGAGGGGTTTCCCACCTGATCCTCCTGGCCGAAAACATGGAAGGCTATCAGAATCTCTGCCGGCTGGTCAGCATTGCCCAGCTGGAGGGCTTTTATTACAAGCCCCGCATCGACCGGGAGGTTCTCCAGCAGTACAGCCGCGGGCTCATTGCGCTTTCGGCCTGCCTGCATGGTGAAATACCCGAAAGAATAACGGAAAACAGGATCCGGCAGGCCGATGAGGCCGCCCGGTTTTACCTGAGGACTTTCGGCGAGGGAAATTTTTTTCTGGAAGTCCAGAACAACGGCATCGACATTCAGGAGAAGGTCAATCAGGCGCTTCTGGATATGAGCGGGCGGCTTTCGATTCCTTTGGTGGCTTCCAACGACTGCCACTATCTCAAAAAGGAGGATGTCCGCGCCCATGATGTTCTGCTGTGCATCCAGACCGGCAAGACGGTTCAGGATGCGGACCGCCTGAAATTCAGGACCGATCAGCTCTACTTTAAATCAAAAGAAGAAATGATCGGTGATTTCAAGGAATACCCCGGCGCTCTGGCCAATACGGTGGAAATCGCCAAACGCTGTCAGGTCGAGTTTGATTTTAAAACCTACCACTTTCCCAAATTTCCCACCGCCGGCGAATTGACTGCGGAGAAATTTTTCGAACAGAGAGTTCGTGCGGGATTCGAACGCGTCATCGAACGGGTGCTCGCCAAAAATCCGAATGCGGATCAGAACGCTTATCGCAAGCGGGTCGACTATGAAATCAAGGTCGTCAATTCCATGGGGTTTGCCGGCTATTTCCTCATTGTGGCTGATTTTATCCGTTATGCCAAGGAACACAACATACCGGTCGGTCCCGGCCGTGGTTCCGCCGCCGGCAGCCTGGTGGCGTATTCCCTGGGAATAACGGATCTCGATCCCATCGAGCACGGGCTGATTTTTGAGCGGTTTTTAAATCCCGACCGCAAGAGTATGCCGGATATCGATGTCGATTTCTGTATCAACGGCCGGGAAGAAGTTTTCAAATACGTCGTCGAGAAATACGGCGGCGGCGATTACGTGGCCCAGATCATTACGTTCGGAAAGCTGAAAACACGCGCTGTCATCCGCGACGTCGGCCGGGCTCTTGATATTCCGCTGGCCGAAGTGGATGTGATCGCCAAAATGGTCCCGGACGTTTTGAATATCAGTCTGGATGATGCCCTGAAACGGGAGCCGCGTCTGGCCGAGCAAGCCGCAAACAAGCCTGAGGTCGCCGATCTGATCAATATCTGCCGGGTGCTGGAAGGCCTGCCCCGGCATGCGTCCACCCACGCTGCCGGCGTGGTTATTGCAGACAAACCGCTGGTGGAATACCTGCCGCTGTACAGGGGTAAAAAGGGCGAAGTCGTGACGCAGTTCGACATGAAGTGCGTTGAGAAAATCGGACTGGTCAAGTTCGATTTTCTGGGGCTGCGCAACCTGACGGTGATCGCCAATACCCTGGCGCTGATCGAGGGACACCACGGCTCGTCGCCGGACCTGTCCGCTCTGGATTTTAACGATCCCAAGACCTATGCCCTGCTTTCCGCCGGGGATACCACCGGCGTGTTTCAGCTTGAAAGCTCCGGAATGAAGGACCTGCTGGTGAGGCTGCGGCCGGCGAGCTTCGACGACATCATCGCCCTGGTGGCCCTGTACCGGCCCGGTCCGCTGGACAGCGGGATGGTGGACGATTTTGTGGAACGCAAGCACGGGCGCAAGAAAGTGGAATACCTCGTACCGCAGCTGGCGTCGATCTTGAAAGAAACATACGGCGTTATCGTTTATCAGGAACAGGTCATGAAGATCGCCGGCGAGTTGGCCGCTTACAGCATGGCGGAAGCCGACGACCTGCGCAAGGCCATGGGTAAAAAGATTCCGGCCATCATGGCCAAACACAGCATCCGGTTTCTGCGGGGGGCGAAAGAAGGCGGGATCCCCTCCGACAAGGCCAAAAGCATATTTGACCTCATGGAAAAGTTCGGCGGGTACGGCTTCAACAAGTCCCACAGCGCAGCCTATGCCCTCATCGCTTTCCAGACCGCCTATCTGAAAGCGCATTATCCGGTGGAGTTTATGGCAGCGCTGCTTTCAAGCGAAATGCAGTCCACCGACAGCATCGTGAAATACATCGGCGAGTGCCGCAGTCACGACATTCCGATCCTGCCCCCGGACATCAATGCCGGCGGCAAGGAATTTACCGTCCAGGACAAGGGTATTCGGTTCGGGCTGGTCGCGGTGAAAAATGTGGGCGAAGGCGCCATCGAGTCCATTATCGATGCGCGTCGGCAAGGGGGAGCGTTTAAGTCCCTGTTTGATTTCTGTGAACGGGTGGATCTGCGCAGGGTCAACAAACGGGTGATCGAAAGCCTGATCAAATGCGGTGCTTTCGATTCCACCGGCGCCCATCGCTCGCAGATGATGGCCTCACTGGAGGACGCCCTTGAATACGGCCAGCGCATTCAGAAAGACAAACTGGATCCCCAGATGGGGCTTTTTGGCGCCGGTCCGGAAGGATCGGTTGCGATCAACTACCCACCCATGATCGAAATCGGAGAGTGGGATAAAAACCAGCTGCTCGGTTTTGAAAAGGAGGCCCTGGGATTTTACATCACCGGGCATCCCCTGTCCGGCTACGAAGGCCTGCTCGAAAAATTCACCAATGCCGACACCCTTTCGTTGAAAGAACGAACAGATCGTCAAACCGTTCGGATCGGGGGAATTATCCGGTCCATTAAAACCATCAAGACCAAAAAAGGAGACCTGATGGCATTTGTCACGGTGGAGGACCTGCAGGGCGCGGTTGAAGTGACGGTGTTCCCTTCGACCTATACGACGGTTTACGGCCTCTTGACGGAAGACAACCCCGTGCTGATCCAGGGACAGCTGCAGAAGGATGACAATACCGTTAAAATTCTGGCCGACAGCATCATCGCCATGGATAAGGCCGAGGAGAGCTGGACGGCCGTGGTCCATCTCCATCTGAATCTGGAACGTACGGACCGCAGCATCCTGGAGAAGCTTCATGATATTTTAACAAGACACCCCGGTTCCTGCCAGGCGTTTATTCATCTGCGGGAAGGTGAAAAAAATGAAGTGCTGATCCAGCTGCCGGATTCCCTTACCGTCAAGGCCGGGGTTCTGCTCGCCCGCGATGTTCAGGACCTTGTGGGCTATCCGGCCGTTGAAACGGAGTGCAGCCCGATCCCCGCAGAGCCCGCTCCCAACCATTCCAGGAACAACCACAATAGAAGGAACGCACAGTATGCCTGACACGGCGACTCACACCTACGCGGTTCTTCTGGCCGGCGGCAGCGGGACTCGGCTGTGGCCGGTTTCCCGGGAGCTGTTCCCGAAACAGCTGGTAAGTTTCATCGGCTCCGATTCTCTGGTGCAGGCCACCATCAAACGTCTGACTCCGCTGCTGGAAATGGAAAAAGTCAGAATCGTCTGCGGCAGTGAACATTACTATGAGATTGCCCGGCACATGGAAGAAATCGGTGTCACCGCCGCCGGCAAGATCATCCGTGAACCGGTGGGGCGTAATACCGCTCCGGCGATTCTACTGGCGGTGTTGACGCTGCTCAAAAAGAAAAAAGACGCGGTGGTATGCGTTTTTCCGGCAGACCACGTCATTAAGGATATCGACCGTTTCCACCGGAAACTGGAAACCGCCGTTGAACTGGCACGGGCGGGACATATCGTAACTTTCGGCATACAGCCGCATTATCCCGAGACCGGCTACGGGTATATCGAGGGCGCCGGCCGGGTCGATCCGGATGCCCTGGGGATCCGGCGGTTTGTTGAAAAACCGGACAAGGCCACCGCCCGCAAGTATATCGAGGCCGGCAACTTCTTCTGGAACAGCGGCATGTTCGCCTTTAAGGCTTCGGTTATTCTGGAGGAATATAAAAAGTTTCAGCCCGAGCTTTTCAGCCGGATGGAAGGGTTCGTCCGCGGCCGGGACCCGGTATCATTGGAGAATTATCAGCAGCTGCCGAATATATCCATCGACTATGCCATCATGGAATCCACCCGCAAAGGGGTGGTCCTGCCGTCGGATTTCGGCTGGAGCGATATCGGCTCCTGGAAGTCGCTGTATGATTTTCTGCCCAAAAACGGGCAGCACAATGTTACGGGCGGCGATGTTATCGCAAAAGACACGCAGGACTGTTTTATCATGGGATATGAACGCCTGATTGCGACCAACCATCTTCGCAATATGGTGGTGGTGGAAACCCCGGATTCCGTGTTCGTTTCCGATATGGACCGCAGCCGCGACGTCAAGGAAATCGTCACCCACCTGAAAGAGAACGGACGGCGGGAATACCACGCCCACCGGACCGTGTATCACCCCTGGGGAACCCTGACGCTGCTGGAACACAAAGCGGGGTATCGCGTGGACCGGGTGGTAATTTATCCGAAGTCGACGTTTACGGCCGAACCGGAAGCGTCTGCGACGCGGCAGCTGACCTGCGTCCGCGGCGCGGTGCGGGTTGCTTCGGAAAAGCGCGGCTTTACCCTGAAGGCCGGCCGGACCGTCGTGGTTTCCCCGAAAAAGGTCGTAGCGCTTAACAATAAGGGCAAGGAGACCGCCTGCATCATCCAGGTGCGGACGGACGGTGATATAAAGGTTGAAGGTAGATAGACTGAAGGCTGAAGGTGGATAGGGGCCAAGGGTCGGGATCGGGTGTTTGCCGGGATTGGAGAAAGCAGAGGTTAAAAAAGAAATTTTCTTTTTTTTAACCCCGGTCCCCGAGCCCTGACCCCTGAGAATATGCGGTTTTTAATAGCCTTCGGTCTTCGTCCTTCAGCCTATTGAAAGGAAAAAACATATGAAAGTACCCCTGCTGGATTTAAAGAAACAATATCAACAGATCAAACCGGAAATTCTTTCGGTGACCCAGGATGTATATGAAAGCCAGTATTTTATCCTGGGCCCCCGGGTGGAGGCCCTTGAAAGAGAAATTGCGAGTTACTGCGGCGTGAAGCATGCCGTGGGCGTTTCTTCGGGAACCGACGCGCTCATCATCGCCCTGATGGCGGCCGGGATCGGTCCGGGCGACAGCGTCATCACAACCCCCTACACCTTTTTTGCCACGGCCGGGGCGATTGCCCGGGTCGGCGCCCGGCCGGTCTTTGTGGACATCGATCCTCAAACCTACAATATGGATCCCAATAAACTTGAAGACTGTCTCAGGATTCAAGTCGGCGGGCAAAAATCAGCAGAGCCGGGAAAATCCGGCCCTCGAAACCCGACACCCGATCCCGGTTTCAGACCCAAGGCCGTGATGCCGGTGCACCTTTACGGTCAGTGCGCCGATATGACGCCGATCCTTGCAGCGGCCGCCAGACACCGACTGGCCGTCATCGAAGATGCGGCCCAGGCCATCGGCGCCGTTTACCGGGACAAACCGGCGGGATCCATGGGGGCTTTCGGCTGCTTTTCATTTTTCCCGTCAAAAAACCTGGGCGCCTTCGGAGACGGCGGAATCGTGACCACCGATTCGGCCGAGACCGATGAACGCCTGCGGGTCTTGCGGGTGCACGGATCCAAGCCTAAATACTACCATCAATCCATCGGCGGCAATTTCAGGCTGGACGCACTCCAGGCGGCCATCGTATCGGTGAAGCTCAAGTATCTGGACGGATGGACCGAAGCTCGCCGGCAAAACGCCGCCCGCTACCGGGAATTGTTTCGGGCGGCGGGGCTGGAGGAAGAGGTGAGGCTGCCGCTGGAAAAGGAGCAGCGCCATATCTACAACCAGTTTGTCGTCAGCGTCGCCGATAAGAGGGACGAACTGCGGCGGTTTCTGGAAGGGGCCGGCATCGGAACGGAGGTCTACTACCCGGTCCCCCTGCATCTGCAGGAATGCTTCGCCTACCTGGGCTATAAGCGGGGAGATTTTCCGGCCGCGGAGTACGCCGCCGAACATACCATCGCCCTGCCGATTTATCCGGAGCTGTCTTCCGATCAGCAGACCTACGTAGTGGAAACGATCAAACGCTTTTATTCATAAAGGAGAAACGAAGAAATAATGACGCCTGCAAATCGGCGGACCGATCTGGCCGTCCTGCTGCTTTACAATGTGGATCCTTCCTGGGAAACGTCCGAAATTGCATCCGTGCGTGAAGCGGCCGGTGCGATGACATCCGCCCTGCTGCTGGAGGGGCACCCCGTGGTTGAAGTTCCGGCAACCCATCCGGATCTGGTGGAAATTTTAAGACCGTATTCCCCCGATGATTATATCGTGCTGAACTGGTGCGAAGAGTTGCCGGGAATTCCCCGCAGTGATGCCATGGTGGCTGAAAATCTCGAGCGTCTGAATTTCACTTATACCGGAGCGTCTCCGCAGGCCCTGTCGCTCAGCTGGGACAAGGCCGCCGTGAAAACGCTGCTGAAGCAGACCGCGATTCCCATGCCCGACTGGCAGTTGTTTTCAGCTCCGGAAGCGGACGGCTGGAACTGCTTTCCCGCCATTGTGAAACCGGCCTGTGAACACTGCAGTTACGGTATCAGTGCGGATGCAGTGGTAATGAACCGCGACGACCTGGCACGGCGGGTTGCTTTTGTGATAAACACGTTTAAACAACCGGCCATCGTTGAAGACTTTATCGACGGCCGCGAATTTCATGTGACCCTCTGGGGCAACAGCGACCTGGAGATGCTGCCGCCGGCGGAGATGGACTTTGCCGCATTCAACAATCTGCGGGACCGGCTGTGTACGTTTGATTCCAAGTTTAAACCCGGCTCTGTGCATTACGAAAAAATCGATATGCGTATTCCGGCAACCCTGACGGACCGGGAAACCCGCCGCCTGGAACAAACCGCTTTGCAGGCCTACCAGACAACCGGCTGCAGGGATTATGCCCGGATCGATCTGCGCCTGCGGGGCGGCATCTTTTATGTCCTGGATGTGAATCCCAACGCGGATATCAGTCCGGAGACCAGCATGGTTTACGCGGCCGAAAGGATCGGGTTGACATACGGCGCCGTGGGCAGCCGGTTGATCAATCTGGCCGCGGAGCGACACCCGATCCTGGCTGGTGGTCAGGGAATTGATGAACAGTCGCAGCGTCAAGCTGATAGGAAGTGATGATATAAAAAATGAAGCCGTTTATACAGGGGGCGCTGGACGGCCTGTGCGCCGTTTACAGTATTGTCAATGCCACCCGGATCATTACCGATATCGACGAAGATGAAGCCAAGGAATTATTCAGGAACATTCTGGTTTACCTTGAAAAAACCAATGACCTGAGCCGCATACTGACGGAGGGGATCGGGCTGAATACCATCGGCGGCATTCTGAGGGACGTCGTCAATCACCGCATCCATAACCGCTGGATGCCGTTCAAGCACAGCCCCGAAACCTCCCTGGACGATTTCTGGTATAAAATGATGCATTTTCTGGAAGCAGAATCCAAACGGGCCGTCCTGATATGCATCAGCGGCCCCATGTGGGACCACTGGTCGATTGTGCATTCCATCAGCGAAAGGCAGATTTATTTCTTCGACTCCCATAAACTGAAACGTCTGAACCGCAGCCGCTGCACCACCACCCGCAGCACGGTATCCCGGCCGCATGTGCTTTGCCCGACGCACACCTATTTTCTGTCGTGAAATCAGCCCTGCAGTTGCTGCACCCGGGTTTAGGGCCGATTTCAAGGATGTGATTTGCGACAATTTGATGGGCATGGCCGTTCACGAAATCGGGTTTCGTTTCAGCCATCGTATTATTTCGCGTAGGAAAGGAGCATGATGAAAATCACCGCCGTCAAGACCTTCACCGTTCACCCCGGCACGGGAAAAAAGAACCTGCTGTTTGTAAAGGTCGAAACCGACGCCGGCCTCTACGGCTGGGGGGAAGCATACACCCAGGTCGACCGCGAGCGCGCCACCGAAGTCTATATCCAGGAGCTGGGGCGCTACCTGGTCGGCCGCAGCCCTTTTGATGTCAAGCACTTCACTTTCATGGCCTATACCGATTTCGCATCAAAGCGCGCGGGGATGGATTTCTATGCCGCCGTCAGCGGGATCGAACAGGCCCTCTGGGATATCGCCGGCAAGGCCGCCGGGCAGCCCGTCTACAACCTGCTCGGCGGCAAGTGCCGCAATAAGATCAGGGTCTACGCCAACGGCTGGGCGGAAGGCGGAACACCGGATCAGCTGGCGGAAAGGGCGTTAAAAGTGGTGGGGATGGGATTTACGGCCATGAAGTTCGATCCCTTTCCCGGTCCCTGGCGCACCATCATCGATCAACGGGTCGAGAACGCGGCCGTTGACCGTGTTAAGGCCGTTCGGGAAGCCGTCGGGCCCGACGTGGATATCCTGCTGGAGGTGCACCGCCGGCTCTCTCCCCTGCACGCCGTTCGCGTCGCCCGGATGATGGAACCCTTCAACCCGTTCTGGTACGAGGAGCCCGTTTCCGCAAGGGACCTGGCCGGACTGCTTCTGGCCAAACGCGACATCCGCCTGCCGGTGGTTACGGGCGAGGAACTTTACACCAAGATGGAATTTAAGGAGGTTTTCGAACGGCGGGCTGCGGATATCATCAATCCCGATGTGGGTTGCTGCGGCGGCATCCTGGAACTCAAGGAGATTGCCGCGATGGCCGAGCCGTATCACATCGCCGTCTCCCCGCATAACTACAACAGCACAACCGTTGCCCTGGCCGCCACCCTGCACGCGGCTGCAACGATGCCCAACTTCCTGATCACGGAGTATTTCGTCAACTTCATGGCCATCGGATCCGAGATGTCAAGGGAGCCGCTTGTCCCGGTAGGCGGCGCCATCCCCCTGCCGACGAAACCCGGCCTGGGGATTGACCTGAGCGAGGAGTCCCTGGCCCGGCATCCTTACCGGCAATTTCCGAAGCGGAATCTGCGGCAGCCGGAAGAAGAGGGACCGTAACCCGTTGTTTTTGGAGGAATGCATATGAAATATGTAACCCTGTCGATTATTTTAATCATCTCGATCATGGTGTTCGTTTCACCCGCTAATCTCCGGGCCGACCAGCGCTCGCTGATGGCGGCGCTGGAGAATGCCGACGCCGTTCAGGCCGTGGCCCTCGCCAATGAATGGCGATGGACCAACAGGGATATTAAGACCGCCGTTGACGCCCGGAAGATCGTTTTCAAGTTTCCCGACGGCCAGGTTAAAACAGTCCCGATGCCTTTGGATAAAATGCTGGTGGCCGTCGCTCCCTACCTGACAAAAACGCACACCTGAGCGATCCATTATTTTTCCTCCTGTCAGGGGGAACTGGCGAATCAGAAGTTTGAAGTTAAAGCCGTTGACCGGGAGGGCCAGGTATTATTCGACGGGACCGCCGAAACTCTGCGAAACGGCTTTTTTGAACTGTGGCTTCCGAGAAACCGTAAGGTCGATCTGAGCATTCAGTGGAACAAGCTTGCGGCCCGGGGCCGGATCGAAACTTCTGATGAGGGCTTGACCTGCATCACCACGTTTCGCCTGCAATAAAGAGGCCCAGCGTGGTCACCTATTTTCCCGCTGGTTTTGCGGGAGTATCCCGGCTGCCTATCCTTAGAAACGGCCGCAGTCCATCAGAAGCGTCTGGCCGGTGACGCTGTCGCTGCGGCAGAAGAGCACCACCTGTTCGGCCACATCGTCCTTGCTTACGGGACGGTGCAGCACGTTGAGATCGTGGGCGCCGGCCACGTAGTCGGGCGGCCGGTTGGCCGTCATCCGCGTGCCGAGCATGAAACCGGGGGCGACGCAATTGACCGTGATCTGGGGCGCCAAAGCGACTGCCATGCACTTGGTGAGGTGATTCAACCCCGCCTTGGATACGGCATAGGCGATGCTGCTGCCCCGGGGGAAGATGCCCGCACCCGAGGAAATATTAACGATGCGTCCCTGGCCCCCTGCTTTCATCACCGGGGCCACCGCCTTGATGGTGTTGAAAGGGCCGGTCAGATTGGTGTTGAGAATGTGATTCCACAGTTCGTAGGTCAAACCCTCCAAATCCGGGTAGGGAATGGTCTTGTTGAAGGCATGGTCGTTGACAAGGATGTCCACCCGGCCGAACTCGGCGTTCGCCTGATCGACCATCCGTGCGACCTGCACCGGATCGGTAACGTCGGCCTGGAGCGCCACCGCACGTGGGCCCAGTTGCGAGATTTCCTCGGCAACGGTCTCGGCCTTGGCCTTTGACCGGGCATAGTTCACAACCACGTTCACGCCGCTGAGGGCAAGCGCCCGGCAGATGCGCTGCCCCAGCCCTCCGCTTCCTCCGGTCACGATTGCTGCGCAACCTTTGAGCTCCATCGATAATCTCTCCTGTGTTTAAAATTATGGTGAAGGATATCCTGTATGTCTTTATTACAGGTGTTCGTTTGCCGGAACTATGCGGCTGATCCGAGGCTCGCCTTCTTGCATGCGGACCAAAACGGTCTTGAGCCAGGCGGGATCCTCGGAGGGGTAGTCATCCCGGAAATGAGAGCCGCGGCTTTCTATCCGCGACAGGGCCGAGAGGATGATGGCCCTCCCGCTCAGGGCCGCATTTTTCAGCCCCAGAAGACGGCAGCGTTCCAGCGGCGACTGCGCTGAAAACGCCTTCAGCTTCATTAACATACCGTCGATCACGGACAAGGCTTCATTCAAGGTGCTGCCGGTTCGAATAATGCCGGCCTTCTGCCACATGACCTCTTTGAGTCTTGCGGCCAGCACGCCAAGGTTTCCGCTCTCGTTGCGGCCGGGGTCCACGGACCGAAGCCGTCTTTGCATGGCAGCTTCGGCCGGTTCCCGTATATCGACTTCCGATGACCGGGAAGCGGCATGTTCCATAGCCGAGAGAGCGGCCAGTTCGCCGAACACCAGACCTTCGGACAGGGCGTTTCCGCCCATGCGGTTGGCCCCGTGAATTCCGCCCGCGACCTCGCCGGCCGCAAACAGGCCCTTGAGTCCGGTGCGTCCGCCCGTGTCAATCACCAGGCCGCCCATGGTATGATGGCAGGCCGGCGTGATCTTTATCGGTTTTTTATCATAAGCGATCTTTTTTCTAAAGCGGGCTTTAAGGTTATCGTCGATGGGCATCTGCGACTCGTCCGCTTCCCTCGCGTCCAGCAGCAATGCGCCGTCGACTCCGTTTCCCATGGCGATTTCTCTAAAAAGCGCCTGGGACAGGCCGTCCCGGCAGACGATGGCAATGGGCTTTTCATGGAGCGCGTATTTTTCCTTGATGTCTTCGCCCTGTCGGTTGACGATCCTTCCCATGTCCGCAAAAAAACTCGGAAGAATCATATGGCAGCGGCCGCCCCCTGCGTAGACCAGGGGGTAGAACTGCACGAACTCCATGTCCCGAAGCTCAAGGCCGGCTTCCAGCGCCAGGGCATAACCGTCTCCGGTTGTTCCCGGAGCATTGTCGTTGCGGGCATAGGTAAACCCGGCGCCGCCTGTCGCCAGCACGACCGCTCCGGTCCGGAAACCGTAAAAATCACCGGTCCGCTTTTGAAATCCGACAGCTCCCAGACAGACGGAATCGGCTGTCAGAAAGTCCGTAACCATCACGTTTTCAAAAAAGACCACTCCCGCCTGCCGGCAGGCCCTGACGAGGACCCTTGAAAGGTTCGGACCGCCCACCAGCGCATCGGTGCGAAAGTAAAATCCGATTTTATGAAAATGGCCGGGAAGCCCTTCCTGGTTGAGCGCTCTGATTTTTTCGGGGGCCAGTTTCACGAAACACTCCACCAGCGCCCGGTCGTTGAGCATCCTGCCGCTTTCAAGAGTCTTGCGGATATGCTCTTCGGCGCTGAACCGGTCGCCGGCGTGGGTGAATCCGCCGCCGGACAAGATAGTGTTGTTGGCCTTGCCGATGGGAGATTTTGAGACCAGGATCGGTTTTTTCCCGCCGGCGGCAACGGTTAGGGCGGCCTGGAGGCCGGCGATACCGCTTCCGATGACAAGTACATCCGTGTCGATGATGGTGATGCTGCGTTTCATATTGTCTCCATCTGTTATCCGGATTAGGAATTCATGCGAAGGGGGCTTTTGTCAATGCCATGAATTTAATATAGATTAATCGGACGCATGTCAATAAAAATATAAATAAATTAATAGGTTATATTGTACAACCACATCGCCGGCTTAACGGCGGCAGGCTTGCGGCGCAGGACGAAAACAGGTCGGTATTTTTCTTTTGCATATCTGCTCCAACCGTAATATGGTCAAATCATTCAAAGTTTGCTTTAATTTTAATATCATGTATTTAAAGCTGGATTGAATCGAATCTCATTTACTCTCGTACGAATGTGGTTCAGTATTTCCTGCCTGAAACCGGCTTTCACTGAGATTGGAGGAAATGATGAAAACAGATTCAAACACTGGCAGAAAAGCCGTTCTGATCGACGGCTGCCGAATTCCCTTCCTGCGGTCCGGAACCGGCTATCAAGACCTGACCTCCTATGACCTGGGCCGCCTGGCCCTGAAAGCGCTCCTCGACCGCACCCGCCTGTCTGCCGAAAAGATCGACCAGGTGATCATGGGGACCGTGATTTCCAACATGGCCACCAGCAACGTGGCCCGGGAATCGGCCCTGGGGGCCGGGATCCCCTCCGCGGTTCCTGCCAGCACGGTCACCCTGGCGTGCATTTCCGCCAACCTGGCCGTTACCACCGGTGTGAATCTGATCCGGACCGGGCAGGCCGACATCATTGTCGCCGGCGGCACCGAAAGCTGTTCGGACGTGCCCATCAAATACCGCAGGCGGTTTCGCAACAAACTGGTGGAAGCCCAGAAGTACAGGCATTTTTATGATTACTGGAAATTCTTCAGGGGGTTGCGGTTTGCGGATGTTTTGCCGGAGATCCCCTCGGTGACCGAGTTTTCCACCGGAAGGACCATGGGACAGGATTGCGACCGCCTGGCCGCCCGGCTGGGCGTCACCCGGCAGGAGCAGGACGCCTATGCGGTCCGATCGCATCTGGAGGCGGCTCGTGCCACCCGCGAGGGTCTGCTGGCGGAAGAAATCGAGCCGGTCAGGGTGCCGCCGGATTTCACCCCGATCGATGAGGACAACGGCATTCGCGCTGACACCTCCCTGGAAAAAATGCAGGCCCTCTCGCCGGCGTTTGTCAAACCCTTCGGCACGGTGACGGCCGGAAACGCTTCCTTTCTGTCCGACGGAGCCGCCGCTGTGTTGATCATGGCCGGAGACAGCGCTGCTGCTATGGGATTTAAACCCAAAGCCGCTATTCATTCCTTTGCTTACGGCGCTCAGGACCCCGGAGAAGAACTGCTGCTGGGGCCTGCCTATGCCATACCCAAGGTGCTCGACCGGGCCGGATTGAAATTAAGCGACATGAACGTGTTTGAATTTCACGAAGCCTTTGCCGGGCAGGTCCTGGCAAATCTGAAATGCCTGAATTCCGATGAGTTTGCGCGCGACAAGCTGGGACGCGGGGAAAAGATCGGCGAGGTTCCGATGGATAAGCTCAATCCCCTGGGCGGATCCTTGTCACTGGGGCATCCCTTCGGGGCCACCGGCGTCCGCCTGATCACCACGGCGGCCAACCGCCTGATACGGGAGGACGGACAGTTTGCGCTGATCGCATCCTGTGCGGCCGGGGCCCATGGGAATGCGATAGTCTTGGAACGATGCTGAAGAAGCCATTTCAAATCTGAATTTTGAGTAACGGAATTTGAGATTTGAATATTTATTCATCCGCATGAGGGAGGAGATCATATCATGACAGGCATCCGCATCGAAAAGCAGGACGGCGTCGCTATCGTGTGGCTGGACCAGCCGGGGGAAAAGGTCAACAAAATCTCCATGGAGCTGCTGGATGAGTTTGACGCGGCAATTACACAGATCCAGGACGACCCGCAGGTCAAAGGGGCGGTCCTGATCAGCGGAAAGCCGGATAATTTCATCGCCGGTGCGGACATCGACCGGTTTTTAACCATGCAATCCCCGGGCGAGGCCGCGGCCCTGAGCCGCAAGGGCCACGCCTTGCTGAATCGGCTGGCGGATTCAGCCAAACCGGTGGTGGCCGCCATCAACGGGGCCGCCCTGGGAGGCGGCCTGGAGGTGGCCCTGGCGTGCAGCGCCCGGATCGCCAGCGACGATCCCCGCACCGTCATGGGGCTGCCGGAGGTCAAGCTGGGGCTCTTGCCCGGCGGCGGGGGCACCCAGCGACTGCCGCGGCTGGTGGGCCTGCAGCAGGCGCTGGGGATTGTGCTGACCGGCAAAAATATCTATCCCGGACAGGCCAAAAGAATGGGTCTGGTGGACCATCTGGTTCATCCCTACGGGCTGCTGGAGGCTGCCAAAAAGAGCGTGCTGGATCTGTGCGAAAAACCCGTCAAACGCAAACGCCGCCTATCCCTTGGACAAAAAGTATTCGAAGGGACCTCCCTGACCCGGGGAATCATATACAAGAAGGTCAGGGAAATGGTGATGCGCCAGACCATGGGAAACTATCCGGCGCCCCTGCGGATTATCGAGTGTGTCGAAACCGGCCTGGAAAAAGGGGTGCCGGCCGGCATGGCCGCCGAAGAGGAAAAATTCGACAGCCTGGTGTTAAGTCCGCAGAGCCGGCAGCTCATCCGGCTTTTTTTCAACATGACCGCCAAGAAAAAGAATCCGGCCAGGGACAAGGCGCGGCCCGTTCAGACCGTGGGCGTCCTGGGGGCCGGATTCATGGGCGCCGGCATTGCCAGCGTCAGCGCTGTTGAAGGGATGAAGGTTCTGCTCAAGGATGTCAGTCTTGAGGCGGTGGGCAAGGGCGAAAAAACCGTCTGGGATGAGCTTTCGGGCAAGGTCAAAAAAAGGGCGCTGTCGGCCTTTGCAAGAGACCGGATCTTCAGCCGCATCAGCGGTCGAGCGGATTTCAGGGGATTCGAAACGGCGGAACTGGTGGTGGAAGCGGTGTTTGAGGACCTGAAACTCAAACAGGAGGTGCTGGCCCAGACCGAAGCGGCAGTTTCAGAAAGCTGCATATTTGCCAGCAACACCTCGTCGCTGCCCATCAGAGAAATCGCCGGAAATGCCAGGCGGCCGCAGCAGGTGATCGGCATGCATTATTTTTCGCCGGTCCCGCGCATGCCGCTGCTGGAAATCATCGAGACCGCCGACACCGCCGACTGGGTCACGGCCACCGCGGTCGAAGTGGGCATCCGGCAGGGAAAGACCGTGATCGTGGTCAAAGACGGGCCCGGATTTTACACCACCCGCATCCTGGCGCCGCTGCTGCATGAAGCGCTTCTGATCCTGGAGGAGGGCGGTGAAATCCACCAGGTCGACCGCGACATGAAGCGCTATGGCTTTCCGGTGGGCCCCATCACGCTTCTGGACGAAGTGGGCATCGACGTGGGGGCGCATGTGTCCGGCGGCGTTCTGGGGCAGCTGTTTGTCAGCCGGGGCATGTCGTACAGCGACACCATGATCCGGCTGAACGCGGCCGGGTTTAAAGGCCGCAAAAACAAAAGAGGTTTTTACCGCTACGAAAAGCCGGTTTTCAAAGGGTTCGGCCGAAAAAGGAGAAAACAGGTCAACACGAAGATATACGAGTTTTTCGGAGGTTCTTCCCGCAAGGCATTTGAGCCGGCCGTCATCCAGGACCGCCTTGCGCTGGTCATGACCAATGAGGCCGCCCGTTCTCTGGAAGAGGGCATCATCGCCTCTCCCCGCGACGGAGACCTGGGGGCGGTCCTGGGCCTGGGATTTCCGCCGTTTCTGGGCGGACCCTTTCGCAACATGGATAGCATCGGAGTCGGGAATGTGGTTGCCAAACTGAAAAGTCTGGAGGAAACATACGGCCCGCGGTTTGCCCCGGCGCAGATTCTGGTGGATATGCAGAAAACCAATGGGCGTTTTTACCCGGAATGAAATGCGGACAGGATGGGGCCCGGAAAAGATTGAGAAAGGTTGAGGCCAAGGCTGAGGTTGAGAAACAAACCAATTCTTAGTTGAGAGCATTCAATGACCCGCAATGGTTTTCGAAACTTCAATCAGCTCCTGCTTTACAATTTCAGCCGGTTCAGGGAACGGCCGGCGCTGTCGTTTAAAGTCGCCGGCCGCTATACCGCCATTAGCTACGGCCGTCTCGAAGAAACCTGCATGTGTATTGCTGCCGGCCTGATCCGCCGCGGCCTCAAGCCCGGCGACCGGATTGCCATGCTTTCCGGGAGCCGGCCGGAATGGGCCTATGCGGACCTGGGGGCGATACTGGCCGGGGCTGTTTCATCCGGGATTTACACCACCGCCTTGTCTGAAGAAGTCGGATATATCCTCAAGGATCTCGATGCCCGCTTTGTGTTTGTCGAGGACCTCCAGCAGCTGGAGAAAATCAAAACCGTCATCCATGCAATCCCCTCCATTCAGCATATTTTCATGTTTACGCAAGGGATCGAAGATGCGGATGCGAGGGTGTGTCCCTTTGCCGAACTTCTGCAGGCGGGTGCGGCCGGCATCGCTGAAGCCCGGATGGAAGCCGGCCGGATTGCCGCAGGCCTTGCCCCAGCGGATCCCATGTGCATTGTCTACACCAGCGGCACCACCGGAAAACCTAAAGGCGCGATATTAACCCAGGCTAATTATCTTGAAACCTGCCGAATTGTCGAAGCGCATATCGGCGATACCCGCCGGCTCAAAAAAAATATAAGTTTCCTGCCGCTGGCCCACGCTTTCGAGCGGTTTGCCGGATATTACCTGGTGCTGTACCTTGGCCGGTGCATCGCCTATGCCGAAACCGTCGATACCCTCCTCGAAAATTTCAAAGAGGTCCGTCCGAACTTTGCCGTGGCCGTTCCGCGGGTGTTTGAGAAAATACACGCGCGCATTCTGCACGGGGCCCGGCAGGCATCTCCCGCCCGCCGGAAACTGTTTTACTGGGCACTGGAAAACGGGCAGAAGGCCGCACGCCTGCGCGAAGAAAAACAACCGCTGCCGCCTCTGCTGTGGTGCCGGCTACGGCTGGCCGGCCTGCTGGTTTTCCGGAAGCTCAAGGCGGCGCTGGGCGGCCGCATGGTTTTCTTCGTTTCAGGCGGCGCGCCTCTGAACCCTTCCATTGCCCGGTTTTTTTACGCCATGGATATTTTTATCCTGGAGGGATGGGGGATGACGGAGGCCACAACCCCCTGCACCCTGAACCGGCCCGGGGATTTCCGGTTCGGAACTGTGGGCAAGGCCTTGCCCGGCGTCCGCATCCGGACGGCGGCGGACGGCGAACTGGAAGCGGCCGGCCCCAATATTTTTAGCGGTTACTGGAAAAAGCCCCAGGAGACGGCGGACTGCTTTACCGAAGACGGCTACTATCGCACGGGCGATATCGGCGAGATCGATGCCGGCGGCTGGGTAAGCATTACCGGGCGCAAAAAACAGCTGATCATCACATCCGGCGGCAAGAACATCGCGCCGGTTGAAATCGAACAGCAGCTGCTGGCACAGCCCCATATCGAAATGTGTTATATCCACGGCGACCGCCGCAAGTACCTGACGGCCCTGATTGTCCCGGACCGCGCCGCGGCCGCCGAGACCGCCGGGAAATTGAACCTGGCGGATCTGGCCTGGGAGGAGTTTGTCCGGCATCCTCAATTTATCAAAATCGTTCAACAGGAAGTCGATACGACCAACCTGAAACTTTCCCGACACATGCAGATTAAGTATTTCCGCCTGCTTGCAGAGCCGTTTTCGGTTGAATCCGGCGAGATGACCCATACGCTTAAGCTGAAAAAAGAAGTGATTGAAAAAAAATATCAAACGCTGCTGGACAGTATGTATCCGGATGGGGACGTCGGCCAGTCCCACGGTGAATGGTAAAAAGTCAGGCCGTAGGGCCGGTCGCCGTGCCGACCGAAATATAGGCGGCCGGTGCAGTCCCCCGTGGGAGCCGATATCTTGCTAACCGAAAGGCATACCGGCCTTCTCCAAAACACGACCGCTTCTCTTTATGACTGGCAATTAGAACTTGAAGTAGGGTCGGCCACTGCGCCGATCGATGAAAATGGAGATGGGTATGATTGAACAAGAGGTTAAAGAGCAGCCCGGCGGTCCGCTGCAGGGGATTCGCGTCCTGGATTTCACCCGGTTGTACCCCGGTCCGCTGGGAACCATGCTGCTGGCGGACATGGGCGCCGAGGTGATCAAGATAGAAGACCCGGCCCAGCCGGATTACGTGCGCAATTTTCCGCCGTTTATCGGTACGGAATCGGCCGCCTATCTCGCGGTCAACCGTTCCAAGAAAAGTCTGGCGCTGAGCTGCCGGGAAGAAGAAGGAAAACAAATTTTTTTCGAGCTGGTGCAAACGGCTGATGTGGTCGTGGAACAGTTCCGGCCGGGCGTCATGGAACGAAGGGGGCTGGGATATGCCGCGGCCCGCAGGAAAAACCCCAAAATCATTTATGTTTCCCTGACCGGCTATGGGCAGGGGGGGCCGTATGCCGATCATGCCGGGCACGATTTAAATTTCATCGGTTATGCCGGGATACTGGGGCTGACCCTGTCGGACGATATGGAGCCGGTCATCCCCGGCCCTCAGATTGCCGATGTGGCCGGGGGCGCCTACATGCTGGCGATCGCCTGTCTGTCGGCCCTGTATGCCCGGGGCCGGTCCGGGGAGGGACAGGCGGTCGATCTTTCCATGCTGGACGGGGCCCTGCCGCTGATGACGCTCCAGATGGCGCAGTACTGGGCGGCGCCGGAGGCCTTCCAAGATGAACGCCTGCCGCTTTCGGGGGGCCTGGCCTCCTACAGCACCTATCGCTGCCGTGACGGGAAATTTATCGCCCTGGCCGCTTTGGAGCCCAAGTTCTGGAATACGTTTTGCGACTGGGTGGAAAAGCCCGAATGGAAAGATAAAAATTATGCCACTGGCGCGGAATGCCGGCAATTAAAGAAAGAGCTTGCCGGACTGTTTCAAACCCGCACGAGAGACGAGTGGGTGCGGGAAGCCGTCCGGCGGGATATCTGCCTGACGCCGGTTTCGGCCCTGGACGAACTTGATAAGGATCCGCACCTGCGGCAGCGGGACATGTTTATCAGCCTGCCGCATCCCTGCTGCGGGAACATCAACGGCATCGGCATGCCCATCAAGTTTAAGGGGACGCCGGCGGTTCCCCGAAAGCCGCCGCCGATCCTGGGGCAGGATACCGCCGCCATCCTGAAGGGGATCGGTTATTCAACGGAAAGGATTAAAAGACTGCATCTTGACAAGATTATTTACGATCGGAATTATAGAGCTAAATAAACTCGTTTCGTGTCCCGTAAATAACCTATAAAAGCCGCTGTCATCCAGAAAGATCAGCCGCCATATGCAGTATTGTGCGGATCACGTATATGCAATGAGCAAGCCTGTCAGATTGCCCCGTATCTTACCCGTTTCCCCCCTTATTTCTCAATACCCGATGGAGCGCCTTTTTTGTCATTTTCCTTTAAACCGGAAGCCTTTTGACAATTTCATTCAAAGATGATTTGATAACGACAGGTTGCGGGTCTTTTCCCTTGACACATATTTATATGTTACTTATATACTTCAATATTTATCCCGCAGTGGCAATTGCAGGATTTGTCGACTGGAATTTGCATCACAACGTAAAGGAGACCGAAAGTGTCGGATAAAATTAATAAAGTGGTTCTGGCCTATTCCGGAGGGCTGGATACATCGGTAATCTTAAAGTGGCTGATCGAGACCTATCGCTGTGAAGTAATTGCCTTTTCCGCAGATCTGGGTCAGGAGGAAGAACTGGATGCGATCAAGCCCAAGGCCATAAAAACCGGAGCGTCAAAGGTCTATATCGACGACTTGAAAGAGACCTTTGTGACGGAATATGTGTTCCCGGCTTTTCGCGCCAACGCCATCTATGAAGGCCAGTATCTGCTGGGGACCTCGCTGGCCCGCCCCCTGATCGCCAAGCGCCAGATGGAGATCGCGAAAATGGAAGGCGCCGATGCCGTCAGCCACGGCGCCACCGGCAAGGGAAACGATCAAGTCAGGTTCGAACTCAGCTATCTGGCTTTGGATCCCCATATTAAGATCATCGCGCCCTGGCGGGAATGGGACCTTACCTCCCGGACCGCCCTGATGGCGTTTGCCGAAAAACACGGGATCGATGTGCCCACCACGCCGGCAAAACCTTACAGCAGCGACCGCAATCTGCTTCACATCAGTTTCGAAGGGGGCATCCTTGAGGATCCCTGGGCGGCGCCGCCCGACGACATGTTTGTCCTGACGGTATCGCCGCAGCAGGCACCGGACAAGCCGGAAATCATCGAGATCGAATTCAGACAGGGCGATCCCGTCGCCGTCAACGGTGAAAACCTGACGCCCGCAAACCTGCTGAAGACCCTGAACCGTCTGGGCGGACGGCACGGCATCGGTCGGGCCGACATTGTCGAAAACCGCTTTGTCGGCATGAAATCCCGCGGGGTCTACGAAACGCCGGGCGGGACCATTTTACGGTCCGCCCACATGGCCATGGAATCCATCACCCTGGACCGCGAGGTCGCGCATCTGCGGGATGCGCTGATACCCAAATATGCGGAGCTGGTCTATTACGGATTCTGGTTTTCGCCCGAGATGAAACTCCTGCAGGGCATGATCGACGAAACCCAGCAGAATGTCAGCGGGACGGTGCGGCTGGAACTTTACAAGGGAAACTGCCGGGTTCTGGGGCGAAAATCGGAGCGGTCCCTCTACAGCGAATCCTATGCAACCTTTGAACGTGACAGGGTTTACAGCCAGAAGGACGCTACCGGCTTTATCCGCCTCAACGCGTTGCGGCTGCGCATACAGAACCTGATGAGCGCTAAGTGATCGACGGGCCATATTTTCTTGCAGGGACGCCCAGAGCGCAAAGAAAAAAATGGGGCGCCTTTGCGAATGATTTTAAATTGTTATGAATTCATCAAAGAAGTTTATTTTCAATAAGGAGTCAGGCATGTCTCAAAAGCCTTGGGACGGGAGGTTTTCGGAAAAAACGGACAGGGGCGTTGAGGCGTTTACCTCTTCAATCGATGTGGACAAGCGGCTGTATGCCTACGATGTGGAGGGCAGCATCGCCCACTGCCAGATGCTCGCCAAGGCAGGCATCATTACCGAAGCGGAAGCGGCGGAACTGGTGGAAGGTCTGCGCGAGGTTTTAAATGAAATCGAACGGGGGGTATTTCATTTCGATGACAGCCTTGAAGATATCCACATGCACATCGAGGCGCGACTGGCCCAGAACCTGGGAGGGGTGGCCCAGAAACTTCATACCGCCAGAAGCCGCAATGACCAGGTGGCGCTGGATGTGCGCATGTACCTGCGGGATGAAACCATCGGCGTCATCGGGCTACTGAACGAACTGAGGAAAGAAATCGTTTCCCTGGCAAAGTCGCACCTGGAGATGGTCATGCCGGGCTACACCCATTTGCAGCGGGCCCAGCCGGTCCTGTTGTCCCATCACCTGATGGCGTACTACGAAATGTTTTCCCGGGACGTGGAAAGATTTCAGGACTGTTATAAACGCATCAATATCATGCCGCTGGGAAGCGCGGCCCTGGCGGGCACCACTTACCCCATCGACAGGGAATATACCGCCAAGCTGCTGGAATTCCCGGCGGTTTCGGCCAACAGCATGGACACGGTTTCGGACCGGGATTTCATTCTGGAGTTTCTTGCCTGTGCCAGTATCTGCATGGTTCACTTCAGCCGCATTTCGGAAGAACTGGTGTTGTGGTCTTCCTCGGAGTTCGGCTTTGTTGAGATTCCCGACGCCTTTGCCACCGGCAGCAGCATCATGCCCCAGAAGAAAAATCCGGATGTGCCGGAACTGGTCAGGGGAAAAGCCGGCCGGGTTTTCGGAGACCTGACGGCGCTGCTCACGATCATGAAGGGGCTCCCGCTGGCGTATAATCGTGATATGCAGGAGGATAAAGCGCCGCTCTTCGATGCGCTGGATACGCTCAAGGCCTGTATCCAGATTTATATTAAAATGCTGCCGAGGCTCCGGTTTAAAAAGGAGATCATGCTCCGGGCGACCCGTACCGGCTATTTAAACGCGACGGATCTGGCAGATTATCTGGTGGGCCAGGGGATGTCTTTCCGACAGGCTCACGGTACCGTCGGCAAAGCCGTGGCCTATGCGCTTTCAACGGGCAAGGAACTGCATGATCTGTCCCTGGAGGAGCTTAAAGAATTTTCACCGTTGATTAAGAGGGACATCTATCAGGTGCTGGCCACGGAACGGATGGTCGACCGGCGCAGGTCTGCGGGAGGAACCGCCACCGCCACCGTCAAAAAAGCCATCGCCGGGGCTGAAAAGCACCTGGGCAAAACGAAAGAATCTGTCTGATGGAGTCGCAAGCCGGCAACAAGGTCATGGCGCTCATTCTGATTCTGCTGGCGTCCGGCATGGTGATGGCCGGATGCGGGAAAAAAGCGCCGCCCCGTCCCCCGGGGGGAGAAGCAGCGCCGGCTGCAGTGGGCAATTTAAGCAAAAGCATCAGCGGCGACACCCTCAGCCTGACCTGGAACGCCGCTGCCGACAGGGCGGCCGATCCGGCCGGATTTTATGTCTACCGGTCAAAGATGCGGATGACGGATTCATTGTGCCCTGCCTGTCCGGTGCTGTTTGAACGGGTGGCGGTGGTTCCCTTTGTCAAGCAGGGGCCAATGGCGGCGCCGTTTGAATATCGGGAAACACTCGAGGCGGGATACCGCTATATCTATAAAGTGGCTGCATATTCACAGGGCGGCTTAACCGGCAGGGAGTCCCATACGGTTGAGGTTGACCGCTGATTTGGACATGGCGATGCTGAAAATCCCCTTTTACAAAATGAGCGGCAGCGGCAACGATTTTATCATCATCGACAACCGCGAAGGAATTGTCCGCGCCGCAAATGCAGCGGCCTTTGTCCGGAATGTGTGCCGCCGCAAGATGTCGGCCGGCGGGGACGGTTTGATACTGGTGGAACAATCGGACGCCGCCGATTTTAAGTGGCGCTTTTATAATTCCGACGGCAGCCTGGCCGAGATGTGCGGCAACGGCGCCAGGTGCGCGGCGCGATTTGCCTTCGTCAATGGCATCGCCGGCTCTGAAATGTCTTTTGAAACCGATGCCGGGATCGTGTCGGCGACGGTTTCAGACCGTCTCGTCAAAGTCAAGGTGCCCGACCCGGGCGATTTGATACAGGACGACGTGGTTGAACTGGCGGCCGGTCCGGTGCCTTTTTCAGGGGTGAACACCGGTGTGCCCCACGTGGTGGTGTCGGTGGCGGATATTGATTCGGCGCAGGTCGTAAAGATCGGCCGGGAGATTCGCCGTCATCAGAAATTTGCGCCGGCCGGAACCAATGTCAATTTTATCGGTTTGCGGCCGGACGGCAGCGTTGCCGTGCGAACCTATGAACGCGGGGTTGAGGATGAAACCCTGGCGTGCGGAACCGGCGCCATTGCCGCCGCCGTCGTGGTTGCCGCCAAATTCAACCAACCGGCGCCCGTCGACATTGTAACCAGAAGCGGAGGGCGTCTGCGCATCTACTTCAAGGAAAAAAACGGCAAATTTTTTGATATTTTTCTTGAAGGCGACGCCCGGATCATTTACAAAGGGAAACTTTGGGAAGAATCCTGGAATTACGATCAGGATCCATTCGAGGGGTTCAAACGATCGTGAAGCCCTGAACCGACAATATTTTTAGAGAAGGATATTTGACTTATGCTGACCATCGAAAAATCCGACCGGCTCAAAAGCTTGCCCCCCTACCTGTTTAAAGAGATTGACCGGCAAAAAGACGAAATTCGAAAAAAAGGCGTCGACATTATCGACCTGGGGGTCGGTGATCCGGACATGCCGACCCCCCCGCATGTCATCGCGGCGCTCAGCAAGGCCGCCGCCGATCCGGCCAACCATCGCTATCCTTCCTACAGTGGAATGGGGGATTTCAACGAGGCCGTGGCCCGCTGGTATCGGAAACGGTTTAACGTGACCCTGGATCATGTAAAAGAAGTCGTCACCCTGATCGGGTCCAAGGAGGGGATCGCCCACATTCCCCTGGCGTTCATCAATCCGGGGGATACGGCCCTGGCGACCAGTCCGGGGTATCCGGTCTATCATATCGGCGTCCAGTTTGCCGGGGGCAAGACCTACTTCATGGACCTGCTGAAACAAAACGATTTTCTGCCGGATCTGTCCGCAATTCCGGAGGAAGTCGCCCGCAGCGCCAAACTGATGTTTATCAACTATCCGAACAACCCCACGGCGGCGACGGCTACGGCTGAATTTTTTAAAGAGGTGGTCGCCTATGCCGACAGGCACAACATTATCGTGTGCCATGACGCCGCTTATACCGAAATGGCCTTTGACGGATACCGGCCCATCAGCTTTTTGGAAACGGACGGCGCCAAGGAAGTCGGGATTGAATTTCATTCCCTTTCCAAGACCTATAACATGACCGGATGGCGAGTCGGATTCGCCGTCGGCCGCAGCGAAGTCATCCAAGCTCTGGGGCAGATCAAAAGCAATATTGATTCCGGCGCGTTTCAGGCGGTGCAGATCGCGGGCATTGCAGCCCTGGAAGGGGATCAGAGCTGCGTGGACGAGTTCAGCAGGGAGTACACCGCCCGCCGGGATATCCTGGTCGGCGGTCTTGAGGATCTGGGTCTTTCGGTAGAGAAGCCTAAGGCCACATTTTACGTCTGGATCGGCGTTCCCAAGGGGTATACCTCGTCGGAGTTCACCAGCCACCTGTTGTTAAAAGCCGGTGTCGTGTGTACCCCGGGCAATGGCTTCGGCGCTGCCGGAGAGGGGTATGTGCGCATGGCCCTCACGGTGGGACAGAAAAGAATGAAAGAAGCGATTGAACGGATCCGTTCCATCGGATTTTAACCTTGCATGCAGCGTCATGTCGCATTCATATCGGTCGGGTCGAATATCGGGGATAAGCTCCAGAACTGCCGAAAGGGAATTGCCGCCCTGACTGCCGGGGAGCGGGCGGTGTTAATCGGCCAATCCCATTTTTATCGGACCGAACCGGTGGATTACTGCGATCAGGACTGGTTTGTCAACGCGGTGGTCAAAATTGAAACCCGGAACGAGCCGGCGGCGCTTTTCAGGGATTTGAAGTCCATCGAAAAAGACCTCGGGCGCAAAAAGGAGGCGGTCCGTTTCGGCCCCCGTATTCTCGATCTCGATATTCTGCTGTATGACCGCCTGGTTCTGGAATCCGACATGCTGATCATACCGCACCCCCGGATGCATCAGCGGCGGTTTGTCCTGCAGCCCATGTGTGATTTGGATCCCTGCCAGGAGCATCCGGTTCTTAAGAGCGACATGCAGACGCTGCTGGATGCCCTGGGGGAAAGCGAACAAAGGATTATTCAGATAACATGCGATTATTAGTATTCCTGGGCCTTATATATCTGCTGTATCGTGCGGTGAAGTCGTGGATGGGCTCCCAGAGCGCTTCAAAAACCGCGACCTATCATCGCCCGAGTCCTGAAATCGACGATGTCATGGTCAAAGACCCCTTTTGCGAGGTGTATTTTCCGAAAAGAAACGGCATCCGAATTATTCATGAGGGAGAGGAGCTGTTCTTTTGCAGCACCCAGTGCCGGGATAAATTCATCGAAGCACATTCAGACAAACCGAAATAATGTCCCCCATAGGCTTAAAAAAAACCCTGATCCATCCCAACACGTTAATTATATACCGAATCACTGCAATTCCGGCCATCGTCATCCTGCTTCACTTTCCGGGCCGAATATGCGCGCTGACCGCGGCGATTTTATTCAGTGCGGCTGCCGTCACCGATTATCTGGACGGCTACCTGGCCAGAAAAAGGGGCCTGGTAACCACCTTCGGCCGGGTGATGGATCCGGTGGCGGACAAACTGCTGGTTTCGGCGACATTTATCATGCTAACCGCCCGGGGATGGGTCCCGGCCTGGATGGTCTGTGTGATCATCGGCAGGGAAATCGCCGTGACCGGGCTGCGCAATATCATCGCAGAGAGCCGGGAAGATGTTTCCGCCACCTGGCTGGGAAAATATAAAACCGGTTTTCAGATCGCCGCGATTATCCCCCTTGCGATCCATTATCCCTATTGGGGTGTGGATATGAATGCCATCGGCCGTTTTTTTCTCTGGGGCGCGCTGGTATTTACGGTCTGGTCCGGTTTCGATTATTTCATCCGCTTCAGAAAACTTTTACGTCTGAATGGATAATTTGTATTTTTTTATTGACAAAAAACGAATGAATAATTAGAAGATAATTTTTTAGAGCGGGAATAACTCAGTGGTAGAGTGCGACCTTGCCAAGGTCGAAGTCGCGGGTTCAAATCCCGTTTCCCGCTCCATTTTTTTTTTGTGGCGGCATAGCCAAGTGGTAAGGCAGCGGTCTGCAAAACCGTTATACTCCGGTTCAAATCCGGATGCCGCCTCCAAATCAAAATTCAAGACAGTCCCATTTAGCCTAAAAAGCCCTTAAAAATAAGGGCTTTTTGGCTTTCATCCGTCCAGGCAGGTCTTATAAAATCCATTGACATCCGGGGGTAATTGGGGTAAGTTTTAGCTAAAGTTACCCCATCCAAAAAATAGCTACCCCAAAAAATCGGAGGCCATAAATGCCGATGACCGATGTCAAAGTCCGCAACGCAAAGCCAAAAAACAAACAATTTAAACTATTTGATACTGAAGGCCTTTTTCTATTAGTTACACCCGCTGGGGGTAAGTGGTGGCGCTTTAAATACAGGCTTGAGGGTAAGGAGAAATTGCTGTCTCTTGGCACTTACCCCGAAGTGGGTTTATCTCAGGCAAGAGTGCGGCGCGATGCAGCGCGCAAGCAGGTTGCGGATGGTATTGATCCGAGCCAGGTTCGCAAGGCGTTGAAAGCCGCAAAGGTTCAGGATGAAAATACCTTTGAGGTTGTCGCCAGGGAATGGCATGACAAATTTACATCGTCATGGACTCAGGTGCATGCCGCGATAACCTTAAAGAGGCTTGAACTCAACGTTTTTCCTTGGATAGGAGCCCGACCGATTATTGACATCAAAGCGCAGGATCTGCTTAGGGTGCTGCGGCGAATTGAGTCGAGGGGGGCGATTGAAACGGCGCACAGGGTCAGGATCATTTGCGGCCAGGTTTTTCGATATGCAGTTGCCACCGGAAGGGCTGAACGCGACCCGGTCGCCGATCTTCGCGGGGCGCTTCCTCCGGTTAAATCGAAACACTTTTCAGCCATGACCGAACCGGAAAAGGTTGGGGGCTTGCTGAGGGCGATTGACGGCTATGAAGGGGCTTTAGTTACAAAGTGCGCTCTGCGCCTTGCTCCGCTTCTCTTCGTGCGTCCTGGTGAGCTGCGACAAGCGGAGTGGGCGGAAATCGACCTTGATGCGGCCGAATGGAATATCCCGGCTGAGAAAATGAAGACCCGGCAGCCGCATTTGGTTCCTCTGGCGCGCCAGGCTGTTGAAATTCTGCGGGACCTGTATCCCTTGACCGGCGCTGGCCGGTATGTATTTCCCAGTCCGCGAACACCTAAACGGCCCATGAGCAACAATGCGGTTCTTTCCGCCCTGCGGAGGATGGGTTTTGAAAAAGACGAAATGACCGGCCACGGCTTCCGGGCAATGGCGCGTACCATTCTCGATGAAGTTTTGCAGGTACGACCTGAATTAATAGAGCATCAACTGGCGCATGCTGTCCGCGATCCCCTCGGCAGAGCCTACAACCGAACCAAACACCTGCCCGAGCGCCGGCGCATGATGCAGACCTGGGCCGATTATTTGGATGGCCTTAAGTCCGGTGCTAAGGTGATTCCTATTCGAAGGCAAACTGAACAGTAAAAGATTTTTTAAAATAGGCCCAACCGGCCGGCAATCTGTGTATCACTGGCAGTTTTTCTTGTTTCACCTACGTTGGCACGTGGCAGGGGGTGGACTTCCATATTTCGTATAGAGCCTTAAGATCCTGACTATCCCCGGACTGGCTCGTTGCAGCTTTGCAATACAAATCGCAAATAGAAAAAACATATAGGTTTTTGTCGTTTGAGGCAAGATATCTTGCATTTTAAAGGTCGCCGGAAATCGATAATGGAGAAACAAAATGTTGAAATGAACTCTCCCCGCAGCAAGCTGCGGGGTATCACGTCGGCTCAAAATAGTTTCGCCGATAGTAAGGAAATTTTAATTTGTTTTATCCATCCCCGCTGAAAGCAACGGGGAATTACAAGTTAAAAATTATTTACGATACATCATAAGCAAACGAAACCCTCTGATCTTTTAGGATTTTTTTCCATAATGCTAAAGCCTTTATGCTGTAGACTGTGATCCGCTATTATCAACTTTCGATTCCAAAGTAAATGTTATTGGAAAATTCTTTCAAACATATTGTTGAATATGTTGACACTCTTTCAGGTCTCTAATAGCTTCCAATGATATGGGTTCCTCCTTTTCCAAGGAGCGCATCTTCCATAACGGCTGGATTTGTCACCATGGCACGTTTTCCCCCTCTGTTCAGAAATTCAATAACAGCTCTTACCTTCGGCCCCATGCTGCCGGATGCAAATTCGCCTGATTCATACAAATCTTGTAATTTATCCGAAGTGATCGCATGGATCGGTTTCTCTTGTGGTGTGGCAAATCCGCAATAAATGTAAGGTACTTCGGTAAGGATAATAAAGATCTCGGCGCCGATCTGCGCAGCCAGAACCGAGGAGGTAAAATCCTTATCAATGACCGCCTCGATGCCTTCATAGGATCCTTCGGCCGTTTCAATGATCGGGATGCCTCCGCCGCCGGCAGCAATCACTATATTGCCGGCTTCCGCCGCCTCGCGGATCGTTTTATATTGAATTACTTTACTCGGCATCGGAGACGGGACAAGACGTCGCCAGCCGCGTCCGGCAGGGTCCTCGGCAATCTTCCAGTTCAATTTATCGCGTCGTTGGAATGCCACTTCCGGAGACAGAAAAGGGCCAACCGGTTTTTCGGGATTACTGAAGGCATTGTCCCCGGGATCCACCAACACCTGAGTCACCACAGTCACTACGATCTTCTTGATGCCGCGACACCGCAACTCGTTTAGCATTGCCTGCTGAAGCAAATATCCCAGACTCCCTTGGGTTTGCGCTACAAGAACATCCAGGGGCATTTTGGGAATGCATGGATCGCCGGACTCGCTGAGCAACAGCAGGTCTCCAACTTGGGGCCCATTTCCATGAGTGATAACCAGCTTATAGCCTCTTTCGACCAAGACAAGCAGTTTTCTACATATGATGGCAGCATTGTGTGCCTGTTCCAGAATAGTACCTTGCTCACCCCGCTGCATAAATGCATGGCCGCCACAGGCGAGTAAAACGATGGGTTTTTCGGTTAACTGCGTCGACATCTGATCTCCCCAATTTTTCGTGGAGTTTTTTAGGGTTCTAACCGGTTATCCCACAACATAGTTAGGATAGCGCCGTTTTCGGACCCGCCATTTGCCCCCAAAAGCATATCCCAGTTGCCAAGCCATTCAAAAGATCTTCTCCTGAGTATGCGCCAATCGAATGGATTTTTCTAGCAAATAAAACGATTCGATCAACTGTATCTCCGGTGAGAATGGATTGCATCAGATCCTCCACCGGTTCTGATACTTGACCGTTGCATGCGTCTTCTATCATTGCGCCGCTGACATCGGTCGTACGACCCACAAAAGCAGAATAAACAATCTGAACAACCGTGTCGATCAATTCATCAATCCGATTAAAAAGTCTTCCGAAGACAACCCCTGTTACGATAAAACCTGCAAGAAAATCATCCCCCGATGGTGTTAGACCTGGACCATTTCCGAGGATTTTCAAAACACTGTTTTGAATCTTTTCAATGCAGCGACTTTCCAAGTTGCATAAAAGGCTGTCAATACAATCCCAAAGATTGTTTTTCCATTTCTCCATCAGTGGAAAGACTTGATTGGGCCTTTGTGATTTTTCATTCTGGCATGATATATTTGGGTTGCTTTGAAGTTTCGATAGAAAGTAGCCTGATAATGGAGAAATTCGAGTTATTTGTTCTTGCCTTATTTCGTCTTCGATCCACTTTAGGGCAACGAGCAAATTTTTCATGATCTGAAAATGCGGTATTATTTTAGCATTAAGTGTGAACCTTGGATTGAATTTGACGGCCGACTCGGCGCAGATTTGCAGCCTTATGTCGGGAATGAAGATATACTGGTTATGAAATAAGACATTCATGCCTGCACGGATATGATCGACGCCAGCGGCCCAAAAATCTTTTTTTTGAAATAAAACAGATCTAGGGGTCAGTGGCTTTTCATCTATGGCTAAATGTACCAGAAATCCATCGAATGTTTTTATATTGAAAGCTCCGTTAAAAATCGAAACGACCTCGCCCCCACCGCCACTATCAGAAATCCTGTGAAAAACAGTCTCACTTATTCGGGTAGCCATGATGCGTCGGCATACAGATTGTGGTGAGATTATTAGCTCATCAAAAAGCATTTATGGCTTTCTCAAAGCATTCCATGGGAGATATTGTGAGACCTACTCCAATGAATGGAAAATTTTCATGCTTATGCATGATGGCCGTGTCGATAACAGGCGTAATTCCCGTTTCGACAATCTTGACAACATCGATACCTGTTGGGATGCCTCGAAAATCTAAATACGGAATCTGATAGGCTGGATTTTCTGTAATGGTAATTTCATACATGTCCAGTGTTTGTTTGACAATATCTTTCATTTTACCACCAACCAGGAGGCACATTGCGGGGCTAGCAGCAATGCACATTCCACCGAATCCGGCTGTCTCTTTAATACGGCTTCCACCAATATCGGGATTTGCGTCTGCTTCAGAAAATCCCGGAAAATAAAATCCATTTATAACCTTTGGAGACGGAGCGGTAAACCATTGATTTTTCAAACCGCTGACCATGATCCCGAATTCCACACCATTTGAGCTCATCTTTGTCACCACAGAGCTGTCTTCAATGTTATGAGCAGGGTCCATCATTGCCTTGCAAACTGCCAAGTGCGGCGAGCCATAGAACATCTCCACCATATCGAGCATGAAACTGATAAGTTCGCCAAAGGTGTCTCTTGGCAGATCGATTTTCAAATAACCGCCAATCATCTGATTGACAAGCAATGAAGTGGCGGCCTGATTTCTATTGTGCTGCTCATCTCCCATCAGCATAGACCTCCCGACAAGCGCTCTGCAATCAATTCCCCCTATAGCCTGAAGAGCTTTACTGGTAGCGGGTGCCCAGATTTCACTGAGCCACCTCTGAATCTCAACAGCCTCCGCCGTACAGCAGCCGGTATACATAGGAAATTTTCTTCCCGTATTAAATGGCGCCGCATATGCGAAATTCCCAAAAGTTTTGTTCTCGATAACAGCGACCGCCATGGATGCCGAGATCGGCCCACACATAGGGCCGATACTATTATGATTCTGATTGATATCTAATTCCACTTCTCCTTTTTTGATTAGGGCCTCGGCTTCTGAAAAATCGTCAATTATTCCTTCAAACATCATCGCACCCGCAATGGCCGCTTTTTGAGGGCGACACATCCTGTCCCACTCGATAGGCGGCCCGGAGTAAAAAATCCGGTTCTTTTGCATGCCGGGGATCACGTCCTGTGCCAACTTGACATCCGTCCACCATGGACGGGCTTCCAGTATGCGATCACATGCCTCATGGTTCGCATTTTCCATGTCCATAGTCGTTTTACCTCCCCTCCTCGCTCGGTTGTTTGGCTTTTAACACTTGAATTTTTTTTAATAGATTCATTTTGGCACTCGCCGGCGGTCTCCAATCAACCTGGATAATGTCAACTGGAAAATCAGCAAGATGTTCCACCAGATTTTCAAGTCCGATGTTGACGATTGCCAGACGGCTTTTAAATAATTGATAAACAGCTGATGTTTGTTTCATCTAATTTTTCCCAACGCTAATTAATCCGGAAAGCATGGCCGCTTCCGTACTGCTATCGACAAGCACAGCTCCGGCTTTTTCCAATATTTGTTTTTGTTCTTGATATCCTTGGGGATCTTTTTCAGTACCGCAAAGATGAACTACAAATACCAGATGCCGGCCTTTATCGTTAAAGCGCTTTTTGATTGCTGCGATGATGTTTGTTAGATCATCAATCGGACGCGGATGTGAACCATAGCCGAGAACTACATCTAAAAGAATAACCCGTACTTCATCATCTTCCGCCTCCTTTATGATCCATTCGTTTCTCAGTTGGGGATTCATCATAGGATGAAGCTTTCCTTCAGTAAAATAATCATTCCCAAGATCTATGATGTAATGTTCATGGTCTTGATTGGGATCGTCTAACGGCAAGATATTTTTTTTATTTGGATATATTTTTATCCTGTCCACAATGCCTGAAAGAATCT
>JBFLWU010000021.1:0-73937 GCA_040757625.1 Thermodesulfobacteriota bacterium | reverse complement strand
GGCGACACCCAGACCGGCGAAGACGGCGATACCCAGACCGGCGGGACCAGCACCGACACCACCGCCGACAATGCCGAAGCCGGTGCCGCCGATCTTAACCAGAACATGACCACCCAGAGCAATCAGCAGCCGGTTGTCACCGGCAGCTGGGTCGGCTATTTTTCAGCCCTCCTGACCAAATATGACGGGGAGGGGGCCAATCTGACGGATGTTTATACCAATTCTTCCCGGGTGAATTTTAGCGCGGACGAAGTTTCCGGCAGTTCCATTGTAACTGCGGACGGGTTTATCAGCGCGACGGATACGCGCCAGGACGGCACGGCGTACATTAAGCGGATTAAAACCGTTGCCGGCGGATTGTTTGACAGCGGCGACTTGGGCACCACCCGGCCCATGGACAATTCCGACAATACTTCCGGATGGCCGACGAACGACCAGCTGGGGAGCAACGCATACATGGAATGGGGCTTCTGGCGCATGTCCAGCTGGGTTCCCGGGGTGGGCTCAACCCCCGCTTATGCCATCACCGACCGGGCATACTATGTTGGGGGCGAAGTGACCCCGGATGCGGCGGCAGCCGGCATTGTCGGCAGCTACGCCGGTCCTGCCTGGGGAACCTATTACAATGGATGGGGCGGATATGACATGATCGGCACCTTCAGCTGCAACGTGAATGTGCCGGCCGGCACGGTTTCGAGTTTTAACCTGTCTGTTTCCGGCATAGAGGGGCCGACTGCCAGCATCGCAAACGGTTCCGGCACGTTTGTGGGTTCCAGCGGCGAGTTTAAAATTACCGGCGGGACTTGGGTGCTAAACGAAGGATCCCCCCTTTCGCCCATTGAAAAATCCCTGAACGGTTCTCTGTACGGTCCGAACGGCGAGCATATCGGCGGGGCCTGGGCCATGCGTTACGTTAACAGTGCTGCCGTGGGGATTTTTGTGGGTGATAAAGGGGGTACGGCAACTCCCCCGGCGGCATACCCCCCGCCGCTACCGCCACCGCCGGACCCTAATGGAGCGGTTGCACCCTGAGTAATGTCTCTCTTAAACTGAGGACACATGAAAACCGACCGGACAATTTGACCGGCCGGTTTTCATGTATGATATCTACAGATCAAGGATTTTATCGCATTGTTTCATAAACTTTTCCAGCAGCCGTCTTTCTCTTAACGTAAGGTCTGAATCGGCAAAGGTTTTCCCGTAATAGGCGTTGACGATCCGGGTCGAGGCGGTGTCGAGTATCGCCAGAAAGGTATCCAGGCTACCGGCCTGAAGATACAGGCTGGCGTCGTTGACAAAGAGGATTTCTTTCGGCTGGGCGCGAAGAACGTCAAAGAGCGCTTCGATGGCACGGGCGTTCCGGCGGGCCAGCCGGCGGGTATCTTCTTCATCGACGCCGGTCAGGCGCGGGGCGGCAATGGCTGCAGTCAGGTAAAGGAGCGACGCACCGGCCGGCGGCGTCAGTTTCCCGCCGATGCCTCGAACCGGGTCCGGCGCCATGTCGATGACGGCTATCCGGTCCGCGTAGCCGGCCTGAACAAACTTCTCGAGTATTTCAATGGTTCGAAGGGTCTTGCCGGATTTGACTTCCCCGGCAATCAGCGTGAGTTTATTTAAATAATTTTGCAAGGCCTGGTTTCCCATGACTTTCACATCCGTTGTAGAATAAGACAGGCGGTCAGCAGCAGAAACGTTATCGCAACGGCCAGCCAGTCGGTCGGGCCCATGCGATAATCCCTGTAAAAGGTCCGGCCGGGGCGGCCGAAACCGCGGGCCTCCATGGCGGCCGCCAGTTCTTCGGCCAGCTGAAAGGCCTGGATGAGCAGCGGCCCCAGAAAAGCGGGATAGTGCCGCAGAGCCGACCAGCCCGGCTCCAGCGGAATTCCGCGGGCACGCTGGGCGTCCAGAACGTTCTTCGCTTTTCTGCCGATTACCGGCACAAACTGCAGAGAGGTGCTGAAAACGAATGCGACCGGATAAGGGAGACCGGCTTTGACCAGCGAGTTTCCCAGGTCTTCCGGAGTGGTGGTGCTGAAAAAAACAAAAAAGACCGAAACGAGATTCAGCAGCGCCAGGGCGGCCATCAGGCCGGTTTTCCAGTCGGCCGTCCACCACGTTACTGCACCGAAAAACAGCGCCATGGGAAGAGACAGCCGCAGCCAGCGTGCGTAAGCCCTGCCTTTTCCGATAGCAACGACAAGGACGATGAGCACTCCCCATTGGGGCAGGAGCCAGGAAAGCGTTCTTGACGCCACCACCAGGATGGTGAAAAACATCGCGATTATAATTTTGGTGCGGGGGTCCAGTAAATTTTTCATGACTGAGATTGCGCTTTTCTCCTAATCAATATTTTTTTCCTCCGTAAAGCCGGAACCGGTCCGTTGGCTCCAGATGGGCCCGCGCCATGGCGGCCTGATCCCCCATAACCCGGCCGGGAGTGCCTTCGGCGATAATTTCACCCTTTGCCAGCAGCAGCCAGCGCCGGGCATATTCTTCGGCAAAGGACAGGTCCTGGGTGATCAGCAAAATGGCCTGACCGCGCGCCTGTAACTCCCTGAGCAGCAGACCCAGGGAGCGTCGAAAGAACATGTCCTGGCCGGCGGTGGGCTCATCCAGGGCAAGGATGTCGGGGCGGGCCGCCAGGGCGGCTGCAAAGGCCACCCGTTTTTTTTCGCCTTCGCTCAGTCGATAAGGCGCGCGAGCAAGCAGGGGATCGAGCGCAAACAGGCGCGCCAGTTCCCTGATCCAGGATTCATCATAGCACTGAAGGGCTTTGGCCCCCGCGACGATTTCATCCCAGACGGTCAGTTTAAAAAACTGACTGTTGGGATTCTGAAAGGCCACCCCCACATAGCGGGCCAGCTGGGAAACCTTCATTTCCCGGGCAGGCCGGTTCCGGACAGTAATTTCGCCGCGGGTGGGCCGGTTCAGCCCGTTGAGATGCTTGAGCAGGGTGGTTTTGCCGGCCCCGTTGGCACCGACCAGCGCCAGGCATTCTCCCCGGCTCAGGGTCAAGCCGACATCCCGCAAGAGGGGTTTGCCGGCGGCATGGAAGCAAACGCGATCAAGCATTAAGACGCGGTCGCCATCGGCCGGGTAAATTGTCGGCAAGTCCTCAGGCGCCGGCGGAACCGGCAGGTTGTCTAGGGAAACACTTGATTTCAGGCCGTCGATGTCAAGCGGCAGCGGCGCAAGGCCTAACTTCCGGCCGATACTTGCCGCCAGGGGCGGTTCAAGGCCGTAGCTTTCAATATCCTGTTTCAGGACCTGTGCCGGAGAACCGTCCAGAACGATCCGACCCTGATACAGCACGACTATCCGTTCAACGTCTGCGACCGTCAGCCCCAGGCGGTGTTCGCTGATGATGATGCCGGTGCCGTTTTGATGAATCCGTCTGAGCGCCGTTCGCACCCGTCGAACGTTGACGGGATCCAAATTGGCATAGGGTTCATCCAGAATAATGGTTTGCGGGAGCAGGGCCAGAACCGCGGCAATCGCAACCAGCTGCTGCTGGCCGCCGGAAAGCTCATGGGGATTTTCGGGAAGCAGTGCCTCTATTCCAACGGTTTCCGCGGTTTCCGCGATTCTTCTTTCGATTTCACGGCGCGCCAGTCCGATGCTCTCGAGGCCGAAAGCGATTTCCCTTTCCACGGTTCCGTTGAAAAGCTGGGCTTCCGGATTCTGAAAGACCATACCCAGCCTCTCGAAAAGCTGTCCGACGGATTGTTGGGTGCTCGGGATTTCGGCAATGCGGATGTCGCCCTGCAGCGATCCGCCAAAAAAGTGGGGGATCAGCCCGTTGAAGGTCCGGCAGAGCGTGGATTTGCCGGACCCGCTGGCGCCGCAAATCAGCAGGTATTCATCCGGGCGGATTTTCAGATCAATGCCGTCAAGGATCCAGCCAGCCCCGCTTTGACGATAGGCATAGCGAAGCGATTTGATTTCAATTAAAAAGGGTCCAGTCACATCTTCCTGCCTGCCAGCTCAACGATATCGGCCCGCTGCAGTAAATTAAGAGCCAGAATGCCCAGGGCCGCGCCGGCGATGGTGCTGGATAGAAAGGACGGAACCAGCGCAACAAGCGGAATGACCTTTCCCATTAAAAACGGCGCTACAAAGAAGGCGCTGGCAACCGGTGCGATCAGACCGGTGCCGATGACTTCACCGCCGGCCCCGGCATACACATTGCGGGTTTGCCGGTAGAACAGACCCGCCAGAAAGGCGCCGATCATGCCGCCGGGAAAGGCCAGCAACGTGCCGACTCCCAGAACATTGCGGATGATCCCGATGACCGCAGCGGTGACAACGGCCCACCAGGGCCCCAGCAAGACCGCGGCAAGGACATTGACAAAGTGCTGGGTGGGGTTGACCTTGGCAATCCCGATGGGAAATGAGGTGTAAGGCGCCAGCGCGACCCCTATGGCCACCAGCACCACCGCATAGGCGGCCTTGCGGGTATCGGATGCGATGCTTTTCCGGGTTTGTACTTCTATGATCATATGAACGCTCCATGCTGAAATAGGGTTCGGCCCCCGAATATTGTGTATTGATAATTGTTAGATCAAGCAGTTGCATGTATCCATTCGCAGTCGGTCCATCTCCGATTAAACCGTATGATCAATAAATTCATCCTTATTGCTCCATGCCGGCCCGGCGATACAGGTCAAAAAAGTGGTTGGTAGGCCCATATCCTTTGCCGATGGACAAGGAGTGTTGGATCGCTCCGGTGATATAGGTTTTGGCAAGGGACACGGCGTCAAAAAAACTTTTTCCCAGCGCAAGATTTGCCGCAATGGCGGATGAAAAGGTGCAGCCCGTGCCATGGGTGTTCCGGGTTTCGATGCGGCTGCTTTGAAGTTCCTCAAAACGGCTGCCGTCGTACAGGATATCGGTGGCGATCGCCGCTTCCAGGTGACCGCCCTTGACGACGACTTTTTTGGCGGAAAGCTTTAATATCGCTTGAGCGGCGGCTTTCATTTCGTCAAGGGTGCGGATTTTTCTCCCCACCAGGGCCTCGGCTTCATAAATGTTGGGGGTTACAACCTCGGCCAGGGGGAAAAGGTGTTGCACCAGGGCCTCCTGGGCCTCCGGTTTTAAGAGCCGGTATCCGCTTTTGGATATCATGACCGGGTCCAACACCACCGCAGGCGGGTTGACTTTTTTCAGGGCGGCGGCAATGGCGGCAATCAGCTCGATGCTGGAAACCATGCCGATTTTGACGGCATGAATGGCTGCATCATCAAACAGGCAGGTTATCTGGTCCTGAACAAGCTGCGGTCGGATTTCCTGGACGTCATAAACTTTGCGGGTGTTCTGGGCGGTAACGGCGGTAACGACGCTCATGCCGAACACGCCATGGGCCTGAAAGGTTTTGATGTCCGCCTGAATTCCAGCCCCTCCGGAAGAGTCCGACCCGGCGATGGTCAATGCGACTTTCATTTAATATCTCCGTGAAGTTGAGTGTAACACGTTCCGTCTGAAAGATTCAGATTCTAAATTTTCAGAACAGGTTGCCGACCAAAGCAAAAAAAGTCTTTTTGGGTCTTACAAAATGAGCTTTTCAAAGGTTCTTTTCGATTGGGGCTGGGAAATCGTTCGGGCGTAAAAAGGGGTCTTTCCTTTTGGCGAGACTTCTCCGAGTTCCCTACGACAGTGCTAACTGTATCAGGTTCAGTGGGTATGCTCTCAGTTCTGCATTACTGACAGAACACCCCAATCGGAACAATAAATTTTTAGCAACCTTTCAATCAAATAGCAAGCGAATTTTGCCTTTCAGCGGCGGCCGTGCTGAAAAGAGGCAATCCCCGGGGGTACGTTTAAAAGGTGTTTTCCGGCAAATGGAAGGCAGCGGCCGACCTGTGAAGCAGCCGGCAGAAATTTTTGAATCCGGTTGAAGGTCTCCGGTGGACAGCTGAACAGGAGTTCATAATCTTCACCGCCGGACAGGATCATCTCTTCCGGCGTAATATTTCTTCCGGCGCAGTAGGCCTCAAGGGCAGGATCTTTCAAACAGAGCGAAAGGTCAAATTCAATGGAGAGGCCCGATGCCGCGGCGATGTGGCCGGCATCGCCGGCAAGTCCGTCGCTGATATCGATGACACAGGGGACCTGGTGTTCCGCCAGCACCCGGGCGGCGTCAAACCGGGCCCGGGGGAGTTTAAATCGACTAATCAGGTCTTGGGCGCTGTCGTCTTTCCTTGTCAGGGCGTCAAGGCCGGCGCGGGCAAGCCCTAGGGGTCCGGTTGCATAAAGGCCGTAACCGGGGCGTGCGGCTGAACGCAGGGGAAAGATATCGTCGCGGCCCTCACCGACGGCAAAAAGATCCAATGACAGTTGACAGCCCTTGGAAATATTGCCGCCGCCCAGGGCGCACTGATAATGATTCAGGGCCGTGCGGATCCCCTGATACAGGGCCTCAATCGTTCCGTCGGAGACGTGGGCCGGAAGCGTCAGATTGACAAACAGGGCGATGGGCAGGGCATATGAGGCCGCCAGGTCGCTGAGGGTTACCGTGACCGCCTTGCGGCCGACCTCCCGGGGGGTTTGCCAGTCCAGCCGGAAGTGAATGCCTTCCTTATGGGTGTCGGTCGTGACGACCGGATTTTTCAGCTGATTGAGCAGGCTGGCGTCATCTCCGGGCGGTATCTTGATGAATGCGGCAACGTTTTTTTCAAGGGGGACCAGTTTCAATAGCTTGTGTAACAGGCCGAATTCATCGTTCCAGGGCGCTGAAAGGTCGGCCGGCGGCGGACACTGGCATACGGATCCCAGCTGCCGGGCATTTTCGAGCGGATTTTCAGCCCTTGAAATATGGCTGATCGCCGCGACACCGGCTGCGCCATTGCGGAAGCAGCCGGCGGCGTTTTGAGGGGTGATGCCGCCGATGGCGACTACCGGCAACGGTGCGGCCTGAACCACCGCCGCCAGACCGCCGAGACCGCAAACCGGTTTGGCGTCCGCCTTTGTCCGGGTTGCAAAAACCGGTCCGGTCCCGATATAGTCGCATGGCGCCAGATCCGTCCGCGCCAGTTCGGCCAGATTGGATACGGATATGCCCACGATGGCGTCCGGCCCCAGCAGGCGCCTGGCAAGCACCGGACTTTCATCCGTCTGGCCCAGGTGAACGCCGTCAGCCGATACCGCCTGGGCCAGCAAAATATGGTCGTTTACCAGAAAAGGGATCCCGTTGCATTTGCACAGGTGCCGAATGGCGGCGACTTCATCAAAAAACTCCAGGGTAAAGGATTTATGGCGGTACTGGACAATGGTCGCACCGGCCCGGATGGCGATTTCAACCTGCTCCAAGGGCGGCCGGCCGGGGGCGTTTTCGTCGGTGATATAGTAGAAGCGCAGCGCTTTTTTTAAATCTTTTCTGAACATAGTAGTTATCGTGTTTAATTAAAACCTGAATTCTGCACGGGTCGGAGGCTTCCATATGCAAGGCATTTCAGGGTGCAGCCATAAGTCTGCTATTGCAAGCCCTGAATAACGCAGCAGATGGGAGCCTCCGGCGTGCCCACAGGGTGAAAATTGATGAGAAATAAATCGTTATCTTTTATACCATTTGGGTGTTACGATTGTAACACAACCTCTGTCCTGAAGTCTTTTGTACAATGCAACAGAAATCTTCTCATCAATTTTCATGCAAGGTTCAGGTGAAAATTTGCATCCACTCTCTAAAGCGTTCGACCTTGTCCGGGCCGAATTTTTTTAAATCCGATAGAATCTCTTCAATGGCATATTCCCGGTGCGCCCTCTCCGGCACTTTTGAAAAAAATTTGTCGGCATAACAGATGACCTGCTCTTCGATGGAGACCGGCAGCATGTCGCGCAGCGGCAGCGGCAGGCTCTGGCGCTCTATATCGACGACGGAAATACCGGCGCCGACATGGCGCTCACACACCAGCGCATGCCGGCGAAGCCCTTTTGTTTCAAGAAGACTTCGCCCCAGGTAGCCGTGACAGATATAGGGGTGCTTGCCCGTACATCCCAGGGCCGGCGTATTCGTCATGAAAATTCCGATATCGTGCAGCATGGCGGCTTCCCGGATAAATGCCGTATCCGGTTTCAGATGAGTCACCCGGGCCGTTGCCCGAAGCGCCTTTTCAGCCACCTGGCGGCCGTGGTTCAGCAGGAGATTATATGCCAAAGAACCGGGGACGTAAAATTCCGCGATGATTTGGACAGGATCGACGATGGGTTGTCCCGGTAGATACATGGCGGAGTTAGGCCTTTCCCGCGAGCAATACCCCTTCGATAAAGGGGTCAAGGGCGCCGTCCAGTACGGCGTTGACGTTGCCGATATCCATATTGATACGGTGGTCCTTGACCATTTGATAGGGGTGCAGCACGTAGGAACGGATCTGGTTTCCCCAGGCGATATCCCCCTTACTGTCATGGATTTCCTGAAGTTTCTCGTCCTGTTTCTGCTTTTCGGCCTGATACAGACGGGCCTTGAGCACTTTCATGGCCATGTCTTTATTGCGGTGCTGGGACTTTTCCTGCTGGCACTGTACAACGATTCCAGTGGGAAGATGCGTAATGCGGACGGCGCTGCTGGTTTTATTGACGTGCTGACCGCCGGAGCCGCTGGCCCTGAAAACATCGATTCGCAGATCCTTGTCGTCGATATCGATGACGATTTCGTTTTCCAGATCGGGATATACGAAAACCGAGGCGAAGGATGTATGGCGCTTGCCGCTGGCATTAAAGGGCGAAATTCGCACCAGGCGATGCACACCGGTTTCCGACTTTAAAAAGCCGTAAGCATATTCACCGTCGGCGGTAAAGGTAACGCTTTTGATGCCGGCTTCCTCACCGGGCTGAAAATCGATGATGTCCATCTTGAACCCTTTGCGCTCCACCCAGCGGGCGTACATCCTGAAAAGCATTTCGGCCCAGTCCTGGGCTTCGGTGCCGCCTGCTCCGGCATTGATTGAAACAATCGCATTATTGCCGTCGTCTTCATCATCCAGCATGAGTTCAAGGGAAAAGGATTTGATGCTGCTTCCCACGGACTGAACCTGCCGGGAGACCTCCGCCATGGCGTCGGCATCAGATTCTTCAACGGCAAGATCCAGCATGATGTCGCATTCTTCCAGTTCATTGGCTAATGCCCGGAACCTGTCGATCTTGTGGGAGAGCACGGTTCGTTCTTTTAAAATGGTCTTGGTATCTTCAGGGCGATTCCAAAATCCGTCCTTGGCGATCAGCGCCTCTATTTCATTCAGTCTATTTTCCTTGGCAGCCAGGTCAAAGATACCCCTTGAGCTGTTCCAGCTTGATTTTCATTTCCTTGAGGGTATGTTTTAATTCTGTGGTCATAATAACCTCCTTTATCGATAAAAAAGTATCGGTGGATTTCTTTTTAACGGCAGCCGGCCGCTAACGGCCCCGCCGGGCCTTTGCGGCATTAAATGCCATGGTGATTTTCCATATCGCCGCAGCCAGAAGTGCCAGCAGACATCCCTGTGCAAATGCATCACCGTAACGGGTATAAACGGTCGCTGCCGTTAACACCGGGACCGGCCGGGTCGTTACGGCTTCCTCGAAAAGCGGCGTTGAGGCGATAATCCGGCCCACCGGATCTACAAACCCGCTGATGCCCGTGTTGGCGGAGCGCACCAGGGTGCGTCTGTTTTCAATGGCCCTGAATACCGCCATGGAAAAGTGCTGGTAGGGCGCAGCCGTTTTACCGAACCAGGCGTCATTGGTGATGTTTACCAGCAGCGCTGCCTGGTTTTGCACCATAGCCCGGGAAAGACCCGGGAAGATGATCTCAAAACAGATCTGAATCCCCAGGCGATAGCCCCGCCAGGAAACCGTGTTTCCCTTTTCGCCGGTCTTGAAGTCCCCGACGTTTTCAACCATTTTGCCTAAAAAGGGCAGCCATTTTTTCAGCGGTACGTATTCGCCGAAGGGGACCAGCTGCGCCTTATCGTATTTGGCGGAAACGGACCCGTCCGACAGAATAACGTATGCGCTGTTGAAATAATCAATCTTATCCGCCCGGCGGACAAAAGAGGGACTGCCGACTAGAAAATCGGCGCCTGCTGACTGAATCCCCTTTTGAATCCGCCCGGTCAAACGGGTATCGGATAAATAGTAAAACGGCGTGGCGGTTTCCGGCCATACCAGCAGTTCCGGCCGGTCTTTCACCGCCGAAAGAGAAAGGTCAAGGTACTTTTCGGTTGTGCTGTCCTGAAACGCCGGGTCCCATTTCCGGGACTGATCAATGTTTCCTTGGACGATACCGATTCTTACCGCAGGTGAAGCAGAAATCGCATGGTCGACATTACGGATTCGCCAGCCGCTGTAACTCCAGCAAGCGAGAAAAGTCCCAAAAAAGATCAATAACGATAGAGCGGCCGGTCCTCTGGTGACTGAGAAGCCGCGCCAGCGTTTTTCCTTTACAAAAAGGTAACATAACAATATGGCCGTGTTCGACAGCGCAAGCAGGAACGAAACGCCGTACACACCGAATATATCTGAGATTTGAATGATGTGCAACCGGTTAAATTGGGAGTGACCGAGAAATTCCCACGGAAAGCCGGACAGCAGAAAAGATCGCAGATATTCGATCGAAACCCATGTCAGCGGGATGGATATCAGAGATCCGAACGGACCGGGTTCCCACAGACTGACGCTGCACGCAAACACAGCGATATAAAGCGCAAGATAAGCCGCCATCAGCATGAGAATCGAAACCGCCACGGGGAAAGGGAGATTCCCATAATCCTTCATGGTATAAACCAGCCAGTATACCAGGGTGAGATAGTGGACAAAGCCGGTTGTCAAACCGAGCAGAAAGCTGTCTTTAACGGAAAGGGTTCGGATCGAAACGAGCAAGGGTACCAGCGCAAACCATGCCAGCCAGTCCAGGCCGACCTTGGGGAAAGAAGCCGTCAGAAGGACGCCGCTGGATGTTGCCAAAAGCATCCGGGTACGGTTGATATTTTCTGAATCCGTCGTCATTTGGTTCCAACGTATGTTTCATGCGGCATGGACCGGACTCACGACTCTTGGAATGATTATGTTTTTTTTGAGATAACTTCTAATAATATTTTAAACATCTTAGCATTTAAAGGGGGGCTGTCAATATGTTTTTAACCCAATAAAAACCCCCGACGGTGAATACCCGCCGGGGGCATTGTAAGGAGGTAGAGAATGAAAATAAGGAGTGTTGTGTTATCAATATTGAGACAGGGAATATATAAAGGTTACAATAAAAATAGGTGCTATTATGATTAATTTTTTGATATGAAGATAAAGTGAAAAATTTTAAAAGAACCCAAAACGATAGATGAAAGGAACATAAAGATGGGACGTAAAATACTAGTGGCGTTTGATGACTCCAATAATGCAATGCGCGCGATTCAATTTGTTGCTGAAACTTTTACGCCGGATAATATCATTACGATCTTTAGTGTGATCCAGGATTCGGCGACCCTGTGTGAAATGAACAGCCCGGAGCTGACCCCTTATTTTGTGTCCCAGCAAGAAAGCTTCTGCATACTGGAGGACAAGAAGAAAGAGTTGATCAAAGAGGCTCAGGAAAAGGCTAAAAAACTTCTAATGGATGCCGGGTTCAGTGCTAAACATATCATTTTAAAATTAAACCGCAGAAAAAAGGGAGTGGCCAGAGACATCATTGAGGAGGCCAATTCAGGCTACGACATGGTCGTTATGGGACGAAGAGGGCTTTCGGGCATCAAGGAGTTCGTGTATGGGAGCATCTCCCAAAAAGTGCTTCAAATGGCAAAAGATGTTTCAGTCTTAATCGTGAATTAAATCTATGACGAATGTTATCTCCGCCGTAAAAAGATAAACAGGATCAGACCCCCCAGCATCATCAGAGCGCACAGGATCTGGCCCATGGAGAATGATAGCCACACAAAACCCAGGTGGGCATCGGGCTGGCGGAAGTATTCAATAAAAAAGCGGACGGCACCGTATCCGAATAGATAGTAGGCCAGCATGGCCCCGCGGGGTCCTTTAAGTTTCCTTAGATTCCAGAGTACGATAAAAAGAAAAATACCCTCAAAAAAGGCTTCATAAAGCTGGGACGGATGTCTCAATTCAGGACTCGGTGCCTGGGGAAAGAACATACCGATGGGGGCTGAAGTAATCCTCCCGTATAATTCACCGTTAATAAAGTTGCCGATACGTCCGAAGGTATAGCCCAGCGGGATAACGGGTACATACAGATCCACCATTTCCCGAAAATCTAGATCGGTCCTGCGGATGTATAACCAGGAGGCCAGGACAACTCCGATCAGGCCGCCATGATAGGACATCCCGGAAATTCCGACAAATGTGATGCCGCTGGAAAAATCGAAGGGAAGAACAATTTCCAGGGGGTGGCGTAGATAATACGACAGGTTATAAAAAAGGACATATCCCAGCCGGGCGCCGACGATCAGTCCCAGAACCATATAGGTCGTTAAATCGACGACTTGCTCCCGGGACGCTTGAAAACGCGCTTCGCGCTTGAGGCGAAACGTCACCAGAAAGAAGGTGATGGCGAATGCAACGATATACATCAACCCGTAATATTGGGGTTTGATGGGCCCAATCCTAAAAATGACCGGATCCATCTTCTCGGGCAAATGCTGCCACCAGTACCAGAATTCTTCCATAACCGGTATTCTCAGATCTTTCTTTTCAGGAAATAAATGATAGATTTTTAAATTTGATTAACTCAGGGTCGGGGAATTTTCTATGTGTTTCCCTATCCTCCCGGGGATCGCCTATAACAATGATGTGGCAACAGCGCAACCCTATGCTTTCGTAATGAAACGCCCCGACCCCTCGATTAACTTATCAATTGAAGGAAAGCAACGGAATTTTAATGGCATTGTTGCGGCCTTCCCTCTGTGATCTTCTTCGGATAGCCATATATCGTCCCCACCAGCATAGAATGAAGGCTTTTGATGGCGCATCCTGGCCTGTCAGAAATTACGGCCGCGCTTCAATCCAGCGTACGATGTCGCCGGAAAGGTGCTCTTCGATCTCAATGTTCCATCCGGCCCGGCGGATATTCCCCATGGTGTTGCGGTTGATGTTGGCGCCGGTTATCCGGACGACGAGCGGTGCCAGAAAATCAAACAGTCTGCCAAGAAAATGATTATCGGGCCGCATATGCTCCAGCAGCAGAAGCCTTCCGTCAGGTTTGCAAATCCGTCGCAATTCCATGAGGCCCTGAACCGGGTCCGGTACGGAGCAGAATACAAATGTGGCAAAGACCGTGTCGAAACTTTGATCGGGGAAGTCTAATTGTTGAACATCCATTTCCGTCAGCACCATTTCAAGCCCCGTTTTTTCTGCACGCCTTCGGGCGCGCCGGAGCATCCTATGGCTGAAATCAATGCCGGTAATGTCAACTCCCTCGGGATAAAACCTGATATTTTTACCGGTTCCGACACCCGCTTCAAGAGCGCGCGGGCCGCGAATGCTTTCTGTCAACCGGGCGCGCCATGAAGCAAAGCGCCATGTCTCCATCACCGATTCAAACAGGTCGTAAAAGGGTGCCAGCCGGTCATAGCGTTGTCGGGTACGGTTTATTGTTGGTTTTTTTACCATCGAGGCTTGCATTCATTTATCAAAAATTTCAATTCAGAGAGACAGGCGCGTTCATGCTAATCCTGCCGGCCGGAACATTGTGTTAATCAGAAGATAGGCACTCAACAGATATGAATCAATCACCTGGAAACCAGAGAATTTAGAAACAGGCCCCTCTGTGGTTATTTTTTATCCGTTTTATCGGCATCGCTCTGTATACTTAATATCCAAATTTGGATGCGGTTTTTGGTTAAGGAATCGTGCAAGGGGGAAGGATTGGACTTATTTATAAATGAATTCTAATTGTTATAAAATCTGACGGTTTTGTCTTACATGTTGGCATGTGACTTGCTTTTAGTAAATGCCAAAGAGCAAAGAAGGGTGAAAGTTCAAAATTAAAAAATAAAACAACATGCGGACAATATATTAAGAAAGGGGAAAAAATGAAAAATCGTAAAATTGTAAATACAATCCTTGTGGCAACCCTGGTGATCGTATTGGGTTTTGGAGCAAACGCATTGGCCGGACCGGGAATGGGTTATGGTCGCGGCGGATATGGTCCGGGCTATGGTATGGGACCCGGATACGGCATGATGGGGTATGGTCCGGGCATGGGCAGAGGAGTTGGATATCCGGGGGACCTGAAAGAAGAAGACATAAAGAAACTGGATGAACAGCGCAAAGCCTTTTTCGAAGCCACCCAAAACCTGCGGAACGATCTTTATGAAAAAAGAGTTGAACTTGGAAGCGAACTGGCAAAGCAGACCCCCGATTCTGAAAAAACCGGAAAACTTCAGAAAGAAATTTCCGATCTGAGAACCCAGCTTGACCAGAAACGGATCGAGCATATGATCGAAATGAAAAAGATCAACCCCAACGTCGGCCGGGGCTTTGCCGAAAGAGGGCCCAGGGCGTATGGGGCCGGCTTCCGGGGCGCCTGCTGGCGATAAACATATCATCAACAACCTCAAACCGGGGCGGGGTTTCAATCTCGCCCCGCCCCAACAGCCATTCTTACCCTGCCGGATGACCGTTAACGGCGTCCTGCTTTTTTGTGGCGGTACTTGACCCGATCCCAAAAGCGTATTACACAATCAACACATATAACCAAACAATTCTATAACCAAAATCAATAATGATTTCACATCAGGCCGGCGAAACCGGCTAGAAGGCGTAAAGCCAAAGTCTTCTTGATTTTGGGCATTGTATCATCAGGGGGTATTTATGGCCAAACAGGCCGAAATCGCAAGCGGCTATGTAAAAAAGAGTTCCCTGCTGCTGGCATGTTTAATGTCGGTAGTGGTTGGATTTCTGGGCGGGGTTGTATTCAGTGCCTATAAATTCCGTTCCACCGCATCGGCACCGGTCCAGCAGCCGGCGTCCGCACAGAAACTTACTGAGGAACGCGCCGGTGTTATTGAGGCGCTGAAGCGGGAAACGGCACAAAATCCGAATAATATCAAGGCGTGGATAGAACTGGGCAACAATTACTTTGACATCGACCAGTTTGAGGAGTCGATTCGGGCTTATGAACAGGCTTTAACGCTGGATCCCAATAATGCGAATGTGTTAACGGACATGGGGGTCATGTATCGCCGCAGCGGCCAGCCGCAAAAGGCCGTTGCCGCCTTTGACAAAGCCATTGCGGTTGATCCCAGGCATGAAATCTCGCGCTTTAATAAAGGAATCGTTCTGATGCATGATTTAAACGACCGAACCGGCGCCATGGCGGCCTGGGAGGGCCTGTTGCGAATAAATCCACTTGCCAAAACACCCAGCGGCATACTGATTAAAGACATGGTCGACAAATTGAAACAGGGTGGTAACTGAGGGGTCAGGCGTCAAGAATTTCTTTTAACTTTTTTGAAAGACCTTTCAAATCAAACGGTTTCTGGATAAAGCCATTACAGCCGCGTTTAATCATCTCCTTGGCCTGGCCGTCGAGGCTGTAGCCGCTGGAGAGCAGTATCTTGATATCCGGGTTGATCGATTTTAAAAGGTCATAGGTCTCGCCGCCGCCCATGCCGGGCATGATCACATCCAGGATGACCAGGGCAATGTGGTCTTTTTCGCGTTGATAAATATCGACCGCCTCATTTCCGCTGCCGGCGGTAAATACCCTGAACCCGAATTTCTCCAGCAACAACCGGTTGACATTAAGAATCATTTCCTCATCATCCACCAGCAAAACAGTGCCAGTGCCTTGAAGCGTACTGTCTTCCGAATGAATTTCCTTTATCACCTGGGAGCCGGAAGCCGGAATAAAAATGCCGAATGTGCTGCCTTTGCCGATTTTACTGTCAACGGTAATAAAGCCGTGGTGGTTTTTAATGATGCTGTAAGCCGACGAAAGCCCCAGGCCGGTACCCCGGCCCATTTTTTTGGTAGTAAAAAACGGATCGAATATCCGCAGTCGGGTTTTTTCATCCATGCCCACGCCGGTATCGGCGATTGAAATTCTGACAAAGCGCCCGGGTTCCGCGTTAAGGGTTTTGGCGGCGGGAGCGTCTAAAACGATATTTTCGGTTTCAATAAAAATTTCGCCTTTTCCGGACATGGCCTGCCAGGCGTTTACATAGATGTTTAAAAGGACCTGCTCGATCTGCCCTGCATCCACGTCGGCCGTCCAGAGGGTTTCCGTAAATTTTGAGTGAATACGGATTTCTTTTTTGGTCCGGCTGAACAGATGAATGCTTTTTCGGACCAGTTCGTTTAAATCCGTCGGCCTGGCCTCATATTTACCCCGACGGGCAAAACCCAATAACTGTTTGGTTAAACCGGCGGCGCTCCGGACCATCTCTTCGACCCCCTTGAGGTGCTCATAGTGACTGTGGCTCCTGTCCATCTCCAGCAGCATCAAAGAGGTATGCCCCTGAATCCCCATAAGCAGATTGTTGAAGTCGTGTGCAATTCCGCCGGCAAGGGTTCCGATGGCTTCCATTTTCTGGGCCTGTCTCAACTCGTCCTCCAGTTTTTTCTGCGATGTGATGTCTCTGATGAAGTTTAACGTTGCCGGCCGGCCGTTCCAGGAAGTCAGGGTCGTGCTAAGCTGAACCCAGTGCTCCTGACCAGCTTTCGATATGATCCTGAACGCATACGTACTTTCAGGCTTTTCGCCGGCCAGCCGTTTGCGGTGCCTTTCCAGAACCATATTTCTATCTTCCGGGTGAATGAGGGTGATAAAGGGGGTTGTCGCCAGCTCTTTCGAAGAATGTCCGGTCAAGTCCCAGGTCCGGGGATTGGAAAATTTGATGACTTCGTCCTGGGCGATGAAAATGGCATCCATGGCATGGTCGACCAGTTGGCGATATTTTTCTTCACTTTCAACCAGGGCCTTCTGGGTTGCCTTTAAGTCCTCGATGTCTCTGGTTACCGACAGGATATGGGGTTCATCATGGAGCATGATGACCCTGGCAGACATCAGGCCGGTTCGCACGGTGCCGTCCTTGAGGCGGAAAGGCGCCTCCAGGTTTTTAACGACCCCCTTTTCCTTGAGTCCCGTCACCAGCCTTTGGCGATCCTGGGAGTTGTCCCAGACGTTGATGTCAAGAGATGTTTTGCCTTCAACATCTTCGCGGGCATAACCGGTCAGGTCGGTGAAGCCTTCATTAATATCGATAAAAAGTCCGTCCGACAGACGGCTGATGCTGATGGAATCCGGGCTGGTTTGAAATGCTGTTCGAAAGCGCTCTTCGCTCAAGCGAAGGGCTGTTTCGGTTTTTTTGCGTACGGTAATGTCGCGGGCAATGCACAGCACGGCGGGCTTTCCGAGGTACTCAATCCGGCGGCAGTTTGCTTCGATGGGGACGGCCCGTCCGGCTTTGGTCATAAGGATTGTTTCATAGGTTATATGATCGCATCCGTTAATCGCATCTTTTAATCGATTAAGGGGGGGGATTTCCTCCGGCGCCAGGATATCAGCGGGGGTCAATTGAAAAAAATCTTTCGGATCGTATCCCAGACGGTCGCAGGTAGCCTGATTGATTTCCATAAAGCGGCCGGACAGGTCATGGATAAAAATCATGTCGCCGGCCCTGTCAAAAAGGGCGCGATAGCGGGATTCGGTCTCACGCAGATCAGCTTCGACCTTGTTGCGGACGGCGGCCGCTTTTTCCAGTTGCCTGATGCGCTTTTCGAGTTCCGCAACAATGGGGGTGTCAGTCATGAAATTCAGCTTTCTAAATCATAAAATAAAATGATTTATCTGTCGGTCGGTTTCAGGCCCCAGCAGGGATCCATCAGTAAAAAGGCGACAGCGAGGGAAGGGCCCGGACCGCTGAAGGAAATAATGCGGTTATCCATCCAGGTTCGCAGCGCCTCCAAATCTTCAAAACGCTGGCATAAAAAAAGCAAAATATTGACCGGAATCGCTGGCCTGGCCAAGGGATTACCTGTGTTCAAATTTTAAAACGGCCTCATCCACAACCCGGCGGACATCGGGCAGACATCAGCGACCTTTCGGGTTTTTCCGGGCACACTGGCAGTTTCCCAACCGTTTTTCGTTTTCAATTTTTTCCAGGATCAGGGAACGCCCGTTTCGCGTTATGTCCCCCAAGATGTCTTCCCGGGAATATTCAAAGCAGTAACAGATCCATTCGCGCATGCTATTCACCTGTAGTCCTAAACCACATTATCAGCTGAAGCGGTTATCGGATTTTATTGGGGGCAAAGTTTTTTCCTTGCCGGTCAGCCATCCGGCCTTTACGTTTTTAAACACATCGAAGGCGGGCACATACGGTTTGATGTCCAGCAGCGGCGTTTTATCGATGATATCGACATTTTCGATAAAAAGGGTATTTGCTTCGATACGGTTGAGCTGTACAACCGACAAACCGATGGGGTTCGGCCGTTTGGGTGCCCGGGTGGCAAAAACACCGCGGGGTTTATCATCCATGAAGGGGGTGACGCTCAGTGAAAAATCCGTTGATAAATGGAAATGATAAATTAAAATCAGATGAGAAAAGCCTTCCAGGTCTTTAAGTCCCTCAAAATAGTCCCGATTGATGGTTACGGTTCCCTGGACGCCTTTGGCGCCGGCAGGCTGTATCGGCATTCCGGCACGTGTCTTAAACGGGGAATGAATGATACCGATCGGTTTGTAATGAATCGCTTTCATGATAACGGTTCCGCCTGTTGAGATTTCATTATATTTTAAACTATTCAGTTTTACAACATTCAAGTCGACAGGTATTTTACATAAAAAAGCAGGATCAGAGCTGATCCTGCTTTTTTATGTAACTAGAAAGGATGATTGGTGTTTCAGGGCCGATACATATTGTTTTTTACCAGGTGATGAAAGGACTGTTTACCAGTCCGCCGATCAGCAGAAATACGCCCGTGGCGACGGCGGCGTATCCGAACAGATAAAAAAATGTCAGGCGCCCAAGGCCGCTGCCCGCAACCCGTACATGATCCAATTCTCCGCTTTTTTCCATCCGCTCAATCCATGCGGGCTTTTCATAACGGACGGCACCCAGCGCCACGCTGCCTTCAAACATGGCCATATCCATGGGAAAGTTATGGCTGCGGAAATGCACTACGAAGAAATGGATGATAAACACATGCGCCATGGCCAGGATGGCTTCAATGCGGTGAATCCAGATCACAACGTTCAAAACCCAGCCTGGCATGAAGCGGGTGGCGATAAGAGAATAGGCCAATATCAGGCCCGTTCCCCCCATGATAACCATTCCCCAGAATACAGCCCAGTAGTCGAATTTCTCCCAGTATCCCCAGCGGTCAAACCGGGGCGGCTGGGCGATTCCCAGAAACCAACCGACGTGCTGAAAAAACTGTTTGACATCCGTCAGCCGGGGCAGCAGTGAGTCCGGTCCGAAAAGGCTTTGAGGAAACCGGCGCCAGTTGACGGTTAAGATCAGATACAGACCGTGAAGCCCGAAGCCGCACAGCATCAGGATGCCTACAACTTTATGAACCAGCAGCGCGGATTCATATCCGCCCACCAGCCAGGCCAACCAGCGCCCCCAGGCGGTTTCGATATACATGCGAGCCAGGCCCGTTACCCCCTGGGTCAGAAAAGAAATCATCAGCAGGACGTGAAATATCCGCTGCAGCGGGGTAAAGCGTTTGATTCTATTCTTTGCCGCCTGATTCACCTTTTTTCTCCTTTCTCAGAAAGAGCTCCCGAATTCCCCACAATCCCGTGTGCGGCAGGAACACCACAAAGGTTCCCACGGCAATGGCAACCATGGCCCAGAAAACGTAAAACAGGGCCGGAAACTCCTTTCGGGTGGCAGCCATTGCGGGATTCGGGGCATGCACGACGTAGCTTGCAAAAGAAGCACCGGCGCCTTCATGACACTTGGCGCAAACATAAGCATGCCTGCGGATAGGGTTCATGGGAGAGAAGTAATGATCGTTGCTGGCTATGGGTTCCCCGCCATGACACTGCCGGCAGGTCAGGTTGGCCCGGACGGTGTGGATGTCGCGAGCCTCCCGGGCATGGCAGTCTTCGCAGCGCCGGCGGTCATAAAACTCAATGCCCAGGTGCGAATCCGCCAGGTGCCGTCGGTTGCGAACGACCGCAGCCGACGGGCTGTAGGAAAAAAGGCCTTCCTTGACTCCGGGAGAAACGACATACGGCAACTGCCGGCGAGGCTTGGCCTCATATTCTTCATAATAACCGGTGCTGGCTTCGTAGGCTTTATACCGGCGAAAAGCGGAAGCAACTTCTTCCTGGGCGGGGGCTATGATCGGCAGGAACAGCGTGCCTGCCAGGATCATGGCAGCCGGCCAGGTGCGGAATCTCACGATTCGATCTTTCATGTCGGTCATGAGCGGACTCCTGCTGGGTTAACGCGTATATTCGTATTTAATAGGTTCAATCACCTTGCCGGCCGGTTTCGGCAGCCTGGCCAGCTCTTCCCATTCCTTGTGAAGCGCCTTCAGATCCTGGTTTTTATGCTTATGACAGGTCTGACAGGAGTTGGGGATATCCTTGTTTTTAAGCGTGTCCGAGGGAAGCAGGGTGACGAACACGTGGCTGTGCAAATCGCCGGACTCCGCACTCTTGACTATCCGCGGCATGTGACAGCCCACGCAGTTGGCAAATGAGTGGATAGAGTGGGCCATGTTCGTGTTTGTCTGAACATGGCATGAAAAACACTGCTTTGATCCTGCCGCCTGTGTCTGGAAGCGTGTCGGAGGTATCCCGGCCTGATGGACGTAATGGCAGGAGGTGCAGGTGACTCCTTCCACATGGTGCTTGGACTGTTTCCAGTCGATGTACTGCTGATGGTGGGCCTTTGAAAACTCGTTGCCGTATAAATGACTGGCGTCCCCGCCGGCAAACGTCGTGGATTGGTAATAAGCTTCCAGGGCCTTGCCGGGCTCATACCCCACGGGCCATCCCGCATCCTTGTTTTTAACGGCCTTTCCGCGGTTGTGACACGAGCCGCAGATTTCCACCGCCACGCCCATGGTCAGTTTGGCGGGGTTGACGATGGTCTTGCGTTTTTCAAAAACCTCGGTTTTTGGCAGGGCCGCGTGCCAGGACCCTTTCCCGTGACAGGCCTCGCAGCCGACGGACGGCTCGACGAATTTCTGTTTTTCCAGGTCAACTCCGGTGGCGTGGCAGCCGCCGCAATTGAGCAGCCACGGGCTCTTGTCCCACTTGTCTTCGTTGTAGTTTACCCAACGATCGGTGTCGGCATTGTATTGCACAGCTGAAATATAGAGGGTGCCTTCTTTCTCAACGATATAGCGCTGTTTCCACTGGCTGCCGATGGTGTATTTGATCTCATCAACCTTGGGGATATTGATTTTGTCGGCCGGGACTTTAAGTTTATCGATTTTGGCCAAATCCTCCCGAATTTTCTTTTCGTCGAAATCCGTGATAATCGCATCCCGGTTTTTCTGAACATCCTGCGTCATGCGGCTGTGAAGCGTCATTTTCCAGGAATCATAATGCTCCAGGTGACACTTTTTGCAGGTTTCCGACCCGACGAAAGTTTTAGGCTGGGCCATGATCGCTTTAACATCCACCGGAGCTTCGGCGCCGCAAGCCGCCAAAGCCAGGGCCAGGATGCCCAAAACAAAGAGCTTTAAAATCTGGTTGCCTTTCATCTTGCCTCCTTGGTTGGTTGTCTTAACACCCATAAAAACATGTATAAAAAAATTGCCTGCTTTTTAGTTTTGGAAGAATTCGCAACGTCCGGTAAAAAGTCGGCTTTGATAAACCAGTATGACAAGGAGCAAATTATGTGCCTGACTTGGATAAAAAAAATTTTATTAAACCGGTCGGGCCCACGGAAACATTGTATTGCTTAACCATTTAATATCATTTTATTTATTTTTATAAAGAGACGAAACTGAAATCAATCGGAAACAGAAACGGACAAATGGTTATCAGATTCGGATGGTGAGGTTCGGGTGCAAATGTGTTTGAAAGGTGAACAAAAAAGGTATCTTTTCCAGATACAGCAGGATATCAGATAGTTATGTGTGTACGAATTCCGGACACTTTCTGGTTCGGACGTCGGAGCGACGAATGCAACAATATTATTTCGATTTTGAGTAGATGTCAAGAGCAATTCAGAAACAGATTTTCAGCCCGGATGCATTTCGCTGCCGGCCGTTTTTCCGATCATTCCGGAAACTGTCGGGACAGGTGGATGCGCTATGTCCACTTCGCTGCGAAATGGGTGGAGGTAAAAGAATGTCCGGTTAGGTTTAAAAGAATTTGCTTGCTTATTGTGTTACATTGTGGCATTTAAGCATCCGGCCCGACTGTCCGGAAAAAATACAGTTTTAAGACAGCAAGCGGACAGTCGCAGTCCGAACGACGGTTCGGGATGAGAGTTTTTTGCCCTTATTATATTGTCGCCATAGGGCCGTACCACAGGAGAAGGGTCATGGCACAGCGTCTGATCAGGACCATCATTGTTGCCGGCCTTTGTATCATCGCAGGGGCGGGGCGGGGCGGGGCTCCGGCGGGAGCCGGCGAGAGGCCCCCAATAAAAAGTGAGGCAGCGGCCTTTCAAATCGGTCTGATTCCGGAACGGAACATCTTCAAGCAGATCGAGCGCTACCGCCCGATCGCAGATTATTTATCTGCTCAAATCGGATTACCCGTAAAACTTAGAATCCTAACCCAGTACGGCAATATAATTGATAATTTTATCTCGCTGGGATTGGACGCCGCCTTTTTCGGCAGTTTTACCTATGCCCTGGCGCATGCCGAGATCGGCGTCCAGGCCATCGTACGACCGGAAGACCATATGGGGATTTCCTGCTATCACGGATTGATTTTTACCCGGAAAGACAGCGGCATCAGCGGCATCGTGGATATGAAAGGCAAAACCTTCGCTTTTGTGGACAGGGCCACTACCGCCGGGTACCTGCTTCCGCTGGCTTACTTTAAGGAAAACGGTGTCAGGGATTATCAAACGTTTTTCAAAGAAACGTATTATACGGGAACCCACGAGGATGTCATCCGCGATGTTCTCAATCAAAAGGCGGATATCGGCGCAGCCAAAAACACGGTGTTTTTCAGTATGGCTGAAAAGGATTCCCGGATAACAACAGAATTGACGGTTCTGAAACGATCTCCTGATGTACCGGAAAACGGACTGGCGGTAAGAAAAGACCTGGACTCCGCGCTCAAGGCCCGGATCAAACAGGTTTTGCTGGCGATGCATACCGATCCCGTCGGCGTTAAGGTATTGAAAAGTTTCGGCGCCAGGGGATTCATCGAGACCACGGACCGGGATTACATCAATGTGCTGCAGTATGTTCAGCAAAGCGGGCTGGATATCAGCGCATATAGAAGCAGCGGCGACCGATGAAGAAAAAAATATTCATAACTTTAGGTGTTTATTCGCTGATTTCCCTTCTAGGCGGAATCTACATCATCATCAGCATCGAGTCGTCCACATCCAAGCTGCATAATCTGATACGGCTCTACCAGGTGGAAACCCAGAGAAGACTGCTGCTGATCAACCTGAAAAATGTGCAGTCGGACCTGAACCTGCGGCGAACCATCCATGCCCGCAGCGTCGATGCGATTGTTGCCAATGTCGAGTCTCTCGAAAATATGAGCGATATCTGTTTTCAGTGCCACCATTCCGAACAAGTGGCGAACCGGCTTGTGAAACTGGGCAGCGGTATCGAGGAATATAAGGACCTGATCAGCCGGGTACTGACCATCAGCGCCAACCGGGAGCGGCTGCTGGAAGAGGATGAAAGGGCCTACCAGACCGCACAGCGCCTTTTCGAAGAAGTGGACGACATGGTGCACATCGCGGCTGCAAAGCTTTCCCAGAAAACAGAACGCTCCATCAATGATATCTCAAGAGCCAAGCTGCTGCTTTTCCTGGTTGTGGGGATTACCCCCTTTCTGGCGGCCGTTTTCGGCTATTTTTTTATGAGCGGGCTCACCCGGCCGGTCAAGGTGCTGCTGGAGGCGATTCACCAAATCGAAAGCGGCCGGCTGGATTACCGGGTTACGGGCCTAAAGGATGAATTCGGCGAGGTCGCCGCCTCCTTTAATGACATGGCCGCCCGCATGCAGAAAGATGCCAGCCGGATTGAGGCGAAAACCCTGGAACTTCAGCACGCCCACCGCGAACTGAGCACCTTTTGCGAGTTGTTGAAAAAGATCGGTGTTCAACAGTCGCTCGACGGGGTTGGCGCTTTCTTGATGACGGAGCTGGGGTCCATATTAAAAAGTTCTTTTATGACGCTTTGTGTTTACAGCAGCGACCGCAGCACCCTGTTTGTCCTGGCGGCCGGAGGAACGATCGTCATCAATAAGCCCGATCTGATTCAAACCGCATCGGATGTTTTAGATACCATTCACGGCGTCGCCGTTTTACCGGCAGGCGCCTTAAAACCGCCGCTGCTTTCGGAAAAATTTCCATTGAACGGACAGCAGGCGGTCATTCCGCTTAGACTGCAAGGCAGCATTGACGGCGCGTTTGTGGTGGTATGCCCGCCGGAAAATCCCTGCGACAAGACCAAACTAGACCTGGTGGCGCTGATTCTGGAGCAGGCCGCCGGTACCATTAAAAGGGCGGTTTTGCAGGAAGAAAAAATCCGAGCGCTTGAAGGGCGTATGGAAAGCCAGTCGGAATATGTGGGGATTATCGGCAAGGATCCCAAGATGCAGACCATATACAGGCTCATTGAAGATATCGCCCACACCGATGCCACGGTCCTGATTCAAGGTGAGACCGGAACCGGCAAAGAGATGGTGGCCCGTGCGATTTGCCGGCAGAGCCCCCGCAGGGATAAGCCGTTTGTCGTGATAAACTGCTCGGCTTATCCAGCCACACTTCTGGAAAGCGAACTTTTCGGCCATGAGAAAGGCGCTTTTACCGGGGCAATCCGGCAGAAGATCGGACGCTTCGAACAGGCCGACGGCGGCACAGTTTTCCTGGACGAAATCGGCGAAATACCGTTTCCCGCCCAAATCAAGCTGCTGCGGGTGCTTCAGACCCAGAAATTTGAGCGGATCGGCGGCGAACAGACCGTCTCGGTCAATGTACGCATTCTGGCCGCCACCAATAGAGATTTACTGCGGGAGGTCAAAGCCGGCAATTTCCGTGAAGATCTCTACTACCGCCTCAATGTCATCCCGGTTCTATTGCCGCCGCTCAGAGACCGGCGCAATGACGTTCCGCTGCTGGCGCAGTTTTTTCAGCGTAAGTTCCTGCCTGAAAAGAACAGGGAGGCCGCGGGTTTCGGTTCGGCGGCGATGAGGCGTCTTTTGGATTACCACTGGCCGGGGAATGTGCGAGAACTGGAAAATACGATCGAGCATGCGGTTGTTCTGAGTAAAGGGGATCGGATTGAAGTTTCACACCTGCCGGCCACGCTGCTGAACGATATCCTCGTTCCGTCTCAGTCGACAACAGGAAACGCCCAGACGATCGAGGAAAGTGAAAAAAAACTCCTGAAAGACGTCCTTAATGAATGCAACTGGAACAAAAGCCTGGCCGCCCAGCGCCTGGGGATCGGCCGCAGTACGCTTTATGACAAGCTAAAAAGATATCAACTTGAAAAACCCGGGGTCCTTTGACCGTAAGGACGAACAGGATCGAGCAGGCATGTGAGAAATAATGTTAAAATGCTCGGGACAGTCGCCTTTCAGCAAGTCATAACAGGCTGGTGATGCAGAACATGAGTTCATCCTCATCGATGGGCTTGTCCAGGCAGGCATAGATGTGGGTGCTCAGTGCCTCTTTCAGTTCCGGATGAAAGGACCGGCTTGAAAGTACAATGATATCGATTCCCGGATGATTTTTTTTGAGTTTTCTGAAAACGGTTTTATCGACGGAAATGGTGTCAAGGTCTATCAGCAGCAGCCGGCAGCTGTTTCCCAGGAGGTATTCCTCCAGATCACCGGCTTGATGCAGCCAAGCGACATGAAGCTGTCTTTCGCTCAGTAATCCGCAAACGGTTTCACCTGTACGGGTGTCACCCGTCAGGACGATGTTAACGAAATTCATGGAGTCTTGTTTTTCCTGTAGCCAACCCTGCTCTTTTTAATATTAATCAAGCAATTGCTGTGCCAAAAAAAGGGGGCAATCAAAAAGAATTCATACGGCAGCCGAAGAGATCGCCATCTGTTTTTGCACTTTGAAGGGGAGGTTTCCTTCTGGAGGGAGTAACCTGATTTGAGCTGTTGATGGGAAACGATAAATAATCCATGTTGACAGTTTGGCCCGCCGGCCAGTATAATATCGACAATATTTGAGAGTTTTTCAAAGTCCTCTCAGCCCGTCCAAGGGGTAAAGCATCCGCTCACAACGGATTCTTTACCCTTAATAGTGGAACTCCGAAAATGGTGCCCAACCCGAGCCTGCTTTGGTATTACGGCCGACTCGAAAGAATTCTCAAGGACATCGCCCTTCGCCTGAAACTCATCCTCACCCTTGAATTTTTTCTGAGACTGGCAACGGTTTTTATTCTCATCCTCCTGGGAAACCTGTTTGTAGAGGAAGGCAAGGTGTTGTTTCCCTTCCTGCCGTTTATCTATAGTGTGCTGTCCTGGGCGGTTTTAGTCTGGGTGCTGCAGCAGGGGCTCCGGCGGGCGACCTCCCGGCTTACCCTGCAACGGGTCGCCGGGGGACTGGAAGAAAAAATCCCTTTGCTCAGGGATGATGTTACCAATTCCCTTCTTCTCTTTCATCAAATCAAAGAAAAAGCAGGCACCGACAATATTTCAGAGGGGCTCGTAACCGCTCACCTGCAAAAGACCGCCGCGGCGGTTTCAACGATCCGCCCCGGGCAGGTGGTAAGTTACAAGAAAGTGCTGTCCCATCTCAAGCTGGTCATTCCCCTCGGCCTGGCTTTTATGGCGGTTGCCGCACTGGATTCTCAGTTTCTGAGCCGCTCAACGGCTGCGGTTTTCAAACCGTTTACGGTTCTTCCCCTGCGGGAGACCTTGATCACGCTGGAAAAGGTCCCGGCGGTTGTCTTGCGGGGGACATCTCTGCTCATCCGGGCCAGGACGACCGGACATGTTCCGGAGGAACTGGCGCTCATGCTTCGGCCGGAGAACGGCAAGGAAATTCGTTTTGAAATGATGCCGGCTGGCAACGGAACATTTTCATACCGGCTTGCCTCGGTCCAATCCTCTTTCCGTTATCAGGCGGTCAGTGACCGCAGCGCTTCCACCGAGCATCCGGTACGGGTGGTGGATGTCCCCGAAATCAGCGACTTGCAACTGACCTTGCTTCCTCCCGCCTATACCGGTTTTCCCAGGGAGACGGTCGCCGGCGGACACATTGAAGCGCTGAAGGGGACCGTCGTCAACCTGCAGGCCAGGGTGAACAAGCCGATCCGGGAAGGAACCCTGACCCTGAACCTGAAAAATCAACTCCCGCTTCATATCGAAGGAGATCGGCTGGACGCGACGCTGCTAGTGTTTTATCCCGGCGCCTATTCGTTGTCGATCAAAGACGAATTCGGGTTTGAAAACGCCGATCCGGTCGCTTACCGCATCGGGGTGATTCCCGATAAATACCCGGAAGCTGAAATCGTCAGTCCCGCGGAAGCGCTGCCGGTTTCAGGCAAGGAAGTCTTACCGCTTATATACAACCTCCGGGATGATTTTGGAGTGACCCGCGTCCGCTTGATTTATCAACTCGGGGGGATTGAGCAATCGATACCGCTCAAGAATCCGAAAGGCGGCCGGTCCACTGGGCTGCTGCGGTTTGACTGGGATCTGGCGGCCATGGCCCTGACTCCCGGTGATCGGATAACGTACCGCCTGGAGGTATGGGACAACGATTCGGTTTCAGGGCCCAAGGCCGGTTATTCGCGCACAAACACACTTTATCTGCGGGATGATGCCCGGGAGCTGGAACGGGCGCAGTCGATCTGGGCCGCCCTGCTGGACCTGCTGGCGGATCACCTGGAGGAGACCAGGGACCCCAAGAGCCTATCGCAGGAACTTGCCCGGATTATGACGGACGTCGACCACTATCTTGAACGGATGGGAAGAGAGCAGGTCGAACGTTACGACCTGGAGTCACTGAAACGGAACATGGCCGCGCTCGAACGCAAAATTGATGAACTGCCCAAAGAAAAGATCACCCAGGAGCTGGAGCGACTGGCCCTGCTGGCGGAGGATCTTTTGAAAAAAGCCAGAATGGAAGAAGTGGAGGCGCTCTCCCGTGAGATCAAAAACCGGCAGACGCGTTTTGTTGATGCACTGCGGGACCAGAAGGGGCCGCTGACACCCGGGGCTCTTGAGGGCCTGTTGAAAGAGCTGGAAAAACTGAAAGACCTGACGGCCCAGGTAATGGAAGCGCTGAGCCGGATGGCCACCCAGCTACCCGATGAGTTTATCAACAGCCCGGATCTCCAGGGGTTGAATTTTCAGGATCTCTTCAGCGATCTGAATGAAATTCAGCAGAAACTCATGGCCGGAGACCTCAAGGGGGCATTGGAGGCGGCCCAGCGGCTGCTCCAGAATTTATCGGAAATGATGGCCGCCATGGCGCGGGCCGGCGCCCAGAGCCGCATGGGTTCCTTTGACCGGCTGCAGTCGGAGATGTCGCGACAGACCAGTGAGCTTGAAAAAATAGTGGAGGAGCAGAAAGAAATTCTTGCCGGAACCGAAGCCGTCGTCCAGGAGCTCAGCGGGTCGCTGGAGGCAGAAACCGAAAACCGGCTGGAACAGATGTCGCCCGCGATTCAATTGACCCTTGATCAGCTTCATGGCCTGCTTTCTTCCGAACAGCGGGAGGTTGTCGCTGAAATGAAAAAACTTCTCGAGGAGTCGGAAATCGAGAAGCTTTCAGAGCTTAGCGATAATCTGGCGGAGGAACTCAAGGACAATCTGCCGGCGCGCAAGGTCGCCGTCGACCTGCGCCGGGCGATAAACGGCCTGACGCCTGCCCCGACCGAGGCCATGAAGTCGGAATTGGGGGACGAGTTTTCCCGGCTTTCCGCCCGGCAGGAAAAGCTTCATGAACGGACCGGCGGCCTGGGAAATATGCTGGAGACGCTGTCTCAGCTTTTTCCGGGAATGGACAGCGAGATCATTCATGACATTAAGACCGCGGCCGGGGCCATGGGTCAGGCCACGGCAAAATTAAAGCAGGCGGACGCTCCCGGCGCCGTACCGCCCGAGGAAGCGGCCATCCGAAGCCTGACCCGATCCCAGCAGAGCATGCAGCAGATGGCTCGGCAAATGGCTCAGCAGATGGCCAGGCAGATGCAGGCCAGCCGCTGGGGCTATCCGCTGGGGTACGATCCCCGCGCCGGCTGGTATTACGGGCCCTGGGGCAACCTGCCGACCCTGCCGCAGCCCGAAGTCAAACAGCGCCGCGAAAGGGGCTACACCGGAATCGACAAGGAGGAATTTGATCCGCCGGCCAAAGACGCCTACAAAACGCCCCAGGCCCTGAGGGAAAAGGTGCTGGAGGCCCTCAAGGAAGATATCCCCCCGCCATACCGGCGGGAGGTGCAAAAATATTTTAAAGGTCTGACCGAATGAAAAACCGCGTTTGTCCATACCTGCTGACCTGCCTGCTTATGTTCTCCGCTTTTGCGGCGGCCGCCGCTGCCGCGGCGCCGCCGGAGACGCTCGAACGGCTGAAGGCCGGACTGGAAAGCTGGGATGTCGAAACGATCTGGCCCCAGGTTCAGGATGCGCTGCGGGAGTTTCCGCGGGACGTCGAGCTGCTGGAAATTGCGGCGCAGATTGCCTACCACCGGGGAGACTATCCGGAAGCCCTCGTACTGGTGAAACAGGCCATAGCGGCGGGCGGAGAGAATGAAGGACGCATGGGATTTGCGCTGTTTATCGAGGAGACCATAAATGTTCTGGCGCCGTATAAACGCTATGAAAGCCCGCACTTCAGCATTCTCCTGGATGACAGGCAGGACGGAATTCTGGCTGAGTACCTGATCGACGCTTTGGGGAAAACCCATGCCGCCATGGCGGCGCATTACGGATTTTATCCTGCGGAAAAAGTCAGGGTGGAGCTTTTCCCCAGTTCGGTGGACTTCTACCGCGGGTCCGCTCTTTCGGTCCGGGACATTGAGGTCACCGGCGCGGTGGGCCTGACCAAGTTCAATAAGCTGCAGTTTCTGTCTCCCATGGCCCTCATACATGGCTACCGCTGGCTGGACGCCGTCAGCCATGAGTATATGCACTATCTCATTATGAAAATGACGGCAAATCACGCCCCCATCTGGTTCCATGAAGGGCTTTCGAAATTCGAGGAAACCCGCTGGCGCGGGGGCCCCGATTACCTTTCACCGGTGAATATCACCCTGCTGGCCCAGGCCCAGTCCGAGAACAAACTGATTGATTTTGAAAAAATGGAGCCTTCCCTGATCCGCCTTGAAACACCCGAGGAGGTCCAACTGGCATATGCCCAGGCCGCCTCGGCGATTGAATTCATTGTTTTTCGCGCCGGCCACGCCGGCCTTAAAACCGTCATGGACCGGATGGGCCAAAGCCGCTCCAAAGGTGCCGGCGAAGCCCTCAAGGAAGTGCTGGGACTGACGTTTTCAGAATTTGAACAGCAATGGAAAGCGTTTCTGGCCGCCAAGGCGCTCACGCCCGTCCCCGGCGTCGGGATTCATCGCTACAAGGTCAGGGAGGGTGAAGTCGAAGCCGAGCGCATGGATTTAAAGGAGATCCAGTCCCTGGTGGCCAGGAATCGGGCATACCTGGGGGATAAACTCAAAGAGAAGGGAAGGACGCGGGCCGCCGTCATTGAATACCAAAGGGCCCTGGCGGATACGAGCGATTCCGTTCCGGTCATGAACCGGCTGTCGGATGCCCTGATTGAGCTCGGCCGGGACGGCGAGGCCCTGGCAATATTGAACCGCATCCTGGCCTTGAGCCCGGATCATCCCACGCCTTACGTTCAGCTGGGCCGGATTTACACGAAACAGAAGGAATTTATAAAAGCCCGGGCGGCCTTTGAGGACGCCATCCAGATCAACCCGTTCAACCCTGAGGTCCATGCCGGCTTGGCGGATATTTATGCCAGGCTCGGCGATCAGCGCCGGTCCGAAAAAGAGCGAACCGTTGCCCGCACAATAATGGAACGATATGCCAAAACGAGATAATCAAAACCTTAAAAAATTATTCCGAAAAAGGACATGAAACACCCGCGCCGAAGTGACCGTAACGTTTAACAGGATCATGCAAATATGAGGGAGCCGATGGAAGTTGACAGAGAGAATCAATGGTCGGATACGGACCTTGCCCAGGTGGAAGAGATGGGGAGGAAAAAAGCGGAGATCATTTCAGAAATCCGCAAGGTGGTTGTGGGTCAGGGCCGCGTGATCGAAGAGATTCTGATCGCCCTTTTCTGCCGGGGCCACTGCCTGCTGGTGGGGGTTCCCGGACTGGCCAAGACCCTGCTGATCTCGACCCTGGCCGGAATCATGGAGCTGAATTTCAACCGCGTGCAGTTCACTCCGGACCTGATGCCCTCCGACATAACCGGCACCGATGTCCTCGAGGAAGAAGCCGGCAGCCGGCAGCGCCGATTCCGTTTTATCAGAGGGCCTATTTTTACCAATATTCTGCTGGCGGATGAAATCAACCGCACGCCGCCAAAATCCCAGGCGGCGTTGCTGCAGGCCATGCAGGAATACAAGGTGACGGCCGGCGGGGTGACACACAATCTGGATCTGCCGTTTTTTGTCCTGGCAACCCAGAACCCCATTGAACAGGAGGGCACCTACCCGCTGCCCGAAGCCCAGTTGGATCGTTTCATGTTCAACATCGACATCAGATATCCCACGGTCGACCAGGAGATTGAAATGGTCGCATCCACGACCACTTCCTTCCAACCGGAGCTGCGCAAGGTCATCAATGCCGAAAAAATACTGGAGATGCAGAAGCTTGTGCGCAAGGTTCCGGCCTCCGCCCATGTCATCGGGTATGCCGTCAAACTGGTGCGGGCCTCCCGGCCGAGAGAGGCGGAAGCCCTTCCCTTTGTAAAAGAATGGACCGAATGGGGTGCCGGCCCCCGCGCATCCCAGTATCTCATTCTGGCATCAAAGGCCAGGGCGGTGATGGACGGCCGCTATGTCGCATCCGTCGAAGACATCAAAGCGGTGCTGCCATCCATTATGAAGCATCGCGTCATCATCAATTTTAAAGCGCAGGCGGAAGGAATCACCTCGCTGGATATCATCGAGCGCCTACTCCAGGGAGTCAAACCTTGAACTATTATGATCCGAAGGTTTTGGCCGGCATAAAGAATCTGTTTTTAAGGGCGCGGTTCGTGGTGGACGGCGCCATGATGGGGATCCATTCTTCCCGGGCCAAGGGGATGAGCGCGGAATTTGAAGAGCACCGCGGGTACACCCACGGAGACGACCCCCGCCATATCGACTGGAAGGCCTATGCCAAGTTCGATCGCTATTTTATCAAGGAATACCGCGAAACCACCAACCTGCGGGCTTTCATCGTCATGGACTGCAGCGCCTCCATGAATTATGCCTCCGACGGCATGAGCAAGTTTGTCTACGGCTCCACCCTGGCCGCGTCCCTGGCCTATCTGATGCTGCGGCAGCAGGAATCGGTCGGGCTGATCACCTTTTCGGATAAAATCGAAAAAATACTTGCGCCCAAATCCGCCCACGATCATCTCTTCGCCGTTTTGAAAACCCTGCAGGATACGGTCCCGCGGGGGAAGACGTCGGCCGCCGCCGCGCTCCAGGACCTGGCGGCGGCATTGAAAAAGCGCGGAATGGTCATTCTGATATCAGATCTTCTGGACGCGCCCCAGCGGGTCGCAAAAGGACTGCGTCAGATTCGGGCCCGGGGCAGCGAGGTGATTGTCTTTCATCTGCTGGACCCGGCTGAATTAAATTTCCCTTTTAAGGAGCCTTCGCTGTTTGAGGATCTGGAAGAAGAAGTGACCCTGCTGGCCGACCCCCGGACCATTCGTCCGGCCTATCTGGAGACGCTCCGGCAACTGACGGCGGAATACCGCCGGATCTGTTTTTCCAACCAGATTGATTATACCCTCTTCGAAACCTCGACGGGACTGGACCGCGCGCTGACCCGGTATCTGACTTGGCGGCAGAAATTCAGGGCACGGTGAACGCATGAATCTGACATTTTTTAATCCCTTTCTCCTGGCGGGGCTTGCGGCTGCGATTCTGCCCATCCTGATCCATCGGATTACGCGTAAAAAAGCCGTTATCAGAAAGTTTTCAGCCGTTCGCCTCTTGATGCAGTCTCAGCTGATCACCGCCAGACCCCAGCGGCTGAAACATCTGCTGCTCTTGGCGCTGCGGATACTGGCGGTGGCCGCGCTCGTGTTCATGATGGCCCGGCCGGTGCTGGTTCGCCCAGGGTTGGCGGCTCTGCCGGATAACGGCGCCAGGGTGCTGATCCTTGACAATTCTCTCAGCATGGGCTTTCGCGAGGATCGGGGACAGCGGTTTGAACTGGCCAGGAAAGCGGTGCGGGGGGCCCTGAAAGACTTTGGCGGACGGGTTGCGCTGATCCCGACGGTGCGCACGCCAAAAGAAACGGAAGCGCACTGGCAGACATCGGCGGCGGCGCTCAAAACGCTTCAAGAGATACCGCTGTCTTTCGGCCGCGGGGACATGGTATCGGCCTTTGCACGGGCCTACCGGCAGATGGAGAACCTGAAAATTCCCCGGCAGATTTTGGTTTTCAGCGACATGGTGCGCAGCGACTGGGAAGAGCTGAATGCAGGCCGGGTCGGAGTAGTTTCCGATGCGGAAATAATCTTTCTCCGGATCGGCGGTGCCGGAAGGGACCCGAATTTCCGAATCAAGACCGTCAGCCTGGCAGCGGGGGATATCACGGCCGGAGTCCCCACCGCGCTGGCGGCAACCGTGTCGAATCTCTCCGGCGGGGACGCTTCCATCCATGCCGAACTCCTGCTCAACGGGAAAAAAACCGACCAGAAAAGGATCGATCTCAAACCCGGTGCAGACGGCAGCGTCATGTTTGATATCCTGATTGAAAATCCCGGGTGGGTCGATGGTGAGATTAAACTGGCCGGTGACCGGCTCGCGGTGGACGATTCGTTTTATTTTCCCCTGAAGGTCAATGATAAAACAAAGGTTTTGATCGTGGACGGTGATCCCACCGTCTCGCTTAAAGAAAGCGAGAGTTTTTATCTCTCCAATGCCCTGCGTCCGGGGGGACCGGAGGCCGCGTCATTCCTTGTGCGCGTGATCTCTGAAAACGAGCTGAGGCAAACGGACCTGCAGCCGTTTGATATTCTCTGCCTCCTCAACGTCGCCAGGCCGGATTTTTCCCGGCCGGCGGCTTTTCTCCAGGCGGGGAGGCCTGTTATGATGTTCCTGGGAGACCGGGTGGTGCCGGAATGGTACAATCAGTTTGGCTTGGCGCCCTGGCAGATCCAGGGGCAGATCAGCCGGAACACGGGAGCTGAAAAAGCGACCGGCATCCATGAGATCGAGGCGGTGCTGCCGTTTCCGGCAGCGCTCCAAAACAACCTGAAAAGCGCCTCCTTTTATTCCTATTTCAGGGTGGACGGTGCCGGCAAAGCCCTCCTGACCTTAAAAGACCGGGATCCCCTGCTGCTGGGGGCAAATGCCGGCAAATCCAGGCTGTTCCTGTTTACCTCCAGCGCCGACCTTGACTGGAACGACCTTCCCCTGAAGGCGGCCTACGTTCCCTTGATCCAGGGACTGGTGAAGGAAGCGGCCGGCCTGACGGGCGCCTCGCTTCCCGCCGGAGTATCATGGGGGGAGACTTTCGGGGGCGACGGGCGTCCGATCCAGACAAAGGGAGTCGACGGCGGGCCCGGCATCTATCATTTCCGCCGGTCCGGCAGTGAATTCAGGATAGGAGTCCAAATTCCTCCGGGAGAATCGGATCTGGTCAAGCTGACGGCGGCGGAGCTGAAAAAAAAGTTCGGCCCGATGGATGTCCAGATTATGGAAGATCAGGAGGACAGCTTCGAGAAAAGGCAGGGCGGGCGCAGGGAGTTGTGGCCGCTCTTGCTGGGATTTCTTCTGGCGGTCCTCGCGGTTGAAATGATCTTGGCCGACGGCATCCTGTCGTTCAGGAAGGAGGCCGCCGCAAAATGATTTCAAGGAGAAAATTTATAGCCCGGACCCTGGGGAATGTCGCTGGCTGGCTCATTGCCGGCGCCCGCCCCTCTCTCGGCGCCCTGTATCCGCATTTTTTCTTTTCGCAGCTCAAATACCGGGGCGGCGAATGGGATCCGAACCCGACCTATGCGGGAGCCGTCGTGGAAGAGCTGGAGCTGCGCACCAGCATCGATGCCCTCCGGGAGCGACGGGTCATTGAAGTTTCGGACCCCACCCTGTTTTATACTCCTTTTCTTTACATGGTGGGCCGTTATGAGTTTGAACCCTTCACCGACACCGAAAGGAGAATCTTAAAACGGTTTCTGACCTTTGGAGGATTTTTGCTGGCGGAAGACACGGTGGGCGCCGGGGGATTCGGATTTGACCGGACTTTTCGCCGGGAGATCGCTCAAATTCTTCCGGAGTATCCATTGGAGCGCCTGCCGCCGGACCATTCCGTTTATCAGAGCTTTTATCTTGTCGGCAGTATTGCGGGACGGCTGAAGACAACCCCCTATCTGGAAGGCATTACCATCAACAACTGGACGCCGGTCATCTATTCTCAGAACGATCTATCAGGGGCATGGTCCAAAGACAAATACGGCAAATGGGTCCATGAATGCGTGCCCGGCGGTGATCTGCAGCGCAAGGTTGCATTTAAAATCGGGATTAATATAATCGTTTATTCATTGACCGCCGATTATAAAACGGACTTGATCCATCATCCCTTTATCAAGAGGCGTCAGAATTTATGAACGGCTTTGCGTTGACGCTATCCCCTGTTTTTCCGATAGGGGTGATCGGTTTGCTGCTGTCTCTGGGATTGGCGGCGGTGGGCGCCCTCTACCGGCTGAACCGGGAAAAGCTGGGAAAGAAGCGAGCGCTGATCCTGGCCATGCTGCGTATGGCCGCGGTTGTGCTGATCCTTGTATGTGCCTTGAATCCTGCCCGCGCGGTCCGGCAGGAACAAACCGTTTTACCTGCGGTTGCCGTTCTGGTGGATATGTCCGCAACCATGGGGCAGCCCGTTGCGGACGGGAAGGCAACCCGGCTGGATCAGGCCAGGGCGCTCTTGTCAGGCGGTAGCAGTCCGCTGCTGCCGGCCCTGAAAGAGCGCTTCCGGGTGGATGTTTACGGTCTGGCGGATGCCGCCCGGCCGCTGGCGGCCGATGAACTTGCAGGACTTACGGCCGGCGGGAACAAAGCCGATGTCGGTCAGGCGCTGACGGCGCTTGGCGGCCGGCATGCCGCCGCCCTGCTGCTGAGTGATGGAAACGTGGGCTGGCGCAATGCCCCGGCGCAGGCAGTGCCCGTTATAACGGTTCCGATGGGGAACACGGCTGCCTATCGCGACATCCTGATCAAGGCTATCAAGGCCCCGTCACTGGCCTTCCGGGGCAGGGAGGCCGTCATCGACGTGACGATAAAAAGTTATGGATACGCGGGGTTGACCCTGCCGGTCATCCTGAAAGATTCCGGAAAACTTCTCACCGCAAAAGATGTCCGTTTAGATGCGTCACCGGCCGAAGTAACCACTTCGCTTACTTTCATTCCCGACTCGGTCGGCCGAAAAAATATTACCGTCACGGTGCCCCGGCAGGCGGGTGAAAATCTGACCGGCAACAATGCGGTCGATTTTTCCATCAAAATAATCCGTGACAAAACCCGGATATTGATGGTTTCGGGCACACCGAGCGTAAATTACCGATTCATGCGCAGGGCCTTTAAGAGCGATCCCTCCATTGATCTGTTGTCCTTTGTGATTCTGCGGACGCCGTCTGATATTCTGAATGTGCCCACTCATGAACAGAGCCTGATTCCGTTTCCGGTTGAAACGCTTTTCACCAAGGAACTGGCAGGTTTTGATCTCGTTATTTTCGACAATTTCAATTATTCCCTCTACCTGCGGCCGGAATACCTGGAGAACCTGCAGCAATTTGTAAAAGAGGGGGGCGGGTTTGCCGTGATCGGCGGGCCGAATCTTTTTAACGAGGGTCGTGACGGGATGACTCCCATCGCGGAGCTGTTGCCCGCCCGGCTCGGCGCTGAAAAGTTTTACCGCCGGGATTCTCCGGTGGGCGTGAGATTGAGTCCTTCAGGCGCCTGGCATCCCATCATGCAAATTCGCGATGAATTCAAAAAGGATAATCCGGAACAGAAACGCTTCTGGCAGGAAATGCCCCCCCTGGACGGCATCAACCTCATGGATGCCAAACGTTCAGCGGCAGTGCTGATCGAAAGCGCCGACGGGATTCCCTGGCCGATTCTTACGGTTTCACCCCATGGGAATGGGAGGGTCCTGTTGCTGGCAACGGACTATGCCTGGAAATGGTACATGGGGATGGTGGCAGCGGAAAGAGGAGGCCAGCCCTATCTGCGGCTGTTTCACCGGATGGTTCGATGGCTGGCCAAAGATCCGGACCTTGACCCCGTTCAAATTACTCTGCCCGAGACAGGGGTTGTCGCCGGCCGGGAGGTCGATGTGAGAATCGCCCTTCAGGGAGAAGATCCGGCCGGGGTTCCGGAAACGGCGATAGGGGCATCGGTCTTTGATCCCGCTGGGGTCAAGATCGCATCGAAGTTGAAACCCCTGCCTGAAGCGGGCGCTTACCAGGTAGGATTTCCAACGAAAACGGAAGGCATCTACCGGCTGATGGTGGAGACCCCGGCCGGGCCGCAGGAGGCTTCCCTGATCGTGGCGGGTCCGCAGGAGCGGCTGGATGCCGCCCCCGATCATGACATACTGAAGAAAATCGCCGATGCAACCGGCGGGAAATATACGGCGCCGGGAGATGGACTGTTGAGAGCAATCGAGGAATATACCCGAAAGGCTGAAGAGCGGTTTGTTGAAGAAAAACGGGTGCCGTTGTGGGCCAACCCCGTTGTCATGGCGGCTATTTTAGGGTTTTTATCGCTGGAGTGGTTTTTGCGGCGGCGCTGGGGGTTGTCATGAACAAAAGATCAGGCCTCCGGATATTCATTATCATTTTGTGTTTGCCCGGGTTTTTGCTCGCCGGGCGGGCGGGAGCGGCTTGCCGCAACCCGAACCTGGTTCTGGGCGGCGAACCCTTTATCGTTCCGGCGGCGGCGTCGGGTTTTGTCGAGATCACCTGGTTCGGCCACTCCTTTTTCCAGATTACCTCCAGCAGCGGCACCCGGATCATTACCGACCCCTTCGGCCCCATGGGATTCCCCATGCCTGAGATCTGGCCGCACGTGGTCACTGTCGGGCGTGAGCACGGCAATCACAACAATGTCGGCCTGGCCAAAGGCGATCCGCTTGTGCTGCGGGGGCTCAAGCCCTGGGGCGTTGAATGGAACGAAGTCAACGTCACTTTCCGCGATGTGCTGATATACAATGTCCCCATCCACACCCGATCCTGGGAGGAGCACCTCAAGGGGGCCGCCTTTGTATTTGAAATGGACGGCCTTTGCGTCTGTCATGCCGGGGATCTGGGCGAACCTTTTAACGACGACCAGCTGGACTTGATCGGACATGTGGATGTTCTGCTGGTTCCCATCGGCGGAAGGTATGCCATGGGGCCTGAAAATGCCAAGAAAGTTATGGAACAGCTCAAACCCAAGATTGCAGTCCCGATGCACTACTTCAACAACACGTTTGCCCTGGAAAAATTCCTGGAAATTCCTTACCGGGCCCGCTTTATAGAGTCAAACACCTTTTCTGTGAGCAAGGATACCCTCCCGGCCGTCACCGAGATTTATGTTCCCAAGGTGATCTGGCATGGCGACGACAGAGATATGTAAGAATATGTTGCAGAGGGCCTCTTGACAAACGTTTTCACTGTTGAAATAATACGTTATAATTCAGGTCTCCGTTAATAGGGCACTTGTTTTGCGATGCCCTTTAAAACGGAGAACCCTTCCGTGCTGGTATCTGAAAGAGCAGGCATCAAATTTAGAATTGACTTTATGTTAAAGGCTATCTCTGTACGGTTCCGGGTCAAACTGGCTATTTTGCTGGTCCTATGTCTGTCTCCGACAGTCATGACGGCATCCTGGCTGGATGCATTGCACAACTTAGGGGACGACTCAAAGCCTGTTCTCTTCATCTCTGTCTACCCCAGCGATGTAGCGTCAGGCCTCGCAATCCGTTCGCGTAGCCGTCTTCCCGACAGTCTTGATGACCTGCTTAAAGCCTCTCTTATACCCGGGCTGCCGCTGATCGTTTTCGCCCGGAAGACTTTTTCCTCACGGCTGAAAGAAAATGACCGCATTGCCCACCTCTTTGACAGCAAGATAATTACTGTCAGGGCTCCTCCTGCCTACCTCTACATCTAATCTCGATGAACCATTGAAAGTCCGGTCTTTAATCCTCACCGCCATGAAGTCGGCAATGAGCTGCTGGTGGCTGCGCTCGTCTCGGCGGGCAGGTCGATTTAAGATTGAGCAGGCCGGGCCGGGTGATGGGACCGGGTGAAGCCAAAAAGGCCCGAACCCCTGACGGCTTAACCGGCGGAAGGCTGGAACCGCGTCCCGAACTTCTCACATTCATTGGGCTGACTAAAAAAAACGAGGAAAACGAAATATATTTCAACAGGCTGAATCTTGAGGGAGCGGAATTGTTCCAGCTCCCCCGGGTTCAATCAGGGAGAAAAATATGAAGAAAAGCGACGGAATTATCGGGGTGATCCTTTTGGGGGTGGCCTTTTTTTATTACTATTCCACCAGAGATCTGCCGCCTCCTAGTGTGACTGAAAAATTGGGGGCTAGTTTTTTTCCAATACTGCTGACCATTACCTTGGCCGTACTTTCCATTCTGCTGCTCATCAGCAGCCTTCGCGCCCGGAACAGTTCGGACGGGAAGGCGGCCATTGCCGGAGGAGACCGCCTCGAAGAAGATGCGTTTGCGGCCGGCGAGATTTCTTATCCGTTTCTTTTTGGCACGATGGGCCTGTCCGTCCTTTACGTGGCACTGCTTAACGCCATCGGCTACATCGTCAGCACCCCTTTGTTCATCCTCGCGATGGTCCGGCTCCTGGGCCTGAAACAGTGGAGTAAGGGTATCGCCATTTCGATCGTATTAACTGCCGTACTCTACTTATTATTCGGCAAAGCGCTGGGCGTTCCACTGCCGGCCGGCGTTTTCACAACCATATGGGAGTAAAAAATATGATCCAGAATTTTATGATCGGTGCTTCGATCGCATTTCAGCCATTGAGCTTGTTATTTCTTTTCTTTGGTGTTTTCTGGGGAATTTTAGGCGGAGCCCTTCCCGGGATTACCGGCTCCATCGCCATGGCACTGCTGCTTCCATTTACCTTCAGCATGAAACCATCAATCGCCTTTATGATGCTGGCCGGTGTCTATATCGGCGCCATGTACGGCAGTTCCATTACGGCCATCCTGATCCGAACTCCTGGGGCGCCGGCATCGGCCGCTACCGTTTTGGACGGCTATGAGCTGCAAAAGCAGGGCAAGGGCTCGGTTGCGTTGGGGATATCGCTGATCACCGGTACGATCGGCGGCCTTGTCAGCGTGATCGTCTTAATCGGCCTGGCGATACCGCTTGCCACCATCGCCCTTGCCTTCGGCCCGCCGGAATATTTCGGGCTGACCGTATTCGGGCTGGCCATCATCTCCAGTCTGGCCGGCAAAAGCATTGTCAAGGGGCTGATCTCGGGGGTATTGGGGCTTATGCTGTCCACCATCGGGATGGACCCTTTCTCGGGCGTCCCCCGTTTTACCTATGGTTCGGATGAACTTTTGGGCGGGATCGACCTGATAGCCGCCATGATCGGCCTTTTTGCCGTTTCGGAAGTATTTGTTCAGGCCTCTGAAATCGGCGAGTGGGAGAAAATCAAGGAAGGTTTTTCTTCCAAGTTTCCCACATGGGCGGAATTAAAGACCACCGTGCGATCGACAATTCTTGGAACTGTTATCGGCACGATAGTCGGAATTATGCCGGGGGCCGGCGGTACGATTGCGGCATTTATCGCTTACAACGAGGGCAAACGCTGGTCGAAGCACCCGGAAAAGTTCGGAAAAGGCTCGCTGGAAGGAGTAGCCGCCCCGGAATCGGCCAACAATGCCGTCACCGGCGGCGCCATGGTGCCGCTGCTGGCCTTCGGGATTCCCGGGTCCAATGCGGCCGCCATCATGCTGGGCGCCCTGATGCTGCACGGTCTGCGTCCAGGCCCCTTGCTTTTTCAGAATAATCCCGATATCGTTTATGGACTGTTTGTAGGAATGATTATCGCCAATATTTTTATGCTTATACAGGGATACCTTCTGATCAAACCCTGCATTTATATCGTCAACATATCCAAACCGTCGCTCCTGGCCTCGATTATGGCGTTGATCATCGTGGGGACTTATTCGATCAACAACAATATCAACGACCTGTGGATCGCGCTGATAACCGGTGTTATTGGCTACCTGATGCGTAAATATGACTTTTCGCCGTCGGCCATGATCCTGGCGCTGATTTTAGGGTTTATGGTGGAAACTTCGCTGCGGCGCTCTCTGGTCCTCTCTTACGGCAATTTTTCCTGTTTCTACACCCGCCCGATTGCGCTGGCACTGATCATTCTGGCCATCATCACCCTGATTCTTCCGATTGTCCGATCGATCAGGGCGGCAAGGAAAGAGAGATTAAATTCAATTTAAGCTTATCGCGGACAAATAGTTTTTGAACCAAAACAGCGAGTGCCCTACCGGTCTATCTCCGGTCGCGACTGTCGCAGCTCGATTTGAGCTGTTTGGTCCAGAGCCCACGGCCGGCGGAATCGTCGACAAGTCTTGCTGCCGAGAGCTTTTAAAAATTGGCATGGATGCTTGACGTGAAAAAAAATACGATCGTCCTGATTCTGCTGACGCTGCACTATTGTTGCTGTTTGTTCCCGGCGGCAGGTGCAGAAGCGGCCTGCCGCAATCCGAATCTGGTCTTGTGGGCAGATCCTTATATCCATCCGGTTGTCGTTCCGGCAGCGGTTTCATCCGGTTTCGTCGAGATTTCCTGGTTCGGCCACGCATTTTTTCAGTTTATCACCAGTTCCGGAACCCGAATTGCAACCGATCCTTTCAGCAGACATGTCGGCTATACCATACCGGAAGTATGGCCGCATGTGGTGACGGTGGGCAGAGACAGCGGCAATCACAACAATGTCGACCTGGTAAAAGGCGAGCCGCTGGTTTTGTGGGGGGTAAAGTCATGGGAAGACGCGTGGCAATCGGTCAACACCACATTTCGCGATGTCCTGATTTACAACGTTCCCATCCATACCAGGGCCCCGCACGAATTTGTCAAGGGCGCCTCGTTCGTCTATGAAATGGACGGCATGTGCGTCTGCCATACCGGTGACATCGGCGAGCCTTTTAATGAAGACCAGCTGGATCTGATCGGCCATGTGGACATCCTGCTGGTTCCCATCGGCTGGTCGGTCACCATTGGACCGGAAACCGCCAAAAAGGTGGTTGAGCAGCTCAAGCCCAGGATTGTGATCCCGATGCATTATTACAATCGCACCGCTCTGCTGCAAAGATTTCTGGACGGCTCCTATCCGGTACGCTTTCTGGAATCGAACACCTTCAGCGTCAGCAGAGACACCCTTCCGCCCGCAACCGAAATCTACATCCCCAAGGTCGTCTGGTACGGTCGAGAAGATGAGCGTTGAATCGGGCTTCTTCGCGCCGCAATAATAGTCATGGTGAAAACCTGCTCGATTCATTTCAGCAAATCTGGTAAGGTTAAATCGATTCGATAAGATGGTGACGCTCCCACGGGGCGAGGGGGCTGTCCCAGGCCGGACCGCCGGCAAACGGTGAAGTGACGACGGCTCACTCCCCAGACATTTGTAATCATACGCACCGACTTCTCATCATAGAGGACAATTTTTAGATGACTGATAGAATAAAAAAACTTCACTCATTGAAAGGGGATGCGATCATGCGACTCGCCATACTGGACGATTATGAAGGAACCGCCTTAAAGTTTGGGGATTGGGGCAGCCTCGGACCTGAAATTCAAACGGATAGCTACCGGGATCACCTTGAAAAGGAAGATGATCTGGTCAAGCGTTTCTTTCCTTATGATATTCTCGTTGTCATGCGGGAGCGCACGCCTTTTCCCCGCAGCCTCATCGAAAAACTGCCGAATTTAAAGCTGCTGGTTACAACCGGGCCCAAAAACAGCGCCATAGACACGGCCGCCTGTAAAGCGAAAGGCATTGTCGTTTCCGGGACGCACTCTTCCAAAAAGCCCCCGGCGGAACTCACCTGGGGCCTGATATTGTCCCTGTTCAGAAAAATTCCGCAGCTGGACCGATCAACGCGAAACGGTCGATGGGGGGAAGGGATCGGGATATCGCTTGACGGCAAGGTTCTGGGATTGTTGGGCCTCGGCCATGTCGGGACGCTGGTGGCGAAGGTCGGGGCGGCGTTTAACATGAGGGTCGTCGCCTGGAGCCAAAACCTGACCGCGGAACGGGCAGCCGCCGCGGGTGCGGTTCGAGTGGAAAAGGATGAGTTATTTAAAACGGCGGACGTCCTCTCTGTTCATCTGGTGTTAAGCGAGCGGACCAGGGGATTGATCGGGGCCCCGGAAATCGGGCTGATGAAACCTTCGGCTTATATTATCAACACATCGCGCGGACCGATCATTCAGGAAAAAGAGCTGGTTGAAGCGCTTCGCAGCGGCCGCATTGCCGGGGCCGGACTGGATGTGTTCGAGACGGAACCGCTGCCGCCCGGTCATCCGCTGCTTTCCCTGCCCAATGTGCTGATCACCCCGCATATCGGGTACGTCACAGCGGAAAATTTCAAGACCTATTTTAGCCAGGCCGTTGAAAATGTCGCCGCCTGGCGAAAAGGCACACCGGTTCGGACGTTATAGCAGTGCCCGGCAGACGGCTTCCCCCATTTCTTCGGTCGTTGCGGTTCCGCCCAAATCAGGGGTGACGCTTTGCATTTGCGAGAGCACGGCCGCCATGGCCCCTTCGATATCCCGGGCGGCCTGAATAGCGGCGGCATCCTGTTTTTTTTCAGCCAGCCACAGCAGCAGCATCTGGGCGGACATGATCATGGCATAGGGATTGGCAATGTGTTTTCCGGCGATGTCCGGCGCAGAACCATGGGTGGCCTGGGCCATGGCGTAGGTGGGCCCCACACACAACCCGGGCGCCATTCCCAGCCCCCCCACCAGACCGGCCGCCTCATCGGAGAGGATGTCGCCGAACATGTTGGTGGTAACCACCACGTCAAAGTTCTGGGGCTTCATGACCATGTTCATGGCGAAGGTGTCCACCACGCGCGTTTCAAAAGCGATGCCGGGATAAGCTTTGGCGACATCGCTGCAGGTGTCGACGAACAGACCGCAGCCCAGCTTAAAAACCGTATTTTTGTGAATAGCGGTCACTTTTTTCTGCTTGCCGCGCTGGGTCGCCAGTTCAAAAGCCGTGCGGGCCACAAATTCGGAATTTTTTCTGGTGATGACGCGAAGGGAGAGCGCCATGTCCGGATTCGGCATAAATTCGGCCTTGCCCATGAACATATTCCGATCAGGCTGAAAGCCTTCATTGTTTTCGCGAACGATCACGATGTCGACATCCTGATGAAGGGACGGGACGGTGGGATATGACTTTGCCGGGCGGATGTTGCTGATCAGATCGAACTGCCGCCGTAAAATCGGATGGGGGTTGACGGCCTTGGGATCCTTTTTCGGATAGGCCATGTGCCCGATGGGGCCCAGGATCCAGCCGTCCAGTTTATACAGCGCATCCAGGGTTTTTTGGGGCAGTGTCTCGCCGTTTTCAAAATAGGACGGCATGCCGACCGGGAGGTCTATCCAGTCGATTGCGACATCCGGATGCTTTTTAACAGCGGATTTAAGCACCTGGACGGCAACCGGAACGATTTCAAGGCCGATGTCATCGCCTTTTAATATGCCGATACAATAGGTTGACATAAGATTATTCCTTTTCAGATCACCTTTTTCTCCCGCAGGGCGGCAATCGCGCTCTCCGAATAGCCCAGAAGTTCGGAAAGGACAAGCCCGGAGTGTTCGCCCAGGAGCGGGGGGGGATTGTAAACCGGTTTGTCGACCCCGGAAATCTTGATCGGGTTTCCGACATCTTTGAGTTTTCCGGTATGGGGGGAGTCTATCTCTATCACCATGTTCCGAAAAGCGACCTGGGGATCGCTGAGCGCCTTGTCCAGGGTGTTGATCGGACCGGAGGGGACTTCCGTGATATCGAACAAGGCCTGCCATTCATCCGTGGTCTTTTTGAGAAACGCCGCTTCAAGCAGTCGATCCAGTTCTTCCCGGTTGGCCAGGCGGTTGGGGCGGGAGTTGAAACGGGGATCGTCGGCAAGATGCGCCACGTCCAGGACCTCGCAAAGATTTTTCCAGAAATGTTCCATAAAAGCTTCAATGACGATATAGGAATCTTTGGTTCGGTAGGCCCGCAAGGGGACACTGCTCACATGGGCGGTTCCGACCGGCTTGGGCACTTCGCCCGACACGAAATAGTATTTCGCACGGTAGGTATGCAGGGCGATCATGACGTCCAGCATGGAAATGTCGACTTTGCGTCCCTCCCCGGTCCTGGCTTTTGAAACAAGTGCCGCCAGAATTCCCGAAACCGCCTGAACTGCGGCACCCAGATCCCCGAAAGGAATCCCGCAGCGAACGGGCGGGCCGTCCGGCTCTCCGGTATAGCTCATGACACCCCCGATGGCCTGAATGATGATGTCGTAGGCGGGCCGGTTCCGGTAAGGGCCGTCCTGGCCGTAGCCGGTGATGGAGGCCCATACGATTCCCCGGTTGATCCCTTTCAGGGTTTCGTAATCCAGTCCCAGTTTTTCCATGGTTCCGGGAACAAAGTTGTTGACAACCACGTCGGCTTTTTTGACCAGTTTTAAAAAGATCTCTTTTCCTTCCGGTGATTTTAAATCAAGGGTAAGGCTTTTCTTGTTCCGGTTCAACGACAGGAAATAGGCGCTCATTTTCTTTTCGCCGATGAAGTGCGGCGGCATTCGGCGAGTCTGATCTCCGATTTCCGGGCGTTCGATTTTGATTACCTCGGCACCGAGGTCACCCAGAATCTGGGTGCAGTAAGGTCCTGCCATGACATGGGTGAGATCGATCACCCGGACTCCTTCCAGCGGCAAGCTCATATCTTTTCCTCCTGGGTCATATCCCCCGGCTCAGCCGGGGAGCTGTCGTTGTTGAATTGTTTTTTCAAACGGGCATATTAGCATGTTTGCGCTCCACCCGGGCCGTTTTCTTATTTTCCAGCAATGCGAGCGCTTTAATAATTTTCGGGCGCGTATCCCGCGGGTCGATGACGTCGTCGACATACATCTTCCGGGCCGACTCGTAAGGTCCGTCGAAAATCTGCCGGTATTCTTCAATTAATACCCGGCGGGTTTCGTCGGGGTCCGGGGATGCGGCAATCTGCTGCCGGCAGATGACGTTGACAGCGCCCTCGGCCCCCATTACCGCCAGTTCCGCGATCGGCCAGGCCAAAACGAGATCCGTGCCCATGGGTTTACTGCACATGGCCTGTTTCCCGCCGCCGTAATCCTTGCGCACAATGACCGTGATTTTCGGAACCGTCGCTTCCGCGTAAGCAAACAGCATTTTGGCACCGTGCCGGATGATTCCTTTGGTTTCCTGGCCGACGCCCGGAAGATATCCGGGTACATCCACCAGGGTAATGACCGGGATATTGAAGGCATCGCAGAAACGTATGAAGCGCGAGGCCTTATCGGATGCATCCACATCCAGGGATCCCCCCAGATAAGACGGCTGGTTCGCGATGATTCCGACGCTGCGGCCGTCCATCCGCCCAAATCCGGTGAGAATGTTTCTGGCAAAGCGGTGCTTGATTTCAAAAAAATCGCCGTCGTCTAAAACGCATCGCAGAACTTTTTTCATGTCATAGTACTTTTTAGGATCGGCGGGGACAAGTGACAGCAACGCCTCGTCCCGCCTATCGGGATCATCGGCCGGATTGCGCCGGGGGGTCGGGGCCTGAAAGTTGTCCGGTAAAAAAGAAAGCAAGGTCTTGATTGTCCCGATGGCCTCCTGCTCATCTTTTACAACGATGTCGCAAACGCCGCTTTTTTCCGAATGCACCCTGGCGCCGCCAAGGTCTTCTTCAGAGACCTCTTCATTTGTGACGGACTTGATTACCAGGGGGCCGGTAATAAACAGCTGGCTCTTGGCTTTTACCATGATGACAAAATCCATCAGTGCCGAACTATAGGCGATTCCACCGGCGCAGGTCCCCAGAATGGCGGAAATTGTCGGAATAACTCCGGAGGCCTGCGTTAATGCAAAAAAAATCGAGTCGAAGCCGATATTTTTGTTCCCTTCCTGAATACGCGCACCCACCGAATCCTGCAGAGCGATCAGAGGGACTCTCAATTCACAGCATTTGCGGATCACATTTACGATCTTGGCGGCATGGACGTTTCCAAGGGACCCCCCCTGAACGGTTTTATCGTGGGCATACAGGCCGACGGTTCTGCCGTCGACTTTTCCGAATCCGGTGACAACTCCATCTCGCGGAATATAGGGAGGATTCGGCCCAAATTCCGCCGGCTGCGGGCCTGCAAAGGGATGCAGTTCCAGGAAGGTGCCCGGGTCCACCATCAGAGCTATCCGTTCTTCGCACGTCAAATAGCCTTTTTCCTTAAGTTTTGCGATCCGTTCTTTTCCTCCTCCCTGGGAGGCTTTCTCCCGCAATTCATTGAGTTTATTCAATGCTGCATCCATGCCGTTCATTTTGCACCCCTTTCCGTTTCGGCCAGCGAAGCGAGCAGGACATTTTTTGCATCCAGAACATGATGTTTCATCAGCCGGGAAGCCTCATCCGGGTTTCGGGCCTCAATCGCATCCAGGATTTCTTTGTGCTGGCCATAAGATATCGCCACCCGTTTCTGAAAAGAGAGGTTTGTCTTTCTGCACAAAGAAGCTTTATTGTAGACGCCCTCAATCAACGAAAACAGGTTGTTGTTCCGGGAAATGCGGACAATCCCGATATGAAAATCGATATTGGACTTAAAATAGTTCTGAAAATCACCCGCCGCTATCGCTTCCGCCATATTATTGAGAAAGACCTTGAGACCATTCAGCTCCTTGCGGGTTCTCTGCACGGCGGCTTTTTCAGCCGCCAGGGCATCGATGGCGGCACGGATATCATAGAGTTCGATAACCTCGTTCACATCGATTTCATATACGAATGATCCCCTGCGGGCCTTGACTTCGACAATCCCTCTTTTTTCAAGCTGGCGGCAGGCTTCACGAATCGGCGCCCGGCTGATTCCCAGCTCACTCGAGAGCTGGCTTTCATTGATTCTTTCGCCCGGTTTTAACTTGCCGGATAGAATCATTTCCTCGAGCTGATCGTAAATTACATTGGTCAGTGACTGGGACTGAACCTCTTTGATCTTTCGGGTGTCGAATGGGCTCATGGTAACCTTTTAAAAAACTGAAGGCCGTCAACTGTCGACAGAACAGAACAAAATGCCGCTCTTCCTGTCAAGGTCTATTCACTTTTGATTGACGGGTATCGGATATAAAAAACATATGATCCATTTCAGTTCATTTCAACCCGGAAACCGTCGATCCCGGAGTCAGCCGAACAGTTGCCGTCAGGCTTTCTTTTTTGATTCCCTGATCGCCCGAACAATCGGAAGCGTCAGGGTAATAATGGCCAGCAGAATCAATGCGAGCGTGATCGGCCGGGTGTAAAAACAGGAAAAATCGCCGTAAGAGAGAACCAGGGAGCGACGCAGCGAAGTTTCCACCATAAAACCCAAAATCAGCGCCAAAATCATGGCCGACGGCGAGAAGTCGTACTTGCGCATCAGGTATCCCAGAACACCGGTAATCAGTGCCACCCACACGTCGTTGAGGTTGTTGTTGATGGCATAAGTTCCGATGATCACCAGTGACATGATCGCGGCCAGCAGCGCCGGTTTAGATATGTTGACGATATAGATGCAGGGTTTGATCAATATGAATCCCATAATCAGCATGAAAACATTGGCGACGAGCATACCCACAAACAAGCCGTATACGATATCCGGATTGTTCTGGAACAGCAGGGGACCGGGACGCAGTCCATGCAGCATCAGGGCGCCCAGCATGATGGCGGCCGCATTGGATCCGGGGATCCCGAAAGCCAGCAGCGGCACCATGGCCCCGCCGGTGACGGCGTTGTTGGCGGACTCGGGGGCGGCTATGCCCTCCAGCGATCCCTTCCCGAATTGTTCCGGATGCTTCGACCAGCGTTTGGCCTCATTATAGGCGATAAATCCGCCGATGGTGCCGCCGGCTCCCGGCATGATGCCGACAATTGTGCCGAGAACCGTTCCGATGATGGTCGCCCGGGTAGTCGAAAAGAGTTCCGCCCATGAGCAGAATTTGGAAGAAAATTTTTCCTTTATTTTCTCCCATTCGCCGATTTCGCCCGCCTGGATGAAGACTTCGGAAACGGCAAAGAGACCGATCATAGCGGCGATCAGGTCGATCCCGCCCAATAGTTCTTCAGAACCATAGGTAAAACGGGGAACGCCCGAGAAAGGGTCCATTCCGATGGTGGACAGCATCAGTCCCAGTACGCCCGAGATCAGCCCCTTGACAATGCTTTTGCCGGCCAGGCTCGAGATGATGGCCAGCCCGAACAGGGTCAATCCGAAATATTCGGGAGGGCCGAAGGCCAGCGCAATCGTGGCCAATGGGATTGCCAGCCCCATCAGGACAAAGACGCTGAAAAGCCCGCCGACGGTGCCTGTAACCAGGGAAATGGCCAGGGCCACCCCGCTTCTGCCCTGCCGATGGGCTTCATATCCGTCTATGACGGTGGGGGCCGATGCCGGCGCCCCGGGAGTCTTGATCAGGATGGCCGTGATGGAACTGCCGTACATGGCGCCGATATAGACGCCTGCCAGCATCATAAAGGCAACTGACGGTTTCATGCTGAAGGTCAGGGGAAGCAAAAGGGCCATGGCGATGGAGCCGGTAATTCCCGGAAGGGCACCGCCCAGAATTCCCCAAAAAACGCCGAAAAGCAGGAACAATAGACATGCCGGCTGGAAAACGACGTCAGCTCCGATAATAAAATTCTGAATCATGATATTTACTCCCACATGTATTGAAAAATGCCGGCGGGCAAAGGAACGCCCAGCGCTTTGCCGAACAATAGATAGAGCGCAGCAGTTAGAATGATTGAAAGGGCTATATTTTTAATCCATTGCCTCATGCCCAAGAGCCGGACCAATGCGATGATGAACACGGGGGTTGTGGCCAGATAGCCGGTGACGTTCAGCAAGGCCACATACAGAATGGAAAGGCCCATCGTTCCCAAAAGGGTCGGATAAGAAATCGCTTCCGAGCTGAAGGCGTCTTCTTCAAGGCGTTCCCCGCCGGCAACGGCGGCCTTTTCATCCGAACTGTCCCGAGAGAAAAAGCTGCCTGCAAGCAGCAATACGGAAAGGACGGCCAATGTAATGGTCAACAGTATCGGAAAAAAACTAGCCCCCAATTTTTCAGTTACGCTAGGCGGCGGCAGGTCTCGGGTGGAAAGGTAATAAAACAGTGCTAATGCCAAAAGGATGAATCCGATAACCGCATCGCTTTTTTTCACTTTTTTCTCCTTCATTAAACCTGAGGGGGCGGGAAAATTTTTCCGTCCCCTCAGGATGCACGCTGCTGAAAATTATTTCTTTTCCTCTGCTTTTTTGAGGAGACCGATGGATTTCAGATATTCGGTCAACTTTGTATTTTCCTGTTCAACGTTTTCAGTATAGGCTTTAGATCCCAGGAAAGACGGCATCAGGTTGACCGATTCGTAGTATTCCTTATACTTCGGGTCTTTCAGGACTTTCTGGATCATATCTTCCCAGTAAGCCAGCACTTCAGCAGGAAGGTTTTTGGGCCCGACGATTCCCCGGAATTTTTCCACCACTACGTCGTAACCCAATTCCTTCATTGTGGGGACGTCCGGTAGCTTATCAAGCCTTCCGCCGGTGAAGTTGGCCAGAATTCGGACCTTTTTGGCTTCGACCTGCCCCATGACTTCGCCCGGTTCACCCAGTCCTAAGTCAACATGCCCGCCGAGTACCGCCACCAGCAGATCGCCGCCCCCCTCAAAGGTCACGGGGACGACATTAACATTGGCCACTTTCTGGATCTGATGGGCGATCATGTGCTCGACCGATCCCGGGGTGGCACATCCCCATCGCTGTTTTCCGGGGTTTTTCTTTGCAAAATCAATCAGTTCCTTGGCTGTCTTATAAGGGCTTTCCTCCCGGACGTAGAGGACCATTGGATCGATAAAAACACGCGCGACAGCAGTGGTGTCTTTATAGGAGCGGGCGGTTTTTCCAATCAGATGGGTTTGCAGGTAGGTCGGCGTGACCCCCAGCAGAATATAGCCGTCCGGTCGGGCTGTGGCGACGTAGTTCAGGGCGATGGCGCCCCCGCCGCCGGCCCGGTTTTCAACCACCATGGGAGATTTTGCATAGGGTTCCAGGTGTTTTGCCAGGTTGCGCAGGAAGATGTCCCCGCCGGCTCCCGCACTTGAATGCGTTACCAGAACAACCGGCTTGGTGGGATAGGCCCCGAAAGACAAGCCGCTCAGGAACGTCAGGGAAATAATACCTGCCATAAACAAAATGCCCAATTTTTTCATTTCGACCCCTCCTTTGTTAAATTGATTATAAATCCCCCACTTCTGGGGGAGGACCCGTAAAAATTCTACCGGTCCGGTAAGAAATCATTCCTCCGGGAAAACCCCGAAGAACATCCGGAAGGAATTGCCTAAATATAAATTGGATGCGCTTGTCGTATGTAAGACGGGTAATACAAGGAAAAATTGACGACTGTCAACTGTCGACAATTTAGAAAAAGCATTTTTACTTGTCAAGCGTTTTGTTCAATTTAAAATGTAAATCCTGAAACGATCCCAACATGTGGGACAGAGGCATCACGGGATTCGGATGCCCGCGTGAAGATGACAAGTTCATCTGAAAGAAATGGACCGAATCCAATTACCAAAGACGGTCCGCCCTGTCAATTTTAATTTTCGATCCGGTTGAAGAGGACTGTCCCCCCCCGCAATGCGGTTCTGGGTCCTGGCGGTATCCATACGGTATAAACCGGATACGGCGTGGTTTTTCCTAATTGATTGTGCTAAAATGCGTTATCATTCAATCCGGATCAAGTTGAAGGTCCTGAAACAGTCCGAGGATTTCAGGCCATAAATGACATGCCCCTGGGTTTTGAAGATGAATATACATATCAAACTGCCGCAGCCCCGCCATGACGGCAAGGTGTCCGTCGAACAGGCTTTGCTGAGACGAAGGTCCGTTAGGGACTATCCATCCGATCCCTTGACCGTATCGGAGATTTCGCAGCTGTTGTGGTCAGCACAGGGTCTGACCGGCTCAAGCCGGTATCGAACCGCCCCCTCGGCCGGCGCACTCTATCCCCTCGAGGTGTTCCTTGCCGCCGGCAACGTACCGGAGGTCGACAGCGGTATTTACCGATACGACCCCCGTCGCCACGCGATCGTGATGACGATTGCGGGAGACAAGCGGTTGGAGCTGTTCCGGGCCGGTCTAAGCCAGGGCTCGATCCTCAGCGCTCCCGCGGTCATAATATTTTGCGCGGTCTTTGAGCGGGTTACCGGAAGTTACGGCAGGCGCGGCATTCAGTATGTTTTCATGGAAGCCGGACACGCCGTTCAAAACGCCTGTTTGCAGGCGGTTTCTTTGGGCCTGGGCTCAGTGGTTATAGGGGCTTTCGATGATCATGACGTCAAACGCATGATGAGCCTTGCGCCCGATGAACAGCCGCTGTTGTTGCTGCCGGTGGGGCGGAACAGAAATGTTTGAAAGTCACGGTATTGAAGAATGGGTGTAATCAGCGGATAGGGGTTGGGACAAATAGACGGCCATGCCAAAAGCAACATTTCGCTTTTATGAGGAACTCAATGCCTATCTGCCCAAAGATCGGCGCAAGAAGGACTTTGAAGTGGCATTCGAAGGCAGGCGATCCGTCAAACACATGCTTGAAGTTCTCGGGATACCCCATTCGGAAATTGATTTGGTCCTTGCAAACGGCCGGTCGGTAGGCTTCGGACATATTCTGCAGGAAGGTGACCGGCTCAGCGTCTATCCGGTTTTTGAATCCCTCAATATAAAACACATAACCCGGCTGAGAAAAATCCCCCTCCGGGAAATCCGATTCATTGCCGATAATAATTTGGATGGGATAGCGAAAGCCATGAGGCTGCTGGGGTTCGATGTGATTTGCGATCCGGCCCTGTCCGATGGAGAAATTGTTGAAATTTCAAACAATGAAAAACGCATCATCCTCACGAATCGCCGTAAGTTTCTGAAATACAGGGATGTCGCCCGTGCGATAGTTGTGGGCGCCGGAACAACCCGCCGACAGGTTCAACACATTATCGAATATCTCGATATATAAAAATCATGGCAAATGATCTGAAACATAAGTCGATTATCCACTTGGACATGGATGCTTTTTATCCGGCGGTTGAAGTGCTGGATAATCCCGCCTTAAAGGGAAAGGCGGTGATCGTGGGCGGCACCAGGGAACGGGGGGTGGTATCATCGGCTTCTTATGAAGCGCGCAAATTCGGCGTCCATTCGGCCCAACCCATGGTTACAGCCGTGCACCTGTGTCCCCACGGCGTATTTCTGCCGGTCAGAATGGAAAGATATGCGGAAATCTCCGACCAGGTATTTGAGATTTTTCAGCGCTTTACTCCCCTAGTGGAGCCCTTGTCCATCGATGAGGCCTTTCTGGATGTGACCGGGTCCACCCGCCTTTTCGGCAGCCCGGTGGACATTGCGAAAAAGATCAAGCAAATGGTCCGGGAAGAGACCGGGCTGACCGTTTCGGCCGGCGTGGCGCCTTCTAAATTCGTCGCCAAGATTGCCTCGGATATTAATAAGCCTGACGGGTTGACGGTGGTCGCACCCGACAGGGTCAGGGAATTTCTGGATCCGCTTCCCATTGGTAAAATGTGGGGGGTCGGCAAGGTGACGCAGGAGGCCCTGGCACTGCTCGGGATTCACACCTTCGGGGATTTGCACCGGTTTCCGGTTGAGGTCCTTGAAAAAAAATTCGGTAAATACGGCCCCAGGATGCATGAACTGTCCATGGGGATCGATGACAGAGAGGTCGTCACCCATCAGGAGGCAAAGTCCATCGGAAATGAAGAGACTTTTGGCGAGGATATACTCGATCCGGATCTGGCCAGAAAGGAGATCTTGTCCCTTGCAGGCAAGGTGGCCCGCCGGTTGCGGCATGAGAGCACGGCCGGCAGAACCGTCACCTTGAAAGTGAAGTACAGCGATTTTGTTCTGGTTACCCGCTCTGCAACGCTGAGTAAATTAACAAATGATGGTGCCGTCATCTATAAAACAGCCTCTGAGCTGCTGAAGAAAACCGAAACAGGCAAAAAACCCGTCAGGCTGCTGGGGGTCTCGGTCTCACAGCTCAGCAGGCGCGGCGGCGAAGAACAGCTGGACCTGTTCACCCGCATCGCATCGGATCGAAAAAGAAAGGATTTAAACACCGCCCTGGATTCGCTGCAGGACCGGTTCGGGGATGATATTGTGCGCCCGGGCACGCTGATTGATGAATAGGCAAACAGCAAACGAAGGAGCACAGCCAATGGATAGAAGTCATTTCAAAACCTCGGATCAGGCCGGAGAGCAACGCATCCCGCCAATAGGGGGACATCGCAGATGGCAGGTCTCAGATGGGGTTTTGCAACGAGTTCTAATCCTTGTCTGGCTGCCTGATCTCATCCTTTCGATAGCAGTCGCAATGGTGTTCCCCGCAGTGGGGGCACTCATAGGTAACGGCTTTTTCAGTGTCTCTTTTTTTAGAAAACACCAGCCACAGAATTACTGCTGCAACCAGTACAATAATGAAAATAATAATGTTCATCTTGTTATCCTTTGCGTGGGTTTGCCTTTATCACAATAACGGCAGCAGGTGCAACATCTCTGGAGAGAAGTCGTTTCAATACCTCGGAACCGGCCTGAGAACGACGGGGCGATGCATCTATACCAGACTCAGCAGGGCCGCATGCCAATGGCGGGACATTCAGACCGCATATGGGTTTTTGAAATGACTTCCAATAATAATGTTGTTTTTAAACCGGATTCAAAATATCAACCATTGATGCCATTATACGGCGGGTCCGGTCAGATACATGGGGGAAATCTTATTCATATGAATGCTGCAATGACCTTAATAAGTCCGGGGCGTAAAAATTTAATGCTGCTTGCTTCTGTAGTTGTCCTTGCGTTGACCCCGGCAGATGTGTCTGCCGAAGAAGCGGAACAACCGCTGACGCTTCAGTTGATGGTGGGCGAAATGGTTATTTCCAATGACGATCCGCAAGTCAGCGGCGGGGATTATACCATCACATTGTTTGGTGCCGGCGCACAACAATCTTTTTTTGGCGGCAATCTGGCACAGGCCGGCATCGAAACCGGGCTGCTGTTGAACTGGAAAAGTGAAACCCGTGACGTTTCCGTTTCAGGCGGCGGAGGGGGCGGATCCCTTGCCGTTTCAGTGGACATCAATCAGTTTCTTTTCGACTATTATTTTGGGGCATATGGGAGCATCCGCCCCATCAAATGGTTGAGACTGTATGTAGGCGCCGGCCCATTGCTGATCTATGGCCAGCGCGAAACCGAAGAAACGGACCCCGCCACAGCCCAGGTTGAAACAAAATCCGAATCCGGTTTCAGCGCGGGTGTATACGGGCGGGGCGGAATCGATTTCGTTTTTACAGAAAATTTCATGCTGGGTGCCGGGGCGCGGGCGACCCGGACCGGCCTGAGTTTTAATGATGCCGCCGGCAAGATCGAGGTGGAAGGCTGGCAGTATTTCGGCGTTATGACTTTTCGGTTTTGACTGCCGAAGTGAGCGGTCCGGCCGAAACACATCGTTGAAGGACAGGAAGGGCTTTATGGAAAAAAAGATTACCATCGAGACATTGCGGGGCGCCGCCGAACGTTTTGTTGCGGCAGAACCTGAGCGGATGGGCGACCGCGGGTGGTGGCGGCGGCCGCTTCTGGTGTCCGCTGTAATCGACCGGCGGTTCGAGCAGCTTCCGGTCATCGCCTATCGCGAGCACCTGCATCCGAGAGATCTCCTGCCGACCGCAAGGTCGGTGGTGGCTTTTTTCATCCCGTTCAGGAAGGACCTGGTCAGGGAAAATCGGGCGGGGGACCGGCCCTGCCGGAACTGGGGCCTGGCCTATGTTCAGACCAATGACCTGATCGGCCGGTTGACCGCCGCCCTGGGGGAGATGCTTGCCAAAAGCGGCTTTAAGTCCGGTCTTACGCCGGCCACCCATAATTTTGACGAAGCCGCGCTCATGGCACGCTGGTCGCACAAGCACCTGGGATACCTGGCCGGCCTGGGCCGCTTCGGCACCCACTGCATGCTGATTACGCCGGCGGGATGCACCGGTCGGCTCGGAAGTCTCGTTACCGAGGCTGAACTGGGCGATCACCCCCTGATTGAGACCGGGGAAGCCTGCCTGCTCAAGGCCGGACAGAAATGCGGAAACTGCATGGCGGCCTGTCCGGTTCAGGCCCTGAAGGCAGACGATTTTGACCGCCGGTGCTGCTGGGACCGGCTGAAGGAGAACCGGCGCACGCTGAGCGACTTTTCGGATCTGCCGGAGTCGACCCATGTCTGCGGCAAATGCGCCGCCATGATGCCCTGCAGCTTCAGGAATCCGGCGGCAAAGCTGTGAATCGGACAGCCCGAGCCGCTGCTTGAACGGAGATAAACATGCCGCCATTCGTTTATGCAAACGTGGAAAGAGAAATGGAGGTCTACGGCTACGACAGGGTCGTAAAGAGCCATTGTCGGATGTGTCACGGCGGCTGCGGCGTCCGGGTCTATCTCAAAAACGGCAGGATCGAAAAGATCGCCGGCGATCCTGACTGTCCGATCAACCACGGCACCCTGTGCGCAAAGGGAATCGGGGCCGCGCAGTTGGTCTATCATCCGGACCGGTTGACCCATCCGGTGCGCCGGATCGGACCCAAGGGGAGCGGCCGGTGGGAGCGCATTTCCTGGGACGCGGCCCTGGGCGCCATTGCCGAAAAAATGCTCTTTTACAAGGAACGCTTCGGGGCGGAATCGATTGTGCCGGGCTACGGTACGGGGCGGGAAAACGAAGCGGTGATCTATCGTTTTGCCAATCTTCTGGGCACCCCGAACGTTCTTACCGCCGGTCATTTCTGCTACGGTCCCCGGATCGCCACCACGATCATCACCTGCGGCACCAACCCCATCGTGGATTATGAAAACAACCCCAGATGCATCATGGTCTGGGGAAACAACGTGGTGATCAGCAATCCCGACTGCTACAAGGGCGAACCGTTTTCCCAGGCCCTGGATGCCGGCGCCAGGTTGATTGCCGTGGACCCGAGACTGACCCGCATCGCGGCCCGGGCCGACATCTGGCTTCCCCTGCGGCCGGGTACGGACACGGCCCTTGCCCTGGGAATGCTGAAAGTGATCATAGATGAAACGCTCTATGAACGGGACTTTGTGGAAAACCACGTTCACGGATGGGAGCCGTTTGTCGCCCGGGTCAACGAATACCCCCTGGAGCGGGTCGAAAAAATCACCTGGGTCCCAAGGGAAAAGATTCGGGCGGCGGCACGTCTTTTTGCAACCACCAAGCCGGCAGCCATTCAGTGGGGTGTTGCCATCGAGCAGCAGGTCAATTGCGCGGACAACAACCGGGTCCTTCTGGCGTTAATGGGCATTACCGGCAACATCGACGCAAAGGGCGGCCAGGTTCTCTTCAAGCCCCCCAAGATCGTCAATGTGGGCCGGTTCGGGGCCCACCACCTGCTTTCCAAAGAACAGGCCCGGAAACGCCTGGGAGGAGAGCGTTTCAGGCTGGCCGGAAATTTCGCCATCATCAATCCCAAATGCGTCTGGGATGCGATCCTGGATGAAAAACCGTATCCGGTGAAAATGCTCTTTTTCATCAGTTCCAATCCGCTGATGACCCGGGGCAACGCCAGGGAAGTATACCGGGCGCTTCATGCCGTCGACTTCATGGCCGTGTCGGATTTCTTCATGACGCCGACGGCGGAGCTTGCGGATATCGTTCTTCCGGCGGCCACCTGGCTCGAGATGGATTACATTGCGGACTTCTGGAAGCGCCACGGCTACATCTTCCCCAGAAGAAAGGTCGTTCAGATCGGGGAGTGCCGCGCGGACCACGAGATGCTCAACGCCCTGGCCCACCGGGTCGGCCAGGGAGCGCACTGGTGGGATGACTTCGAGGGCGGTCTGGACTACATCCTTGAACCCATGGGAATTACGTGGCAGGATTTCAAGAAACTGGATTATATCCGGGGGGAAGTTTCCTATCAGAAGTACCGGCAAAAAGGCTTTTCCACGCCCACCGGGAAATTTGAACTATACTCCACCCTGCTTGAAAAATGGGGGTACGATCCCCTGCCGCAGTTCCGGGAGGTTCCGGAAGGCCCTGTCAGCACGCCGGAGCTTTACGAGAAATATCCCTATATCCTGATTGCCGGAAGAAGAATCCCGGGATTTTTTCACACGGAAAACCGGCAGCTCCCCTGGCTGCGCGAACTGCACCCGGACCCGATCGTGGAGATCCATCCGCAGGCCGCCGAAAAAGAGGGCATCCAGGAAGGGGACTGGGTGGTGATCGAATCCCCCCGCGGCAGGGTCAGGCAAAGGGCCAGGCTCTTTGCAGGCATGGACCCGAGAATCGTATCGGCGGAACACGCCTGGTGGTTCCCGGAACAAAAAGATCCGGGGCACGGCTGGGAAGAATCCAACATCAACATCCTGACGAGCAATGCCTATGCGCATTGCGATCCGGCCATGGGCGCCACCCATGTCCGAACGCTGTTGTGCCGGATCCGGCCGGATAATTAAGTGAGGAGTCGGAGAGTTTCATTACGAATTTCTAGGGGGCTATCCCCGCACGGACTGACAACATGTGAAAAACTCCCTGACCCCTGAATTCGGTAGAGGTGAGAAAACCCATGAAATCCTATGAACTGGTGATCGATGACGAATCCTGCTGGGGGTGCCGGACCTGCGAGGCGGCCTGCAAACAGGAAAACCACGCCCCGGAGGGGATCCGCTTCATCAGGGTGCGGGAAGAGGGCCCGCATATCGTTGATGGAAAGCCGGAGTTCAGGTACCGGGTCGATCTGTGCCGCCACTGTGATGAGCCGGCCTGCGCGCAGGCGTGTCCTGAAACGGCGATCGCCAAAAGAGACGATGGAATTGTGGTCCTGAACAGCGGGAGATGCACCGGATGCGGCCTGTGCGCGGGCGCGTGCCCCTACGATGCCGTGGAAATGGATCCGGACAAGGAGGTTGCCCGAAAGTGCAACCTCTGTTATCACCGGGTGGACAATGGACTTGTCCCGGCCTGTGCGGATAATATCTGTCCGGGCCACTGCATCTATTTCGGCGACCCAGTTGAGATAAAAGGAGAGATTGCGGCAAAGCATGCCCGCCGCCTTAAGGGCGCGATATTCAAGAATCCGAGTCCGGAGGAACCGGCTTCGGTTTAAGCCCGGAGGGAATGATCTGATGGCAAAAACACAATGCCGGGCCTGTTGTTTAAATTTTTTAAATCCGAACCACTGAATTCCGACCGGGACTTAAGGATTCGGATTTTCGTATGGATTTAAAGGGGAACAAACCATGCCCGGCACATTTATCCACATCGGTGAAATGCTTTCAAGAAACGCGCGGATGTATCCCGATGACATTGCGCTGGTGGAGCGGGCGCCCGCTGAAAACCGGCGGCGGGAGATTACCTGGAAGCAGTTTGACGAAGGCGCAAACCGCTTTGCAAACCGGCTGATAGAAAAAGGGATCCGCAAGGGCGACCGGGTCGTCCACCTGATGATGAATTCGATCGACTGGCTGAGCGCCTATTTCGGAATTATCCGGACCGGGGCCTGGGCCGTGCCCCTGAATTTCCGGTTTACCGGCGCCGACATCAAGTACTGCATTGATGTGGCCGAGCCGAAGCTTGTACTCTTCGGAGAAGAGTTTGCCGGGCGCATCCAGGAGATCAGGGACCGGGTTCAGGTCAAGGATTTCATATTTGCCGGAAACGACTCCCCGGTTTTTGCCGAACCGTTTCAAGAACTGATGGCGGGTGCGCCGACAACACCGCCGGCGGTGGAACTTTTCGGCGATGATTCCTGTGCTTTGTACTTTACCTCCGGGACCACCGGGCAGCCCAAGCCCATCCTGCTGACCCACAGGAACCTGGAATGCGCCTGCATCTCGGAGAATGTCCATCACGGCCAGAAAAAGGAAGATAATTTCATCCTGATCCCGCCCCTGTATCATACCGGCGCCAAGATGCACTGGTTCGGGAGCCTGATTGTCGGGGGCCGTGCGGTGATTTTAAAGGGCGTTTCTCCCGAATGGATATTCGAGGCGGTGAGCGAAGAGCGGGGAACGATCCTCTGGCTGCTGGTGCCGTGGGTCCAGGATATCCTCGTGAAGCTGGACAGGGGCGACATGCGCATCGAGGATTACAAGCTGGACCAGTTGCGCCTCATGCATATCGGGGCCATGCCGGTGCCGCCGGCCCTCATCAAACGCTGGAAAAAGTATTTTCCCGATATGGACTATGATACGTCCTACGGCCTGAGCGAGGCAACGGGCCCGAACTGCGTTCATCTCGGCATCGAGAACCTCCACAAGGTCGGCGCCATCGGGCGGCCCGGATTCAACTGGGAAACCCGGATCGTCGATGCAGCGGGCCGGAACGTTCCCCGGGGAGAGGTGGGAGAACTGGTGGTTCGCGGCAACGGCGTCATGCGGGAGTACTACAAGAACCCGGCGGCTACCGCCGGTGCGCTCAAAAACGGGTGGCTCTACACCGGGGACATGGCCCGGGAGGACGAAGACGGATTTATCTTTCTGGTGGACAGAAAGAAAGACGTGATCAACTGCGGGGGCGAAAAAGTCTTTCCGGTAGAGGTGGAGAACCATATCCATACCCACCCCGCCGTAAAGGATGCCGCCGCCATAGGGTTTCCCGACGAGCGTCTGGGCGAGATCGTCGGCATCGTCATTGAAACAGTCCCGGGAAAGACCCTGACCGAAGCGGAGGTACTGACGTTCTGCGAGGCACTACCCAGGTATCGGCGGCCGCGAAAAGTTTTTTTCGGGAAAATTCCCCGAAACCCCACGGGCAAGATCGAAAAGGTCAAACTCAGAAAACAGTATGTCGGGGCAGGCGGCCGGTAATTCGGACCGGCCCGTCGACACTTGAACCGAAGGTCCAACAATGCGGCTCTTTCTAAGAATCGTGGCGCTGTTCTGGCAATACCGGTCCCGGGTTATCAGCGCTTATGCCTGCCTGTTCGGCGGGGCCGGCATGGCGCTGGCAATACCGCGGCTGACCGGCCTGGCAATCGACCAGGCGCTGGGCGCCCGGGGCGTAAGGCCGCTTATCATCACCGCGCTGGCCGTTTTTGTCGCCGGACTTCTGCGCAGCGGGCTCTCCTACTGGCTGATCTACCAGGGGGAGTATCTTTCCCAACGGGTGGCCTATGACCTGCGCAATCGCATTTATGACCGCCTGCAGCGCCTCAGCTACACCTTTCACGACCGTTCCCAGACCGGTCAGCTCATGTCCCGGGCCACTTCCGATGTGGAGGCGGTCCGCATGTTTGTCGGTTTCGCCCTGCTCCGGGGCGTCTATTTTATGGTCGTGCTGGCGTCGGTTGTCGGGGTGCTCTTTTTCATAAACTGGAAACTGGCGCTGCTCTCTACAAGCATTCTCCCGTTCCTGTCCTACCGGACCATCGCCGTCAACCGTAAGCTTCGCCGGCTCTGGGCGGAAATTCAGCAGGGGATCGGCGTCTTGGGCAGTATCGTGCAGGAAAATCTCGTAGGGGCGAGATTGGTGCGGGCGTTTGCCCGGGAGGATTTCGAAAGCCTAAAATTCCGTCGCCAGGCGCAGATTATCTATAGCCAGGAGATCGCGGCCAACGACCTGATCGCCTCCAACAGTCCGGTGATGAGCTTTGCCCTGTTGCTGGTCATGGGGGGCATCCTGTGGTACGGCGGCCGGCAGGTGGCGGCCGGAACGCTTACCCAGGGAGAGCTGGCCCAATTTTTACTTTACATCGGCATGCTGCAGATGCCGCTGCGGATCCTGGGGTGGCTGATCATTCTCTATTCAAGAGCGATGTCCTCAGGCGAGCGCATATTCGAAATTATCGACAGCGCCTCCCCCGTCACCGAGAAACCTGGCGCTGTGGATCTTAAATCGGCAAAGGGTTTTGTCCGCTTTGAAAAAGTCTCCTTCAACTACGACGCCCAGACGCCCGCCCTGAAGGATGTCGATTTTGAGATAAAACCGGGCCAGATTGTGGCGCTGGTGGGTGCCAGCGGAAGCGGCAAATCCACCATCGCCAACCTCATCCCCCGGTTTTATGATGTGACCGCAGGCCGGATCGTCATTGATGATGTCGATGTCAGGGAGCTGTCGCTGGCTTCCCTGCGGCGAAATGTCGGCATTATTCATCAGGACACCTTTCTGTTTTCCGCCACCATCAGGGAAAACATCGGTTACGGCCGGCCGGATGCTTCCCCGGCTGAAATCGAGGCGGCGGCCATGACGGCGCAGCTCCATGAATTCATCGCGAGCCTGCCCGACGGCTACGAGACCCGGATCGGGGAAAGAGGCATCACCCTGTCGGGGGGCCAAAGGCAAAGACTGGCCATTGCCCGCACCCTGCTGCTCAATCCGCGGATCCTGATCATGGACGATGCCACGTCCAGCGTGGACACCCACACCGAGGCCTTCATCCGACAGACCCTTGCCGGGTTGCTCAAGGGGCGAACGGCTTTTATTATCGCCCAGCGCCTGCGCTCGGTGGAGATGGCGGACCTTATTCTGGTGCTCGCAGACGGGCGCGTGGTCGAGCGCGGCACCCCTGCCGAGCTGATCGGCCGGAACGGATTCTATCGGCGGCTCTATGACCTGCAATTCCAGTACCAGGAAGGCTGGGAAAGCCCGGAGATTGCTTCGATTTCCCAGGAACCGAAAGAGGCTGCCTTTGGTTGGGACCGCGATCCTCCTACCGGCGGCCCCGGAAGGGAACGTTTGAACGCAGACCCCGGCGATGACGACATCGTCTTTGGAAAACCCTATGATGCCCGCCTGCTTTCCCGGCTGGTAAAATATTTTACGCCATACAAGATAGCCCTGCCGCTGACGGTGGCGGCGACGCTCCTTTACACCTTTACCATCGTCGCCGGTCCCTATCTGTCGGGCGTCGCCATCGACCGCTATATCGCTGCCGGCGATCTTACGGGCCTTGATCTGATTATCCTGCTGTTTCTCGGCAACGGGCTTTTCAATCTGGCCTCCTATTATACACAGATCCGGGCGGAAGCGGCGATGGGCCAGGGCGTCATGTTGAATCTGCGAAGCCAGCTTTTTGATCACATCCAGCGCCTGAGCGTCGCCTTTTTCGACCGCAACGCGGTGGGGCGCATCATGTCCCGGGTCCAGAACGACATGGGGCAGCTGGGCGACTTTCTGGATTCCGGGGCCTTTTGGGTCGCCGGGGAGTTCATCAGCCTTGTCGCCATCGCTTCCGCCATGTTCGGGATGGATGTCAAGCTGGCGCTGATCACACTGTCGGTTGTGCCCGTGCTCTTTTTTTTCACCCGGCAGTGGCAACAGGCCGCCCGAAAGAGCTTTATCCGTGTGAGGCAGGCGATTTCCGCGGTCAATGCCGCGCTTCAGGAAAACATTTCAGGCGTCCGGGTGATCCAGAGTCTGTCCCGGGAGGACCTGAACGCGCAGCGCTTCGAAGGGATCAACCGGGCCAACCTTGAAACCAATCTTGAGGCCGGAAGGATGTCGGCGGCCATGATGCCCATGGTGGAACTGCTGATGGCGCTGGCGACGGCCCTGATCATTGTCTTCGGAGGAACCAGGGTGCTGCAGGGATCGCTTTTGGTGGGCGCTCTGGTCGCGTTTGCGCTCTACATCCAGCGTTTTTTCGATCCGATCCGCGCCCTGACAATGGAATATGCCCAGCTTCAGCGGGCGATGGCCTCGGGGGTGCGCATCTTCGAGCTTCTCGATGAACAACCGGAAATCGCAGACGGCTCCGTCAGCACCCGGCCGTCGCGTATCAAGGGCGAGATCCGCTTTGAGAACGTTTCTTTCGGCTATGCGCCGGGGCTTGAAGTTCTGCATGACATAGAACTGAAGATATTGCCGCGGGAAACCGTAGCGCTGGTGGGCCCGACCGGCGCCGGCAAGAGCACGATGGTGAGCCTGATCGCCCGTTTCTATGATGTCACCCGCGGGTCTATCCGGGTGGACGGCTATGATGTGCGGGAGCTCGCACAAGCTTCCTATAGACGGCATCTGGGGCTGGTGCTTCAGGACCCGATTCTCTTTTCCGGGACGATTCGCGATAATTTGCGCTATGGCCGCCTGGAGGCCACCGATGCGGAACTGATCGCCGCTGCAACGGCTGTCGGGGCCCATGATTTTATCAGCAAGCTGTCGCAGGGTTATGATACCCCGCTTCAGGAACGGGGGCAGAATCTGAGCATGGGCCAGCGCCAGCTCATCAGTCTGGCCCGCGCGCTGATTGCCGATCCGGCCATTCTGCTGCTGGACGAAGCCACCGCCAATGTGGATTCCTACAGTGAATATGTCCTCCAGCAGGCGCTCAAAACCCTGCTGAAAGAACGAACAGCCGTAATCATCGCCCATCGCCTGTCCACCATCCGGGATGCCGACCGCATTGTGGTCCTGGATAAAGGCCGGGTCGTGGAAGAAGGGGGGCATGAAACGCTCTTTGCGAAAGGCGGGCTCTATCACAGGCTCTGGGAGACGACCTGCATCCGCGCCGGTCATTCCGTGTGAACCGGAATTGGTCTTAACATACAGACGGCGACCAATATCCAACTCTTGAAAGGGATGTAAAAGCGGCTGGTCGGGGCGAGAGGATTTGAACCTCCGACTCCCTGCTCCCAAAGCAGGTGCGCTACCAGGCTGCGCCACGCCCCGATGCGGGTGTCCCTATCATGCTTTCAGGTTTCTTGCAAGATGATATGGATTCACCCAGGATGTAGATTTAATTAAGAATTTTCGTTTCGCTTGAATCCCTCCAACCCTTGAACCCTGGATCACCGGATCTTTGGAGCTGGTCCTGAATGCTTCCTATTTTTTTAAGAAAACGATAATGGCATTGCTGATTTTTTCGGCGATACGGGCCATGGAGGCCGGGTCCGTCAGCAGTTTTTCCTCCACCGGATTGGTCAGATATCCGGGTTCGACAAGGACGGCGGGCATGTCAGCTCCCCTGAGCACCATCAGCGGGGCGCCCTGAACACCGCTATGCTTGGAACCGTCCGGGTTAAGCAGGTACTGGTGCAACAGCCGGGCCAGTTCCTGGCTAGATTGCAGATGCCGGGACTGAATGCTGTCCCAGGGGGCGGTGCCGCCGCTTCTGTCAGAAGGTTTTGAATCTTCGGTTTCCGCTGAGGGCGCGGTTCCGGGTGCCTCCTTGAAAAAGAAAACGGACATCCCGGTCTGTTGGAGCAGAAAGCCGGCACCGGTGTGCAGGCTCACAAACAGGTTGGCCCCGGCGCGGTTGGCCACGGCGGTTCTGTCGGGGAGGTCGAGCCCGTAGTCATCCGTCCGGGTTAAAATAACCCGGAAGTGATCTTTCAGGTTGGCTTCGATTTTGCGGGCCAGGTTCAAACAAACCGTTTTTTCCAGGGCGCCGCCGGGCCCTTTGGCCCCGGCGTCAAGCCCGCCGTGCCCGGGATCTAAAACGACCGTTTTGGGCAAAGCGTTCAGATCAATTTCTTCGGCATTCCCCTGAGAATGCCCGAAAAGCAGAATGAAAAAAATAAGCAGCATCACCCCTACAGACCGGCAGGCGTGATCACGGTAGAGGCCCCTGTCTCTACCGCGGTTTTTAATCCCGAAAACGGTCGCGCCCGATGGTATGCAACCTGCTGTCATAACAGGTGCTTTCATCATTTTTGCTTGACATTTTGGGCATTTAATATTATTTTTCCAATTCATGCTTTAAAATTTATTTGAATTTACCAGAAAGTCAAGTATCCGTACACAATTTGTCCGCCTACAATATGCCAAGCGGTGATTTTAAACAATCTCTAATTGAACCGGAATCATCTTGCGAGAGTGGCGGAACTGGTAGACGCACTGGACTTAGGATCCAGCTCTGGAGACAGAGTGGGAGTTCAAGTCTCCCCTCTCGCACCAACAACCATAAAATTATAATAAAATCAATTTGTTTTAGAAAGGAATGACATGTCAGTCACGATTGAGGATCTGAGCAGCGTAAAAAAGATACTGCACATTGAAGTGCCCGCCGAAACGGCGGCCCGGGAGATTGAAAAAGCGTATGCGCAACTTAAAAAAACGGCAAAAATCAAAGGGTTCCGCCCCGGAAAGGCTCCCCGGGGAGTGCTGGAACGCCTTTATAATAAGGATGTGCAGGCGGATGTGACCTCCCGCCTGATACAGGACTCTTTTGTGAGCGCCGTTACAGAGAACGACCTGAAAATCGTGGGCAACCCCCAGATCGATCCGCCGCCGCTGAATATCAACAGCCCTTATAAGTATGCCGCAACCGTTGAAGTCAAGCCGGAATTAGGCGCCATCGAATTTAAAGACCTGCCGCTTAAAAAAACGCTTTACCATGTGACCGACGAGGCGGTGGATACCCAGATTCAGATGCTTCGTAAAAATCTGGCCCAACTGAAAAAAGTCGAAAAAAAGCGTTCGGTTAAGGACGGCGATTATGTTCTGGTGGATTATGAAGGTTTGAAAGAGGGAAAACCGTTTGCCGAGACCGCGCGAACAGAGAACTTTACCATGAAGATCGGGTCCGGCAGCATCAGCAAGGATCTGGATGACCAGATGGTGGGAATGAATCCGGGCGATGAAAAGGAAATCAAGGTCAAGTTCGGCGACGATCATTTTAATAAAAACCTGGCAGGCCAGGAAATTGATTTTCAGGTGACTTTGAAGGAGATCCGGGAAGAGGAGCTGCCGGAGGTCAACGACGCTTTTGCCAAAAAACTGGGCAAATATGAAAACCTGGACGAACTCAAGGCCGCCATTGTCGAGAATCTGAAGCAGGGTTATGATAAACGGGTGGAACAGGAGCTCAATGAGCAGGCGTTTTCGGCCCTGATCGAAAAAAAGGATTTTGAAGTCCCCGAGGTTATGGTTGAATATGAGCTTGAAAATATCATTGCCGATGCCCAGCGCTCGTTTGCCTATCACAACGTGTCCATGGAGGACCTGGGACTGACCCAGGAAAAACTGAAGGAAAGATACCAGGAGACCGCGGTCAAACAGGTCAAGCGGCATCTGGTGCTGAGCCGGATCGTCGAGCAGGAGAATCTGTCCCTTTCCGACGAAGCGCTGGAAAAAGCCTACCAGGACATGGCTGCCGGTTTGAACCAGACAACCGAGGATGTCAAACGCTATTATCAGCAAAACAAGGACAATCTTGAATTTTTCAAACAGGCCTTACTTGAAAAACAGGCGATGAAACTTATTATTGAGAGTAGTAAGATCGAAGAGGTTGAACCTGCGGCCGATGAGGTTAAGAAAGCCGGTAAAAAAACCGATAAAAAAGGTAAGAAATGACATGCGGCATTGCCGGGTATGTCATTGATCATTCAACGTTGAAAAGGAGAGTATTTTGCCACTGATACCCATTGTAATCGAGCAAAGCAGCAGGGGGGAACGCGCCTACGATATTTATTCCAGGCTCCTCAAGGACCGGATTATTTTTCTGGGGACCGCCATGAACGACGAGGTCGCCAACCTGTTGATCGCCCAACTCCTCTTTCTGGAATCCGAAGACCCGGATAAAGACATCAATTTTTATATTAATTCACCCGGCGGTATTGTCACTGCCGGTCTGGCGGTGTATGACACGATGCAATACATCAAGCCGGATATCGTTACGGTCTGCCTGGGTCAGGCGGCCAGTATGGGGGCTGTATTGCTGGCGGCCGGCGCCGCAGGCAAACGCTATTCGCTTCCCAACGCCCGGATCCTGATCCACCAGCCCATGGGCGGATTTCAGGGCCAGGCCTCGGACATTGCTATCCAGGCTAAAGAGATTCTGCGGATGAAGGACACCCTAAATACGATACTGGCGCGCCATACCGGGAAGGATTTAGGGCAGCTTCAAATAGATACGGATAGGGATTATTTCATGTCGGGCCAGGAAGCCAAGGAATACGGCATCATCGATCACGTGATCGTCAACCGGGATGACCTTGAACGCATAGATAAAACGGAGGCAAAGAATGGCTAAAAAAGGTGATGAGGGCGATAACCTTTTCTGCTCTTTTTGCGGCAAGAATCAAAAAGAAGTTAAAAAGCTGATTGCCGGACCGGCCGTCTATATCTGCGACGAGTGTATCCAACTTTGCGGCGAGATTGTTGAAGAGGAAAGCCAGAAAGGCGGCGGGGAATTTGAGCATGCCCTGATACCGAAGGAAATCAAGGGGATGCTGGACGAATATGTCATTGAGCAGGACCTGGCAAAAAAAATTCTTTCAGTTGCGGTTCATAACCATTACAAGCGGCTGGATTCTTCGGTCAGCACCGGCGACGTGGAGCTACAGAAGAGCAATATTCTTTTGATCGGCCCCACCGGCAGCGGCAAGACGCTGCTGGCCCAGACCCTTGCCAGGTTTTTGAACGTGCCCTTTACGATTGCGGACGCCACCAGCCTGACCGAGGCCGGCTATGTAGGGGAAGATGTTGAAAACATTATCCTTTCCCTGTTGCAGAAGGCCGATTATGATGTGGAGCGAGCCAAAAGGGGAATCGTCTACATAGACGAAATCGATAAAATTGCCAGCAAGTCCGACAATCCCTCGATTACCCGGGATGTATCCGGGGAGGGTGTCCAGCAGGCCCTGCTGAAGATCATCGAAGGGACCACCGCCAGTGTCCCTCCCAAAGGCGGGCGCAAGCATCCCCAGCAGGATTTCGTGAAGGTCGACACGTCAAACATATTGTTTATCTGCGGTGGAACCTTTAACGGCCTTGAAGAAATCATCAAGCGCCGGCTGGGATCAAAGTCCATGGGATTCGGCGCTAAAATCGTCAAGCACAGCGAGAGAAGCGTCGGTGAAATCTTAAAAGAGGTTCAACCCCAGGATCTGATAAAGTTCGGTATGATACCGGAGTTTTTGGGGCGCCTGCCGGTGATCGCCACTCTGGAAGAATTAAACGAGGCGGCCCTGATCCGGATTCTGTCGGAACCGAAAAATGCGCTGGTCAAGCAGTTTAAGAAACTGTTTGAAATCGAAGGGGTCAACCTGAGATTTACCGACAGCGCGCTTTCGGCCATTGCCAAAGAAGCATTGAAGCGCAACTCCGGCGCAAGGGGGCTGCGGGCAATTCTGGAAACCTGCATGCTGGATATCATGTATGAAATTCCTTCCTTAAAGGATGTTAAGGAATGTGTGATCGGAGAAGATGTCGTTCTCAGCAAGGAAACTCCGATTCTGCTCTATGCGCAAAATCAGAATAAAAAGCAGGCATAACATAAAGGATGAAAGCTTTCGGACTTTTTCAGTCCGGAACATAAAACCGAACGAAATACAGTGTGAAATAAATGATTAATATACCCAAAATCATGAAGCCCGACGGCCCGGAAACCGGCAGACGGATGTTTCCCTTGCTGCCGCTCAGGGATATCGTGGTGTTCCCCCACATGGTGGCGCCGCTGTTTGTCGGCCGCGACAAATCCGTCAATGCTTTGGCGGAGGCGATGAACAACGATAAAAGCGTGTTTCTTGCGACCCAGAAAAAGGCGAAGATTGACAATCCTTCTGAAAAGGATATCAGCCTGGTCGGGACCATCGGCAGCGTGCTGCAGCTTCTTAAACTACCGGACGGTACGGTCAAAGCCCTGGTGGAAGGCAAGTCAAGGGCCCGGATTGTCCGGTTTGTCCCCAACAGCGAGTTTTTTCAGGTGGAAGTCGAGCCGGTGATTGAAACGGATCTTTCGGCGGCGGAAGGGGCGGCCCTTTCCCGCGCCATCCTGGAAAGTTTTGATGAATATGCCAAGCTGAACAAGAATATTTCAAAGGACCTGGTCCGGAATGTTTCCACCATTTCGGATAATTCCCAGTTGGCGGACACGCTTGCGGCCCAGTTTTCCTTTAAGATTGAAGACAAGCAGCGTTTGCTGGAGACGGTCCCGCTGAATGAACGCCTGGCGCTTCTCCTTACCCTGATCAAGATGGAGATCGACATTTTCAGAATGGACCAGCGCATCAAGGAGAGGGTCAAGGAACAGATGGAAAAGACCCAGCGCCAGTACTATCTGAATGAACAGATGCGGGCCATCAAGAAGGAAATGGGGGCGGACGACGAAGCCGGCGACGAGCTCAAAGAGCTGGAAGAGCGGATCAGTCAGAAAAAAATGTCGGAAGAGGCCACCGAAAAGGTCAGACAGGAACTGAAAAAACTCAAGCTGATGACGCCCATGTCGGCGGAAGCAACCGTAGTGCGAAACTACATTGACTGGCTAATCAGCCTGCCCTGGCTTGAGATGAGCGAAGTCAGCAATGATATAGAGGCGGCCGAAAAGATCCTGAACGAAGATCATTACGGCCTTGAAAAACCCAAGGAGCGCATCCTCGAATATCTGGCCGTGCAGTCGCTGATCAATAAAGTGCGGGGGCCGATTCTCTGTTTTGTGGGACCGCCGGGGGTGGGAAAAACTTCTCTGGCCAAGTCCATTTCCCGGGCAACCGGACGGAAATTCGTTCGGCTTTCCCTGGGGGGTGTTCGGGATGAGGCCGAAATCCGTGGGCACCGGCGCACATACATCGGCGCGATGCCCGGCAAGATTATCCAGTCCCTGAAAAAGGCCGGGGTGAACAATCCCGTGTTCTGTCTGGACGAGGTCGACAAAATGAGCATGGATTTCAGGGGCGATCCTTCGGCGGCGCTTTTGGAAGTGTTGGATCCGGAACAGAACAACAGCTTCAACGACCATTACCTGGACGTGGATTACGACCTGTCGGACATTCTGTTTGTCACAACGGCCAACACCCTGCCTGACATACCGCTACCGCTGCAGGACCGCATGGAGATCATCCGGCTGCCGGGGTATACCGAGTATGAAAAGTACCATATCGCCCAGGATTTCCTGGTCCGCAAGCAGATCAAGGTGAACGGTCTGGAAGGCAAAAATATCGAATTTTCAAAAAATGCCATTTTAACGATCATTCAGCGTTATACCCGGGAGGCCGGTGTCCGTAACCTGGAACGGGAGATCGCGTCCATCTGTCGCAAGATCGCCCGGGAGGTTCTTAAAAACAAGGAAACGAATGAGTTTAAGGTTACCGCCAAATCGATACCCAAGTATTTGGGCCCGCCGAGGTTCCGTTACGGGCAGGTCGAAGAAAAAGACCAGATCGGTATGGTCACCGGGCTTGCCTGGACACAGGTGGGCGGAGAGCTGCTTTGTGTCGAAACCCTGGTGATGCCCGGCAAAGGGGAGCTTAACGTGACCGGCAAACTGGGGGATGTGATGAAAGAGTCGGCCCGGGCCGCTTTAAGTTATGTGCGGTCGCGATCCGGCTGTTTTTCCATTGATGAAAAATTTTACAAGAAGAACGACCTGCACATTCACATACCGGAGGGGGCCATCCCCAAAGACGGTCCTTCCGCCGGAATTTCCATGTGCACTTCACTGGTATCGGCCATTACCCGGCGCCCGGTCTACCGCGACATTGCCATGACCGGCGAGATCACCTTGCGGGGGCGCGTTCTTCCCATCGGCGGACTGAAGGAAAAAATTCTGGCGGCCCATCGCGGCGGCATCAAAAAGGTCATTATCCCCAAGGAAAACGAAAAGGACTTAAAGGACATTCCGGTCTCGATATCCAAACAGGTGGAGATCGTTCCGGTGGAACACATGGACGAAGTACTGACCCATGCCTTGATCCTGGGGGAAGGGGAGTGTCTCTTCAAGAAGGCTGATATCCCCATAGAAATCGCCGTTGAAGAAGTGCCCCGGCAGCCGTCGATCAACTAAAAAAATCCGCTTGACTTTGTTATACCAAGTTGGTAGCAATACAGGTCTCTATGAGCTGCCAGATGGTGGTTCAGCGGCGATGGGCGGGTAGCTCAGCTGGGAGAGCACCGGCCTTACAAGCCGGGGGTCACAGGTTCAAGCCCTGTTCCGCCTACCACAAATACCGGGTGGTATTTTCCGACAGATAGAGACCAGACCTCATTGAGAATATTCAGATTGCGGGGGTGTAGTTCAGTTGGTTAGAACGCCGGCCTGTCACGCCGGAGGCCGCGGGTTCGAGTCCCGTCGCTCCCGCCAACTTAAAGTGTGAGCCTGTTGCATACGAGTCATCGCTGTGACAGGCTCTTTTTTTCCTGATACCCCGCTCTGCTATCGGAGATTAGATAGGGGTGATATCTTGAATCAGCCCGCCTCTCGTTATCGCTACGTCATTGCCGCCGCCTGTTTTGCGATCCAGGCCATCGGGATCGGATATTACGTATCCTACGGGGTCTTTTTCCATCCGCTGAATGCCGAATTCGGCTGGTCGCGGACGGCGATTTCTGGCGCTTCCTCCCTGGCTTTTATCTTAATGGGCCTGTTCGGCATCCTGGTGGGCCGTCTGAACGACAGGATCGGGCCGAGGATCATAATGACGATCAGCGGGTGCATTTTCGGCCTGGGCCACCTGCTCATGTCCGGGATCACAGCCGTCTGGCAGCTTTACCTTTTTTACGGCGTCTGCGTCGGCATCGGATTGAGCGCCATCGATGTCATCCCCCTCAGCACGACGGCGCGATGGTTCATCAGGAACCGGGGGACGATGACCGGCATCGTTAAGGTCGGCACAGGCGCCGGCCAGTTTGCCGTTCCCCTAATAGCGAGTTTCCTTATCACGTCCTACGGCTGGCGTAATTCCTACATGATTATGGGGGCGGCCGTGCTCATGCTGCTGGTATTTATCGGTCAGTTTTTAAGGCGCGATCCGGGGCAGATGGATTTGTCGAAGGATAATGAGAACAAAATTCCAAAAGGAAAGCTCTATTCGACTTTAAAGGACCTTTCTCTTGGCGAGGCGCTTCGAACCCGGCAGTTCTGGACCATCTGTATCGCCAACCTGGCGGCTGTTTTTTGCCTGTTGAGCATCATGGTGCATATTGTCCCGCATGCCCAGGACCTGGGGGCATCCGCCTCAAAAGCGGCCGGCGTTCTTGCCACCATCGGCGGCGTCAGCATGTTCGGGCGCTTTGCCTGCGGCATCGCCGTTGACCGTATCGGCTGCCGGGTGATCATGATGATCAGTTTTATCCTGCTGATCAGCGGGCTATTATGGCTGCAGGTCGCCAGGGATCTGTGGATGCTGTATCTTTTCGCCGTGATTTACGGGATTTCCCACGGCGGGATTTTTACCTCCATTTCGCCCATGGTAGCCGAATATTTCGGGATAACCTCCCATGGCGTTCTTTTCGGCATCGTCGCTTTCAGCGGGACCCTGGGCGGGTCCATCGGCCCATTTCTCACGGGATACATTTTCGACATCACTTCCGGTTACGGGGCGGCTTTCTGGCTCTTTGCCTTCACCAGCCTTTTGGGCCTTGTCATGATAATATCGCTCAAACCGGTCGGCAGTAAATAATAGCGCCATCAGCAATATCGCCGATATCTTTTTCAAGCAGCAG